>DASYXV010000024.1:0-2430 GCA_035934545.1 Candidatus Acidiferrales bacterium
GTCTCTTCGGGCGCGTCACGGCATACCGCATCTTTGCGTGGCGGGCGGCCTTTTTCTCAATCCGCTTCTCGTCTCCGCGCTGGAGCAGAAATCCGGCTTCGATAAAATCTTTGTGCAGCCCGCGGCGGGAAATGAAGGAACGGCCCTCGGTGCCGCATCGCTGGCTCGTGGGCAAAAAACGAAGCACGCGAGAACCGCCCCTCTCTCCCATTTATATCTTGGTCCAAGCTATTCGAATGAAGACGTCAAGAAAGTCCTCGACAATTGCAAGGCTGTCTATCGCTGGCTGGACTCGGATGCCCGGAAAATCGACGAGACGGTGAAGCTGCTCCTTTCCGGGAAAATCGTCGGCTGGTTTCAGGGCGCGGCAGAGTTCGGGCCGCGCGCGCTGGGCAATCGCAGCATTCTGGCATCGCCCTGGACTCCCTACGTGAAGGAAAATCTCAACGACTACGTAAAGCACCGCGAGCCTTTTCGCCCATTCGCGCTCTCTGTTCCCGAAGAAGACGCCGCCAAATACTTCGACTTTACGCCGCCGGCGCATTTCATGGCTACCATGGGCCGCCTTCGCCCCGAACACCGCAACTTGCTTGCCACGCACACGCTGCCCGGCGATCTGGTGCGCCTCCATGTCGTCGCGCGGGAAGCCAATCCCTGTTTCTGGAACTTGTTGAAAGGTTTCGGTGCGCAAGCGCCCGCGCCCGTCTTGCTCAACACTTCCTTCAACCTGTTCGGCGAGCCGCTCGTGCTCTCTCCGCGCCACGCCGTCCGCAGTTATTTCTGTTCTGGCGCCGACGCGCTCGTTATCGGTAGTTTCCTTCTCGCCAAATCGTGATGCTACAGCGGCCCTCGGAGTGCAAACCGTTGCATACTGCAATTCGGGTATTGGCGCAGGCTGCTGGTTATACGAAAATGCTTGGGCGCGTATGAAAGGCTCATGTACCATCTCATAAAGGCTCACACAGGGAGAAGTCCGTGCGAATATCCGTAATCGGCGCAGGTTACGTCGGTCTAGTCACCGGCGCATGCCTGGCAGAACTCGGTCATCACGTTCTTTGCACTGATAACGACAAATCCAAAATCGACACGCTCGAAGCCGGCAAATTGCCCATCTTCGAGCCCGGTCTCGACAGCGTCGTCGAAAGAAATCGCCAGGAAGGCCGCCTGTCCTTTTCCGCCGACCCCCGCGCAGCCGCGGACGGCGATGCCATCTTCATTTGTGTGGGAACTCCGCCGCTTCCGACTGGCGACTCGGATCTCAGCGCCATAGATCACGTCGCGCAGATGATTGCCATCGAGGCGAAATCCGACAAGCTCGTCGTCGAGAAGAGCACCGTCCCCGCGCAGACGGGCCAGCAGTTGAAGCGCGTCCTCGGGATTTATGGACGCCGTGGCGGAGTACGTTTCCGCGTCGCTTCCAACCCGGAATTTTTACGCGAAGGAACGGCCATCGGAGATTTTCTTCACCCGGATCGCATTGTCATTGGCGTTGACGACGAAATCGCCGAAAAGCAGCTTCATGAAATTTACCGCCCAGTGCTCGAGCAAGAGTTCAAATGCCCGGTACACGACGGCGCCTGCCCGCCGTTGAAAGCTCCCGCTTGGGTGGTCACCACAATCAATAGCGCCGAGTTGATCAAGCATGCTTCGAACTCTTTCCTCGCGCTGAAGATTTCCTACGCCAATATGGTTTCCGATCTGGCGGAAAAGCTCGGCGCGAATATCGAAGAAGTGATGCACGGCGTCGGTCTGGATCCGCGAATCGGGCCGCACTTTCTGCGTCCCGGCCTCGGGTTTGGCGGCTTCTGCCTGCCCAAGGACGTTCAGGCGTTTGTGCGCCTGGCCGAACGCAACGGCATAGACTTTGCCATGCTCCGCGAAGCGGAACGTATCAACCATCAGCGAATTACGGGCTTCGTCGAAAAGCTTCGCCATTCGCTCTGGGTACTGAAGGGGAAACAGATCGGTATTCTCGGTTTGGCATTTAAGGCCAATACCGACGACATTCGCTTTGCTCCATCGATCGAATTGATAAAGAAACTGCAAACAGAAGGCGTGCGGCTGAAGGCCTACGATCCGCAAGCGATGGAAAAAATCGGCGAACAGTTCCCGGATCTCATTTGCGCATCGGACGCGTACGAGGCGGCCCGCGGCGCGGATGCGTTGCTCATCGTTACGGAATGGGAAGAGTTCCGCAAGCTCGACTGGAAGCGCATTCACAAGAGCATGGCCAGACCTCTGGTCCTGGACGGTCGCAATTTGCTTTCCGCGCAGGAAATGAAGGCGCTGGGCTTCGAATATCACTCCGTCGGCAGGCCGGACCTTGCGGTTTCCAGTTCCGCCGGAGTTCTAGCCTGAACCGCCCGAGTCCTAGCCTGTGACGCGGCGCTCTTCGGCAACTCTCTTCTGAAAATATTCCAGCGTGAGCTT
>DASYXV010000032.1:0-2231 GCA_035934545.1 Candidatus Acidiferrales bacterium
AACAATCGCCGGCAGACGTGAAACCTTTCGAGCTCGATGAAGTGACGGTTGCGGATCTTCAGGGTGGCATGAAGTCCGGAGAATTCACGGCCCGCTCGCTGGCGCAGAAATATCTCGACCGCATCGCGGAGATTGACAAGCAGGGTCCCACGATCAACGCCATTATCGAATTGAATCCGGATGCGCTCTCGATTGCTGATGCTCTCGATGCGGAGCGTAAAGCCAAAGGCCCGCGCGGCCCGATGCACGGGATTCCTGTCCTCATCAAGGACAATATCGGAACTGCGGACCGCATGATGACCACGGCGGGCTCTCTTGCTCTCAATGGATTCACTCCAACAAAAGATTCCGGCGTCGCGCGCCGGTTGCGCGAATCGGGCGCCGTAATTTTGGGTAAAACAAACTTGAGCGAGTGGGCCAATTTCCGTTCGAGCCATTCGTCCAGCGGATGGAGCGGGCGCGGCGGGCAAACCAACAATCCTTATGCCACGGATCGCAATCCTTGCGGTTCGAGTTCGGGCTCCGGCGCTGCCGCTTCCGCGAACCTCGCCGCGATTACCGTGGGCACGGAGACGGATGGCTCCATCGTTTGTCCATCTTCGGCGAATGGAGTCGTTGGCATCAAGCCTACGGTGGGCCTCGTCAGCCGCGCGGGAATTATTCCTATTTCGCACAGTCAGGACACCGCCGGGCCGATTTGCCGCACCGTCGCCGACGCGGCCGCGCTTTTGAGCGCGCTCGCGGGAGTTGACCCGGACGATGCCGCCACCCGAGCGCCGTCCAGAAAAGCATCGGCGGATTACACCAAGTTCCTCGACCGCGGCGGCTTGCGTGGCGCGCGCATCGGAGTTGTCAGAAAATTATTCGATTTCAGCGAGAAGCTCGCCCCGGTAATGAAAGCCGCGCTCGATGCCATGAAGAGCGAAGGCGCGGTCCTCGTCGATCCGGTCGCTATCGACTCACTTGGCAAATTCGACGCATCGGAAAATATCGTGTTGCAGTACGAGTTCAAGACCGACCTGAACAAATATCTCGAACAGTTTCCAAGTGCTCCCGTGCACTCCCTCAAAGAAATCATCGAGTTCAATGACCGCAATCGTGACAGGGAGCTGCTGTATTTCGGCCAGGACATCATGGTGCACTGCGAGGCGAGGGGCCCGCTGACGGAGAAAGTTTATCTCGATGCCCGCGCGAAAAATCATCGTCTCGCGCGTCAGGAGGGAATCGACGCCGCGATGGACACCCACAAACTCGAAGCGTTAATCGCGCCCACCGCGGGCCCTTCGTGGCTCACCGACCTCGTCAACGGCGACCACGACACAGGCGGCAGCTCATCTCTGGCGGCGGTGGCGGGCTATCCCAATATCAATGTTCCCGCCGGATTCATCTTCGGCCTGCCTGTGGGCATCTCGTTTTTTGGCCGCGCGTGGAGCGAACCGACATTAATCAAGATTGCCTACGGCTTTGAACAGGCAACTCACTTCCGCAAGCCGCCTCGTTTTCTGCGTACCGTGAATCTTGAAACACAGTCGTCAGCATCGCGCAAGGCTCCAGCGCGCGCGGCGTGGGGTTGACACTGCGCGAAATCGGCCTACCATAATCCTTGGAAGCCGGCGAAACGAGGTACGAAACAGCTATGTCATCCGCAGCGCCAACGACGGCCATACCGGACAAGAGCCTCTTCCGCATCGGCGAAGTCAGCCGGTTGACCGCCACAAAAGCCTTCGTCCTGCGCTACTGGGAAACCGAATTCCCCACGCTGCAACCCGTGAAGAGTTCGAGCGGCCACCGCATGTACCGCCGCGAAGACATCGAAACCGTCTTCGAAATCAAGCGCCTGCTCTACGACGAAGGTTTCACGATCGCCGGTGCGCGCCGCCATTTGGCCGAGCAGAGTGGAATCGCCGAGCCGGGCGTTGAACCTGCTCCCGCGCCGCCTCCGGCTCGCGAGCGCGACCACGAACTTTCCCGCGCACAGCGCAAATACCTGCTCGATCTTCGCGAAGAGCTCCTCGCCGCCTTGACCCTCCTCGAACCGCGGTGATACGCTATTTTCGCTTCCAATCGGACGTAGAACACGTTTCGGTGTTCGCCCGGCGGAAGCTTCTGCAACGGTCGGGACGTGGCGCAGCCTGGTAGCGCGCACGCTTGGGGTGCGTGAGGTCGCTGGTTCGAATCCAGTCGTCCCGACCATTTTCTTCCCAGTCAGCGCAAACCTCGCCGCAAATCCC
>DASYXV010000069.1:0-1642 GCA_035934545.1 Candidatus Acidiferrales bacterium
CGCGCCTTCGGCCAGTTCATCAACAACTATGTGACCGAAAACAATCGCTGGAACTCGCCGAAGTTTTTGATCGGCGAAAGTTACGGCACTTTCCGTTCAGCGGTGGTCGGAAATTATCTCCAATCGCACTATGGCATGGACTTGAACGGCATTGTGTTGATGTCCTCCGTCCTCGACCTGGGCACGATTTCATTTTATCCCGGCGAGGATTTGGCTTACGTGCTCTACGTTCCCAGCTACGCGGCAACCGCCTGCTACCACAAAATATTGCAGGGCTGTCCCGCGAATCTCGACAGCATCGTCGACCAGTCACGGCAATTTGCATCCACGGAGTATGCCTCTGCGCTCCTGAAGGGCGACAAAATCAGCGATAGCGAAAAGGAAGCCGTTGCGAAGAAACTCGCGCAGTTCACGGGCCTGAGTGAAGATTACATACTGAAAGCGAATCTGCGCGTCAACCTGCCACAATTTATGGCGGAGCTGCAGCGCAGCCGCGGACTGACAACGGGCCGGTTGGATTCGCGCTTTTCCGGCCCCGCGGATGATCCGCTCGCCGAATACGCCTCGTACGATCCGCAATCCACTGCTTTGAGTGGAGCCTACACGGCGGCGTTCAACGACTACATCCGCAAAGACCTGAATTATGGCAAGGACATGACCTACCTCGTGTCGGCAAACTTCGCCGGCGCAAGTTGGGACTGGAAGCATGGCGGTCGCGGTTTCGGATTTCCAGGCGCGCCGAACGTGGAACCTGATCTAGTCGAGGCCATGGTTTCGAATCCGCACCTGCACGTCGAGGTCGAGAATGGATATTACGACCTGGCGACTCCGTTCTACGAAACAGAATACACGATGGATCATCTGGACTTGCCGCCCAGCCTTCGCAGCCACATTACGCTCAAATACTACGACGCCGGTCACATGATGTATGTCTACGATGCGGCCCACGCGAAGCTCAAAGCAAATGTCGCGGCGTTCATCGAAAATGCATTGAAGCAGTAGGACCGCTCTTCCGCTGCCGGCATCTCGATTTGCCATGGGGCGCCGGCAGCGTTTTTCTCCCCTCCAACTGATTTTGCTCTCCCTCCAAAAAGTTGAGAAATAGACTTGTGTTTACTCAATGATTAAAGATATATCCTAAGTAAATGCTCGTCGATTTCTCTCATGGCCGCTCGCGTTGGTCTTTTCTTTTTCTGGTCATCTTGGCGGCTGGCGAATTTTGTTTCCTGGTAGCCAGAGTTTGGGTTGCGGAACAGTGGAACGAATCCTCTGATCCGAAGAAGTGGCTTGCCGCGGCGCAACTCGAACCGGGCAACGCTCAATATTTGGAGCAGCTCGCGCTATATAACGAATTGAATCTTGAGCAGCGGGACCAGTCGAAAGCCGCAAAGTATCTGCAGCGCGCGACGCAAATTGACCCTCTCTCTGAACGCTCGTGGCTTGAGCTTGCGGCTCTCGACGAAGCGCGAGGCGATTTCTCCGCAACGAGACGGGCCTATGGAATGGCGCAACTCGATTTTCCCGTTTCGCCGGATGTGGCGTGGCGGTATGGCAGTTTCCTGCTGCGCCAAGGCGATCTTTCTGGCGGATTCGCTGCATTGCGTCGTGCGATCGACAAAGATCCTTCCCTCGAAGCGAGCGC
>DASYXV010000081.1:0-4795 GCA_035934545.1 Candidatus Acidiferrales bacterium
GCGCTCGACGCTGTGCTGGAAAAGGGCCGCATCGGAGAGATTTACAATATAGGCTCTGGGCGTCCTGTGCCGAACATCGGAATTGTGCGCAGTCTGCTGAAACTGTTGAACGCACCCGACGGACTCATCGAATTCGTGCAGGACCGCCCTGGACACGACCGGCGCTACTCCCTCGACGATTCGAAAATCCGGCGTGAGCTTGGCTGGGAATCAAAAGTCGAACTCGACGCGGGACTCGAGCACACGGTGGATTGGTACCGCACTCACTCTGATTGGGTGCGCGAAGCCAAGAGCGGTGAATATCAGGCTTACTACGAAAAATTCTACGTAAAGCGGCGGGCTACTCTCGCCCAACTCTAAATCTCCTTGAAAATATTCCTTACTGGCAAAGAGGGAATGTTGGCGCGCGCGCTGGCCGAAGTGCTTGCGCCCCGTCACGAAATCTCCGCGGCGAGCCACCGCGAAGTCGATATCACCGACCGTGAAGCGATTGCGCATGCGGTTGAAACCGCCCATCCAGACGCCGTGGTAAACGCAGCGGCCTTCACGGATGTGGACGCTTGCGAAAGCCAACCCGAGCTGGCGTTTCGCGTGAACGCCGAAGGTCCGCGAAATATCGCTCTCGTCTGTAAACGATTTGGCATTCCGATGATGCACATCAGCACGGACTACATCTTCGATGGTGCAAAGCCGGAACCATACCTGGAGGAAGACGAGGCTCGGCCCTTGAGTGTTTACGGCCGCAGCAAGCTCAAAGGCGAGAGGGAAGTGCAGGAAAACTTGCCGCGCTTCTGGATTGTGCGCATTTGCAGCGTGTTTGGCCCCTATCGCAAGAATTTCGTGTCGCTGGTGGTTGAGCTGGGACGCAAAGGCCAGCCGTTGCAGATCGTGAAAGACCAACGGTTCGCGCCGACGTACACGTTCGACGCAGCGCTCGGCATCGAACGAATTCTCGAGCGCGGTTCGCACGGAACTTATCATCTGACGAATCAAGGCTTCACTAACCGAATCGATTACGCGCGGGAGATCTTGAGACAAGCAGGCTTCGCGAGCGTTCGGGTGAATCCCATTACCAGCGAGGAAACAAAGCGCCCCGCTCTGCGGCCAGCCAATTCGCAGCTGGAAAACGCCCGCCTGAAACGCGAAGGGCTTCCGCTGCTTCCGACGTGGCAGGATGCGATACGCCGCTATTTGATTCAGTTGAATGCCAACTCTTGATGTACTGGCCATCTAGGGGGTGACGCGCAACGGCTAATTAAGACGGCAAACCTCGACCGCGGAATTTCGATAGGGGCAGTTGTAAACAGCCGAGTTCGGTCGCTGCAGGACGACCCAGGTGACTCCATAGGTTTTCTCGAAGCGGGAAAAATCACTAGCGCCAAAACCTTTCCAGCCCTTCGCAGCTTGCGTCTGCGCCAGGCAATCGTCGGCGAGTGGCAACTCCGGATAGAGAGCGACGGCGCTCCAATCTTTAATGCCGTCGGCCAGTCGGCTGCGTTCGGCGAGCGCGCGGAACCCTTGATGATCTTCCCCGGGCAGAGCCATGTAATTTGGATCGAGAGCGAAGATGGCGTTTTCGGGCGTGTTACCGCGGATCCAGACAAATGCTTGCACCCACGGATTTTTCGGAGCCGCGCCAGGCCACTCGACGTGCCGGTCGCCGGGAAAGAGCTGGAACTGCGCGAAGCACAGAGCCGCGCAAATCGGAGCAAACAGCAAGAGCCAGCGCATCGGCTTATTCTTCAGGAGTGTTTCACCGAGCAGTCCGCCGGCGAAAAGAAACAGAAAAAGATAGACCAATTGCAGGCTGCGCATGGGTTGATAGAGCGCGAAGATTTCAAGGCTCCGCGGAATTGTCACAATCAATCCAGCAGCAAAGAAAAGCAATTCGAAAAGGAATAGCGTCCAGGTCAAACGCGCAAGCACCGCCTGGCGTCGCTTCCGTGCGATGCGGTTGAACCACCAGAGCAGAGCGAGCGGCCCGATGATACCGAGCCACTCATACCACTGCCAGCGGAGCAGAAAATAGTACGCATGACTTTGCAAAGACTGCCAATAAGCCGCCGACGGCGCTCTAAACGAGAATCCGGGGATCAACAACGCCGCCGAACTGACTGAAGTCAAAGCCATTGAATTTCGCCGCTTGTCCAACATCAGAAGGAGCAAAACAAAGGCCAGGCCGAACACCACCATCAGCGGCTGGATGACTGCGGCGAGAACAAGCCATAAAACAGTGGCTAAATATTTTCTTTCGAGAACCGCGTCAATGGCGAAAACAATTCCGAAGGCCGAGAAAGAACGCGGATTCAAATACGCATCGAAAATGTACAGAGCGGTGCCCGCTACAGGCAGGGTTAGCAGCGCTGCGACCATAACAACGGCGGCCCAACGCCCCGCCTGAGATGGGAAACATTTCGAAGCGATCTTCCAGCAGGCAAACAGAAAAAGAAAGACCGAGGCCAAGTGCCAGAGGAAAAGCACCCAGTCGAGTGAGAGATGCGTTAGGCGCACCGTCCATGCGATGAGGTTGGGAAAAAAAGTGAGGTGAGCGTGCGTCTCGAAAAATTCCTGACCGAAGGGGTAATACGAAGGATGGAGAATTTTTACAATGCCGGGAACATAGATCTCGGCGTCTTCCGATTTTGGATGATAACCGTGAATCAGGAGCGCAGCAAATGTCAGCAGCAGCAGAAGGGCGGCGTCTTTCCGTTTCACTCCGCGTTCCTCAATTCACGAAATCGCGAATCCACGCTGGCATGTTTCCTCACAGGGCAATGAGGTAGTGCTTCCCTCGGGTTTTCCAGCCGGGGATATTCCCGCCACGCTCGCATCCTAGATGCGGGCAGGCGCAACTTCGCGGGCGCCATTTGAATAATAGTCAGGGTTAAGCCTGCGCCCGGTTTCCTTGAAGATCCGGAAGTGCGCGATGCCCAATTTTTGGAGAGCGAATTTGAAGGAGGTCGCAAGTACTCCGAAGCCGTAAGAAACGCTACGGCGAAAATTGATCGACGACGCGTCTGCGAAATAGCGCGCAGGACATGAGATCTCCCCGATTCGGAAACCAAAAAACAGAGCTTGCGCCAGTACTTCGTTGTCGAAAATGAAATCGTCTGAATTTTCGAGCAGCGGCAAGGCAAGCAGCACTTCACGGCTGAATGCGCGATAGCCGGTATGGTATTCGGATAATTTTGCGCCGAGCAACAGATTCTCAAACGCTGTCAGGACGCGATTCGAAATATATTTGTAGAGCGGCATGCCCCCGCGTCGTGCGCCACCGCCGAGAATGCGCGAACCAAGCGCCACGTCGCAACTGCCGCACGCCACAAGTCCGGCGAGCGATGGCACCAAAGCGGGGTTGTACTGATAATCGGGATGAAGCATCACGATAATATCGGCGCCCGCGGCCAGGGCTTCCCGATAGCATGTTTGTTGGTTGCGCCCGTATCCATAGTTGCGGTCATGCACGAAGACTTGCAGTCCAAGTTTTTCGGCGAGGGGAACGGTTCCGTCCGTGCTCGAATCATCGACCAGAATCTTAATGTCAACCGCGCTGGGAAGGTCGCGGACAGTTGCTTCAAGCGTCTTCTCCGCGTTGTACGCGGGCATGACAACGGCGATTCGCTTGTCCTGAATCATGCGTTTCCGGGGATGCGGGTTCAGCTATTTCCGGCGACTGCCTCACCCTTCGCGTATCTCGAAGAACATCGCCGTAAAAAATTACGGGCGTCTCAATGGTGCACTCAATGCATCGTAATGACGTGCGCGTGCGGCGTCAAGAAATATTGGTCGGTGACGATTTCTAATTTGCTATAGTGGCCGCAACGCGAGCCGTTCGGGAGAAGGTCGAAAACGTGGTTTGGGAAGAAACCTGGAATCTAGCAATGGATTCGTTGCGCGCAAACAAACTGCGCGCGATGCTGACCATGCTCGGCGTTGTCATCGGCAGCGCATGCATCGTGCTCGTGGTCACGGTCGCGCTGGCCGGGAAGCGGTTCATTATTGGCCAGATCGAAGCCGTGGGTTCGAACATCGTGTATGCCTCGCTGGTGGATTCCGGCATCGGCCAAACAACAACACTGGGTGATCAAATTTCGATGGCTGACCTCGAAGCCATAAAGCAGGGCATTCCTCAGGTGACGCACGCGGCAGGCTCGCACGACATTGCCATGACAGTGGTGGCGGGCAACGTCGCACGTCCCGTAAGCCTGGTGGGCGTCACCCAGGAATTTCAGCAGATTCGCAATTTTCTGATTGTAAGCGGGCGTTATTTTGATGACGGCGATTTCACCACCAACAGTAAGGTTTGCCTGCTTACGGAGCACATGGCCAAGGTCGCTTTCCCCTACGACGATCCCGTCGGGCGCAATATCCGTGTCGGGCAATTGAGTTTTACGGTGATTGGCGTGTTCCGCGAACGCGTGCAGACATTCGGTCAAACGGAAATCGCCACCGATTCGGTGCTCGTGCCATTCCCGCTGATCCGATACTATACGGGCGAAAGTTCCGTTCGAACGCTCTATGCGCAGGCGGATAATCCGCAGGACGTCGAGCTAGTGACGCAGGAAGTAGCCGAAATTTTGAAGGCGCGCCATCGGCCTGCGGCGGAGTATAGCGTGCTGAATCTGTCCTCGATCCTCGAAACGGCAAAGCATATCTCCCTCGCTCTGACCATCGTGTTGCTGCTGATTGCGATGATTGCGCTGGTGATCAGTGGCATTGGGATCATGAATATCATGCTCGTCAGCGTGACGCAGCGGACGCGTGAGATTGGAATTCGAAAAGCAATAGGAGCGCG
>DASYXV010000014.1:0-5108 GCA_035934545.1 Candidatus Acidiferrales bacterium
GGCGCAATCGTCAGCGACCGCGTCGGTGCCAAATTCGATCTGATCAGGCAGGACGAAACAGGATTCGTCTATCCGTGCGGAGACATCGACGCCCTTGCAAAGCTTCTCCGCGCTACTTTGTCTCATCCTGAAGTTCTTCGCCGTTACGGCCAAGCCGCGGAGCGGCGCGTTGCCGAATGGTCGCCTCGGGCCTATGTCGACGGCCTAGCCCGTGGAATCGAGAACGCCATTGACCTCCGGAAATCGCCCGCAAGCGAGGCGTGATACAGTCATAACTGGGAATCATTATGACAAGTTGGGCGGCAAGACTCGGAATCAGGAACCGCACCACTTCTTTCGGTGAATTTCGCCTTCTCGGATTGCGGAGCCAGACACTAATCTCCGTGGCCCTCTTCCTATTCTCCATTCTGGCTGCCTGGCAGGCTGCGCAGTGGATTTCCGCGGGCCAAACCAAAATGCTCATGTTTGCGGGCATGGGATTCGTACTTTGCGCGATCGCCCTTACCATCCTTAAAAGTTGGCGCATGGGATTTTTTTTATTCATTGTCTGGTTGCTGTTTGAAGATCTCATTCGCAAATATCTTGGCAATAATATGGCGATCTATTTCGCCAAGGACGTTCTGGCGGGCCTCACGTACATATCTCTCTTCGTCGCGATTCGTCGCGGCCGCGCGAAATTGTTCCGCCCTCCATTTCTATTTTTCTTTGCCTTGTTCTTCTGGCTCGCCGTTCTTCAAGTATTCAATCCGTATTCTCCAAGCGTTCTGTATGGCATTCTCGGCATAAAGCTCTATTTTTACTACTTTCCGCTGATGTTCGTTGGCTATGCACTCATCCGCGACGACCGGGACTTGTGGCGGTTTTTGATCGTGTTCATGGTTCTCGCCGGTATCATTTCTCTCCTGGGCATTATTCAAGCGGTAGTGGGGCCGACGTTCCTCAGCCCTGCTACTCTCGCGCCGGAGCTGCAAGACCTCGGCGCGCTCGAAAAGGTCACGCCGCTCACCAATCAGATTTTCTTGCTGCCGTGTTCTGTATTCGTCAGTTCTGGACGATTCGCTTTCTTTTTGGTGCTCGCGACGATCGTCGGGCTGGGCGCGGCTGGCTACTTCATCCTCTCTAAGTTTCGAAGGCGGAAAATGGTCCTCGGGGGAATCGCACTGATCGCCGTAGCCGCTCTTCTAAGCGGCTCCCGGACGGCCTTTTTGTATTCTCTGATTAGCACTTCGACGCTGACGGTGGCGTATTTGTGGGGCGCGCCGCTGCACGGTGGCCAAAGCCGCCGGTTAATGAAAGCCATCCGGCGCAGCGTCATGTTCGCCGCGGTCGGGCTCGCGGTTTTTATCGCCTTTTTTCCGTCTGCGGCCACCTCTCGCTTCGATTTTTATTCTCAGACTCTCCTACCAAACAGCTCAGCGTATGAGCTAGGTGACCGGGCATGGAGTTATCCTGTCGAAAATCTCGTGGATGCATTTTCGAGACCCCATTGGATCGTCGGAAACGGCACGGGAAGGGCGTCGCTCGGCGGTCAATATGTAAGCCAAGTGGCTGGACCCGCTCCAAATATCTCCGTCGAAGAGGGCTATGGCCAACTTATTGTAGAGATGGGAATTCTGGCGCCCTTCCTTTGGATTCTCTGGACCGCTGCGCTGCTTTGGTCTGCGTGGAAAGTCGTCCGGCAACTCAGGCACACGCGCCTGTTCCCGGTTGCGATCGCAATTTTCTGGTACACTTTTGTTCTTCTCTATCCACTCGCATTTCTGGGTCTCGATATCTACGAAAATTTTGTCAACAATGCGTTTCTCTGGATTCTAGTTGGCATGTTATTCCGCTTGCCGGACATTCTCACCGTCCCACCCGCCCGCGAAATCACCATGGCCGCAAACACTCTGGGATAACCAGCAATGCCAGACGCCGACACAGTCATGATTAAGCCGACCTGTTCAAAACCGCTATGACGACGCGACGACCGCGGCTCGCCGTTGTCTCGCCATTCGTTGACAGGCACCACGGCACCGAGCGCTACGTCGCTGAATGGGTGTCGCGTTTAGCCGATCAATTCGAAATTCACCTCTACAGCCAGCAGGTGCAGGATTTGGATCTTTCTTGTATTCGTTGGCACAAAGTTCCCAAGATTCCCGGTCCGCATATTCTCAATTATCTCTGGTGGTTCACCTGCAACCAATTTCGACGCAACTGGGACGCCCGCTTTGCCGGTCGGCGCTACGACCTTACCTTTTCTCCGGGAATCAATTGTCTCGATGCCGATCTGATTTCTGTTCACATCATCTTCGCGGAGCTGTTGCGCCGCAATCCATCGAATCCCGGAATGGGCAAGCCTTCTGCTTCCGAGTCAGCCCGATCGCTGCACCGTCAGTTGTATTACCGGCTCATTGCGTCACTCGAGAAACGCATATACACAAATCCGGAAACGTCTCTCATCCTCATCACACCGCGAACGGCCGCGCCCTTGCAAGAATTTTACGGCCGCACAGGGCCATTTCCCGCGGTGTATTTCGGCTTGGACCACGACGTATTCAATCTCCAGCGCCGTTTGGAGTTGCGTGACTCTGCTCGACAGGAACTTCGCCTCGACCCAGAGCACTTCGCGCTCCTGCTCATCGGCAACGGTTGGCAAAACAAAGGGCTGCCTGTTATTTTGGAAGCGATGGATCGTCTTCGTGAGCTCCCGCTCCACCTTCTTGTCGTCGGCAGTGACGATCCATCGCCATATCAGAGTGTCTTGCAGAGGAATTCACTCACCGGCCGTGTTCACTTTCTGCCGGTCCGTAACGACGTCGAGTTTTATTACAGTGCTGCGGATCTTTACGTTGGCCCGTCGAAGGAAGACGTACTTCCCCTGCCTCCCGCCGAAGCAATGGCCTGTGGCGTCCCTGTTATTGTCAGCGCCGCGTGCGGTATTTCAGAGATTATTTCAGAAGGGGAGAACGGAATCGTCGTCCAGGATCCGTCCGACGCCGCGACCTTGGCGGCAAAAATCCGGCTGCTCTATGAGAGTGCCGCGCTGCGTGCGCGCTTGAGCGAGCGGGCGATTTCGACTGTGCAACAATATACCTGGGAACGCAACTCCCGCGAGTTCGCCGCGCTTTTAATGGATGCTCTGGGAAAGAAGCATCGCGCCCATGCCGCCAGCGCGCGACAGGATGCGCCGTGATTGACCAGTCTTTGCGCCGCGCCCACATTCGGGCGATCAGACTCCCATGATCGTGGGACTCTTTCCCGGTCTTGCGACCGTGGGCGGTATTCAAATGGCTGGCCGCCAAACCGCTGCCGCTCTCGCTTCCATTGCCAGCGAGCGCGGCGGTTCGTACGTGTTCCTCAGCCTCAACGATGCAAACGGAGAACACGAAGCCGCAGTAGGAGGGTTACGTTTTAGGTATCGAGGTTTCTTCCGCAGCAAATCGCGATTCATTCTCGCTGCCCTTGGTCTTGCCCGTGCTCGCCCAGACGTTATTTTCGCAGCGCATCCCAATCTCGCTCCAATCGCCGCGGTTATGAAACTCCTCGCCCGCCAAGCGCAAATTATCGTCGGCACGCATGGAATCGAAGTGTGGCAGCCGTTGCCTGCGCTCCGGCGCAAAGCCCTCCGCAGCGCCAGCATGGTCCTCGCTCCCAGTTCTGACACAGCACGCAAGCTCACATCCGTGCAAGGCGTGCGCGCCGAAAACATTTGCCTGCTCCCCTGGCCCCTTGATCCCGATTTTCTCAACCTCGCCGATTTACCGGATGGCCTTCCCCGGCCGTCGCAATTTCCGCACGGCAGAATCGTGCTCTCAGTCGGCCGATGGGCAGCGAGCGAACGTTATAAGGGCGCCGATTTGCTGATTCGTGCCGTTTCAGAATTGACGGGAGAATTCCCCGATTTGCATCTTGTACTCGTAGGCGAGGGAGATGATCTGCCACGATTGAAGAAACTCGCGCTTGCGGCAAGCGCGCGGGACAATGTCCATTTTATTTCAGGCCTTTCCCGCCGCGAGCTGGCCGGTTGCTACACCGCTTGCGAGATTTTCGCTCTACCGAGCACAGGCGAGGGGTTTGGCTTGGTTTTTCTCGAAGCAATGGCTTTTCAGAAACCTGTCATTGGCACAACTCTTGGCGGAATTCCAGATATTGTCGAAGATGGAATTACCGGAATATTAGTCGAGCCCGGGAATCCATCTTCGCTTTCCAGCGCCCTGCGCGCTCTCTTGTCTAACGATGATTTGCGACTCGGGATGGGCCGGCGGGCCGGAGAATTCGTTCGCGCACACCATGGATTCGAATGTTTTAGGGCCACACTGGCTGGGTACTGCGGATCGAACGGATAGCAATAGAATTCGCGCCTTCGCGACCTTGGCGCGCAGGCGATTTTTGACGAGGTCGGCGAAATCGAAGAGTGACTGAAGACGCGGCCTAACAAAAACAAACGAAGTGGTGTGGCGGATAAGAAAGGAGTACGCATTGGCGATGCCATCGGCAGCTAATCCGCCGGTCCGTAGGGCGCTGAGTTCCCCGATTGCTCCGGTCGCTTTGTTAGGCCGGCAAGATCTTCCTACCGATGGAGTGCGTGATTATTGTTTGCAGTTGAGCCGCGCATTTGCGCGCCGGGGAGAACATCTGGATGTGGCCGAAGTGCGCTGGGAAACTCAGGGGTGGCTGCGTGCTAGCGGACAACTTTGGAGAGAAAGCCGGGCGTGGAAAGGGAGGTGGATGCTTCTCCAGTATACCTCGCTGATGTGGTCGCGACGCGGCTTCCCTCTGGGCGCGCTGGCTGTGCTCGGGATTCTCAGAATGCGAGACGCGAAGGTTTGCATGGTCTTTCACGACATACGAAATGACCAGGCACATGGCTGGAAAAACCGGTTGAGGGTGGCTTACCAATATCAAGTGATGCGCAGAGCGTACACCTGGGCCACACGCTCCGTGTTGACTGTACCTGCGCAAAATGTCCCCTGGCTTCCGCGAAACGCGAATAGAGCGATATTCATTCCCGTTGGAAGCAATTTTCCTGAGAGCGACCTGCAAAACCAGAATAGCTGTGTGAGATCCGCCAGCATCCTGACTGTTGCCGTGTTTGGTGTCACGGGTGGCTCACGAAGCTGCGATGA
>DASYXV010000019.1:0-66180 GCA_035934545.1 Candidatus Acidiferrales bacterium
CATGGCTTGTTCGACAAGGTAAACCTCGCTGGCGCGCGCACGATAGGCGGAGTCCTGCACCGCGCGCTTTTCCACGGGCGTGATTTCGCTGGGAACGCCGATGACGATCCGTGGATGCACCAGGACGCGGCGGTTGTGCGCCTTTTGGATGAAATAGGTCAGCATCTTTTCGGTGACCTTGAAGTCGGCGATGACGCCGTCCTTCATGGGCTTGATGGCCACGACGTTGCCGGGCGTGCGGCCAAGCATTTCCTTGGCTTCCTTGCCCACGGCCACGACTTCACCGCTGTTTTTGTTGATGGCGACGATGGAAGGCTCGTTGACGACGATTCCCTTCCCGCGCGCGAACACCAGCGTGTTCGCTGTTCCCAAGTCTATGGCGAGGTCGGAAGAAAAAAGACTAAAGACCGACCTCATCGAATATCCGTTTTTCATGAACCCCCTCTTGCCTGCGTTCCCCCGCGCTGGAACGGGATTATCTTCCCGGAGCGCCCGAATGTAAGGCCAACCCGAAATTCTTCAACCCGGTCTACGGAACGACGACCGGCACCTTCTTGATGTTTGTGCGACCTCTGCGATCCTGCCCCGTGATCACCAGGACGTGATCGCCCGACGTCATGGGTTGAGTGAAATACCGGAACTTGCCGTCAGCCCCGATATCGGCGACTGCTTCGCCGTTGACAATCAGGGTCGCGCCCGGCTCTGTGTGGCCAACTACTTCGACAGCCTTCCCCACAAATTCGATGTCGTCCACGGTCAGGGGCATGTCCTGCCCTTTATCTTCCTCGGCTAGGGTAAACTGAAATGCCCCGGCAGGTTCGCTCACTGTGTACTTGGCATCAATAGCCTTCACCGTCCAATAGTACTGACCGGCGGCAAGGCCCGTGATTTCGTCCGTGCTATCGACGGTCTTGTGATCCACCAGCAATTTCCCGAATGTATTCGAGTCGCTGACCTGAAGCTCATACTCACGCGCTGTGGACACCGTCTTCCACTCAAAACGAATCGCCGCGTGCTTGGGATCAGGGACGATGATCGGTTGCAGATTCACCGGTTGGACCAAATCAGGCGGTGCGAGTACGTCTGCCTTGGTGATTGGCCCGCCGCCGGTGAACGACGCTCGCTGCCATTGGCCTACTTCAACCTGTTCACCGCCTCGCTTCACATCCGCAGTGCCGGCGGCAACCGTGATTTCGTTTTTATTCGTCGAAGGATCTGTGCGTACATCCGCGCGGCTGTTCGGGCGGAGAGAAGCAACAGCGTCCTGAAACGAAACTTCGGCCTTGGAGCCGGGAATTTGCCATGAACCGGTTGTGAGGTCCACAGCGCCCGCGCTGATATGCACGCCGACGCTCGAGGGGCTATTCGGCGGAACCATGTTTTCTTCGACGGTGACGAATGTGTCGGCCTGAACGGTGTACTGGGTCGTGTCGGCAAACGCGATTCGCGCGACGCCATCCTGGCCTGTCTGTATCAAATCGCCTTTGTCGAGCGACATCTGATAATCCGCGTTCACCCATTGTACAGAATTGACCTTCTTGACCTGCACTTTTCCATCGAGGTTCACAAAATGCGCGCCGCGAAGGCCTGCCGTAACGGACGTCGAAGCCTTTGGTTGCATCGCGTCGGCCAGGTGATTGACGATGCTCATGAATCTGTCGGGCACCAACAGGTAGCTGCCGGCAAGAATGAGAACGGTGATCACGAAAGCGTACATCAGAATCGTACGATAGGTGACGGTGTGCCAGTACACCTCGACCTTGTTGATTCTGGGATGCGACGCGTCGGTGAATTTTTCCGCGGTCATGAAAGATTTTCAGCTAATCTGCGAATCTAGCATACGGGTACAGGCCTTTCAACACGACCGGCGTACAGTTGCGAAACCGCTAACACTTGGCCGGAAGTACAGGCGAAGAAAAATAGACTGTGCTGAACAAAGTTCTCACCACGATGCCCAGACGGATCGTCGCGCAATTAGATAGGATTCCGTTCAGTCCGGGATGAGAGCCTGTACTTCAGGACAGTGCCATTTTGTGCTGAGAGATGCTATCTAAGAGAGCAAGTCGGCTTGCGGCGCGGCGGAGCAAGTGCTAGGTTGAAGCTTACCTTTCTCTCCGCGAAAAGACGCCAAATCTGGCGAACATTTTCCTTCGGCGCCGCGGACACAAAGAGGTACGAGCGGGTTTTCCCAGGACCCGCCGCGCGGGAGTTTGCGTGGCGAATTGGATTGGTAACGACCAAAGGCTGCCTCAGGGGCGGTTGATTCTCGTCTCGTACCTGATCGTTCTCTCCATTGTCTTGCTTCTCCTCGGGTTCTGGAAATTGCAGATCATCCAATCGGGCCACTTCGCGGACCTGGCGGAAAAAAACCGCATTCGTTCAATTCCCATCATCGCGCCGCGCGGAAAGATCCTTGATCGCAACGGGCGCGTGATTGTCGACAATTATCCTTCCTTCAGCGTCCTGCTTTTGTGCGATGATCCCTCAAGGTTGCGCAAGGATCTGAATCAAATTACCGAGGCACTGGACATCACTAAGGCGGATCTGGAACAGCAGCTCGAAGCTGCGAAGGACGAGCCGAAATTCCAGCCCATCGTCGTGAAGCCGGAAGCGACAGACGCGGACATCGCCTACGTCGATTCCCACCGCGAGGATTTGCCGGAACTCGAATTAATGATGGTTCAGCGCCGGAAATATCCGCCTAACGATTTCCTGGCGCACGTCATCGGATACGTAGGTGAAGTTTCGCCCGAGCAGCTCGAGCAGCAGGCCGGCGACCGGTACAAGCCGGGCGACATTGTCGGCAAGGCTGGCCTCGAACGCGAGTACAACGACATCCTGACCGGAACCGACGGAATGCGCAGGGTAATCGTCAACAGCGTCGGCAAATCCGTGCGCACGCTGGACGACACCGAGCCGATTCCTGGCAAGCCCATCCAGTTGACGATTGATTACAACCTGCAGGCCGTCGCCGAACAGGAAATGGCCGGCAAGGTCGGCGCTTTGATCGGCTATGACCCGCGAAACGGCGAAATCCTGGCCATGACCAGCCAGCCCTCATTTGACCCCAATGATTTTTCCGTGCGCATCCGGAACGACGAATGGCGCGCGCTGAACGACAATCCAGGAAAGCCGCTGCTCGATCGAGCCATTCAAGCGCAAGTGGCGCCCGGCTCCGTATTCAAAATCCTGATGGCCACGGCGATGCTCGAAACGCACACGCCTCCCGCCGACTTCCACGTCTTCTGCCCGGGTTACGCCGTCTTCTACGGCCGCGTAAAGCACGACTGGGACCTGAAGGGTCACGGAGAAGTCGGCTTGCACAACGCCATCGTCCATTCCTGCGATGTGTTTTTCTACAATGTCGGCCAGCGGATGGGCATCGACAAAATCGCTCACTACGCGAGCCTTCTTGGACTTGGCAAGCGCACGGGAATCGACCTGCCGAGCGAGGAGCCCGGTCTGGTTCCTTCGCCAGAGTGGGCGGAGAAAGTTGTGCACAGGAAGTGGTACGCCGGCGAGACGATCAACGTGGCAATCGGCCAAGGCGCCACCGAGGTCACGCCGATTCAGCTCGTGCGCACAATCAGCGGAATCGCGTCGGACGGAGTGATGTACCAGCCTCATCTGCTGAAAGATTTCAGCCCCGTGAAAGTCGTGCACGTGCCGCTGTCGCAGAACACCATCCAGCAAGTCGTCGCCGGAATGTACGGCGTCGTCAACGAAGGGGGAGGCACGGGTCAATTCGCCCTGGCCGAATTGAAGAGAGCGAATTTGCAGAACATCGAATTCTGCGGGAAGACCGGTACCGCGCAGGTGATCAGCGCCGAGGGCCTGCGTCACCTGGCGGCCGGCGAGAGAAAACACTTCGGGTACAACACCTGGTTTATCGGGTTCGCGCCGAAAGATAGTCCGGAAATTGCGGTAGCCGTTCTCGTTCAGGATACGGCTCTCGAAGCCGGAGGGGTCGCCGCCCCCATCGCCGGCCGATTCGTCGAGGCCTATTTCCAGCAGAAACTGGGCCAGCCCATTCGCGAACTCCAGGCAGCCCAAGAGCCGCCGAAGCCGCGCAAACCGAAAGCGCCGGCCGGCACGCCGGTTGCGGCAGTGGTGCCGCAAACGCAATGAGAGAGCAGGCGCGCATCTTCGATTTGGACTGGTGGCTGCTCACCATCGTCATGGTGATCTGCCTCGTCGGCCTTCTTGAGATTTATTCTTCCACGCACAATGGTGCCATGCGGGGCATGCAGTGGAAACAACTGTTGTGGATCGGCATCGGCTTCACGGGAATGTTGCTGATTTCCCGCGTGGATTATCACGCGCTGCTCGATCAAGCTCCGATCCTCTATGTGCTCGGAGTTGTTGCGCTCGTTATCGTGCTCGGCGTCGGCCATTCACGGTTTGGGGCAAAAAGATGGGTGGACATCCTCGGCTTCGATTTACAGGTGTCAGAACTCGCGAAGTTGATTATAATTATAGCGTTAGCCCGCTACTTCAGCGAGATGCGGTTTGAGCGGCTGACGCTCTTGGATTTGGCTAAGGTCGGGCTACTGGTTGGCGTGCCGGCCGGCTTGATTTTGCTCCAGCCTGACTTGGGAACAGCCATGGTGCTGATTCCCGCGGCCGTCGTAGGAGCATTTCTCGCTGGGATCGATTGGAAGCATGCGTTGGCGGTGCTGGTTCTGGGAACGCTTGTAGCTTATGTGGGTTGGAACGGGCATTTTCTGAAGACTTATCAGAAGCAGAGACTTGTCACCTTCCTCCACCCCGAGCAAAGCCCCCAGGGAGCCGGCTACCAGATCCTGCAATCGGAGATTGCCGTGGGCTCCGGCGGATTCTGGGGCAAAGGATTTGGCAAAGGCAGCCAGAATCAGTTAGGCTTCGTGCCTGTCCGGTATTCGGACTTCATTCTGGCGGCTCTTGCGGAGGAACAGGGATTCTTTGGCGTATTGATCACGCTGCTGCTCTACTTGGCTTTACTTCTGCGGCTGGTGGACAACGCGCAGAAGGCGAAAGACCGGGCAGGGATGTTCTTGGTGATGGGTGTGGCGGCCATCCTCGTCTTTCACGTCTTGGTGAACTCGGCGATGGTAATCGGCTACATGCCCGTAACAGGCATTCCCATGCCGTTCATGAGTTATGGAGGCTCTGCAACAATCTTTGCGTTTTTGGCATTGGGCCTGGTGATGAATGTGCGAACAAGTCGCTTCGTCAACTGAGCCCGAAGATCAGCGGTAATCCGGCAGCGCGCTGCGCGCCGGAATTTCAATGGGGATACGAGGTACGCATCGGATGAGGGATTCATATGGGGGACATTAGAAAATCCCTCCGGGCCGCCCCGGCTTTGCCGGGATGTCGGCGTGCACGCTTGCGCCCTGCGGCCGAGCGCCGGTGCTCCCTGAGGAGTTTTTATGGCGAAGGAGATGGTGATTTCCGCGAACCCGCACGAAACGCGGGTCGCGATTTTGGAAGATGGTCAGCTTTGTGAAATCTACGTTGAACGTGAAAAAGAATTCGCGTTAGTCGGCAGCATCTACAAAGGTCGAGTCACTCGCGTGCTTCCCGGCATGCAGTCGGCCTTTGTGGACATCGGCCTCGATAGCGACGCCTTCCTGTACGTCAGCGATTTCCTGCAGGACATCGAGGAATACGACTCGGTGGTCCAGACCGTCGAAGAAAAAATCCAAAAGATGGAGGACCAGGGCGGACAGGTGTTCGCGCAAGGCGCGCCGGGCGCGAGTCCGTCGGCGGCGATGGAGCCTGTTGATGTCACACCGCTGCCGGGCGAGACGATTGGCCCCATCAGCGGCGAAGCGCTGCGGGCCGGCCCGCCGCGGCGGGAGGGGTTTTCGGAGCGGCCGCATCGCGAGGGGCGGCCTGGCGATAAGCGCGGCGGATCTGGCCGCGGCGGACGAGATCGCGGACGCGGTGGCCGTCACGGGCGTCCCGATGGCCGTGGTCGCGGGCGCTATGGCCGCGAACTGCCTCAATCGAAGTATGCGTCGCACCGGCCATACGAACCTTCGGAGGGCGGTCCGGCAGCGCCGTTTGAGTCAGTGCTACTTCCCGGCGAGTCGCTCTCTGCAGTGAGGGAGCACCCCGCTGCGGAAGCGCAAATCTCAGCGCCTGCCGTCGAAACTCCGCAATTCGCTCAGGAAACGGTTCCTGCTCCGGAGGCCGGAAATGTTGCCGGAATAGGCAGGGTTCAAGAGCCAGTCGAGCCGCTGGAACAGCAGGAGTCTGCTCAGCCTCGTGATCCAATGGAATTCCGCCATCACGACCGTCGCTCTCAAGAGCGGTCTGTGTCGCGCGACCGCAGATTTGTCCGCGGGCGCGGTGAACGAACCCACGAGCCGCGCTTCTCGAATTGGGCGACGAGCCTCGAGCCTCTCCCGGGCGAATCGCTTTCGAAAGCGACAACACATGAGACAGCAGCCGAAGCTGCGCCAGCGGAGGCCGCGACGGTAAGCGAGTTCCATGAACCCGCGCCAGAGAACGGATTGCACACGGATCAAATTCACGTTGAAGAAGCGCTTGTGCAAGAGCAGGCAATCGCAGAAGTAACTGAGTCTCCCGCAGCGCATGCAGATGAGCATGCCGAAGCGCATCCTGCCGCGGAACTCACCGAAGAAGAAGCCACGGCTCTCGCAGAGCAGGTCGCCGAGGCGCAGCAGGAAGAGGCAGAGCGTGAAGCCGAAGAGGCGCGCGCTGTGGAAGCTTCTGAGCAGGAGGAGAACGGAGCCTCCGAGGCAGAATCCGAAGCGGACGAAGCCGCTGGGGAAGCGCATGAAGCCGAAGAGCTCGCCGCAGCCGGCAATTTGGATGAGGAAGCGGCCGCGAGAGAATTGCACGCTGAAGAGAGCGACGCCGACGCGGAAGCTGCCGCGGAAGAAATCGCCGCGGCTTCAGAAGAGGCGATGCCGCAGGAAGCTGCTGCTGCGATGCCTTCTTCGAACGAGATGCCCACGGAGGCTCGCGTGCGCGGCGATTATCGTGCGCGAATGCAGCGGCCAGTGCGCCGCGGCGGGCGCGACCGGGATCGCGGGCGTGGCGGACGCCGCCCATTCCGCGGACGCGGCGGGCCTCATCGGGGGCAGCCGCGCAGGACTCAGCTGATTTCCGAACTCCTGAAGGCGGGCGAAGAAATCCTCGTCCAGATCGCGAAAGAACCGCTCGGAAAGAAGGGCGCACGCATCACGAGCCATGTCGCCCTGCCGGGACGCTTCCTCGTTTACATGCCCACGCTCGACCACACCGGCGTGTCGCGCAAAATTGCTTCCGCCGAGGAGCGCTCGCGCTTGCGACATCTCGTCACGGAAGCAAAAGGCGCCGCCGGCGGCGGATTCATCGTCCGCACCGCCGCGGCAAGCGCGGCGCCGGATGAAGTCCGCGCCGATGTGGAATTCCTCACTAAGACCTGGTCTGAAATCAAAGGCCGGGGCGAGCAGCGCAAAGCGCCTACGCTTCTGCATCGCGATTTGAATCTCGTCGAGCGCATCCTGCGCGACTACCTGAGCAGCGACTACACCGCGATCTGGGTGGATTCGGAAGAGGAGTACACGAAGGTGCTGGAATTCGTCAGCCGCTTCCAGCCGGCGCTGGCGAATCGCGTGAAGCTCTACACCAAAGACGCGCCGGTTTACGAGGAGTTCGGCATTCAGCAGGAAATTGACAAAGGCTTGCGGCCGAAAGTCTGGCTGAAATCCGGCGGCTACATCGTCATCAACCACACCGAAGCGCTCGTGGCCATCGACGTCAACACGGGGAAATTCGTCGGCCGCGGCTCCAACCGCCTTGAAGACACGATCGTCAAGACGAACATCGAAGCCGTGAAGGAAATCGTCCGGCAGATTCGCCTGCGCGACCTGGGCGGCATCATCATCCTGGACCTGATTGATATGGAAGAGCGGCGCAACCGAGACAAAGTGATGGCCGCGCTCGAGGAGGCGCTCCGTTCCGACCGCGCTCCTTCGAAAGTGCTCCCGTTCAACGAATTTGGTCTTGTCTCCATCACGCGCAAGCGCACCAAGCAGGCGCTCGAACGGACACTCTGCCAGCCGTGCCCGTATTGCACCGGCTCCGGCATGGTGAAGTCCATTCCCACGCTGTGCTACGAGATACAGTCGGAAGCGAGGAAGATGGCGCCGGAGATCGATTCCGCGAGCCTCACGCTCCGCGTCCACCCGGAAATCGCCAAGGCGCTGAAGACGCGCGAATCGGGCTTGATGGATGAACTCGAGCAGGTGTCGAAGAAAAGCATCATCATTCAGGCCGACCCCACGCTCCACTGGGAGCAGTACGACATTTACTGAGGAACCTTCAATGCAAAAACTTGCGTGCTCCGTGCTGCTCACAATTGTCGCAATTATCTTTGCGCATGGACAAAGCGCGCCAAAGGCCAATCCGACACGTATAGTTTTCGACGATTGGTGGAACGTCGACTATGTTAAAAACGGTTGCGAGTTATCTGCCCGCAACACGAAACCCTGCCCCACTTACCGAACACCCCAAGATGTAGTCAAGGACTTTGAAAATAAATTGGAAGTAGCTTTTGCCTCGGAGGCTGCGTGCCACGGACTTTCAATGGTTCACTTTACTTCAGACATGGCAAACACGGCCGTCAAGAATCCGAACGCCCCGGCCACAGGTGCAATGGCAAAAACTGTGGATGCTAATTGGACGTTGATGCTCGACCTTGACGGTCACAGCCATACACAGGTTGGGCATGGTTGGACACTGGTCGATTCGAAGCATCACGTGTTCAATGGGAGCATTACAAGCCCTGAGCGCGTAGTTCAGAAGACGTGCAGAATCGTGAAGGGCATTGGCGGCAAACCGGAGAACTAGGGCGTCAAGACTGGCCGGGGCTCGGCAAACCCCATCTTGACTGGTCCTTGCACTGGAATTTCAACTATCCAAAGGTTGCCATCGACAAGACGCACCACATGCAGCTTGAGTAGGGCTTGGATTCTCTCCAGCCATTGCTTCACGTTGTAGCGCATCTTAATCACCGGGTCGACGTTTCCAAACGGATTTCCAACATGCAGAAAGGTGCTAGCAACGTCGTAGAGAGAAACGAAATCATCTTTGGTCAAAAAATCATCTACGGCCCCAAAGTGTTTGGTGCCGTCAGCCTGTAGCTGTGGCGGCTGCACGGGCAATGGGTAGAACTCAGGATTAATTCTCTCCAAGTTGCGAAGCATCTCCTTAGCATTCCAAACCGTTGTGAGCTTTTTGTATGCCGCGTTGTATTTCGCCTTGTTGGCGGTGAGTGACGCGAAGGCGATCAGCTCCAATATCTTTCGCAATTGCAGAAACACAAGCTCTTGGTCGATAACCTGATATCCGGTTGTTCCGTTTCGCGCCGGAAGGTCCCTTACAAAATTAAGCCGGAAACGCACTTCCTCCATGCAATTGATGTACAGCTTTGTGTCGTCGCTCATGTCCATTCACTAGTGCGCCTTTTACCACTATGCTAGCACGACATACGCGATCGACCGGTCGCAGATGCCCCGAGCGATTTTCGCCGGGGCGTTTTTATTCCTGGCCTCTTGGTGAGTAGCTCGCGCCCCTAGTCTGTATCGAACCGCTGCTCTTTGAAGGGATCGCCGTACATGTGGTAGCCGTTCTGTTCCCAGAAGCCGGGGGCGTCCTGCGGCAGGAACTCAATTCCCCGAACCCATTTCACGCTCTTCCACGCATACAGATGCGGCACGACGAGCCGCACGGGATAGCCGTGGTCGGCGGGCAGCGGCTCGCCATCGTGACGCAGCGCGAATAGCGTCGTCGGGCGCATCAAATCGTCGAGCGGCACATTGGACGTGAAATCCTCCTCGGCGTGGACCATCACGTAACGCGCTTCTGGCTTCACGTTCGCGAGCTTCGCCACTTCCGTGAATGGCACGCCTTCCCAGCGGACGTCGAAGCGGCTCCAGCGCGTCACGCAGTGCATGTCCGCGACGACTTCTTTCATCGGCAGGCGGTTAAACTCGTCCCACGTCAGCCGCACTGGCTTTTCGACCAGCCCCGCGATGAGGAAATCCCATCGCGCGGGATCGAAGCGCGGCACCGAGCCGTAGTGCAGCACGGGCCACTTCAACGTCAGCGCCTGGCCAGGAGGCAAGCGCCCAGCGCGCGCCATTTCGCGCTCGCGTTCCTTTCGCTCATTGCCTTCGAAAATCATCGAGTCATCTGTATCTGACATCACTAAAAGGCTGCCCGAACTAAGTGGTGGCGGATGAGACCGGCACTCCATAAGGAGGCTCTTTGGCCTCGCGCACCTCATACATTACGCCGCCAAATCTCCGAGCCACAAAATTGTAAAGCACGGCCATCAATCCCGCCATCAACGCGCCCAATACGCCATAGATGATTGGAGCGATGATGATCGCCAGCAATCCGAAGATGACGCCAATCGCGCCCGTGATCGGAAAATCCTGCTGGCCGCTAATTGATCCAAGCATCGTTCCGATAGAGAAAAAAATCGCGAAAATCACGCCGACCAGGAGGCCCAGGCAGCCGTAAATGATGCCGCCGACTTTCATCACGGAAAGCGGGTCAACACGTGAGAGGACCTTCATGGCAGCTCCTTTTACGAGGAATGGAACTCGCTCGACGCAGCCTACCAGCCATCCTGCAATCGCACAATCAGTATTGCGTCTGTACCCAGAATCGGGCTCGCGAAGTTGCTGACGGGCCGTATGCTATGATGACTCGTTGCTATCGCGCATTCACGGAGGAGTGCGACTTGCCGGCGCGAATTCTGAGTGGCACCGCCATTCGGGACGAAATCTACGCGGAACTCGAGCGCGACATAGCCGAACTCGCGGCCGCCGGAATCCGGCCCGAACTCGCAGCCGTCCTCGTTGGCGATAATCCCGCGTCGAAGATTTATGTC
Organism: Candidatus Acidiferrales bacterium; assembly: GCA_035934545.1. Lineage (GTDB taxonomy): Bacteria > Acidobacteriota > Terriglobia > Acidiferrales > UBA7541 > DAHUXN01. Next base: position 10,898 of record DASYXV010000019.1, read on the forward strand.
CGCAGCAAAATCGCCGCGTGTCAGCAGCTCGGCCTTCGCAGCGAGAATTTGACGCCCCGCGCCGAAACGACGACCTCGGAATTGCTCGCCATCGTTCAGGAATTGAACGCGCGCGACGACGTGGATGGCATTCTCGTCCAGTTGCCGCTCCCGCTGCAGATCGATACGCGAAAAATCCTCGAAGCGGTGGATCCGGCGAAGGATGTAGACGGTTTTCATCCCATGAACATCGGCCGCCTGATCGAAGGGCAAGCAAGTCTGGTCGCGTGCACGCCGCTTGGCGTGATGGAAATTCTGCGGCGCAGCGGAATCGCCGTCGAAGGAGCAAATGCCGTTGTCGTCGGCCGCAGCAACATTGTCGGCAAGCCGATGGCGCTTCTGCTGATGCACGCGAACGCCACGGTGACTGTTTGCCACTCGAAAACGCGCGATTTGCGCTCATTTACGCGCAACGCAGATGTCATCGTCGCCGCCGCGGGCCGTCCCGCGATGATCACGCCAGAGGATGTCCGCCCGGCCGCCACGGTAATCGACGTCGGCACCACGCGCATCACCGATTCGCGCGAGGCCGAAAGGATTTTCGCGCATCATCCCGAGCGCCTCGAAAAATTCCGCGAGAAAGGCTTCGCCCTCGTCGGCGACGTGCATCCCGACGTCGCGCAAGTCGCCGGCGCGATGACGCCCGTGCCCGGCGGCGTCGGGCCGCTGACGATTGCCATGCTGATGAGCAACACGGTGAAGGCCGCGCGGCTGCGCCGCAAATTTCGCGCGCCGCAAACCGCCGTGTCGCCCCGCTGACGCCCCGCCATGCTGCGCGTCGGTCTCACAGGAGGAATCGCCAGCGGAAAATCCGCCGTCGCGGAGATTCTTCGCGAGCACGGCTGCGTGATTATTGAGGCCGATTTGCTCGCGCACGAGTACCTCAAGGCTGGAAATCCCGTATCCGAAGAAGTGACTCGCGAATTCGGCCCAGGAATTCTTGACAGATCGGACCAGATTAGCCGCGCGAAGCTCGGCGAAATCGTATTCGGCGATCCGCAAAAACTCGCGCAGCTAAACGCCATCATTCATCCGCGCGTCCTGCGCGAAATCACCCGCCGGTTGGATGAGCTGGCGAGGCCCGGCGGACCGAGCGTCGCCGTGGTTGTCGCGGCGCTCCATATCGAAGTTGGCTACCACAAGAATTTCGATCGCCTCGTTGTCGCCTGGTGTCGGCCTGAGCAGCAAATCGAGCGCCTGCTCCAGCGCGGCCTGACACGCGAGCAAGCCGAGAAGCGCATAGGCTCTCAGATGTCCATCGAAGAAAAACGGCGCCTCGCCGAAGATGTAATTGACTGCTCGGGCTCGCTTGAGGAAACTCGGAAGCAAACCATCGCTCTCGCTGAGAAGCTGAAGCAGCTCGCAAGAAGCAAATAGGTCAGGCGTTCAATTCTTTCCGCAGATTTTCGCGTTCCGTTTCGTCGCACTTGAACCAGGATTCGGCGATATCACGGACGCGTTCAAGCGCCACCTGCATCTCCGCGTGTTTTTTCTCCATCAGCTCGCGCGAAGAGTCCGAGGGGACGTGAATCAGCGGCGCGATGACCATCACCGTGCGCGAAAAAAAATGCGGGATTTGGAAAACGTCCCACGTCTTTTCAAACGTGTGCGCACGCTCGAATCCGATGTGAAATACCATGATGGGCAGTCCAGTGCGCCGGGCCAGCATCGCAGGGCCGGGTTTTGCGATGTAGCGCGGGCCGCGGGGTCCGTCAATCGTGAACGCGACGTCGCGCCCTTCTTCGAGCCGCCGCGCCATCACGGCGAGCCCTTTGAGCCCGCCGCGCGACGAGCTCCCCTGCGCCGTGCCGAAGCCGAAGCGTTCGATGACGCGCCGTGTCCACTGGCCGTCGAAATTCGTCGTGTTCATCACAACGATTCCGCGTTTGCGCCACCACCACACGGCGCCGAAAATCGAGCGGTGCCAGAACGCGGAGATGAATCGCCGGCCCGAGTCGTGGAGCCGTTGGACATGCTGGTAACCGAGCACTTCGTAGCGCAGCGTCGGACCGATCAGCCGAATCACGGCGTAAACAGCCCAGCCGATCAAGGGAATCTGCATGCGCCGCCAGCGGGAGAGTTCAGGCAGCCGCGTGTCGTAATGAATGTTGATCGCGTCCGCGTCGCGCTCCAGCCCGGATGCAGCGGGTTCGCTCATCGAGGTATAGTATAGCAATCGAGGCCGAGAAGACGGCGCAGCGGATGAAGCATCAGATGCGGATCGCAGGCACAATCATCGCAAAAATCGCAGCCATATTGACCCGAGCGTGCCTCGCGATTGCTCTGGCCTGCGCGGTTGCGTTCGCGCAGGCATCGGATCAAAACAACGCCGCGATGATCGGCCAGGTCACGGGCGAAGACGTTTCTGTCGCCGGTCCATCGGAAGCCGCGCAGGCAGGAGGCTCTCATTCGTTTCAGTTTGCGGGCGGCAGCACAATCGTCGTCCATTCGGGACAAGCGCGCGTGGAATTCACAGGCGGCGGCGAGCTGGACGTTTGCGGCCCGGCGAAATTCACAGTACTCGCCTCCGGCGAAGCGCTTACGGTCGCGTTGAGCTTCGGCCGTATCCACGCCAAACTCGATTCCTCGCGCCCAGTGACGATTTATACTCCGCTGATTACGGCGAGGCCGGTGGCCGTCATGGACCAGCCGCGCGACTTCACGCTAAGCCTCGAACCGACCACCGGCGCGATGTGCGTCCTCGCCGCGCGCGGCGCCGTCCAAGTGCAGCAGCAGTTGAGCGGCGAGACTCTCATCGTGCCGGAGCCGGCCGAGGTTTCGCTCGCTGCCACGCCGCTTGGCGCGACACCTGCCGCGCCCGGAAGCTGCCGCTGCGATTTCGATGAAAACTCTGCAAAGGCCGCGTCTCCCGAACGCGTCGTCTCAGAGAGCACTCTCCCTGTCGGAGTCGCAACGACGTTGCCAGCGAATTCACCAGCAGCTTCGGATTCCTCGGCGACAGAGAAACGTGATACACAGATTCTGCCGCCTGATGTCGGCGAGAAAACAGATCATCCCGATCTTCCGGCTCCAGCTTTGCCCCCCGCAAGACCGCGCGAATCTGTGCCTCCACCGGCATTGCCGCCGGCAAATGGCCCGATTACGAGAATCATCGCGCCGCCGCTCGTGTACGATGCGAAACCTCTTCCGGCGCCGGAAGGCACGATTAGCGTAGCCACAGTCCTTCTCGCGAAGGCGGTCGTCGTCGAGCCAGAGTGGATTTTTCACGGTGCTGTGGCAGAGCCGATGAAAGCTGTCAAGCCCCAGAGGGTATCGCAGACCGCGCCGCAACAAGTCCCGCAGGATGCATCGAAGCAGTCGTCAAACAAAAACAAGAAGAGGAAAGGCTTCTGGGCCAGGTTTCACGAATTTCTATTCGGCAGGCCGTCGAAAAAAACATGATCTTGCAAGCGCCGCGGCCAGGAAGTTCCGTTACATCCCCTCGTAATTTGGCCCTCCGCCGCCCTCCGGCGGGATCCAGTTCACAATCTGGTAGGGATCGGCGATGTCGCACGTTTTGCAGTGAACGCAATTCGATGCATTGATTTTCAGCCGCGGCTTCCCTTTTTCCAGCACCATCTCGTACACCGCAGCGGGACAATAATACTGGCAAGGATTTCCGTACTCGCGGACGCACCGGTCCGCGCAAATGTTCAGGTCGGCGACAACGAGATGGCACGGCTGGTCTTCCTCGTGCCGCGTCCCGGAATGATAGACGTCGGTGAGCCGGTCGAATGTGAGCGCGCCGTCGCCTTTGAAGCGCGCCGATTGATCCACAAGCTCGAGCGGGCGATTCAGTTTTTCGAATTCCTCGTGGCCCGCGGGCACGCGCATCGGATCCACCAGCCCGCGCCCTCCGGAGACGAATTGCAGGCCGGCATGAAACAGTCCGGCCCACAGGCCGTGATGAAATCCCTGATGGAAATTGCGGACTGCCCAGAGTTCCTTCTTGATCCAGCTCGACTCGATTTTCTCTTGAAATGCGCTGAGACTTTTCGCGGAAGCGTCGCCCGAAACGAGCGCCTTATAAATCGTCTCGGCGGCCAGCATCCCGCTCTTGATGGCGATGTGAATCCCTTTCAGCCGCTGCGAATTGAGCAGGCTTGCCGAGTCGCCGATGATCAGCCCGCCATCGAAATGATTTCGCGGCATCGAATACCATCCGCCATAAGGCAGCGACTTCGCTCCGTAGCGCACCAGCTTGCCGCCTTCGAGGATTCGCCGGACGAATGGATGCGTCTTGAATTGTTGAAACGCCTCGTGCGGGTCGAAAAGCGAATTGCGGTATTCCAGACTGACGACGAGGCCCAGCGACACGCGGTTGTCGCGCATCCCGTAAACCCATCCGCCTCCGTATGTCTTCGTGTCGAGCGGCCAGCCGAGCATGTGCGCCACGTAGCCGGTCGCGATTCGTCCGGGCGGCACGTCCCACAATTCCTTGATTCCGATGCCGTAGATCTGCGGATTCAGGCCATCGAGATGAAGATGATTGACGAGCTCTTTCGTCAACGAGCCGCGCGTCCCTTCCGCGAGTACAGTGATCTTTGAACGCAGCTCGTAGCCGGGCGTGAAGTTGCTCTTGGGCTTGCCGTTTTTGTCCACGCCCTTGTCATCGGTGAGCACGCCGGCGATGCCGTTTCCTTCATAAATCAGGGATGCGCCGGCGAATTGCGTGAAGACGTTGGCGCCGGATCTTTCCACCAGCCCGCCGAGCCACTTCGTGAGCTTGCTGAGCGAAATGACGTAATTGCCGTGATTGCGCAGCGGCGGCGGCGTGATCGGAAGTTTCCATGCGCCGCCTCCGGTGAAAAAATACGCGTCATCACTCGTGACAGGCGTATCGAGCGGCGCGGTTTTCTCAAAATCGGGAACGAGCTCTCGCAGCCCGCGCGGGTCCATGACGGCGCCGGAAAGTTGATGCGCGCCGATTTCGCGTGCTTTTTCGAGGACATATACGCTTTCAGTGGACAACTTCGGCGTGCGCCCGGCGGCGTTATGCTGCTCGATCAGCCTTGAGAGATGGAGTGCGCAGGAGAGTCCGGCAGGCCCGGCGCCGACGATCAGGACGTCCGCTTCCAGTGTTTCACGTTCAACGGGCATGAACGCTCATTGTAGCAGAACGACCGCAAGGACTTGCGCGCCGCAAGACTCCGCAGCGCAATTGTTATCTGGCTCTTAGAGCGGAGAGGTTCTCTTTGTTCAGAATCTTGCTTCTGGCTTTTTCGAACTTCTGACTTCCAATTTCTAACTTCTAGTTTCATTCGTACCGCAGCGCGACCATGGGATCCACGCGCATCGCACGTCGCGCTGGAATATAGCAAGCCGCCAGCGCGACAATTATCAGCAGTATCGCGACGCCGGCGAACGTGAGCGGGTCCGTCGCGCTCACGCCATACAGTAGAGTGGACATCAGCCGCGTCAGCCCGATCGCCGCCGCAAGGCCTATGGCGACTCCGATGAGCGCCATTTTTACGCCTTCGCCGAGCACCAGCCGCAACACATCTCTGCGCTGCGCTCCGAGCGCCAGGCGAACTCCGATTTCGTGCGTCCGCTGGCCAGCGAGGTAGGAGATCACGCCATAGATGCCGATGCTCGAAAGCACGAGCGCCAGCGCCGCGAAGCAGCCAAGTAAAATCATGGAAAACGAACGCGTCGAAAGAGACGACGAAATGATCTCATCCATCGTCTGTGCCCCGAAAACGACATATTCGCTGTTCAGTTGCTGCAATTTGCGACGAATGGAGTCAAAGAGCCCCGGCGACGCTATGGCGGAACGGACGATCATTGCTGTACCGGATGGCGAGAGGGCCATGCCCGAGTCCGACAACTGCATGAAAGGAAAATAGAACTGTGCCCGCAGAGAATTCGAATCATCCGAATCCAGCCCCCACTGCTTGACGTGGCCGACGATGCCCACAATTTGCGGTTGCCGTTCGCCGTTATCCAGAATGATTCGCTTGCCGATGGGATCTTCGTCGCCGAAGTATTTGCGCGCGAATACATCATCCACCACGGTGACGAGCTGCGCGTGCTCATTGTCCTGCGGCGTGAAAAAACGGCCGCGCTCCAGCGGAATTCCCATGGCCTCCAGATAATCCGGCTCGACGACGTAGTTCAGCGCCCAGTTCATTTCATTCTGACTTGCTGGTTTCGGCTGCCCGGCGATCCAGAACACCGTGTCGTCCTCGCCCGCCATCGGGATTGCAGCCCACGTTGCGGAAACCGCTTGGACGCCGACGGTGGATTTCAACTTGTTATCAACTTCACGAAAGGCGGAGCGAATCGCGTCCGGGCTGGCTTTCATCAGCGAGGGAGGGAGCGAAAGACCAAAGACGAGAACGTTCTTGGGATTGAACCCCGGATTCACACTCCACAGGCTCGCCAAGCTCCGAATCATCAGTCCCGCTCCGACGAGCAGCACGACCGCCATCGCCATCTCGGCCACGACGAAGACTCCGTGAACTCCGCGGCGCGCGCCACTCGCCCCCCGTCCGCCCTCCTTGAGAGCCTCGTGAAGGTTCGGCTGCGAGGTCTTCAGCGCCGGAGCAAGGCCAAAGAGAATCCCCGCAAAAAGCGAAATGGCCGCGCTGAAAATCAAGACTCGGGCATCCATTCCAACCTCTCCCGCGCGAGGCAGGGTGATCGGAAGCGCCTCGAGCGCCGCTTGCGTGCCCCAGTTCGCTAGAAGCAAACCGCACGTGCCCCCCGCCACCGCGAGCAAGACGCTCTCGGTGAGAAGCTGGCGAAGCAGGCGGTCCTGGCCTGCGCCGAGTGCCGCGCGAATGGCAAATTCGCGCGCCCGGCCCGTTGATCGGGCAAGAAGGAGGTTGGCGACGTTCACGCACGCAATCAGCAGTACGAATCCCACTGCGCCGAACAACACGAGCAGAATCGGTTCGATGCGGCCAACCATCGATTCCTTCAGCGGTATGATCGCTGCGCCCAGGCCCTTATCGTTATCGGGATAAGCAGCTGCAAGGCTTCGCGTGACTTCGTCCATGTCCGCGCGCGCCTGCGCGAGTGTGATGCCGGGCTTGAGTCTGCCTATCCCGTGGAGGCCCAAACCTGCGCCGCGGTTGAGAAGGGAATTGTTGTTCCACTGGCCGATGGGCACATAGACCTCGCTGGGGCGGAAACTCCCAACGCGAAAATTGAAAGTCGCGGGAATCACGCCCACGATTGTGTAATTTCTGCCATCCAAGGTCAGGCTCTTACCCAATGCATCTCGTCCCGACCCAAACTTGCGTTTCCACAGGCCGGCGCTGATGATGACGATCGGAGCCGCGCCTATGCGGTCTTCACCAGGAGCAAAGAGCCGGCCAATCTCCGGCTTCACGTCAAGTAGTGCAAAGAAATCTGAGGAGACGAATTCGCCATTTTCTTGCTCGGCGTCGCCGCTGCCAGTCAGACTGAATGAGTAGCCACGAGAAATGGCCATTGCCGAGAACGTGCGGTTGTCTTTCTGCCAATCGAGAAAATTCGGATAGGAAATGGAACCCGTTGGAAAATTCGGCTTGCTTCCGTGCAGCGTGACCAGTTGCTCCGGGTGCGGATAGGGCAGCGGATTCAGCAGTACGCCGTTCACCACAGAGAACAATGCCGTATTCGCGCCGATCCCCAGCGCCAGCGTCATCACGGCAATCGCCGTGAACCCAGGCGACTTCAGAAGTATCCGAATCGCGTAGCGCAGGTCCTGAAGGAGGGTGCCCATTTTTCGCCTCGCTTTCCTTCTGCGCCGTCATCCTGAAGCCCCGACGTTTCTGGTCGAGCTGAAGAATATATGTCGCGCCTCCGGACCAACGCCGGATTCGGGACATGCCTGCAGACGGGATGCCAGGCGGAATCGAGCTAAGCAAAAGTAATCAAAGATGTTAAAGGTAGTTTGCGGCTCAGACGTTTTGCTGACTGCCCGATTGTGCAAAGCCTCGTTGCGGAATCGAACAGAAGAAAACTACGTGGATTTTGACTTCTCGAGCTCTTCCGTCAGCGCAGGCACAACCTCAAACAGATCGCCGACGACACCGTAGTCGGCAATCTCGAAAATTGGCGCGTTCTGATCCTTGTTTATCGCCGCGATGCAGCGCGAGCCTTTCATCCCCACCACGTGCTGAATCGCGCCGCTGATGCCGAGTGCAAGATACAGTTTCGGCGAAACGGTCTGCCCCGAGCTGCCAATCTGCCGTTCCATCGGCAGCCAGCCTTCGTCACAAATCGGCCGCGATGCGCACAATTCTCCGCCCAGCGCCCTCGCCAGTTTTTCCGCCAGTGGAATATTTTCCGGCGCTTTGATTCCGCGCCCAATGGAAACCAGAATCGGCGCTTGCGTCAGGTCCACGGCTTGCTTCGCCTCGCGGAAAAGTTCCAGCGGCTTCGTGCGAATCTGCTCCGGCTTCAATTCCACGCCGAAGGCATTCACGGGCGCCTTGCCGCCCTGCCGTTTTGCGGCGAGGTCCGCGCGAAACGCGCCGGCCTGAAATGAAGCGAACCACGGCGCATCGCCTTCGAATGTCACGTCGGCGGCCGTGCGGCCCTGAAACATTTGGCGCACGAAAATGAGTTTCCCGTTTTCGTAGCGATAGCCGATGCAATCGCCGATCATTCCTTTGCCGAAGGACGCAGCGAGCTTCGGCGCGAAGTCGCGCACCTGATACGTGTGCGGCAACAAAACCAGCTCCGGCTTGGCTTGCGTGATGACCTGCTTCAGCGCAATCGAATAGCCGTCCGGCGTGTATTTCTCGAGAAGTGGATTTTCAACAAGAAGGACTTCATCGAGCTGTGAACCAGCCAGCTCATCAGCGAGCGCCGCGACCCCCTGACCCATCGCGATCGCCGAAAGCGACCCTTTCACCTCCGCGGCGATTTGTTGCGCCGCCGCGAGCGTCTCGAAGCTGACTTTGTTCCACTTCGCTTCTCGCTGCTCGGTGATGAGAAGTATTTTCATCGGCTCATCGAATTACAGGACACGCGCTTCGTGTTTCAGTTTCTCCACCAGCTTTGCCGCGATCTCCTTCGGCGAGCCGCTGATGAATTCCGTTTTCTTCGTTTTTTGCGGGACGTAAATCCGCTGGACGCGCTGCGTCAGCGCTGCGGGCACGCCGAGCGACTCGCGCGTCACCGTTGCAATCTCTTTCTTCTTCGCCGCCATAATGCCCTTCAGCGTGGCGTAGCGCGGCTTGTTGATGCCGGATTGAATCGTCAGCACTGCCGGCAGCGGCAGCTCCACCCACTGAAACCATCCTGCTTCGAGCTCGCGCTTCAGTCGCAGACGCCCGTCCCGCGCCTCGATATTCATGATGATCGTCGCGTGCGGCAGGCCGAGCAGTTCCGCGAGCAGCACGCCCGTCTGCCCGAAGCCCTGGTCGTCGCTTTGCAGACCCGTCAGAATCAAATCGAATTGTTCTCTTTGAATCGCCGCTGCCAGCGAACGCGCGGATGAAAGAGGATCGAGCGCGTGGAACTTGTCGTCACTGATGTGAATTCCGCGGTCCGCGCCCTTCGCCAGCGCTTCCTTGATGGTTTGCTTCACGCGCTCCGGGCCCATCGAGACGGCGATGACCTCGCCGCCGTGCTTTTCTTTCAGTCGCAGCGCTTCTTCCAGCGCGAAGCTGTCTGGCTCGTTCGTCTCGAAGCTGATGTCTGTCTCGCGTATCCACGTGCCCGATTCCGCGATGGCCAGCGGCGCGTCCTTGGCAGGCACCTGCTTCACGCAGACGACGATGTTCACTTCCCCTCCCATCGTTTGAAAATCAGTGACGCGTTAGTGCCTCCGAACCCGAATGAATTCGAAAGCGCATAACGCATGTCCATTTTGCGCGCCCGATTCGGAACGTAATCCAAGTCGCAGGCTGGGTCCGGATTTTCGTAATTGATCGTCGGCGGCACAATTTGGTCGCGCAGCGCCAGCACGCAAATTCCGGCTTCGAGTCCGCCCGCGCCTCCGAGCAGGTGCCCGGTCATGGACTTCGTCGAGCTGACGGGCACTTTCTTCGCACGCTCGCCGAATACGCGTTTGATCGCGACCGTCTCGATCGCGTCTCCGATGGGCGTCGAAGTTCCGTGTGCATTCACGTAACCGATATCGTCCGGGGAAATTTTCGCGTCCTTCGCCGAAGCCAGCATCACGCGGTACGCGCCGTCGCCGTTTTCCGCTGGTTGCGTCATGTGATATGCGTCGCCCGACATTCCGTATCCCACAATCTCCGCGACAATCGGCGCGTTTCGGCGCTGCGCATGTTCCAATGATTCCAGTATCAGCACGCCCGAGCCTTCGCCGATGACGAATCCGTCGCGCTGCGCGTCAAATGGCCGGCTGGCTCGCGCTGGCTCGTCGTTTCGTGTCGAAAGCGCCTTCATCGCCGCGAATCCGCCCACGCCCATCGGCGTGATGGCCGCTTCCGAACCGCCCGCGATCATCACCTCCGCATCGCAGCGCTGGATGATTTTGAATGCGTCGCCGATGGCATGCGCGGAAGCCGAGCACGCCGTCGCCGTCGCGGAATTCGGCCCGCGCGCTCCGCAGCGAATCGAGATTTGGCCCGACGCCAGATTGATGATTGCTGAAGGAATGAAGAAAGGAGATATCTTGCCGGGGCCGCCTTGAATCAGTTTCGAGTGCTCGCGCTCGATCACGTCGAATCCGCCGATGCCCGACGAAATATAAACTCCCGTCGCATCCGCGTCCGCCTCGTTCACCTCGAAGCGCGCCATCTTCATCGCGAAATCCGTGGCCGCGACGGCGAGGTGGATGAACCGCGCCATCTTCTTCACTTCTTTTTTCTCGATCCAGGCGAACGGATCGAAGCCGCGGACCTCGCCGGCGAACCGGCAGTCGTAGCCGCTCGCGTCAAACTGCGTGATGGGAGCGATGCCGCTCTTGCCTGCAAGAAGGCTTTGCCACGTCTCTTCCGTGCCGATTCCGCAGGCACAGACTAGCCCGACTCCGGTGACGACGACGCGGCGGTTCAATGCGGAGATTTCTCCTCGGGGGATTCTGCGGCCTGCGGACTACTTCTTCGCGTGCTTCTCGATGTACGCGATCGCGTCCTTGACCGTGGTGATCTTTTCGGCGTCCTCATCGGGGATTTCGATGCCGAATGCTTCCTCGAAGGCCATCACGAGTTCCACGATGTCCAGCGAATCCGCGCCCAGGTCGTCCACAAACGAGGCCGTGGGCGTCACTTCGCCTTCATCCACACCGAGCTGTTCGACGATGATCTGCTTCACGCGTTCTTCGACGCTGGCCATTCTCGTTCTTCCTCCGCTTTCGGCGATCGGTAATTCTGGTTGCGAACCGCTGGTTGGTTCCCCGTCCCATGAAGCCCACTCATTCTATTCGGCCTGCCAAATCAGGTCAACCAAAGAGCGCCACTCGCGCTCTCCAGTTCGGTCGGCGGGTCATTCTAGCCCATGTACATCCCGCCGTTGACGTCCAGGACGTGGCCGGTGATGTAACCGGCCTCCTCGGAGGCAAGAAACACGATCGCGGCCGCGACGTCCTTGTCCGAACCCATTCGCCCCAGCGGAATTCGCGCCTTCAGATCATCCTTCACTTTCTGCGGCAGCGGCTCCGTCATCGGCGTCTCAATGAATCCGGGGGCAACGGCGTTCACAGTGATGTTCCGCGAAGCCATCTCCGTCGCGATGGCTCGCGTCAGGCCGATCAATCCGGCCTTTGCCGCGACGTAATTTGACTGGCCTGCATTTCCTGTCTCTGCCACTACGGAGGTCACGTTGATGATCCGTCCCCAGCGCTGCTTCATCATTACGCCGAGTGCCTGTTGCGAGCACAAATGCGCCGAGGTCAGGTTCGTCCGCAGCACGGCGTCCCAATCTTCGAGCTTCATGCGCAGCGCCAGGCCGTCTCGCGTAATCGCCGCGTTGTTCACGAGGATGTCGAGTCTTCCGAACTTCGAAATCGCTTGCGCGAAGCCCACTTTGATCTGTTCCGGTTCCGCGACATCCATCTTTATCGCCAGCGCCTCGCCGCCGGCCGCCGCGATCTGTTTCGCGGTCTCAGCCAGTTTCTCTTCGCTTCTTGCCGCGACGGCAACTCGTGCTCCGGCTGCGGCGAGCGCCAGCGCGGTTGCGCGGCCGATCCCCTGCGAAGCGCCAGTTACCAGTGCGACTTTGCCTTGGAGCGAAAACATCCGCCTCCCCAATAGCTTTCAGTTTTCCGCGGTCTCCGCGCGCGCCTGCGTGATTTTCTCCAGAGTCGCGTGCAGGCTCGCCGAATCTTCCACGTTGAAGCAGCGCACCGAGCGGTCAATCTGCCGCAACAGTCCGCTCAACACGCGCCCGGGCCCGACCTCCACGAAGACGCGCGCGTCCTGCGCGAGGATTTCGCGTATGCCTTCCTCCCAGCGCACGGGCTGGCAAACTTGCCGAATCAGCGCTTCACGCGCCTCCTCTCCGCTCGTAATCGCCTCCGCATCCACGTTCGTGATTAACGGAAAGCGCAGCGGTCCAAACTGCGTCGCGCGAAGATCCTTCTCCAGTTGGATTTCAGCCGGCTTCATCATCGCGCAGTGGAAAGGCGCGGAAACAGGCAACACCACCGCTCGCTTCGCGCCAATCTGCGACGCAATTTCCACAGCTCTTCTCACGGCAGCCGCTGTGCCGGAAATCACGGTCTGCTCGGGCGAATTCAGATTCGCCGCCGACAAAATCTCTCCGCCTGCGGCCTTCTTGCAGATGTCGGCGACCTCCGCCGGAGCAAGTCCCATGATCGCCGCCATCGCCCCCTCTCCCGATGGGACAGCGTCCTGCATGTATCGCCCGCGCTGGCGCACCAGCTTGGCGGCAGCGCTGAAATCGAGGCTCCCCGCAGCGACCAGCGCGGAATATTCCCCCAGGCTGTGCCCCGCGACAAAATCCGGGATTGCGCCGTTCTCCTCCAGCACTCGAAACGCCGCCACAGAAACGGCGAGGATCGTGGGCTGCGTGTTCTCAGTTTGTTTCAGCGCCTCTTCACTGCCCGAGAAGCAGAGATTCGAGAGCGAAAATCCCAGGGCTGCGTCCGCGAGGTCAAACACCTTTCGCGCCGTGGGAAATTTCTCGGCCAGGTCGCGGCCCATCCCCGGATACTGCGACGCCTGTCCCGGAAAAAGAAATGCAAGCTTGCTCATCGATGTGTACCGTTCTGAAGCGCACCCGGCGGATTCGCCAGACGCAGGTTCTATCCCTCTTCTCGTGGAAAGTCCAGCCGCGCTGCTCTCCCTGCTCAGGCGCGGGCGCTCGCGACGGCTGCGGAAAGCTCCTGTTCAATCTTGTCGTTCATTTTCGAGCGGCACAGCTCGGCGGCGACGCGAATCGCATTCTTGACCGCATTGGCATTCGAACGGCCATGCCCGATCACAACGACTCCTTTCAATCCCAGCAGCGGCGCGCCGCCGTACTCCGAATAATCAATTTTCTTGCGAAATTCTCCAAACGCCTTTCTCGACAGCACGTATCCCATTTGCGCGCTCAGGCTGCTCTGCAGCGCCTTCTTCAGCATTCCGGCGACGTGCTCCACCACCCCTTCGCTGATTTTCAGCGCGATGTTGCCGATGAACCCGTCGCAGACGATTACGTCCACGTCGCCCTTGAACACGTCCTTGCCCTCTACGTTGCCGATGAAATTGAGCGACCTCTGTTTCAGCAGCGCCGAGGCTTCGCGCGTCAATTCGTTGCCTTTCATCTCCTCTTCGCCAATCGAGAGAATTCCCACGCGCGGCCGTCGCGTCCCGAAAATCGCGCGGTAGTAAATCTCGCCCATGATGGCGAATTGTTCGATCTGTTCCGGCTTCGAGTCCACATTCGCGCCCACGTCGAGCAGGACCGAAGTCCCGCCCTTTGCCGTGGGAAACGCCGCCGCGAGCGCGGGGCGGTCCACCGAAGGCAGCGTCCCCAGGACGAATCGCGCCGTCGCCATCACGGCGCCCGTGTTTCCCGCGCTCACCAGTGCGTCGGCCTGTCCCTGCCGGACCAACTTGGCCGCCACATGTACCGAGCTGTCGCGTTTCTTGCGGAACGCAAGCGAAGGGGAATCCTCCATCGTAATCACTTCCGTGGCGTTGGCGACTTCGATCGGCAGGCCGCGGTGCGCGTGGCGGCTTAGCTCAGCCCGGACTTTCGACTCGATGCCTGTCAGCACGATTCGCACTTCCTGCTGGCGCGCCGCGAGCACCGCGCCTTCGACTTCAGCGCGAGGGGCATGGTCGCTGCCCATGGCGTCCAGCGCGATGGTGATCATCGAGAGACCCCGGCTCGAGAAAAATAAACCTGCGACCGCGGGAGTTACGCCTTGGTGTCCACTACCGCGCGGCCCTTATAGTACCCGCAATGCGGGCATGCGCGATGCGGAAGCTTCGGCTCGTGGCAGTTCGGGCAATTTGAAATCGAAGGCGCCGTCAGGTGGTCATGCGCGCGGCGCTTGCTGGTGCGTGCCTTCGAATGGCGTCGTTTGGGGTTCGGCATTCCTGCTCCTCAATGCGGGGGACGCACACGGCGACCCGTCGCGGTTCATTCCAATCTCTAGTTTTATTGCTTTTTCGACCAGTCCTGCTTGAGACGCGCAAGCGGCGCAAGGCGCGGATCAGCGGCATGGGATTCGCAGCGGCACTCTTCCTGGTTCAAATTTGCTCCGCAGTGAGGGCAGAGTCCCCGGCAATCGCTGCGGCAAATCACCTTCATCGGAAGCGACAGATTCACCTGCTCGGCGAGCACGTCCGCCAAAAATAAACCGTCGCCCTCGAAAAACGCCATCTCCGTATCATCCAATTTCAGCCGGACCTCCTCTTCGCGCGCAATCGAGGTCATCGGCCGGTAAAACAGGTCAAAATTCTTGCTCACTTCCTCGACCACCGTTTCCAGGCACCGCGCGCAGGCCAGTTCCAGGCGCGTATGAAACGTCCCGTAGATGCGAATCTGATTATCCACCAGCTCCGCCGTCGCGCGCACGTCCAGCGGCTCCACTTGCCGGAAGTCTCCGGAGTGGAAGTCCAGCGTCCCCGGGGCGTAATTCTTCCGGATGCGGATTTTCTTCGTGGCGAGTTCGTGTACGTCGAGAAACATCAGATTTTTCGAGAAAAATTCACCTAATCCTTAATTATATGGCTGGCTCCTTGGTTGTCAAGGAACCGCCCGGAAATCACTCTCGAATGACGCCAATCGAACAACCAATCCTCTCGTACAGGTCCAACGAAACCGCCACGGCCGTTACATCACGCGCTGCGTTTTCGTGCTCCCGAATTGCTCTCGGTGCTGTCGCAGCAGGAAATGATCTGTCATCCCCGCGATGTAATCGCAGACCACTCGGTGTGGCGGCTGGCTCCGGGCCAGCTCCGCGTAAGCGGGCGGCATCCGTTCCGGGCGCTTGAGGAATAGCGTGAAGAGTTCGTCGAGCGCCGCTACGGAGTGCTCCCGGTCTTCAGTAATCGCGGGGTTCGAGTAGAGTCTCTCGATTAGGTATTTCTTCAGCGCCGCATCCTCCGCCGCAACGGCTGGTGAGAAACTAGCCAGTCTTTTAGGGGCGCGGCGCACATCCGCGACGCTCGCCGCGCCCTGCCGCGCGATTTCGCTGCGCGTGTGTTCGATCAGATCCGTCGCCAGCCGGTCCAGAACGAGCTTCAGAGCTTCATTGAATTTCAACTTGCGCTGTCCGTTGGGATATCGCCGGTCCACGTCCGCGTATGTCTCGCCAAAGGCGGGCACAGCCGCGCGAAGCTCGTCCAGGTCCAACAATTTCGCTTCAAAACCATCGTCCAAGTCCGCCGTGTTGTAAGCGATCTCGTCCACCAGGTCGATGAGTTGCGCTTCGAGCGGCGGCCGCTCATTGAGGAGGTATTCCGCCAGTTCTGGAAATTCCGCGCCGGAATAGTCTCGCGAATGTTTCACGATCCCTTCGCACACCTCAAACGTCAAATTCAAGCCGGGAAAATCCAGGTAGCGCTGCTCGAATTGCTCGACGATTCGCAGCGCATGCAAATTGTGATTGAACCTCCCGCCGTGCTCGCGCATTCGCAAATCGAGCTGATGCTCTCCCGCATGTCCAAATGGCGGATGACCGATGTCGTGCGCCAGCGCCAGCGCTTCGACCAAATCGGAGTTCAGTCCCAGCACCCCCGCCACCGTCCGCGCGATTTGCGCCACTTCCAGCGTGTGCGTCAGCCGGTTGCGAAAATGGTCGGAATAGCGCGTCGTGAAGACCTGCGTCTTCGCTTCCAGCCGCCGGAAGGCGCGCGAATGTACCACGCGGTCGCGGTCCCTCGCGTACTCGTTTCGGTAAGGATGCGCCGTCTCGGGATGCCGCCGCCCGCGCGTCTGCCGTACGTCCATGGCATAGGGCGCAAGCCCGGCCGAAGGCTGCACAGCGGTTTTCACGAAGGACATTGTAACGGAATTCGCAGCCAAACTCCCTTTTCGCAAGTTTCGCAATTATTCCAGCCAATGACCAGCTGGCATGTCCTGCAAGAGCGCCTAATTGTTTCAAGCAAGGAAACGGAGCATTCCATTGTAAGGTGAACAAAACAAGAGATTTGACAGAACAATTACTCGTTTCGCGCCTGCTCTTTGATTCAGGGTACACAACTGACCCTCAGACCAGTAGTTTTCGGGCCAACCGCCGCTGTACGCTTATATCGCTGGCTCGATTCCCGCCAGTCCGGAGGGTCAGCCAAAATGTTTTGCGACCGTTGCGGACTCCAATTCTTGCCCCGGCAATCCGTGTGCACGCGATGCGGTCAAGCCCATAGCCAGCACTGGCTCCAGCTCTTCGGCCTGCTCACTCTCCTCGTCGCCATCGCCTGCAATACTTTGCTGGGCATTTTCCTGTTGCCTCGCCTTGCCGCCAATTCTAACCGCGCGCGAGTCTTTTTCCACGGCTGGCTCTGGTTCGACAATAAAGCCGCGGTTTACGGCTGGGCGGCTCTCGCGCTGGCGCTGCTCGTTTGGGATTATTTCGTGTGGCGGGGCTCGCGGCCCAAGGTGAAGGGCTGGGTGACGCGCAAGATTCTAACGCTGGTTCTCGCCGCCGCCGTCACGCCGTTCATTCCCGCGTGGCTCCCCGCCGGCCAGGTGTCCAACAATTTCCTTTCCGCGATCAATAAATACCCCGGCCTGCCTCCGGTATTGGCCTGGGCTGCCGTGTTTGTGGTGACGGCTCTGCTCTGCATGCACTCGGAGACGCGCGAAACTCTGCTCGGCCGCGGCCGGGCGTTGAGCCTCGTCAGCATCGGCGTGCTCACGCTGGTCTTGATGATGACCGTCGTCGGCTGGTCCCTCAGTTTCCGCTAGACTCGCCGGCATTCCTGCCAGCCCCTTTCCATCCAGTCGTGTAACTCTGCGCGCATAACCGTCGTGCCGCCGCCTCCGCTTTGTGAACGTGGCGCATGGTAAAATGGCCCTCGAGTCCGGCTGGCCGCCAGCCATCCGAGAACGGAAGGAATCAGTACCTACGGTGAAAGGCTTTGGACAATTCCTCGGCGGGATGGCTTTGGCCTCCACGTTCCTTTGCGCGCCCACGATGGGAGCCGCGGAAAACATAAGGATTACACTGCTGGGCACTGGAACGCCGTTTCCAAGCGCCGAGCGGTATGGCACAGCCATTTTGGTTGAAGCCGGAGGCAAGAAGCTGCTCTTTGACTGCGGTCGCGGTGCGGTGATTCGTTTGGCGGAAGTGGGTGTGAAGCCCAGCGAGATCAACGCTCTTTTTCTCACGCATCTTCACTCCGACCATGTAGTGGGGCTTCCCGATCTTTGGCTCACGGGTTGGTTTCTGGGACGCCAGGAGCCCCTCGAAGTTCGCGGGCCAGCAGGAACGCGCAATCTGACGGCGCATCTCATCCAGGCATTCTCCGCGGACATAACGGCCCGTGAGGCCCCGCCGGAGAATCTTCCGCCAAGAGGCGCGGAAATCGAAGGCAGGGACGTTCACCAGGGCATCGTGTACGATGGCGATGGCGTGCGAGTCACCGCCTTTCTGGTTGATCACGCCAACGTGAAGCCGGCCTTCGGATATCGCGTGGATTACATGAACCACTCAGCCGTAATCTCGGGGGACACGAAGTTTTCCGAGAATCTCATCCGCTTCGCCAAGGGCGCGGATTGCGTTCTCCACATCGCTTGGATGCCTGGTCAGAAGAACGCTACACCTGTTCCTTTGCGCTCAGTCGCGAGCGCGGAGGACGCAGGACGAGTCTTCGCCATCGTGAAGCCGAAGCTTGCGGTCATCTACCATTACAAAAGCGAAGAAGGAATCGCTGACGCTGTTAAGACGGAATACACGGGTCCCTTCATCGTCGCCCAAGATTTGACGGTAATCGACGTCGGTAATGACGTCACTTGGCACACCGCGCGTTGACTTGCCTCTGGCCCACGGAATAATATGACGCCGCTGAAAAAGGCGGTGGCGCATGGCGGAACTTCGGACCGCGGGGACTCTCACTCGAATTGGTGCGACCGAGCGTCGCGATTTGTGGTGGGTCGAACCCGCGCTTGTCTTCGTGGGCCTCGGTATTTTCATCGTTTACGCCACTCTTCGCGCTTTCAAAGGCAATTTCTATGCCTGGGGCCCGTATCTTTCTCCTTTTTATTCGCCGCTGATCGACCCGCTGCATCACTGGTGGCCTTTTTCGCCGGCGCTCTTGATCTTGACGGGCCCGCTCGGCTTTCGCACCACGTGCTACTACTACCGCAAGGCATACTATCGCGCCTTTTTCTGGGATCCGCCGGCCTGCGCCGTCGGCGAGGCCCGCCACAATTACAAAGGAGAAGCGGGATTTCCTCTGATCCTGCAGAACGTCCATCGCTACTTTTTCTACCTCTCTTTCGTCTACTTGGTCTTTCTGTGGCGTGATGCCGTACGTGCGTTTGACTGGCAGGGCCATTTCGGCATGGGCCTCGGCACCCTCGTGCTCCTCGTCAACGTGACTCTGTTGACGACTTACACGCTCTCTTGCCATTCCTGCCGCCATCTTGTCGGAGGCAATCTCGATTGTTTCTCTTGCGCGAAATTCGGCGGCGGCCGCCTCGGTCTCTGGCGCAGAGTCACGGCCCTCAACGAGCGCCACATGCTCATCGCTTGGATGAGTCTTTTCTGCGTCGGCTTCGCCGATCTCTACGTCCGCCTCGTCTCTTGCGGCGCATTCCATGACCCGAGGTTTTTCTGACCCGCAGGCCACTCTCAAATGACCGATAAATTCGAGACCCACGAACATGATGTCCTGATCATCGGCGCCGGCGGCGCTGGCCTTCGAGCTGCCATCGAAGCTCTCAATCAAGGTGCATCCGTCGGCGTCGTGTGCAAATCCCTCCTCGGCAAGGCGCACACCGTGATGGCCGAAGGCGGCATCGCCGCCGCCATGGCCAATGTGGATGCCGCAGACGACTGGCGCACCCATTTTCGCGACACCATGCGCGGCGGAAAATTCCTGAACAACTGGCGCATGGCCCAGCTTCACGCCCAGGAAGCTCCCGATCGAGTCCGCGAACTCGAGCAGTGGGGCGCCCTCTTCGATCGCACCGAGTCCGGCGACATCATGCAGCGCGCCTTCGGCGGCCACACGTTCAAGCGCCTTTGCCACGTCGGCGATCGCACCGGCCTCGAGCTCATCCGCACGCTCCAGGATCGTGGCGTCAGCATGGGTATTGACGTCTATATGGAATGCACCATCACCCGTCTGCTGAAGGATGGCGACCGCATCGCTGGCGCCTTCGGTTATTTCCGCGAGCAAGGCCGCTTCGTCGTCTTCAAGGCGAAATCCATTGTCATTGCCACCGGCGGCATCGGCAAAGCCTGGAAAATCACTTCCAACTCTTGGGAGTACACCGGCGACGGCATGGCGCTCGCCTACGAAGCTGGCGCGGAATTGATGGACATGGAGTTCGTGCAATTCCATCCCACCGGAATGGTCTGGCCTCCGGGCGTGCAGGGCATTCTCGTCACTGAAGCCGTCCGCGGCGAAGGCGGCATACTGCGCAACAAGCTCGGCGAGCGCTTCATGGAAAAATACGATCCCAAGCGCCTCGAACTCTCCACGCGGGATGTCGTTGCACGTTCGATTTACACCGAAGTCCGCGAAGGTCGCGGCTCCGAACACGGCGGCGCGTATCTCAACATTTCTCACAAGCCCGCCGATTACGTGAAGCGCAAGCTTCCCGGCATGTACCATCAGTTCCTCGAACTCGCTGACGTGGATATCACCAGGGAGCCGATGGAAGTCGGCCCCACGTGCCATTACATGATGGGCGGCATTCGCGTCGAAGCGGAAACCGCGCAGGCCACTGTCCCGGGCCTTTTCGCCGCGGGCGAAGCGGCCGCTGGACTTCATGGCGCGAACCGCCTCGGCGGCAATTCCCTCTCTGATCTTCTCGTCTTCGGTCGCCGCGCCGGTCTCGCCGCCGCCGAGCACGCCAAGAAATCCTCTGCTCCTAAAATTGACTCCTCGCAAATCGAAAGCGCCTCGCGCGAAGTGCTCTCTCCCTTTGAGCGCGCGAACGGCGAAGGCCCTTACGAAATCCATCGCGAGTTGCAGGACGCCCTGCAAAAGCTCGTCGGCATCTTCCGCAACGAAGGCGACTTGAAGGAAGCGCTGACCGAAATCGAAAAATTCCGCGAACGCGCCGCGCGCGTCCGCGTCGAAGGCTCGCGCATGTTCAATCCCGGCTGGCACCTGGCGCGCGATTTGCAATCCATGCTTACGGTCGCCGAAGCCGTCACGCGCGCCGCCATTGCGCGCAAGGAAAGCCGCGGCGCCCACAGCCGCATCGATTTCCCGAACTACGATCCCGAATGGGCGAAGAAGAACAACATCATTATCCGCGAGGCGTCGGGGATGACGCTTCGCCAGCGCCCCGTTCCCGAAGTGCCAGAGGACTTGAAACTGCTCCTGGCAGAGGATAAATAGGAGTATCCAGCGGAGGCTCTTGTGGCTGAAGCCGTCTTATCCGTTTTCCGTGGCGACCGCGATGGCGGAAACCCCGTGGACTACCGCGTCCCTGTGGCTCCTGGCATGGTCGTTCTCGACGCGCTGCATTACATTCAGGGCCATCTCGCTCCCGATCTCGCCGTCCGCTGGAACTGCAAAGCGGGCCGCTGCGGCTCCTGCTCCGCCGAAGTGAATGGCCGCCCGCGCCTCACCTGCAAGACGCGCATGGATTCTCTGCCGCAGGACAAGCCCATCACCATCTCGCCGATGAAATCGTTTCCCGTCATCAAGGATCTCGTCACCGACGTCTCCTGGAATTATTCGGTGAACAAGAAAATCCCCGCGTTCTCGCCGCCAGCAAACGTCCAGTGGAAAATGTCCCAGAGCGACGTGGATCGCGCTCAGGAATTTCGCAAGTGCATCGAATGTTTCCTCTGCCAGGACGTTTGCCACGTCCTTCGCGACCATTCCAAGCACGGCGAGTATGGCGGCCCCAGATTCTTCGTCCGCGTCGCAGGTCTTGAAATGCATCCTCTCGACTCCGCTTCACGCGCCGCGCTCCTGAAAAAATCCCTCGGCATTGGCTTTTGCAACATCACGAAATGCTGCACCGAAGTCTGCCCCGAAAACATTCACATCACCGACAACGCCATCATTCCTCTCAAGGAACGCGTTGTGGATGAGTTTTACGACCCGCTGTTCCGCCTGGTCCGCAAAATTCGCGGTTCCGGCTGATCGCCTGTCTCGCAGGAGGCGCCATGATTTACTCGCTGAAATCCATTTCCAAAGCCGGCATCCCGGAAGCCATCTCCAAGGCCGAGCTCTACCGCTGCATCAATGAGCCGGAGGAAGCGGAGTCCATCTGCTACGACATTCTTTCGATCGATCCCGGCAATCAGCTCGCTCTGCGCATGCTCGGCCTTTCCATCACCGACCAGTTCACCGGCGCGCCCAACGACCGCTACGCCGAAGTCCAGTCCATTTTCGAGCGCCTCACGGACCGCTACGAGCGATCGTATTACCTCGGCCTCCTCCATGAGCGCCGTGCCAAGGTTCAGCTTCGCGCCGGCCGCCCTCCACACACCTTGCATGTGCTTTTCGAGGAGGCCATGCATTGCTTCGAAGAGGCCGAGAAAATCCGTCCCCAGGGCAACGACGATTCCATCCTTCGCTGGAACCGCTGCGTTCGCCTGCTCCATTCGCATCCGGGCGTCGAAGCCGCCGAAGAAATCATCGACATCGGCGACAGCAAACCGTATTGAGCGCCGCGCTATCCCGTTGGAACGCGCCGCCAAATTTGAAAGGTTCATTCATGAAAAACTTGCTCAAGTCCTCTTTTACAATTCTGATTTTTCTTTTCTTGATTCCTTCGGCTCGCGCTCAGCAGCCCTCCGCCGCGACGCATCAAACCGAAACGGACGAATACACGCGCTACGAACTGCTCGCGCCCGATTCCGCCAGCTTCAAAATCTATTATGAAGTCACAGCCACCACCGCCAGCGCGACGGTTTTCTACAATCCGATTCGCAAAGGCAGCGTTGCAAGCGATGAAGCCGTTTACGACGCCATGTCCGGCGAGCCTCTGCATTTCGAAGTCGTCAGCGGCGCCGAAGCACAAAAGGACCCGCTCATGTCCCGCGCCGATGCCTCCGAGGATTTCATCAAAGTCACTCTGGCGCGCGCTGTCCCGTCCGAAGGCCAGGGCCGCATCATCATCGTCAAGACCTACAAAGACGCGAAGAGCTACTATCGCGACGGCGACGCCATCGTCTTCAATCGCCCCCTCGGCATTCGTCGCAACAAAGTCGTTCTGCCCGCAGGCTATGAGCTTGTCTCCTGCAACGTTCCTTCGCAGGTCCTGCCGGAGCCTGACGGCCGCATCTCCATCAGTTTCATGAATGGCAGCGCCGGCGAAGCGCCGCTGAAATTGCGCGCGAAACTCGGCGCGCAAACTGGCCTGGCCGCCGCGCCGCATCCGCTCACAGGCGCTCGCAGTTGGGAGTCGCCTTTCACCGGCGAATCCGAGCGCGGGCGCCTCTCCGAGCGCGCGCATCAGGATCGCGACATCGTTTATTTTCTCCAGCAGCCCGAAACGCACGCCTTCAGTCTCTATCACGACTACACCGAATCGCGCCCGGGCGCTCACCAATATCTCAACGTCGTTCGCGAAGGCAGCACGGTCTCGGATCCTTCCGCTTACGTTCTCGATACAGGAGAGAAACTGACCTCGCGCATCATGACGGGCGCCGAACTCGCCGCGGAAAAAATTGACACCGAAGGCGAACAGGTGAGCCCTACAACGCAGGTCGTCGTGATTCCCTTCACTCCGGTGAAAAAAGGCAAGTCGGTCCGTCTGAGGATTTCGGAAACTTATACCGCGCCGGTCAGCTATCGCCTCAATGGCGACGAACTCGTTTTCGATCGCAGCTTTGGCCGCGCTCGAAACGCCGTGGTTCTGCCCGTGGGCTGGTATCTCACCGCCAGTGCCATCCCGGCGACAGTCACGCAGCTTCCCGACGGCCGCATCCGCCTCGATTTCTGGAACGGCCGCCCCGATGAAATTGATGTTCTCATCAGGGCCAAGCGCCGTGCCGCTTCGTCGAAAAATATGTAGCCCGGGCGCCTTGAATCTCCGGGGCGATAAACTTGCCGTGCGCATCTAAACGATGTGACGTTAGGAGGTCAGCATGATTCGCAAAGCTTCTGCAGTTTGGAATGGTTCGCTCAAGGACGGCAAAGGTACGATCACCACGGACAGCGGCGTTCTTTCGAAGACTCCCTATTCATTTGCGACGCGCTTCGAAAACGCTCGCGGCACCAATCCCGAAGAGCTGATCGCTGCGGCTCACGCCGGCTGCTTCACGATGGCTCTTTCAGCGGAACTCGGCAAGGCGGGCATCACGCCGGAAAGCCTTGAAACAAGCGCTGCGGTCACTCTTGAAAAGCTCGAAGCCGGTTTCACCGTGACAAAAATCCATCTCGATGTCGCTGCGCGAATTCCGAACGCCGACCAGGCGGCATTCGAAAAAGCTGCGCAAGCCGCGAAAGCCGGCTGCCCGATTTCGCGCCTCCTCAAGGCCGAAATCACGATGACTGCGCGCCTCGTCTCCGGCCTCGCCACCGGCGCATAGTCTCTGGCATTCATTCCATGTTGCGGGTGGGTCAGTTTGAATTTTCTTGATCGTGACACCCGAGCGCCACTGCGCCGCACCCCAGGCGCGTGCCGCTCGCCGGGGCCGCCCAGGTCGCGCATAAAGGGCCTCCCAAGTCGACGGCTAGTCGAGCTTGGGGGATCGTCGAGCCTGGGGAGATAATAAGTCAAAATTCAAACTGACCAATCTCCTGTCGCCGTGACGGCCTGAATCGGCCATCCATCTTGCGGTATCCTTGAATCAATGCCGGATGATCGCTTCATTGTAGATGAGCGTTCGCGCGCGGGCTTGTGCGCCGATTGCCTTCACGCGCGAAAAATCAAATCCGAGCGCGGCTCGCGATTTTATTTGTGCGAACTCGCGCGCTCCGATCCGGCGTTCTCGAAATATCCGCGCCTTCCTGTCGTCGAGTGCCGTGGCTACGCGCCACGCGGGAAATCTACGGCGTAATGGCAATCGCGCGTACGGGGCTGCCCGAGCCGCGCACGATTTTCAGCGGCGCGGCAATCACGATCGCCCCGGTCGGCGGAAGCTGGTCGAGATTGCACAATCCGGCCAGGCCGAATTTGCCGCTGCCATGCATGAAATAGTGATTGGAAAACGGCGGCTCGAACTTCGCAGCTTGTCCCGCATCCGTCCCTATGGTTTCGACGCCAACCCCCAAAATATCGCGCTGCGTGGCGAGAAATTCGCTGCACTCACTTGCCCAGCCGGGAGTATGTGGCCCGTCATCTTTCAAATTGATGTACTGCTTCGCATCCGCCCGTTTCGACCAGCCGGTCCGCAGCAACACCCAGGCGCCGGACGGAATCTTTCCATTCACTCTCTCCCATTCCTCAACATCGCTCACGCTCAAAAGAAAATCGGAATTCTTGGCGGCCCCGGCCGCGGCATCTATGACGCAAGCGGGGCCGATGAATTTCTTCGCCGCGATGAGATCTACGGAACTATTCGGCAAATCCTTTCCGCTGATCCAGTGCACCGGCGCATCGAAGTGTGTGCCGGTATGCTCGCCCGTCTCAAAGGCGTTCCAATACCAGGCCGGGCCGCGCTCGTCGTAACGGGAGAGCTCCCATATCTTGAATGGCGGCGCGTTGTTCCACTGTGGCGGCAGCGGAATCAGAGGAGTCTCTGGGCTCAGCGGCGCGGTCAGATCCACAACACGCAGCCGCCCCGCCTGTAATTCCTGGATCAATTCCGCCAAGACAGCCGCCATGCGTGCTCCTTATTCTTTCATTTCAGTGACTGCACGTAGCGCGCGAACTGAAAGCGATTTTCGAGCAAGGTCAGATCCGTCACATATTTCGCTGGCCCCGCCGCCTCAACTTTCGCGACGATGGTCATCAACTCGTTCCCGCGGATCGCAGCGCCCACAGTCGACTTGAATTCATCTACGCCGCGGACCGTCATCGCTTTCTTGATTCCCGACGCGCGCGCGACGCCTTCCAAATCCGTGCCCGTTCCCGTCGCAGTCGGAAAACCGCCCACCGAAAGCAAGCTCTCATTGTCGAAGACGATGTGAACGAGATTCTTCGGGGCGTAGCGCGCCATCGTGCTCAGAGTGCCGAGATTCATCAGGAGCGAGCCATCGCCATCGAGCACGACAATTTTTTGATTTGGCCGGCAAAGCGCGAGTCCCAATCCTGTCGAGGAGGCAAGGCCCATCGCGTGCTGTAAATAGAAAAAATTAGGACGGTGGCCGAGGGATTGCACTTCCGCCGCGACCGCTCCCATGATCGTGACCACGAGGCATTTTTCGAGCTCGGGATAAATCGCGCGGAGGCAATCGAGGCGCTGCATCACTCCTCCCACATCAAATCGCGCGTCATGAGCAACGCGACGGGCTGCAAACTGCTTTCGGCGAGCGTCTGCGCTTGGCGGATGCGCTTCGCGACCGTTTCCGGTGCATCGAGAAAGGAGTATGGAATTCCGAGGGCCCGCAGAACGGGCTCGGTCGCATTTCCGCCTTGCGTCTGCCAGGGATCGCGCTCGCCAAAGGTCCCGCGGTAACTGATGAGCATCAGCAGCGGAATTTTATAAAGATGCGCGAAGGAGACGATGCCGTTGATCGCGGCGAGGAAGCCGTGGTTCTGCATCAGCATCGCGGATTTCACTCCCGCGAAATGCGCTCCGGCGGAGATGCCCACGCCCTCCTCTTCCTTGGCCAGCCGGACGAGGGTCATTTCGGGATCTTCGTCGGCCATGCGGACCAGGTGCACGAGCCAGGTCTCCGGCAGTGCCGACAACACGCGGATTCCCGACTGCTTCAGCGCGGCGTAGATGAGCTTGGAGTTGTTTACTGAGACGGGCATGTTCACTCCCCAGGCGCTCGTTCGATTTGCCCTACGATTTGTCGGCGGGGAGGAGGGCGAGGCCATGATCGGCTTCCTCGGCGGCGCCCGTGTCGGGGAATTCGGACTTGACCTGCATATAGTATTTCGCGGCCTGCGCGGGGTTCACCTGCCGATAGTGTTCCGCCAGCGCCAGCAGGACGATCGGCTTGGGCACGAAAATCGAAGACGAATTGAGAAGCTGGCTATAGAGCGCGATAGCTTGGTCGGACTTGCCCTGCCGATCGTAAATCTGAGCGAGTTCGAAGCGCGCCATCGCGGCGAAGTCAGGATTCGAGCCGCTCTCCATGCCCGTGAGCCACGGAATCGCCTGCGCATCCTGATTCAGGCGCTCGAGGCAAAGCGCCGCGTAGAAGTGAGCGAGCTGGCCAGAATGCGTCCGAGGATATTTGCTGGCGACGTCCTCGAATTTCTTCAGCGCGTCCTGAAACTTGTTGGAAGCCTGCGAATAGCTGATTTCGCTGGGCGACGGCTTTTGCCCCGTCGTCAGAACGGGCGCCTCGAATGTCTGCATCGCTTCGCCGAACGCCGCGGTGGCCTTGACGGAAAGGCGCTCGGAGTAGGATCGCCAGCCGAATACGCCGAGGCCGACAACCACGGCCGCGACCACGACGTAGATCATGATCGTCTGGTGCGAGAGAACCGCCTCGGCGCCGTGCGTTAGCGCCTCCTGCACCTGGTTGGACTTCAGTTCCTTGCGCGAAATGTGCTGTGGCACGATTCCCTCTCCACGGAAAACTTCGGGAAACCGTATCCTATCACAATGTCCAGCGCCGCACACAGCGCCGCCTGGGAGAGCCTACTCACATGGTATCCCCGTCGTGAAATTGAAATGCATCAGTCCGCGGCGGTTCAGGGAACTGAACGCCCGGCGGAGGGGGGAGGAGCGGGGGGCGCGAATGACGGAGGCAACCGGGACTTCGTTGACGCGCTCAACGATGCGCTCCATGACGAAGCGGAGATTGTGGCGGCGTTTGGCGAACAGGCCTGTGGCGTGGGCGTGAGGATATATCGTCGTGAAGTCACGAAGATTGTAGGTACGGGCGAGGTCGGCGGGATTGCGCCAGTTGAGGAAATCGAACTCGATGGCGGCGCGGTCGGGTTAACCTCGACCGGCCACTACACTTGCTGCCAGCAAAGGCTGGCAAGGCCCTTCGGCTGCGCTCAGGGCAAGTAAACCCGCCGCTATGTAAGGCGGTAGTGGCCAGAGGAAAGGGATTCGAAGGATCAGACGTTGTTGTGAGGTGATGCAAATGATAGCTGCGTGTCAGACGGGCAAAAGACGAGCCGTCGGCGCCCATGCTCACAACGTGCCACCGGCTGGTTGGGGCGGCGCTGGATGCGTGTCGCTGGGAGTTCTTGACAGAGCGCCCGAGGTCGAGACGTCGGAAATGTGCCCGTGGCGCACCGCCACGCATCGAGCGACGACGATGGTGCGCCGACCCCTATTGACAACCGGCCGGCCAGCGCAATAATCCACGGGCAGAGGCGGGTAATACTTCCGATCGTCACTGTTAACCGATGCGGTGCCTCATTGAGAGGCACACGCAAATCTAACAAGGGGAGTCTCAAATGAAGCACAACCTCACGTTAAGGATCACGTCGCTGCTCTCGATCCTGTTCCTGACGTTTCATTTGGCGCAAGATACCCTCCACGCGAGAGTGGGGACACCCGAGGCAGGGGGCTCAACCCTCATCGGAGTACCCATCCTGGTCGTCTGGCTGTTCGGAACGCTGGTGCTTGGCGAGCGGCGGTCTGGGCACATCATCATGCTCGTCGGGTCGATCTTCGCGATGGGCATGCCTGTCCTCCACGTGATGGGATCGGCAGGCATTTTTCACGTCGATTTCACCAAGTACAGCGGAGCCTTCTGGTTCGTCTGGTCGCTCTTCGTGCTCGGCGTGACGGGGATGTTCTCCTTCATTCTCTCGGTGTGCGGACTGTGGAGCCTGCGGCGGGGCCAGCCCCGCTAGTCGAACAACCCGCGTCTTGCAAATGGAAAATATATTCGGAACTGCCCGGTGGACGAGTCCGCCTTCCAGGCGCTCGTGCGCCAAGCGGCCGCCCTCAACAGTTCTGGCAAGTCGAAACCTTCGAGGAAAGCGAAGTCGTAAGGGACGGAACAGGCCCGAACTCCATAAAAAGCGGTTACACGAGGCGGTAGTGGCCGGGGCGGAGCAATTCGAGGAGGCCGAGGTCGCCCCTCGACGGGAAGCGTCGGGGTAAACTCTGTATTTGGAGTTGCTGGCGGCCCCGCCCAGGCGGGCAGGTTTTTGGAGCGCATGAGGAATGAGGGGTGTCAAACATTCAGCTCCCCTTCTTGGATTGCGCGACGATTCGACACCGTGGAGGACGACGCCGTAACTCAAACATGGAAGGATGTGGTGCGTGAGGCGCTAAAGAAGAAGAGTATTAGGCGGCTATGAAATGCACTCCACAAGGGCCACGCGTCTTAAATCCGATCCATGCGCGTGGATTCTCTCATGTGCTTACCCCCTAAAGCTCTGCCAAGGCGCGGTGGACAAGGTGGACGGCGATCGCTCCTTCGCCTACAGCCGAGGCCACGCGCTTGACGTTCCCCGAGCGAACGTCCCCCACCGCAAACACGCCAGGAAGGCTCGTCTCCAGCATATGAGGGGGACGGGCCAAAGTCCACGCAGGGGTGCCCGGAGCCTCGGCAGCGACACCTGTCGCAGTATCCAAATCCCGCCCCGTCAGGATAAACCCTTTGTCGTCGAGGGCGATGCAGCCACGGAGCCACTCGGTTCGCGGCGATGCTCCCGCCATGATGAACACGTGGTGAATGTCATGCACAGAGATCTCGCCGCTGGACCTGCCCTGCCAGGTGACGCGCTCGAGACGCGCGTCGCCTTCGAGCGCGACAATCTCTGTCTGGTAATGCAACTCGATTGCGGGGTTTGCCTCGATGCGCTGGATCAGGTACCGCGACATCGTGTCCGACAACTGAC
Source organism: Candidatus Acidiferrales bacterium (assembly GCA_035934545.1). Classification (GTDB taxonomy): domain Bacteria; phylum Acidobacteriota; class Terriglobia; order Acidiferrales; family UBA7541; genus DAHUXN01. The sequence continues at coordinate 40,316 of DASYXV010000019.1, forward strand.
CCGAGCGCACCAACATGTGCACCTTGCCCGCTGTCTGCGAAAGGTATACCGCTGCTTGTCCGGCGGAGTTCCCTCCGCCCACCACGATGATATCTTCCCCTTCGCAAAGCTGCGATTCCATGTACGTCGCACCATAATAAATTCCCTGGCCTTCGAAACGCTGCAGATTAGCGATGCGCGGCTTGTTGTACTGCGCCCCGGTGGAGATGACCACGGCGCGTGCCGCCAGCTTATTGCCGTTGTCCAAAACGACCTTGTACGGACGGCGATCGCAATCGAGGCGCTCAACGCTGTGCGCCACCATCATCTTGGCCCCGAATTTCTCTGTCTGCGCGATCGCGCGCGCGGCCAGTTCCTGTCCTGAGATCCCCGTGGGGAAGCCCAGGTAGTTCTCGATCTTCGAGCTTGATCCAGCCTGCCCGCCTGGTGCGGCTGTCTCAATCACCAGTGCATCCAGCCCTTCTGAAGCCGCATAAACCGCCGCTGCCAGGCCTGAGGGTCCCGCTCCAACAATGATCAAGTCGCGCACTTGCGATTCGTCAATCGCGCTATTCAACCCCAGGCAATCCGCCAATTCTTGAATGGAGGGATTCCGCAGCACGGAGCGACCTTTGCAAACGACCACGGGAATTTCGTCCAACTTGACTGAAAAATGGTCAAGCAGCGCCTGCGACGTCTTGTCCGAATCGAGATCCACATACGTGTAAGGATGAGCGTTGCGAACAAGGAATTCGCGCAAGCGCAGCGTTTGGGCCGAGTGGCGCGAACCCAGCAAGACAACGTTGCCCTGCTCGCGACGGATGAGTTCCAATCGGCGCAGAATGAAGGCCCTGATAAAAATCTCGCTCAGTTCGGCGTCCTTTGCTATAAGCGAGCGCAATCCTTGCCCGCTCACTTCCAGAAATTCTCCGGGAGCGGTGACGCGGCCCCGCACCAAGCAGCGCCGCCCGGAGATCATGGTCATCTCGCCGGTAAATTCACCGGGATCGTGCTTTGCTATGGGGCGCTCGCCCTTGCAGTCTGGCTGCACGATTTCCATGCTCCCGGATAGCAGGACGAAAAACGGGACATTGGTGTCGTCGGGCTGAAACAGGATTTCACCGGCTTTGACTTTGCGGACTTTGCCAACAGAACGCACGCGGCCGATCTGAGCGGCGGTCAAGACTGGAAAAGCCTGCGTTCGAGCGTCGAGCGCGCTCGGTACAGGTAGAGAAGACATATCCCCCCCTAAATCAAATTGGAGTCGGAACCTATTAGAGCACTTTCTGGCAGTTCGGATTCAAGAATTGCCTGAGCCGCGGCTAACCCTTTGCAGAGCTCACATGACGAGCGTTGGCATATCTCCCCGGAGAATTGGCGAAGACTAATGTCCGCATGAACTCAGACGTGAGACAAAAATCAAATTGGCGCATGATTGAAATTGCATGCAAAAAATGGTGGACGTGAGGGGATTCGAACCCCTGACCCCCTGGTTGCAAACCAGGTGCTCTCCCAGCTGAGCTACACGCCCGCGCCGAGCGGCATTCGTTGTTAGATTTTACGGCATGTCACCAATCCGGCGCTATAACAATCCCCCTCCATACATCGCTGAATTGAAGACCGGCACGTTTACGCCAAAAATGCGAATGCAATTCGGACTGCACTTCATTCATCGTCGTCCCAGAGGTCGGATGGTCCGTTTCAGAATCGCCAAAGCCTAAGCCCTGTCTGGCAGGGGGATATCACGGAGTAGGACAGGAGAAGACTGGACAATGGATGTCGTCGTTTGTCCGTGGACCAAGAATCGATCGAGGACTCGATCCAAATATGAAATCTCCTTTATATATATCTTTAGGATGAAACAGTCTTCTCCCGTGATGCGATGACATTCCGTCACCTCCGGCATTGTCTGTGCGAGTTGGGCGACCTTGTCGAGGTGGCCGGGAAGGGGACGTATCCTCACGAAAACCATCATCTGATAACCCAGCTCCCTCGGGTTCAGTTCCAGCCGATAGCCGGTCAGAACGCCGCTTTCCTCGAGTCGAACCAGTCTCTCTTTCACGGCGGGACTCGACATTCCGATTCGACGGGCGAGGTCTGAAACGGCCGCGCGCGGGTTCTCTTGAAGGAGTCGAAGCAGCTCGAGATTCTTGCGATCGGTCAAAATATCTTTATTTTTCATTATTCAGACGCCATTCTCCTCAATATTGAACGAAGAATGCCTCGATTAACTACATTATGCCATGTACTGAAGCCTTTGGACATGTGATTCTGAACGCGGACGAACTCATTCGAAGTGAGGGTCATGATGATCGAGCCCATTGCGTGGCTGGATCGCAAATTTACATTTGATCAACCGGTTGGTGTATTCCCCGCGCTGCTAGAGCGATTGCAAGGCACGCCGGATCGAGCCGCGTCGTTGGTCGCCGGATTTTCGGAGGATGAGCTGGGCGCGCGCACGATCCGCGGATGGTCAGTGAAGGAGCATCTCGGGCACCTCATTGATCTACAGCCTCTCGACGAGAAACGGTTAAGCGAATTTCTGGAGCACGCCGAAATACTCTCCGCGGCGGACACCGAGAATCGCCTCACTGAGAATGCCAACCACGGTCAGGCGCCGATTGCGGAGATTCTCGCAAGATTGCGGGTTGGTCGTATCGAACTCGTGCGCAAGCTGGAGCGGCTGACAGCGGAGCAAGTGGCGATTTCCGCGCTACATCCTCGCCTGCAAGCGCCGATGCGGCTTTTGGACTGGGTCTACTTTGTTGCGGAACATGACGATCATCACCTGGCGAAGGCGCGTCAAACGATTCTCCACTTTCGTAGCCCGATGATTAAAGAAACGAGGCCGTGAACTCATGAACGCACAAACCGCAACACCGATATCAACAAATCTTGGAGGCGCCATCGGAAACGCCAGGGATCTATTCGAGATTCCCGCCGACGTCACATATCTGAATTGCGCCAACATGGCGCCTCAACTGCGGACGATTACACAGGCCGGAATTGATGCCGTCCGCTCCAAGGCAACACCATGGAAACTGACAGCGCCAGAATGGTTTTCTGGCGCAGAGGAATTGCGAAACCTTGCCGCGAAGTTACTGGGAGCCGATGGCGATGGCGTAGCTTTGGTTCCCGGAGCCAGCTACGGAATCGCGATAGCCGCGGCGAATGTGCCGCTCCTGCGGGGGCAGACGATTGTCTTGCTCCATCAGGAGTTTCCGTCGAATGTCTATGCCTGGCGCGAACTCGCGAAGAGAAAGGGCGGTCGCATCACGACAGTGCAACGCACTGGCGGGTTGAGCTGGACGGAGGCTGTCGAGCAAGCGATAGACGCCGGCACTGCCGTCGTTGCTTTACCTCATTGCCATTGGACAGATGGAAGCAGGGTCGATCTGGAGCGCGTGGCGGAGCGAGCGCGGTCTGTCGGTGCCAGCCTGGTAATCGACGCAAGCCAGTCGTTCGGAGCTTGCTCGCTGGATCTTAGCCGCGTTCAACCCGATTTCCTGGTTTCGGTTGGCTATAAGTGGCTGCTCGGGCCGTATGGTCTCGGTTATTTGTACGTGGCCCCGAAATGGCGCGAGTCAGGAACGCCTCTCGAACAGTCATGGCTTACGCGAGCAGGAAGCGAGGATTTCGCCAGGCTCGTTGATTACACGGAGGAGTATCGAGCGGGCGCCCGGCGCTTCGATGCGGGTGAGTTTCCGCAATTTGTGTCCGTCCCCATGGCCATTGCGGCGCTCCGGCAGATTCTTTCGTGGAGCGTCGCCGAGATCGAGCAAGGGCTTGCGTTCTTGACCGAAAGAATCGCGGAATTGGCGGTGGAGGAGGGCTATTCCGTTCTTCCCAGGGCCGAACGATGCGGGCACATGATTGGGATCCGGCATCCGGCCGGTATCCCCGCGGGATTGTCGGCGATGCTCAGGGACGCAAAAGTTTTCGTCAGCATTCGCGGAGATAGCATTCGCATTGCTCCCCATGTCTACAACGCTCGGAACGATATCGATCGCCTGTTTAAGATTCTTCACAAGGCGCGCGCTTAGAACATGGTGAGTCCAAAAATTTTCTCGGCTGCGGCCGAACGAGATCTTGCCGCGATCCGCGCCGCAGCGCGCGGTTCGGGCTATTTCTACGAGCAGGTACGATATTTGTGCAACCATATCGGGCCGCGATTGACCGGCTCGCCACAGGCCGCCGCGGCTGTCGAATATGTTCGCCGGCAAATGTGCGCTCTCGATTTCGACGTGCGGCTCGAACCAGTGAACGTTACGCGCTGGGTCCGAGGCAAAGAGCAGGCGGAGCTGGTTCGCTATCCTCAGCAGGTCGGCCATATCAATCAGAAAATTGTTGTCACCGCGCTTGGGAACACGGTGGCAACTCCGCCGGATGGGCTGAGCGCGCCAGTGATTGTCGTCGAGACGTTCGAAGAGTTGGACCGGCTCCCACTCGGCGCAGTTAAAGGCAAAGTGGTGCTCTTTGATTACCGCTTTGACGATTTTGCGGCAAAAGCTGGGCGCTGGGAACAAGCCTATAGCTCGGCTGCGCCATATCGAAACGAAGGCCCTGCCCGAGCCGCAAGGATGGGAGCCATTGCGTCGCTCGTTCGATCCGTCGGTCCAAGAGGGCTCCGGCTACCCCATACAGGCGTCACGGAATACGAAAAGGGCGCGCCGCAAATCCCGGCTGCGGCTGTGACTGCAGAGGATGCCGACCTGATCGCGAACCTGGCGTCGCGCGGAGAGGTGATTATTCATCTCCTGCTCACCCCATCCGACTTGCCTCCCGTGGAAAGCTACAACGTCATTGCAGACCTGAAGGGATCGCGGTTCCCGGAACAGATCGTACTCGTTTCCGGTCACTTGGATTCGTGGGACTTGGGAACCGGTGCCCTCGACGACGCTGCGGGTGTGGCGGTTGCCATGGATGCGCTGCGCGTCATCAAGGAAATAAATCCACGGCCGAAGCGGACAATCCGGTTCGTTGCCTGGATGGATGAGGAAAATGGTGGCGCGGGAGGGCTTGCCTATGCGGAAGATCACAAGTCCGAGCTTCACAACCACATCGCCGCCGTTGAAATTGATTTTGGCGACGGACGCCCCCTCGGTCTGAACGTATGTGGATGTGATGGCAGGTTGGCGCCAATCTCTCGGGTTCTGCACGCGATTGCGGATCCAATCGGCAGTGTGGTGAACGTGGGCGAGAGCCCGGGAGTCGATTTGACCGCTATAAACATGGCGGGAGTCCCGGCGATTGCGCCTTTGCAGGATGCGCGCCGTTATTTTCAATATCATCACACGCCGGCGGACACCTTCGACAAGGTACGGGCCGGCGAGTTGCGCCGAACACTCGAACTAACAGCGGCGTTGATCTATGCGCTCGCGCAAGCCGAATGAAACGATATTTGCGCTACAAGCCCGCACAGTTTCAACCTAAAAGGCAGCACGGAACAATCCGGTTGGTTGGAGGGTTTCTCTTCTCTCGCCTGCTCTGCCTCAAGCCGTGCAAAGGTCAGGTCGTCTCTTGTCGAAGATCTGGAAAAGCGGGTGCTCCGATTTGCGCCGAATGCAGCGACGTATTCTTTGGCGCAGGACCTGACTTTAGTATCTTCTCTTCGTGCTGTGGCGTGCACTCTCCCGATAGGACCGAGGGCTAACGCCAAACTCCGCGCGAAAGGCATGATTGAAATTCGACGCATCTCCGAATCCAGAATCCAGCGCAATATCGAGCACCCGCGCCTGTTCCATCGCCAGCCGCGTCGCCGCTCGGCGCAGCCGCGCGCGGAGCACATATTGATGAGGAGTAAGCCCGGTGGTCTGCCGAAAAATCCGCAGGAAATGGTAGCGGCTAAGCTTCGCCTCTCGGGCAAGCGCAGTGAGTCCGTGCTGCGCACCCGGACGACCCTCGATCATTCGAACGATTCGCGTGACGCGCGCTTCCGCTGCTGGCGAGCTCTCCCGGTTTGTCTCGCCGCCGTTCGCCATCTTGAGCGCACGCCCGGCCAGTTCGACGCCGATCTCTTCCCACTCGGCCATGCCACCATCCGGAATGCCTGCAAGACTCAAGGAATTTCTCGTTAGTCTCTCCGTCTCAGTCGTGAATGTGCCTTGCTCGCGGCCCGTTGCTCTTTCACCAGACCCGGCGAGACCAGCGCACGCTCGCGCAACGAGCGCGGACAGTTCCCGCACCGGTGGCACACGAAGCGGCGAGAAACGCGCGCTTCCACCTCGCGCCCCCGCCTCGCTTGCAAGCCGGTCGAAGTATTCCGGCTCGTAGGCAAACGCGATACACCGGTCCCCTACGCCGTGCTCATGACCGCATTCGAAATACTGTCCCGCGTTTCCCAGCAGAAGCGAACCCGGCGTCATCAGCTCGCGCCCGGCGCTCGATTCATACTGAAAGCTGCCTTCGATGACCACCGCGATGCATACATCCGAATGTTGCTCTTCAAACGCGTGGTCGTGTGGGCCCGCGTTGCAAATCACGTCCGACACACTCCACCCGTCGCCTTGTGCCAGTATCCGGCTGGCGGGTCGTCCCGGCCTGGAGCCAGTCACGCCTCGCGGCGCAATTCGCTCATATTCGACAGCAATTTTCGCCAAGAATCGCTCCTGCTAAAATGATACAACAGCAGCAGAGAGCGAGGAAGCCGCCCTGCTCGGTTCCGCGCGAGCGGTTTGCTTCTCGAAAACTCTTAGGAGGGTTGAACGTGGCCGCTAAAGCGATTCAACAAGAGACAATTTCAAACAAGCTGATTACGCGCTGGAAAGGGGTGAACCAGAAACTCGCCGCTCTCGCCGAGGAAGTCCCTGAGAGCAAATACGATTACCGGGCCGTGGACGGTGTGCGTACCTTTGCCGAAGCGCTCCGGCACGTGGCGTTCTGGAATAGGTACATGGCGGATTCCGCGAGAGGCAGGAAAGGCGACGACACGGGTAACGAACTTCCGAGAGATGAATTCCCCACGAAGGCGAAGATCGTCACGGAGCTGCAACGCACCGCCGAAGAAGCGGCAAACGCGCTCCAGGAAAGCTCCTCCGGCCTTAGCGTCGAGAACGCAGAAATGGTTATCACCTTTATCGAGCACAACTGCGAGCATTACGGGCAGCTGGCCGTGTATGCCCGATTGAACGGAATCCTGCCGCCCGCCTCGCGCAGCTAGAAGCAAGCGGTAGAAGGGAGTCTCATGAGATTTCTGAGCCTCGGGTTACTCATCTTAGTTTGCAGCTCACTGGGCACTGCCGCAACGGTTCGGAAGGAGATTCACATCCATGCCGAGTCCGCCGCGGTCTGGGACGCGGTGCGCGATTTTGAGCACGTTGACAAACGTCTCGCCCCCGGTTTTGTGGTGGAGGCGCAGGCCGAAGACGGCGCGCGTTACTTGACGTTCGCCAGTGGCGCAAAAGCAAGGGAGCTTCTGGTTAGCGTCGATGACAATTTGCGAAGGCTGGCTTATGCGATTCCAGATGGAAGCTTCAAAACCTACAACGCCTCGCTTCAAGTGTTCCCGGAAGGCAAGCACCGCTGTTTGCTGGTTTGGATCGTTGATCTGCTTCCGAACAACCTGGAGAGTTACATCAACACACAAATGGATTCCGCGGCGATGATCATGAAAGACACACTGGAGAAAGCATCTCGAAAGTGATCTATTTTCGATCGCTGCTTGGCAATGACCTGCTCCTCGGAATCCGCGCACGAGGATGCGTGATTTTCGGGTTTTGCGGATGAGGTAAGGAAGCTTCAGCGGCACGTATGATGTGCCAGCAACCGGCTGAATCTCCCGAATTTCGCGTTTTGAATTTCGATTCTTGCGAGGAGGATCATGACTGGGATACAGGCGAAACAGACAGTGAGCCGTAAATTTGCCAGGGTGCTGTATTTCGTGTTCTCGATTTTGGTTCTTACGATTTTCATGAGGTGGAACTTGCGTGCGGGACAAGCAAAACAGACAGCGAGTGATAACTTTTCTCGCGTACTATGCGCTTCTGGCCGTTCGCCCGAAATCCCCGAATCGGCCGACGCGTACGGGTGGCTCGTCGGAAGCTGGGAACTCCAGGTCCTGCATTACGCAGGGAGAGACCTTTCCTCGCAGAACATCAAGGGCGAAGCTCACTTCAGCTGGGTTCTCGAGGGCCGCGCCATCCAGGACGTCTGGATTATGCCTCGTATTTCCGATCGCAAGTCTGGCGCCGGCCCTACGAACAACATGTATGGGACCACGCTGCGCATCTGGGATCCAACCATTCAGGCCTGGCACATCCGCTGGCTCGATCCGGTAATCGACTACGAGGAGCGCCAAACCGGCCGAAGAGTTGGCAACGAGATCGTGCAAGTCGGCGCGCGTTCCGACGGCACGCCGACTCGTTGGCGCTTCACCGAAATCACGCCCAACTCGTTTCACTGGATTGGCGAAGCGCTCGAACCGGACGGCAAAACTTGGAGACTCGAAGGCGAATTCCGCGCCAGCCGCCTCCCCTAGCCTTCGTAGCCACACCTGGGCATTGCAAGGAACATCGTGCACTGTGGCTGGCCGAGCGCGCGTCGCACCTTTTCGGTTGCAAGCCCTTATACACCCCCAATATACTCGCCCGCCACAGGGGGGCCGCAAGAATAATGGCCTGGAGACTTGCCGGCTACGCGCTTGCGGCCATCTTCACCTATTATTTGGGAAGTTTGCTTCAGGCTGCGCTTCACGCGATCCTCGGACACAGGAGAATCGGCGGAATCCTTTATAAGATTCATGTGTACCACCACCACGCTCTCTATTCGAAAGGGCGCATGGTCTCCGATACATACTTGCCCGAAGAGAAGGATGCAACGCCATTTTATGTGATTCCAGTCGTTCTGGTAGGTTGGGGCGTCTATAAGCTTTTGCCGTTCGATATCTTCCTGGTGCATGCGGCTACGATCTCATTTTGTTACTTTAGTCACATCTATTTGCATAAGCAGTATCACCTTACCGAGTCATGGCTTGTCCAATTCGGGTGGTTTCGAAGGCGGCAGCAGCTCCACTTTGTCCATCACAGGCGCGTTTCAAAAAACTATGCCCTCCTTGATCCATTCTGGGACAGGATCTTCGGCACGTATCAGGAGCCAGATACCAACAGGTAAAATCCTCGAAGGTCTTTGTCGATCTGAATGAAGAGCCATAGCTTCGGCGCGCCCTGCCAGCGATGAGTAGCGTATCGGGCGAGAAGTGGATGAGTCTGATCCATATACTGATTCGAATGGACTATCGTGATTCACCGCTAGTTCAATCCAGCATACAGGAATCGCTGAAGTGAAGGTTGGCGCGCTTGCGCCGAAATTTGGGTATTTCAGGGGAGACAGAACTAGACTCTTCGCGCGACACTGCTTTGCGAAAGTCCATATCCCTAATACGGTTCGCCGGGAAGCGGCGGAAGCACAGGCGTTACCTTGCCCCAGCCGTCAGTCTGCACCGTTTTCATATCTTTGATGAGCTGGTCGGGCAGCTTGGCGTTCAATCGCGGCCGGCCCGGCTGTTCCGCAAGCACCCAGCCGACTGCCGCGACTGTCTTGGCCACGCGTTGCAACTCCTGAAAATCAATCTTCTCCGGAGTGTCGGTGGGACGGTGATAGTCCACGTGCAAGCCGGTGGTGAAAAATGCGATGGGGATGCCCATCTTCGCAAAATTGTAATGATCGCTGCGATAGAAGATGCGCTGGCCATTTGGTTTCGGTCCCAGGTTATCGTGCGTGGCATCCGGGGCGGTGGCGTCGTAAAAGTGATTGAGAACCAGTTTCAGATAATTGTTGTCCACTGTCTCGATGGTTTTCTCCAAATCGTCGCTGCTGACGTTGGGGCCCACCACCATGACTTCGCCGGAATTCATCAGCACATGCGTGGGATTCGGGTCCACCGATTTCGGCGACTTGGTGCGGCCAATCATGTCCATATTCAAGTTCGCGACGACTTTGGAAAGATCGATAGGAGGAAATTCGTTGAAATAGCGCGAGCCCCAGAGTCCCTTTTCCTCGCCGCCATTCCAAAGAAAAATGATCGTGCGCTTAGGGCGTATGCCCTTCGCGGCTCCTTCAGCGTAGGCATGCGCGATGCCGAGCAGGCCCGTCGAACCGGAGCCATCGTCATCGGCGCCGTTGTTGACGTTGTGGCCGTCCGGCAGCGGCAGGCTCAACCCGATGTGGTCGAGATGTGCGCTCATCACGACGTATTCATTCTTCAGGACAGGATCGCTGCCTTCGAGAATTCCGATGACGTTTTCGCCATGGCCGGGATGGCTTTGAATCACGACGTGCAAGCTGATTTTTTTCTCGGCGCTCAACGCGAACGAATTTTGTTTCGCATTCGTCCCCGCGGCATAGAACACCTCTGCAGCGTCTGCTTTCTCGCCCTGGAAAAGCGCGTTCGTGAGTCCTGCTCCCGCGGTTACAGAGGGGACGCTCGGACAGGCCGGCGCCACCTCGAATTTGGAGACTTGATAGAATGGTCCGTTGGGGGAAGACGCGCTGGCTGCGGCGGAATTCGCCATGGCCGCAAGCTGCTGGAAATTTGCGATTCTTACCACGCCGGCGGCGCCATTCTTGGCTGCGTACTCTTCCGGCGTGAGGAAATCTTTGCACTCTTCGCCGAGAGGATTCGGTCCAGTGCCGGGCCGTCTCCCAGGGCCTTGCTCGGCGGCGATTTCCGGCGGCAATCCGGCGACGACGATGGTCTTCCCACGCACGTCTAGGGCTCCGTAGGGATTGATATTCGATTTGTTGATGACGTAGCCATTCCCCGCGAAAACCAGATTTCCAGAGAAGTCGAACGAATCCGCGGCAGGTAATCCGCGGAACCCGCCGACCGGCGGCACGGACCAGTCCTTGCCGTATTCGAATTCCGTTGTGCGCAGCTCGCCAGGCCCGCCGCCGAAGGGCGGCCGCGCGGTTAGCGAGGCCTTGGATTCGGCTTGCACGACTTCGCGTGTGACCATCTCGATCGGCATGAAGTAGGGTTGCAGCGGGCCGTTCGTGCCGCTCGTGCTTCCGCCGGGTTTGAGCCCCCATTCCCCCAAATGACTTGCCACGTAAAGCGCGGCGACATCGTAGCCGCGTGAAGGAAAATTGCGGCCTTCAAGCTGGTCGGAGGCAAGAAAATAGTCGTAGGCCCTTAGCTCATCTTCGGAGATTGCGTCTGCGTTCCCGTACTTCGCGGCGACGGGCGCCTTGCGTGCTTTGGACGCAGAGTCTCGCGCACGTTCAGCCGCCCCCATCGTTAACAGGGCGCCGAGCGAGAGCGCAATCATCAGAGAAACACTTACATGGATTCGGCGCATAATTCCTCGAAAGAATTGAATTGGAGATCGGCGCATCTTGCCGTGAAACAATCATAGACGCGCGTAATTCAGTCCAAGTTTCAACGCGCGGGGAGGAATGGAGACACGGCACTGCATCCTTGCGGTATCGCCTGCAGGCACGACCTTGAGGACAATCATTTATGCAGCGCGGCGGGCCAATTGACCACCAGGCCAAAGTTCTGCGCTTGCGCCTGTGGAGCTGACCCGTTCACCAGAAAACGGCCATCAGGTGAAACATCGTACCAACGGGCGCCCAAGTTGCGTGCGGCGACTTCGAATACCGGCTTGGGAGTGCCAAGCCGGATTGTGCCGCCGCCGGGATTCACTCCAACAGCCATTAACGTTAAGTTTTCGCGATAGAAGATTTCCTTGCCGTCGCGCCGCCAAACCGGCCTTTCGCCGCCATTTGTGGAAACCTGGTACTGCGCGCCACCCGCGGGAAATGGCGTGATGTAAACCTCACTTCTACCACTCTGAGTTGACTCGTACGCAAGCCATTTGGCATTGGGGGAGAAAACGGGAGCAATGCTATCCCCAGCCGAGTGGACGAACACATGTGGTTTGAGGTCCCCTTTGAGGGCCACGGTGTAGATGTCGAACTTTGCCGAGGCCCCAGGGGTTACATAAGCGAGAAATTTCCCATCCGGTGATGCCGCGGGGAAAACCCCGCCGGGCTGGCCTTTTTCAAACGCAACGACTTTGCGCGCGTCGCCGGAACCATCGGCGTCTTTCACGAAGATGTCAAGCGGTCCGTTTTCATTCGAAGTGAAATAGACCTGGCGGCCGTCGGCGGACCAGGTAACGAAGCTGCCAGTGCCGCTGGGCAACGTCATAAGAGTTCTTGCACCCCGAGCATCGAGAATGAGGAGGGTCGCTCCTGTGGGGTGATTGGCAGCAGCGACGACGCGCGAGCCATCTGGGGAAATAGCGACGCTCTGGTACTGGTCATTATCACCGAGGGTTCCGAGCATTTTTCCCGTGCGGTCGTACCAGATTAACCGCGCGCCGGCTGCTCCCTCACCCGCCACGTAGACCAGCTTGCCATCCGCGGATGCGGAGAAATCTGCAAGACTGAACAGAGAGTCGAAAGCGACGTGCGCGACAATAGCGACAGGGGCTCCGCTTAGCACGCCATGGCGTGGGTCGAAGAGCTGCGCCACGAGGTTGCCGTCGCGCCAATAGATCAGACGTCCAGCGGCAAAATCCCCGCTGCTGCACGCGGGCATCAGCGACACATCCTGTTTGCCGTCCAGCGACGCGAAGTGCATTGCGCTCCGCTCATTGCACGAGCCGACCGTTGAGCTGTTGTAGAGGAAATGCTGGCCGTCGGGCAGAAAATGCGGCCAGCGATGACTGCCAACTTCCGCTAAATTCGAGGCAGGTGTGGAGCGCGTAATCGCTACAGGTGCGCCGCCATCGGGAGACACACGGAAAATTGGACCGCCGCGCGTCGCTGCAAAGATGATTGTGCCGGAGCTTCCCCAGCTTCCTCCCCGGCCGTCTTCGGCGTCGCAGATAATCTGCACCGGGCCGCCGTCCGCGGCTGTGCGTTTCAGTTTCCCATCGGCAAAAAAAGCGATCTCACGCCCGTCGGGCGACCAGAAAGGAAAGTACCCGCCCGCGGTCCCAGCGACCTCGTGCGCATCCGTCGAGTCCAGGGGCTGCACCCAGACCGAGCATTTCTTTCCGCCGCCGATGGACGACGCGGCGGCCTCAGTTTTGCAGGCGGCGAACGCAAGGCTCTCGCCGCCAGGCGAAATCTGCGGTGGTCCAATTCTTCCCAATGTTTCCGGAAACACGCCTGGAGGAGGGACAATCGAGGCCATCAAAAGAGATTCCGGCGCGGGCCGCATTCCGTAATATGTTGCGGCAAGTGTTAACGCAGCCAAAGCTAATGCAACTGCTAATGTCCATGCGAGCCACTTTCTCGGTGCGGGCTTGGTCGCCGCGGACTGTGGCGCTTCGGCAAGCCATTTTAGTTGCAGCTTCACGTCATGCGCCGATTGCAATCGCTCGTCCGGGTCCTTGGCAAGGCACAGCTTCACCACGTGGTCGAGCTGGGGCGGCGACATCGGCTGCAAACTCGAAATCGGCGGCGGCTCCCGCTCCAGTATCGCTGCAATCACGCTCGTCTGCGACTTCCCTTCGAACGCCCGCTTCCCCGTCGCCATTTCATACAGCACCGATCCGAGCGCGAAGATGTCGCTGCGCTCGTCCGCTTCCTTGCCTTCCAGTTGCTCCGGCGACATGTATTGAAACGTGCCGACGATCGTTCCTTCCGCTGTCACCGGCTTCGCCGCTTCCATCGCCTTCGAGGAAGTCGGCAGCGCCGTCAAACTCGCCGCCGGCGCGACTTCGAGCGGCTTCGCCAGCCCAAAATCCAGCAGCTTCGCTCCCGTCTTCGTCAGCATGATGTTCCCGGGCTTCAAATCCCGGTGCACCACACCCGAGCGATGCGCGGTTTCGAGCCCTTCGCAAATCTCGATGCCGACTTTGAGCACGTGCTCGAGCGCGAGCGGGCCTTTCGCCAAACGGTCGGCCAGAGTCTCGCCTTCGAGGAACTCCATGACCAGAAAATCCGTGCCGTCCTGATGACCCACATCGAAGAGCGTGCAGATGTTGGGATGTTGCAAGGAAGAAATGGCGCGCGCCTCGCGCTCGAACCGCTGCTTCACGTTCGCCTTCGCGGTCAGATGCTGCGGGAGAATCTTGATCGCCACCGTGCGGTCGAGCCGCGTGTCCCGCGCGCGATAGACCTCACCCATTCCCCCCGCGCCAAGCAGGGCTTGCACTTCATAAGGCCCCAGCTTTGTTCCAATATGAAGGTTCATTCCTCCACCACTGGTAATGCGGAGATTCTACTCTAAGGAAATGAGTCTACAAAGGTAGTCGGCTAAGTGGGCCGTCGCGCAATTCGAGGCAGCAGGGACGCGAAACGAACACGAGAAGTCTTATCGTGCGCCGGTTTTCCCCTGAGACGAGGCCTCATTCGCGATAAAAAGACGCGGACGATTGGCGAGTACACAATTCAGCTCGAATGGTCCGACGAAGCAGGCGCCTGCATCTAAAGAAAATCCCAAGCAACAGGCGAAGAGCGACGCTCCTATTCGGAGCGGAGCGCGACGACAGGGTCGAGCCGGGCGGCCTTCGACGCCGGATAAACGCCGAAGAATACTCCGACGCTGGTCGCTACGATAAGTCCTGCGATGACGGACCAGAGTTCGACGACGCTGGGCAGAGAAGTAAGCAATGAGACCAGCTTTGCGAGCATAATTCCGAAGAGCACGCCCCAGAGCCCGCCAATCGCCGCGATCGTCGAAGACTCAATCAGGAACTGCAGCAGGATGTCGTTGCTGCGCGCGCCGATGGACTTCCGCAGGCCGATCTCTCGCGTCCGCTCCGTCACGCTGACAAGCATGATGTTCATGATCACGATGCCGCCGACAATGAGCGATATCGAGGCGATCACGACTACGACGCCGAAGAACGCGCCGCTGATGCTTCCCCAGAGCGAGAGGAAAGATGCATTGTCCTCCATCACGAAATCATCGTCGTCGCTGTAAGCAACGTGGCGGCGGCCGCGCAGAATCAGGCGGACTTCGTCCATGGTTCTGTCGAGAGTCGCCGTCGAGTAGGCCTTGATCCAGATTACGACCGAGTCGTTGGTCCCGTACATCTTGATGTAGTTCGTGATCGGAATGATGACCCAGTCGTCGCGCGACTGGCCCAGGACGGAGCCTTGTTTTTGGCCGACGCCGATGATGGTGCAGTCTTCGTTCTCCACGTGAAGCTCTTTGCCGAGGGGATCCACTCCAGGCATGAGATTGCTGACGATATCCTCGCCGACGGTGCAAACCGGCGAGGCTTGCTGCACGTCGATTTCATTGATGTGGCGGCCCGAAGCCAGATCGATGTCGTAGATGATGGCCATCGAGGGAGTCCAGCCGCGGATGGCGACGTTGGTCAGATAATTCATGCCGTACTTCACCTGGCCGTTTTCATGCCTTAGCGCCGCGCCCACGTTGCGGCAGTCCTTGCAGGCGCTGAGAACCGCTTTAAAGTCGCCAAGCTTGAATTTCCGGCGCTTCTGCGTCTCTTCGTACTCCTTCATATTGGTAATGATGGATGGCCCGCGATTGATGAGGAAGACGTCCGCGCCCAGGTTGAAGACTTTTTCGGCAACGTATGTGTTCAGGCCGGTGATGATGCTCACCACCGCGATGACCGACGTCACGCCAATCACCACGCCCAGAAGCGTGAGGACGCTGCGCATCTTGTGCGCCCAGAGGCTCGACACAGCGATGCGCACCGCTTCTCCGAACGCCATTGTGGTTTTGCGCGGCATGACCGGCGTGAATTCCTTTCCAGATTATCATACGCACGGAATCGCCGCGGTGTTTCGCGTGGAGCCGTCGAAAGCGGGCTGCGCGACGCGGAACCAGGCAGGAACGAATGGATTGTCTGCTACTTCCCCGCGCTTTCGCCGGCGACCGTTACAATCGGTGCCCTTCCGAGCGCGATGCGGCCTTGCGCGCGAGCGGCGCTTCTAAAAGCGAATTTCTGCTTTGATCTGTGCCATCCGCGCGGAAGCGTTGGCGCCGGGGAACTCGCCCAGGATGCTTGTGGGCGAGCTAATCTGCCGCTGGATCGTGCCGAAGAGTGGATTGGAAATGTCCGCGATGGGCAGATCGAAATTCGCGTGGTTCAGCACGTTGAACGCTTGCATTCCGAAGACAAGATGCGCGCGCCGCCACCCCGGCAGTTGTGTGTCCTTCACCACTGAGAAATCCGCGTTGAAATAGTTCGGCCCGCGGAAGAGGTTGCGCATCCCCGTGCTGAACCCGCTGAGAAAACTTTCCTGTCCCGATAGAGGGAAGGAAGCGATGGGCAGGCACGGCTTGCCTTTCGTCCCCGCGGCGGCTCTAGTGCACGGCGTGAGCGGGACCTTGACCAGAGCTGCCGGCAATATAGTCGAAAAGTAATCGTTCCCCGCAAAGCTGTTGCTGAACTTCTGGTCCGTCACCGAGTACGGGAATCCCGTCCGATAAAAGACCGTTCCCGCGATTTGCCACCCATTCACGAGCCTTGCGGGGCCTCGCCCGCCGAACATCTGCCGCAGAGGAAGCTCCCAGACGTAGCTTGCGCTCACGTTATGCCGGACATCGAAATCAGACGGGCCATAGGAGCCGCGGAAATTGTATGGATCTTGCGGGCTCAGCAAGCTCGGCGTCTCGCCCGTGTTGAACGGAATGACGCCGCCGTTCGATACATCGTCGTGCGCTTTGCTGAACGTGTAGCTCGCCAGAACCACGCCGTTGCCCAGTTTCACGAAGCGATGCTGGAATGTCGCGATGGCTGCGTTGTAGTTCGAGGTGCCTGCATTGGAGATCACCGTGACTTCGCTGAAGCGCGGATCAATCCCCGCGCAAGGTTGAGACCCGGCGGGGCATTGTCCCGACGGAAACGTGCTTGTTAGGCCAGTCGGGTAGGTCTCGCCCGTCGGAGGAGCGGTTCCAGTGGGAAGGTTGGAAAAGCCGAAGGCGTTCGCGGAATTGTTGACGATAGGAAGATGAATTCCATGGGTGCCCACGATACCAACGCTGAAAATCGTGTTCGTTTTCATTTGCCGCTGAATTTCCAGGCTCCACTTTTGATACTCGGGCGCGCGCATGTTTCTATCCGTCACCGTGATTCCCGGTTGGAAGAAGGAAGTCGGACCACTGGGGCCGACCGTGATCTGCGAGAGCGTTTGCCCCGTCGCGAATCCCGAGATGAAAGCCGTATTGGCGCCTGTTGCTGCGGCGAAGAGATTGGGGATAGTGCCGCTTGTTTCGCTTGGCGCGATATTGTTGTTCAGAACAGTGAAGGAATTCACTTGCGGAGGGTTGGACGCCAAACTGTCCGTCACGATGGCCGGAAAGAGTTCATGAAACAATCCTGCACCGGCGCGGATGACAGTTTTGCTCGATCCTCCATACGGCCGCCACGCGAAGCTGATTCGCGGATCCCACAGGATGCTCTGGTAGCTCGGGAACGCTCGCTCTTGATTGTTTAAGATCCCTTCGTTCCCGGAGGCAGTGAGGCATGCGCTGTTGTTGTAGGGACAATCGCCCAGCGTCGATCCGTTACTGCCATTCGCGAGCCGGTTGAAATCGTTCGGCAGCCGTGAAAAGCAAAGATAGCGGCAAATGGGATTGGAATCGTGCCCGCCGCGGATAGCGAACGTGATAGCGAGACCCTGGCTTGCGCGCCAGTCGTCTTCGAAATACATGCCCGACGCGTAATACGCCATGGGCAGGTTGGTGGACAACGGAAACGACTGAGTCATTGAGCTTCCGGACGCGCCCCCGTTGAAAAAGTCGTTGAGCGAGAGAACTTCAAGAAACGGGATTGTATTGCGGCCAAAGTCGTGATTGCTCACGTTGAGACGGCGGAACGAACCGCCAATCTTCAGTGTCGTGTCTCCCCAGGTGCGCGAGAAATCGTCGCTGATTTGAACTTGAGTCGAATTGCGGCCTCGTGGAAGCGTCGACTCAATTCCGCCAAGATCTGTGAACGAGCCATCGGCAAAATGCAATTGTGCTGGAAACCGGGATGTTGCAATTGGTTGGGGCGTACCCTGGACAATGTTGGAAGACCACTGGGCCGCGAGCAGGAACTGGTTCTCGCCCGCGTTGCCGAACGCATGCGTCTCCTGCAATTGTCCCTGATGCTCGGCAAAATTGCTCGCTACGTTGAAATTTGTCGTAGGGTTGGCGGGATTGACGAAAGGATCCGTGAAAATGCCTTCTTTGCCTGAGTCGCGCTGATACCGCACGTATGCGCGGTCATTTACACCGAATATATAGTCCACCCGCCCGGTGTAGAGCATATCCGTCGAAAGATTGCTGCCATTGGACTGAAAGGCTAGGGCGCAAGCCAATAGGGTCGGCGGCGGTGTGCCATTGGGCTCCTTCGCGAAGTAGTTGGGACTACCCAGAGGAATGTTGGGATCACCTGTGAACGTGCCGCAACCGTTTCCGGTAAAATCTGTAAACCCAGCACTCTGATCAGGAAAAGAATTTGGCGGAAGAACATCACTTGCATTGGCATATCCCGGAGGAGTGTTATAGAGATTGAAGATACCAATACCTAGCCTGGCGTTGGACGGACTTGTCTGCACTCCGTTTGAGGAAGGACACGTTATCGGAGCGCCGCCGTTGGGCGGTGTGACGGTGAGGCCGTTCGCGCAGTAGAACACCACAGAATTGGTGCTTTGGAGATTATTGACCACGGAGCCTTCGAACTGCGGGCTTGGCACTATGACCTGCTGCGTGGTGGGAACCATGACGTGCAAGCCTTCATTGTTGAAATAGATGAAGAGTTTGTTTCTCTTGATTCTTCCACCCAGTCCCGCAGACCACTGATTCACATTGTCGAATGGGCGAACCGTACCCGCTTGATTGTTCAGCCAGCTATTTGCGTTTAGTTTCCTGCCGTTCCACAGATAGTTGGCGTTGCCGTGCAACCCGCCCTCGCCGGATTTGGTGACGTAGTTGACGCTGGCGCCGCCGAAATCTCCCGAGTTGCCCGAAAAATTCTCCGTCGTCACCGTGACTTCCTGGATTTCATTCGAGCCCAGCAGCAGTTTGGTCGCGCCGGAATTGTTCACGTTGAGGAACGGCTCGTTGTCGTTCATGCCGTTGATGGTAAAGCTGCTCGATGCGGTGGAGGTGCCGGTGCTCGAAAAATGTCCTGTGCCCGACTCCGTATTCATCAGCACGCCCGGCGCGATCTGGGCCAGATAAGTGATATCGTTGCCCGGATTCGGCAACTCGGAGATTTGCTGCGGCGTAAGCGTGGTTGACCGGTTGCCGCTCTCCGCCTGCAGGAGAGTGGTTGACTTTGGCTTGGGCGCGGCCACTCCTCGAACCTGGATTGCGAGCTGGAAGTTCACGAGGATCGGTTCGCCGACCGTGACGTTGACCTGGCGATTGGCCACTTGATAGCCGGAGGCCTCCACGGTGATCGTGTAGGCGCCGGGTTCGAGCAGCACAAACTGGTACGCGCCAGAGTTGTTGGTATTGGCCTGCTCGGTCGTCCCCCGGGCGTTGTTCCTCAGGATCACGCGGGCGTGCACGATGATCGCGTTGTTCGGATCCACGACCACGCCGGTGATCCCGCCCGTAGTGGGATTCTGGTCCTGCGCCGCCAGGCGCATCGGAGCAAGCGACACCGCCAGCCACAAGCCGGCGACAGACACGAGAGCGCGTTTCCAACTCATCAAATTCCTCCCCGTAATTCTCATTGCAGCGCAGGACGCAGCATGAAATCCCAGCAGAGAAGCCTGGTTTCCCCCGTTCATGCAGGCGAGCCGGCAAACGGGCGAATGAAATTTATATCATTGA
The DNA here is from genome assembly GCA_035934545.1 of Candidatus Acidiferrales bacterium. GTDB lineage: Bacteria > Acidobacteriota > Terriglobia > Acidiferrales > UBA7541 > DAHUXN01. Next base: position 59,997 of record DASYXV010000019.1, read on the forward strand.
AACGTCTGTCCGTGCCAGATGATTGACTCCTCTGACGCCACGGAACGCGCGCCTCGGGCCGACAAGTAGTTGCAGATGCGAGCGCTGCCCGAAATGCTGCCTCGAACGATTCGGATCGAGAATCGTCAAGTCTTGATTATTCTTGAAAGATGATGGAAGCTCGCGATCGCTGCTAAAATGCGCGGCATGCGGGCCGATAGATTGCGTTGACGTGAGCGGGCAGCCATGCAATTCAAGCGGAACTGCTTGCCGCGCGGCCCCAAGTGTCGCATTCTTTGAAGACGGAGGAAATTATGCGAATCGAACCGCGCCGCCTCGGCTACGCCCTCTTACGCATCAGCATCGGCTTCGTGATTTTCTTCTGGGGCGTGCAGAAATTCATCAGTGGTTACTCGCGATTCGTGGCCGGCATGCAGAACCAGTTCGCCAACAGTTGGCTGCCCGGATTCGCCGTGCACATCTTCGCCCTCTTGCTACCCTTCACTGAAGTCATCTTCGGCGCGCTTCTGATCCTGGGCCTTTTCACTCTCTACGCCGCTGCCCTCGAAGCGATTTTCATCATGGCGCTCAGCACCGGCATGCAAATCTCCGGCGACGCCGCCACCGTCGCCAACAATCTTGTGTACACCCTGATTCTCTGCACCCTCATCTTCCTCGTTGATTACAACGCCTTCTCCCTCGATTGCCTCCTCCGCCCCCGTGCCCAACGTCCTTAGAGTCCGTGTTGCAACTCGCGCATCTTTGTGGGTCGTGGCTTCAGCCACGACATGAACGCTGTAAGATCAGTGCGGCTTCAGCCGCTGAAGTATGGTTTATCCAGTCGCGAATCGCCTTTCGCCACCGCCCTCGCGCGCGAATCTTGTTCTCGCTATGGATTTCATGTAGCGGCCGGTCGGCGCTTTCCCGACCGGGCACGGTCCTTCTCCTCTCGCTGTCATCCCGAGCGAGGACGCGACAAGCGTCCGACGAGGGATCTGCATTTCGCCTTTCGACGCCTGCCCGCCGCAGGAGTGGCGGGCCGCTTTGCCTTTCCCGCCTTGAGTACGTGGCACAGGCTCTCAGCCTGTGTGTCCTCACGTTCGCTCGCCACGCATGACTGCCTCCACATTGAAATTCATTTGCGATTAGAATTTCATAAGTCCTTTGTTTTCCGTCATTTCTCTTTTCGCGACTGTGCGTTTCATTTGCGATTAAGACGACGCGATTCGCGATGCCGTTCTTGTAGAGGCCACCTTCCGCGTCCTCTGCGTCTCGGTGTTTTAGCCGGGATGGCATGCAGCATTTCGCCTTCGCTCTTGCCTTTTATGGAGTGCGGCGGTCCGCTTCGCGGATTCCGCATTTTGGAACTCGACGCCTGCCCGCCGTGGCGGGCCGCTTTGCCCTCACTCCGCTTTCGCCGCGCCGTGCCGATTCGACGCGTAGGCGGGTGCCCGTCGCTTTTGCCTGTGTAGCGGCCGGTTGGCGCATTCCCGACCGGGCACGATTCGCTCCGTCTTTTATGGAGTGCGGCGGTCCGCTTCGCGGATTCCGGCGGAGTCCATGGGACTCCGAAGGCCGGAACTCGACGCCTGCCCGCCGTGGCGGGCCGCTTTGCCTTTTCCGCCTCTCACATCCAGCCCCAAGCCCCCAGTAGGGGCTGGGCTCGCCCTGCCCGCGCGATGGAAAGAATCGAGTTGTCTACGTAGCGGCGGGTTTACTTGTGCTGCCTGTCCCGAGCGTAGCCGAGGGAAGCGAAGTCGAAGCGCCTCGCCATTCGGCTTTTCCAGCCTCCAGCATCGAGCTTCTAGCCTCCAGGATGACCCTAGCATGACGTACAGGGCGCCGCAACAGCAGCAGCCTGTGGAATTGGAGTCTGCATCTCGAAGCACACTTCCTCTCGCGCGCGTTTAGGGCGTCAGGGTCGGCCCTGACATCCCTGCGCGCGTCGCCGCTCGCTGTTCTTGGTTGCGACATGACGTTCCGCTAAATATTACTTTTCCGCTATAATCCCTCGCGATGCCCCAGGTCACAAAAGAATCCTTCGCTCGAGCCCTCCAAGCGCTCGTCAGAAAGTACGAAGCAGACCGCGACACCTACCTCTCTCCGCAGTACAACGAAATGCAAACTCGCACCCAATTCATCTCTCCGCTTCTCGAAGCTCTTGGCTGGGATGTGCGCAACGAAGCGGGTGTGCCCTACCACCTTTGCGAAGTCTGGGAAGAGAAGGGTGAAACGCACGGTAGGCCCGACTACACCTTCCGCCTCAACGGCCAAACGAAATTCTTCCTCGAAGTAAAATCGCCCTCAGAAGCACTTCGTACGGACGACATCCTTCAGACCAAGCGTTACGCGTGGAACAGCCGCGACATCTTCTTCGCGGGCGTCTGCGACTTTGAGCAGTTCCGATTCTTCGACGCCTCCCTCCGCCCCGACGAAAAGCGTCCTTACGACGGCGAAGCCTTTCACCTCATCTACAGCGAATACGCCGAGAAGATCGACAAGCTCTGGGAACTTTCCCGCGACCGCGTCGCCGCCGGTTCGCTCGACCAATTCCTCCGCAAAGATCGCAAATCCCTCCTCCAGAAGATTCCGGTCGACAAAGACTTCCTCGATAATCTCACGACCTGGCGGCACGACCTGGCCAACGCCATCCATGCCCAAAATCCCGAGCACGACGTGCAAGCGCTAAACGACATCGTCCAGCGCCTTCTTGACCGCATCATCTTCATCCGCATCGCAGAAGATCGCAAAGTCATTGACCAGCGCCAGCTGTGGGACATCGCCGTAATCTGGGAAGAGAGCGGCGGTCGCCGGAACATCATGGAACAGCTCGTTCAGGTATTTCAGGAGTTCAACACCCGGTTCAACGGCGAAATCTTCAAGCCTCATCCGTGCGAAGAAATCAAAATCGAGTCGCACGTCCTCGTAAAAATCATTCGCCAGCTTTACCCGCCCAAGAGCAACTACCGCTTCGATGTCATCGGCGTCGAGCTTCTCGGCTCCATTTACGAACGCTACCTCGGCAACACTCTGCGCATCACTCCCAAGCGCGTATTCATTGAGCCTAAGCCCGAAGTCCGCAAGGCTGGCGGCGTCTACTACACGCCTCAATACATCGTGGATTACATCGTCAGAAATACCGTCGGAAAGCTCGTCGAAGACAAATCCCCGAAAGAAGTCGACAAAATCCGCATCCTCGACCCCGCCTGTGGCTCCGGCTCGTTTCTTATCGGCGCATTCCAATTTTTGATCGATTGGTATCTGAATTATTACCGCGAGCACCCAAAAGAAGCCGCTGCTCAAGGTCTTGTGCCGATGACTCGCACTGATCCTGACGGCAATCTCCGCCTCTCTTTTTACGCCAAGTCCCTCATCATTCAGCACAACCTCTACGGCGTGGACATTGACCCGCAAGCCGTCGAGGTCACCATGATGAGCCTCTACCTCAAAATGCTCGAAGGCGAGCTCGGTATCCAAATCCCCAAGCAGGACAAGCTGCCGGAACTCAAATACAACGTCCGCTGTGGCAATTCCCTCATCAGCCCCGATATTGAAGACGATAAGCCCCTCTCGGCCGAAGAGCGCCAGCGCATCAACCCATTCAACTGGAACGATCGCGAAAACGGCTTCGGAGACATTCTCCAATCCGGCGGCTTCGATGCCGTCATCGGCAACCCGCCCTATATTGGCTTTCACGGATTTATGAAAGACAAGAAGTATCTCAAGGAGGCTTTTGCATCTGCCAAAGGCAAGTTTGACTACTATCTCCCGTTCATAGAACGCGGTCTGAGCCTGTTGAGAGAGGGCGGGCTTTTGAGCTTCATCTGCCCGACAAATTTCACTAAGCGCGGACACGGCGAGGCTCTGCGAGCGCACATCGCGAAATCTGTACGAGTCGAAGAGATATGTGATTTTCAGGATGTTCAAGTCTTTTCCGGAGCGCTCAACTACGTGGGAATATTCCTGTTTAGGAAGTCAGTACCTTTGTCGGAGCAATACCTGCTCTACAGACGACGGTCCCTCAGCGACCCAGGGTCGAGGATTCGCCAGGCCACTCTTGGGAGAGACCCGTGGGTTTTTCGAGATGAGCAAAAAACGAAGATTGTCGAGTCAATCGAAAAGTCTGCCCCGGTTCGGCTTGCAGAGCTAACCAGCGGAATCTCTGAGGGGATCGTTACGGGCATGAACGACGTGTTCCTAATGCCGCTCGAAGCTGCTCGGCATGTGGGGCTAGAGTCAGATGTTATCCGCCACTGCATCCGCGGCAACGAGGTTCGCCGCTATTTTCTCGAACCCATTCGCGACGTGGTCCTCTACCCGTACCGACTTAAGACGTGCAGGACGGAGGCACTTCCAGAGGCACGCTTGCGAAAGTTCAAGCACGCTTGGAAATACCTAAACTCCCGGCGTCGCGAGCTTGGTGGCAGGCCATACTTCGAATCCTCCTCGAAGGCTTGGTACGAACTCTGGTGCCAGCGAGACTTGCGGTTGCTCACCGCCCCGAAGATCGTCGTTCCCGAACTTGCCGAATCGAGCCGCTTCGCGATTGCTGACTCGACTCAGTTCTACGGCGACACCGTTTGCGGCATAACTTTGAGGCCTGACCTGCGCGAGAGCTTGAATTACCTGCTGGGATTGTTGAACTCGAAGCTCATCGATTTCTATTACAGAGAGATCACGGTTCCGAAAGCAAATGGCTTTTACATCTACAAAACAATGTTTCTCAAGAGAATTCCCATTCGCCGAATTGACTTCAATAGCCAAGCGGACGTCCACGTCCACCATGAGGTCTCTCGGCTGATTCAGGGCATGCTGGAATTGAACAAGAAGAAGCACTCCGACAAGCTCGCGCCCACCGAACTCCAACGCCTCGAACGCGAAATCGCCGCCACCGACGCCGAAATTGATAATCTGGTCTACGGACTCTACGGCATCACCGCCGAAGAGCGCAAAATCATCGAAGCGCAAAACTAACGCAATTCGCACCTAGCGGAATAGCAGTTGACACTGCCTCGCGAAATCCGTAGAATACTCAATTGTCTGTACTCCTTCCTGCGGGTCAGGAAGTCCTGCTTGCGGCGAGTTCTTTCGCTTCATGCGAGTCGCTCTTTGACAATCGGATAAGACATGCCAGAACCCGTTCGGTTTCTTTGGAACCGAGCGATCATAAGTTCGCTTTCTGATTTTCGCGAGAATTTCAGAGGGCACCGGATTCAAACGAGAGTTTGATCCTGGCTCAGAGCGAACGCTGGCGGCGTGCTTAACACATGCAAGTCGAACGCGCAGTTTTGTGTAGCAATACACGGAGCCGGCGCGTGGCGAACGGGTGCGTAACACGTGGGCAACCTTCCTTCCGGTGGGGGATACCCCCGCGAAAGCGGGACTAATACCGCATAACATTCCTTTGGTTACGACCGAGGGAATCAAAGCCGTAAGGCGCAGGAAGAGGGGCCCGCGGCCGATTAGCTTGTTGGCGAGGTAACGGCTCACCAAGGCAATGATCGGTAGCCGGTCTGAGAGGATGGCCGGCCACACTGGAACTGAGACACGGTCCAGACTCCTACGGGAGGCAGCAGTGGGGAATCTTGCGCAATGGGCGAAAGCCTGACGCAGCGACGCCGCGTGGGGGATGAAGCTTTTCGGAGCGTAAACCCCTTTCGACCCGGACGAAAACCCGCAAGGGTCTGACGGTACGGGTAGAAGAAGCCCCGGCTAACTACGTGCCAGCAGCCGCGGTAAAACGTAGGGGGCCAGCGTTGCTCGGAATTACTGGGCGTAAAGGGTCCGTAGGCGGTGCGGCAAGTCGGAAGTGAAATCTCAGGGCTTAACTCTGAGACTGCTCCCGAAACTGCCGTGCTCGAGTGCGAGAGAGGCGGGTGGAATTGCAGGTGTAGCGGTGAAATGCGTAGATATCTGCAGGAACATCCGAGGCGAAAGCGGCCCGCTGGATCGCAACTGACGCTGAGGGACGAAAGCTAGGGGAGCAAACAGGATTAGATACCCTGGTAGTCCTAGCCCTAAACCATCAGGACTTGGCGTGGGCCCTGTACGGGGCTCGTGCCGAAGCTAACGCGATAAGTCCTGCGCCTGGGGAGTACGGTCGCAAGGCTGAAACTCAAAGGAATTGACGGGGGCCCGCACAAGCGGTGGAACATGTGGTTCAATTCGACGCAACGCGAAGAACCTTACCTGGGCTTGAAGTGCA
>DASYXV010000020.1:0-2182 GCA_035934545.1 Candidatus Acidiferrales bacterium
TCGAGCGACTCGGCGCGCCTGCGCTGGGTTTCGGAAGACTCCGAACACCGCCGACCCGCTACCCGCCAGCGCGGCTTCCGCGGCTCCTCCCTGAAGCAAAGTCCGTTTGATTTTAGCTAAACGGGCGTGACGGCTAAAAACGGCCACCTCGAAGTCATTCGAGATGCCGCTGTTCTGCCGGCTCCAGCACAGAGCGCAGAAACCCCATATTCTATGGGTCGCGGCTGGTTTTGTCAATTGACGAGGCTTGGTTAAACGGGAATCCAGCCAGGCATAGGCGTCGCGCGTGCTGACCCCAATGTCGCGCGGAGAAACGACGAGGATAGTTCTGCGGTGCACGTCGGGAAGAGGATAAATTTCGTCGCCACGATTAACGCCCAGAGCGCGCCCTCCGAAAAGGAAAAATGGCACGTCAGCGCCCAAGCCTGCGGCGATTTCCATGAGCCGCGGAAGCGGAAGCTGACGCCGCGTCAGGCGCAGCAAGCCAGTGAGCGCGGCGGCCGCGTCACTGGAGCCACCGCCGAGGCCGCGAGCGACGGGTATGACTTTCGTAAGCTTCGCGTGGACTCCCTGGCGAAGACCAAGCTCGTGGCGCAAGGCGTCAATGGCGCGCCACACCAGATTCGTGGAATCGGCGGGGAGTGAAGGGTCATCAATCTCAAGGCTGATTTCTTTTCCAGCAGATAATTCCAACTCCAAAGTGTCGTGAAGAGAAATCGACTGGAAAATTGTGCGCAGTTCGTGATAGCCGTCGGGAAACTGCCCGACGACATGAAGGCACAAATTGATTTTCGCGAAGGCGGGGAGACGAACGGATCGCTTCATTCGCAGAGAATATTACGGTTTGGGGTCGCCGCCGACTGATTTCTCCGCGACGCGGTGGCGCTTCAGATTTTTCAGCTTGATCTCCAGGTCGGAGACCTTTTCCGCTTCATAATCAGCAGGAAGGGCTTTGTGCCAGTAAACCAATGCCTTCTCCCACGTTTGTTCCGCGCGGTCTGTTTGACCGAGCTTTGCGTAGACTTCGCCCAGATGGCCGAGGACGGTAGGATCGTTGGCGCTGTGCGAAACGGCCTGTTGCAGGTATTGCTGGGCTTCAGCGAGGTTGCCCTGTTTGTAGTAGGCCCACCCAAGACTGTCAAGGTAAGCGCCGTTGGTGGGGTCTTCGACCACGGCGCTGCGGATCATCGTGATTGCTTCGTCTAGGCGAATGCCACGGTCGGCGAGCATGTAGCCGTAATAGTTCAGCACCATGGCATCGTGGGGATTAATGGCCAGAGCCTTACGGAACATTTGCTCGGCCTGATCGTATTGCTTCTGCCCGTCATAGATCGAACCCAGAAGAAACCAAACTGTCTCTTTGTCGGAATCATCCTGAGACATGCTCAGGGCCTTGTTCGCATCGGTTTGGGCATCGGCATAGCGTTTGCCGCGCTCTTCGATCTGTGCGAGATCGAGATAGGTCTCGCGGTCCGCCTGATTCCCGTGAACCAGTGCACGAAGGACTTTCGTGGCGTCGTCCGTTTGGCCATTGTCACCGAGGAGCATGGCGTAGGTTACTGCCAGACTCTGATCGGCGGGATCGGCAGTACGGGCCTTTTCGGCTTCGGCGATTGCGCGCTTGATATCACCGCTGGTGCGGTAAGTATCAATCAACAACAGCTCGCCTCGCTTTTGCGAGGCCGGTCCGAGTTGCTGCATGTCTTCAAAGGAACGCTCGGCGGAAGAGAAATCTCCGCTTTGCCGATAGGCCATGCCCAGTTGCTCGTAAAGGATCGTCAGTGCGTTCGGAGCCGGCTGGCCCTCTTGCTGCTGCGCCTTCACCCCAGCGATGGCATCGGAGAGAACTTGTATAGCGTCTTTGTAGCGCGCTTGCGCTTCATAAAGGAGCGCTTCGTTGTACAGCACTTCCAGACTTCCGGGCGCGTACTTCTTGGCTTGCATCAAATTGTTTTCGGACTTGTCGAGCTGATTGAGATGGCGATAGATCTGCGACATGCGGAGATAGTTCTCCGGATTGTCGGGCTCAATTTTCGTCAAACGCTCGTACTGGCTGAGCGCTTGCTCGTATTTGTGATCGGAGAGCAGGGCCTGGGCAAGACCTTTGCGATGACTGGCGTCATCGGGTTCGAGAGTGACCGCGCGCTGAAATGCCTCTTCCGCTCCGGAGAAATTATTCGAC
>DASYXV010000033.1:0-6265 GCA_035934545.1 Candidatus Acidiferrales bacterium
CTGGCGCGCCTACTGTTGCGGCATTTCGCCAAGGGCATGCGGTCGTAACGGGTAGTTCTCAAGAATCCTGCAGTATTTCCGAAACGCCCCTCTGTTTTCTAAATGCACATCAAGCTCGCAGTCGCTATCTTGCGTGGCGAGGGCGCGGCTACGTATACTGGCCGACGCTGTCCTGGCCGATCCGCCGCTTGGAGCCGCCAGCGCTATCGTCCAATTTCATTCCGTCGAGGAGAGCGTCGCCATGGCATTGTCACTGGAACACGAACTGAATCCCTACGAAGCGGCGGAAGCGCGGTTTGAGGAAGCTGCGAAGCACCTCGGCCTCCCGCAGGACCTTTACCGCTACATGCAGTACCCCAATAAGGAAATCACCGTTTATATCCCCGTGAAGATGGACGACGGACGGCTGGAGGTTTTCACCGGCTATCGCGTGCAGCACTCGCTGGTTCGCGGCCCTGGCAAGGGCGGAATTCGCTACTCCCCTCACGTCACAATTGACGAGGTCCGCGCGCTGGCGTCCTGGATGACCTGGAAGTGCGCTGTGGTCGACATTCCCTTTGGAGGTGCGAAGGGCGGCATCATCTGCGATCCTGACAAAATGTCGCAGCGCGAGCTCGAGGCCATGACGCGCCGTTATACGGCAGAGCTTTCCGACTGGATCGGCCCGGAACGCGACGTCCCTGCTCCCGACGTGAACACGAACGCCCAAGTAATGGCCTGGGTGATGGACACCTATTCGATGCACATGCGCCACACGGTCACGGCTGTCGTTACCGGCAAGCCTCTCGAGTTGGGCGGCTCACTGGGGCGTCCCGAAGCGACCGGCCGCGGCGTCATGATGGTCTGCGACAAGGCCATAGCCAAGCTCGGCATGAAAAAACAAGATTGCCGTGTTGTCATTCAGGGATTCGGCAACGTCGGCTCAATGGGCGCAAGGCTGATGCACGAGGCTGGATACAAAATCATCGGACTCGCTGATGTGCATGGCGGCCTGTTCAACGAAAAAGGTTTCGACGTTCCGAAAGTGATTGACTGGGTTTACGACCAGCACAAAGCCTTGCCGGATTTCCCCGGTGGCGGACAGAAGATCTCCGCGCAGGACATTCTGTTTCAACCTTGCGACATCCTGATTCCCGCCGCGATCGAGAATCAAATTACCAGCCAGAATGTCAGCCGCGTGCAAACGAAAATCCTCTGCGAAGGTGCGAACGGCCCCACCACTGCGCCCGCCGATGAAGTCCTCGGCAAAAAGGGTGTATTCATTATTCCCGATATCCTTGGGAATGCTGGCGGCGTCACCGTCAGCTACTTCGAATGGGTGCAGGACCGTCAGGGATTCTTCTGGCGCGAGCGCGAAGTGAACGAGCGGCTGCAGGACGTGATGGATCGCAGCTTCGACGACGTGGTGCGCTACGCCGAAAAGCATGGCGTCAACAACCGCATCGCCGCCTACATGCTGGCGATTGACCGCGTGGCGATTGCCTTGAAGCATCGCGGAATCTATGCTTAATCTGCAAAAATATCGTTAAAACTGGACACGCGAGATAGAATACCCTCGCCTCGTAAGGGGGCATCCGCTGGGGCGGCGAGGCAACCGAGGGCTCGAACATGCTTTCCGGATCCATCTCGCACGGGGCGCTGAAGAGCGAAGACGAGCATCGCCGCGACATTTGCGCGGTCGGGCGCTGGTTTCATGACCGCAACTTCGTCGCCGCCACGGACGGAAATATTTCCCTCCGCCTGGGTCCCAATCGCTTGCTTACGTCGCCGACAGGCGTCTCCAAAGGCATGATGTCGCCCGACGAACTCGTCATCACCGACAGCACAGGAAACAAAATCTCCGGCCGCCGCAATCCTTCCTCGGAATTGGCGATGCACCTGCTGATTTACCGGCTGCGCCCCGATGTGAATGCCGTCTGCCACGCGCATCCCATCACGGCCACTGGGTACGCTTCCGCGGGGTTGGCACTCAATAAAGCGCTGCTGAGCGAAGCGGTGATGGGGCTTGGCAGTGTCCCGCTGGCGCAATATGGCACTCCAGGAACGCCTGAGCTGACGGATTCCATCGAGCCGTATGTACAGTCGCATGACGCGATTCTCATGGCGAATCACGGCGTAGTGACGTACGGGGCTGATCTGTTGACAGCTTTCTATCGCATGGAGACGGTCGAGCATTTCGCTCGCGTCGCTCTGGTCACGGAGCTTCTGCATAAACAGGTTTTGCTTTCCCGCGAAGACGTGGAGAAACTTCTGGCGGCGCGCGCCCGTTACGGCCTGGAAACGGCGGCGGGCGCCAGCGCACCCTGCCCGGTGACGGCTGATTCCGCTGAGCCTGATCGCGTCACGCTCAACCGGCGCGACCTCGAAGCGCTCGTCGAAGAAGCAGTCCGAAACGATCGCGCGCGGCGTTAGCGCCGCGGAGGCCTGTCTAGTCCGTCTTAAATTTATCGGCCTCCTTTGTTGACGGAGAAAATTCATGCTTGGCGCGCAGAAGTTTCTGGACGCAGTAAAGGCCGGAGACGCTCCGCGCGTCAAGCAGATGCTGGTGATTGAGCCGAGATTGGCGAATGCGCGCGCTGAATCGGGCGCATCCGCGGTGATGACGGCGATCTATCACGGCAGGATGGATGTTTGCGATCTGCTGCTCGAGCGTGGCGCACAGTTGGACATTCATGAAGCGGCCGCGTCCGGGAAGTCCGAGAACGTAGCGGCGCTGGTCGCGCAAAATCCCGCTGCAATCAATTCATATTCCGCTGACGGCTTTACGCCCCTCGCTTTGGCGGCGTTTTTTGGACACCGAGAAGCAGCGCAGTGGCTGCTCGCGAATGGCGCGGACGTGAATGCCGTTGCAAAAAATTCCACGGGTTACACGCCGCTGACGGGCGCCGTGGCCTGCGGTGACGCGGAAATGGTTCGCTTGCTCCTGTCCCATGGCGCAAACGCGGCGCATCGATATGGAGCCGGATATTCCGCCCTTCACGAAGCCGCCACTGGCGGCAAGCTCGAAATCGCCAAGCTGCTTTTGGACCACGGCGCGGATTCGAGTGCGCGCACCGATGATGGCCAGACGCCGCTCTCGATGGCGGAGGCAAAGGGTCAAACCGACGCTGCCGCTTTGCTGCGTCAACGCGGCGCTACGTCGTAACGTAACATCGTGACGCCACATCGTCACGCCACATCTTCACGTGACATCCTGATCGCAACCGACCGATCACAACCCGGCAATTTCTTGCGGACACTGAAGGAATCTCCCGTCCCCCACAGCCGCGTCAGCTTGCCCCGGCAAGTCCAATCCTTTACCCTCGATGATTCGGTTCTGATCTAGGGAGACGCTGTGAGCTGTCCGATCTGCGAAAAACGCAAGCCCAAACGATTCTGCCCCGCGAAGGGCGAAAACATCTGCGCCATCTGCTGCGGCACGTATCGCGAAGTGACCATCGACTGCCCCTCGGATTGCCCTCACCTGATTGCGGCGCGGCGTTACGAAATCGTTCATCGCGAGCCGCTGGGCGCGCAGGATTTCCCGTTTCCGGATTTGCAATTTCCCGTGGACATTATTCGCCGTAATGGCCAGGCGCTTTCGGGAGTCGGTTTGGCGATTTTGAATTTCGCGCAGGAAAACGAGGCCACTCGCGATCCGGAAATTCTATCGGCCATCCAGGCGCTGGCGGAAACGTACCGCACGCTCGAATCGGGGATTTACTTCGAGCGGCCGCCGGAAGCGCCTCTGCCGCGCGCGCTTTACGCCCAACTCGCGCAATTCCTGCAGGAATTCAAGCAGCAGGAAGCGCAGCAGACTGGTTTCAGCAAGTTGAAAGACTCCGAAATTTTTCGCCTGCTCGTTTTTCTTCTGCGCGTCGGCACCCGCGAGACAAATGGCCGCTCGCGCTCCCGCGCCTTCCTCGATTTTCTACGCGCGCAGTTTCCGCAGTCTGCTAAAGCGGAATCCGCAGCTCCGCGAATCATCCTGCCTTGAGCTGAACCGCTGAAGTCGCCAAAGTGGAAGCGGCAAACATCCGTGGCGGAGCCGTGCACGGTGGCGTTTGCGTGCCGAGAGCAAGCGCCATTTGCGGCGAATGCCAGGAATTATCTCCCGAGCGATCAGGCCGCACATCGAAGCCATACTTCTTGCGCAAGCGCTCCACGCGTTCCGACATTTCTCTGCGATAACTCTCCGGCGCGTTGCCGTGCTTGACGTACCATTCGCGATACTGCCGCGCCAGTTTCGGAAATTTCGCTTCGATGAATGGTATGAATTGCCTCAGAGCCGCCGGCATCAGGAACAGCACGCGTCCGGCGAACCATTGCGCGCCGGCATCTCGCGCGGCCTTTGCCACAGCGCCGAGAGCGTCTTCGCCATCGGTGATTCCCGGCACAATCGGCATCGCCAGCACTCCGGCGGAAATCCCGGCGTCGCGCAAACGGCGCACGGCATCGAGCCGCAGGTCCGGACGCGGCGCGCGAGGCTCCAGCAGGCGGGCAAGGCGAGCAGAGACGGTGGTGACGGATAAATTCACGGTCAGCGCGGAACGCTCGGAAATCTTCTTCAGCAGTTCAATGTCCCGCACCACGCGATTCGACTTTGTCGTGATGGAAAGCTGCAGGCCCTCGCGCTTGGTCATTTGTTCCAGGATGGCGCGCGTGGCCTTGAATTCTCCCTCCGCCGGTTGATAGGGATCGGTCGCTGTGCCGATGGCTATGTGCTCTCCCCAGATTTTCTCGTTCTCAAGGTCGCGCGCCGCCAGGGCGCTGGCATTCTCCTTGACGTAAATCTTCCGCTCGAAATCGCCGCCGTCGAGCTCCATATACTCGTGCGTATAGCGCGCATAACAATAGTGGCACCCAAATTCGCAGCCGCGGTAGGGGTTCACCGTCCAGGCAAAAGGAACGCGAGGCGAATTGCAACGATTGAGAATCGAGCGAACCGGCAGAAGAAAATATTCCGTGCCGCGCTTCGTTTCCGCCAACGAAGAGGAAGCGGCGAGGCGTGCGATACCGACCAGATTCTCTGCGGGCTTCAAACTCCGGTTGGCGTCCGGAGGGGGCGAAGAAGCGCCGTGAGCCTCACCAATGCCGTTGGGGGCGGCGGGGAAAAGGGTGAGGCTGGTCGCAGTCGAGCGGCGCAAACGGGGCTTTGGCGGCGCCGGAGCGGCTCGAAGCGTGGGAAAAGTAGCCATCGGTAACGAACACCTCGCTGAGGTGAGTGCGCCGAATATATTCGCTTTGTGTTCGCCTTGTCAAGGAAAATCTATTCGCTATTTATTCGCCTCCGGCGGCTGGCCCACAGGACAGCCGCAGCCCTGGAAACCGGCCCGGGCGGCCGGACTCGCGCGCTACAGGCGAGGCTCTATACTGGGCTCGGAGGCAAGTTGAGCGAAGTTCACATACTGATTGTTGATGACGACGAGGCGAGCCAGCACGCCCTGCAGCAAGTGTTTGACTCCGAGGGTTGGCGCGTGCGCGTGGTACCATTCGCCAGCGAAGCAATGCGCGAGCTTGCTCGCGGCCATTGGACGCTGGTCATTGTCAATATCGCCCTCGCTGATATTACCGGCCCCCTCTTCACCACGTTGAAAGAACTCGCGCAAGTGGAGGCCGATCCGGACGCGGCGAAGAATGGGTTGCGCGTGCTCTTTCTGGTGCCCCTGCTAGCCGCGCGATGGGCGCGGCCCGTTCTCGATAAGGAGCGCCTGCCCTACGCCATGAAGCCGCTCAACCTGAACGATTTCCTCGAGAAGGTCAGCGACCTGCTTCTTGAAACGGGCGCCATTGCGCAGCCGATTCGTGACGTCAGCGTGCTATCGGCGAACAAGGAACGCCGGCAGAAAGACCGTGCTGGCCGTGACCGCCGCAACGGCAAGATGTTCGCTTCGCGCGAAGACTACATGATGACCGAGGAAGAAATCGCCGATTACGAAAAGCAGGAGGAAGAAGAGCGCAAGAAACGCGAAGAAGAAGAAAAAAAACGCGAAATGCTCTAGCGGTCTGCTTCGCTTTTCGGCTTTCGGTTTTGCGGGTGCCCCATCCTGTTTACCCTGACGAAGGAAGGGAGCGAAGTTTGCGAAGGGTGGGTTTTTTCGCTTTTCGTTTTAATGTTTCATTGTCATCCCGCCTGCCCTGAGGTATGAAGGGAACCCGGTCTCCGTCTTTTGACGAACGGCGGTGAGGCCTGCCTGCCGCAGGCAGGGATCTGCTTTTGTTTTGTCTTCAACTATCGCTTTCGCTCGTGCTCCCAGAGGCGCACTGCGCTGCGATCCGAAGTCTC
>DASYXV010000054.1:0-3985 GCA_035934545.1 Candidatus Acidiferrales bacterium
CCGATTCCCGCACGCGGCGACCACGCCACTTGGTTTCCTACACCGTACCAATTCACCGGCGCGGGATCCCAGAAGCCGAAATTGTCCGGAAACCACATCCAGCCATACAGCGGCGAGAACATCCAATCGCCAAAGTGATAAGGAACCCAACCCCATGGCTCGAAGCTGATCCACGTCCAACCCAATCCCGGATAAGACGCCCATTGGCCCATTGAAAATGGCGCCCAGCCTGCCGTCATGCCGAACGGCTGCCAGCCATAACCGTAGCCCGCAAAATAATTCCAGCCGCCATAAGCGGAAAGATCGCCCATGCCGTAGCTGAAGGGCGCGTTCGCATAAGACAGCGTCTGCGCGGTCTCGACTTGAAGGTTCTGTTCGCGGCCGTTCACCCAACGATCCCAGGCGTCAGCTTTGGGGTTCGCGGAGATCGCGGCAGTCTCCATTTTCGATTTGTAAGCGAGCGTCTGACCCTTGACGAGAGTCGTGGCGCCTGCCGATCCGGCGAGAGGGCTGACTTGCAGTTCGTCCTGCATCACGCTGATGGAAGCGCCGTCGTGGAAAGCATCCACGCGGAACAGTGAACGCTTCGGCACCACAATCTGCTCCTCCGAAGTCGAGACCATGAAGGTATCGGCGCGCTTCAGGTCCGCGTAAATGCTCACAGTGCCCTGCGCAAGCGTCAACTTCGAGATACGGCCGCCATCGGAGAGCGCGAGTTCCGTGAATTGCACCAGTGTGTTCTCGGAGATCCAGGCCGTGCTGCCGTCCTCGAATTGAATTTCCGCGCGGCCCTCGTTCGTACCAATGGTCATGCCCTGCGTGATGGGCATGTTCGCTGCGCCAGGCTCCCAGCCAGAGCGGCCCGGGCGCGTAACCTGCACGTCGCCCGCGACAAGGCTTAAGCGCACAATGCGGGCGTAGCTCATGTCAGATGCCTGCGCTGGTCGCGAGACACCAATCAAGCTAAGAGCTGCAAAACTGAAGAGCAGAAGGCTGATACCCGAGCGGCGCATAACGCACCCCCTTATTTTTGGGGTTTCAAGAAGCGGAGAGCGCAATTCTCACCAAGGAGATGCGCAGACACACTACCCATATGCTCGCGCTTTGGGGAGGCGCGGTCAAGCGAATTCGCGGCGTCCCGGGGGTGCCTAGATTGCTGTTTTATTGATTGGCGACTCGCGCGACAAATTCGCCAGAAACACTGACCTAGGGACGATGCTATTGTCTATTTTCAGGTACCGAATTGCTTCTAACGCCGATGGGGCGCTAATCAGTGGCCATTGCGGATTTGCTCGGCGATAGCGCGGGCGCGCTGGCGGGCGATGTCAACTAATTCGTCGTTCGCGGCGAGTTGGTCGAGTGTTGGCAGCAATGCCTCTGGTTCGGGAAGGAGCTTGTTCCGTATGTCGCTCTGCACGCGGGTCATCACATCGTTCACGCCAAGATGATCGTAACGCATGGTGCGTACCATATCGCTCAGGTCGAGTTCCTGCCGCTGCAAGCCATCAAAAATAGCGAGGAGTTGGTTGGCTGCGCTGTTCAACGTATAGTTGAACGTCACCTGGAATTTCTCGGTTCCTTTCTCATAGGCGAACGTTTTTTGGCCCAGATCGGCGATGCGGCGGTGAACGTCGAGGTCCACACCATGGAAGTTGTGCAATTCCGCGGCGAGTTCAAACAGTTTATGGGCCAACGTTTGGCTGATTTGCATCGGCTGGGGACTTGGCGTGTCGTCGAGTTGGCGAATGTCGTAGGTTCCCGAGCCGTCTTCGTTGATTTTGATTTCGGCAAATTCAGGATAGCTGGACTTGAAAATCTTGCGAAACGTGAGAGTAGGTCCCACGGAGGAGTCCGACGCGTCTGGCGTTCGCGATTGCGCGAAGCTCGCGGGGAAACACGAGAGCAATGCAATCGCGAGGCAGATCAGCTTCGAGCTGCGGCATTTCATCGTTGGATTGGGATGCGTCCGGCGGAAAAATGGCTGCGCGAAGCTGGACGCACGCGGGACATTGCGGCGACGGGATTGGCAATCAGACTACGCTCCAGACGTTCGGCCGCCCAGGCAAAATGAGCATGGCAAAGCGCGACAGCAAGCGCATCGGCGGCGTCTGCGGGTTCCGGCTGCTCACACAGGCCGAGTTGAGCCTTCACCATTTGCTGCATCTGTTGTTTCGAAGCGCCGCCGAACCCCGTCACGCTGGCCTTCACTTCGCGCGGCGAATAACTGTGTGCGGGAATGTCCGCCTGCGCGGCAGCAAGCAAGATAACGCCGCGCACTTCCGCAAGTCTGAGCGCTGTGCGCATGTTAAGAGCTGTAAAGACCGATTCTACCGCAACGGCGTCGGGGGAGAACTCGTCGACGAGTTGCGCGACCATCTGATGGATTTCGCGAAGGCGTTCCGCGAAACTGGCGCGCGCCGGAAAACGCAACGCGCCGAAGCGAAGCATGACCGCTACCTGGGCATTCAGTTCGACCACTCCGTAGCCAGTGGCGCCGGCCAACGCAGGGTCGAGGCCGAGAACGCGAAGAGACTTGTGCACCACTGAACCGTTTGCAGGCATTGTTGTTGCGCCATGACAATGCTGCCTTCGCCGTCATGGCGGCGAGCTTCAGTCTACGCGCAGAAGAAAAATGGGGGGTAGCGTTTTTTCGGCGGGCGCAACGCGAAGGACACTACGCGTGCGGGAAAACTAACCTGCTACAGCGGCCTGAATTTCGTTTTCGTCGATATCGAAATTGGCGTAAACGTGCTGAATGTCGTCGTGCTCTTCCAGCGCCTCGACCATCTTTAGCATTTGTTGCGCCTGCGCGCCCGTCAGCTTCACGTAGTTCTGCGGAATCCAGCCGACTTCAGCAGCGGCCGGGTTAATTCCCGCGGCGATCAGGGCATCGCGGACCTTCTCGAAAGCCTCCGGCGGAGTCACCACTTCCCAGAAAGACCCGTCGTCTTTAAGATCTTCGGCGCCCGCGTCGAGAACTATGCCCATCATTTTTTCCTCGTCGGCGGCTTCTTTTGCCACTGTGATGTCGCCCTTGCGATGGAACATCCAGCCCACGGCTCCCGTTTCGGCCATGTTGCCGCCGTGCTTGGCCATGAGGTGGCGAATTTCGCTGACGATGCGGTTGCGATTGCTGGAAACCACTTGCACCAGCATTCCCACGCCGCCGGGGCCGTACCCTTCGAATATCACTTCCTCGAGGACTTCGCCTTCCATTTGGCCCGTGCCGCGGAGGATCGCGCGCTCGATATTGTCGTTGGGCATGTTCTCATTTTTCGCAGCGAGGATGGCGGTCCGAAGGCGGGGATTGGTATTGGGGTCCGCGCCACCCGAGCGCGCGGCGATCATGATTTCGCGAATGATTTTGGTGAAAGCCTTTCCGCGGCGCGCGTCGGTTGCGGCTTTCTTGTGCTTGATTGTCGCCCACTTCGAATGTCCGGACATACGGAATGCCTCGCAGAACAAACTGGCAGGAGCCTATTATGTGCCCTTGCTGCGACAGTCTAGCACAGGGTTTCTCAAAGAAAAAGCTGGCAGCCCGCCGCCTCGAGTGTCCCGTGGACAGGACCCGAGGCGAGCGATATACTCGCCCGTTCATTTTGAAAATGGGATAGCTCCCGTTTATCTGTTTTTCCGCAGCGAGTGTGCGGGAACCTTTCCTGCCGCGCACGCGTACTAGACTGGGAAGTCCCGCAAAGGAGAATGATCGATGAGGAAAGCAGCACTGGCCCTATGTGTCTTGATGCTGGCGGCGGTGTGTTACGCGCAGCCCGGCTCCGCGCCTCTTCTGTTACAGCAACCGGCGATCAGCAAGACGCAGATCGTTTTCGTCTATGGCGGAGAACTGTGGAGCGTGGGCCGCAACGGCGGCGACGCCATCCGGCTGACGACGGGAGTCGGCATTCAGTCCAATCCGTATTTCTCGCCGGACGGAAAATGGATCGCGTTTTCTGGCCAGTATAGCGGCAACACGGATGTGTACGTG
>DASYXV010000057.1:0-2284 GCA_035934545.1 Candidatus Acidiferrales bacterium
ACAAAATAGCCCGCTACGGAATCAATGTGGCTGACGTCGAAGCCGTGATTCAGGCGGCGGTTGGCGGACAAGCGGCCACCCAAGTGATCCAGGGCGAAAAGCTCTTCGACCTCGTGGTGCGCATGGAGCCGCAGTTCCGCTCGAGCCCCACGCAAATCGGCAACTTGCTCGTCGGCACGCCATCCGGTCAGCTGATTCCCTTGACTCAACTTGCTGATATCGAGGAGAGTTCAGGAGCGTCGTTTATTTATCGCGAGAACAATTCGCGCTACATCGGCGTGCAGTACAGCATCGAGGGGCGCGATCTTCAAACCGCGGTCCTCGCCGGCCAGGCTGCCGTCCAGAAGGTCGTCACGCTGCCGCAGGGATACCGCGTCACGTGGGGCGGCGAATACAGCGAGCTCGTTACAGCGAAAAAGCAGCTGGATTTGATCGGCCCGCTCGCCATCTTGCTCATCTTTTTTATTCTCTTTGCTCTCTACGGTAATTTCAAATTCCCAGTCGGGATTGCCATCGGCGTACTCATCACAGAACCCGTCGGCGCGCTGGTCGCCCTGAAGCTCACCAACACGCCATTTAGCGTTTCATCCATTTTGGGCTTGCTTGCACTTATGGGCGTGTCGGTCGAAACAGCGGTCATTCTATATTCGTTCATCAATAAACTGCGCCTGAGTGGCCAGGACATCCGCACGGCCACGCGCGAGGCGGCTCTTTTGAGGTTGCGCCCCATCATGATGACAGCGCTCGTCGCGTGCCTCGGTTTGCTGCCCGCCGCGCTGTCGCATGGTATTGGCTCAGACACGCAACGTCCCTTCGCCATTGTGATCGTCGCGGGACTGATTTCGCGCCTGTGCCTCGCTGTGTTCATTGACCCCGTGATTTACCGCGCCGTCGCCCGCGACGGCGATGTCTTGCAGGTGTGATTCCCGGTGGAATTCGCCATTTCCGCTGCCCCCGCTTATAATGAATTGCGGAGTTGGCCTGCGACGCGCGTTTCGCCGCGATGGCTACTTTGAACCAACACTGAAACCCCGGGAGTCCTTGTCGCCCTGCCGGTGCGCATGTCCTCTCTCGAGTAATCGGGCCAGGAAAGCCTGAAGGCAGGCGTTGGGCGCCCACTTAGATCAGGGGTTCAGGGGCCTAGCTGCGTACGGCGAAGTGGACCGCTCCGCTTTTTTCGGAGCAGATGCCGAACGGAAAGGATTTTGCAAATTTTGGTTGTCTTTCCCGGCCTCCAACCTCTAGCATCCAACTTCTAACTCATGCGAATTCTTTTTGTAGGAGACATCGTAGGCTCGCCCGGCCGACGCATCGTGCACGACCACCTGGCGGATATCATCGCGCAGCAAGAGATCGATCTCGCCATCGTCAATTGTGAAAACGCCGCCTCGGGTTTCGGTATCACACCTCGGCTGGCCGACGATCTTTTCGCCTCGGGCGCGGAAGTGCTTTCCGGCGGGAACCACATCTGGGACCGCAAGGAAATTTTTGACTACCTGCCGCATCAGCCGCGCCTGCTGCGTCCGGCAAATTTTCCTCCTGGCGCGCCTGGCAGCGGTCTCTACATTGGTACCTCGCGCGGCGGGTTGGGCTATGCAGTGTTGAATCTGCAAGGACGCACGTTCATGACGCCGCTCGATTGCCCCTTTCGCGCCGCCGAGCGCGAACTCGCCCGCGTGCCTCCTGAAGTGAAGGTGATTCTGGTGGACATGCATGCGGAGACGACTTCCGAGAAGCAGGCCATGGGCTGGTTCCTGGATGGCAAGGTTTCAGCTGTTGTGGGAACGCACACGCACGTTGCCACGGCAGATGCCCACGTGCTGCCCAAAGGCACCGCTTTTATCACCGATGTCGGCATGACCGGGCCACACGATTCCATCATTGGCATGGGCAAGGAAGGCATCATCGAACGCTTCCTGAATGGGCTTCCCGCGCGCTTTGAAGTGGCCGAAGGCGATGTCCAGATGCACGCCGTGCGCATTGACGTGGATGAATCCTCCGGGCACGCTCGTTCCATCGAGCCTCTCGTCTTCCGCGCCGAATAATCTGCCCAGCGCGCATAAATCCTAAACGCAAGTCCTCGCATCTCAATTGACCTGACGCTCCATGTATAATTCTGTGCCATGAAAATTTCGCCCAGCCGAATGATGATTGCCGCCGCCGCAGGAATGCTTCTCTGCGCTGCTTTTGTCCTGTTCGCGCCACGAAATTCTCGCGCGCAAGACGACGACATGGAGATCGAGATTACGGCCCGCGCGCGGCTGTTCCCCGACATTGGCCCGGG
>DASYXV010000062.1:0-86946 GCA_035934545.1 Candidatus Acidiferrales bacterium
AAAGTGGGCTGTACTAGAAATCGCCAAGCTAACCGCAAGGAGGCAGGCGCTCAAGGTATGGCTCATGATTGGGGTGAAGTCGTAACAAGGTAGCCGTAGGAGAACCTGCGGCTGGATCACCTCCTTTCTAAAGAAAACGGCGGAATAGCCTGTTAGGTACAGCAGGTGAAAGCCGCCCAGTCCCGATGATTTTCATCGGGACAAGCCCGATTTCCGTGACACCTCATGGAAGTCTGGCCGCTCGGCTTCAATAGAAATTGTTACGGGTTCTGGCAGGTCTTATGAAATTCGCGCAATGGAGCGAATTTCACCCTGAGATGTTTTGTCGAAGGGTCCCGACGCGTCATCGAGCTTGCAGACAAGAAAAGCCCGTCCCGATTAATCGGGACGGGCTTTTTCTTTTTGCCCCCCCCTCGAATCCCCACTTCGCCTGTAGCGGACCCAGTTAGCAATGTGATAATAATATCCGGATGGCCACGCAGCCCGACTTCGCTTCGATCGGTAAGGCAACCGACTCCATCGACGTTCGCCTGAGTTACAGGATTATCGAACTTTTCTCGGAAGGACTATACGCAAGCGCCAACAAGTCGATTGAAGAACTGGTGGCAAACTCGTTCGACGCCGGCGCGCAACGCGTGCAGGTGTTGTTGTCCACAAACCTGCACGCACAGGATGCCACGATTGCTGTCATAGACGACGGCAACGGTATGGATTCAACCGGCCTAAAACAACATTGGCTAATTGGCGTCAGTGACAAACGTCAATTGCCTAAACTCCCAAAGAATCGGCAACAAATCGGAAAATTTGGCATCGGAAAGCTTGCCACGTACGTCCTCGCAAATCGACTGACACACCTGAGCAAGCGCAAAGGTAAGTTCTACTCGACCTCAATGGATTACCGCTCGATTGACACTCGGATTAGCAAAGAAGTTGAACCGAAAGTTCCGATAAGAATTCCGCTGCGCGAACTGACGCAAGAGGAGGCGAAGGTAGCACTTAAAGCCTGGACTGATTCTCCGGCCTTCAAGGCGGGCAAGATTTCTCTCTTTGGCCATGCCGCGCCTGAGTCTTGGACTGTCGCGATCATGTCCTCGCTGAAACCCAAGGTCCACGAAATCAAGCCCGGCTTCTTGCGGTGGGTGCTACGCACCGCATTGCCCTTGAGACCAGATTTCGCTATTTGGCTCAATGGGGAAAAGCTCATCCCAAGCAAAGAGGGCAAGGGACTCCTTCAAAGCTGGACACTCGGAAAAGACCTAGTGAAACTCCCAAAGCCAAGCCCCAAAGGTGTCACAGCGTTTGAGGATACTCATGTAAGCGAATCCAGTGAACAGCGATTCGGGCTGAGAGTGCCCGGCCTGGGGCCGATCACGGGGTACGCGGAAGTCTACAAGGACCTACTGACTGGAAAGTCCGACGAGCTAGGGCGAAGCTACGGGTTCTTCGTTTATGTTTTCGGCCGCCTCCTAAACGTCCTCGACGGCCACTTTGGCATCCCTCCCGACGAATTACGACACGGCACGTTTGGCCGGTTCCGACTGGTAGTTAACGTCGACGGCCTGGACGAACAACTTAGCACAAACCGCGAAGCAATCCGTGAGGGCCCACTTCTGGCTACAGCGCAAGATGTGCTTCGAGCAATTTTCAATGCTGTCCGACCCACGATAGAAACGCACGACGAAGGAGAAGAACCGGGTGCAAAGCTAGCCCGCAAGCTTGCGGCTAGCCCTTCGAGCCTATCTCGTCGGCCAATTATCGATCTGGCCCGAGCCGTCCTCGAGGGAAGAATAGGCTCACAGACCCTTATTGTCCCCCGCATCAAATCCACTTCCGAACAGAGCGCATTCCTTGCATCCCTGGAGCGAAGAGCCACCAAACCCGAAGAATTCCTTTCCGGCCTCACAATTGACTATTCCGGGTCCTCCGACGGAGGAATTGCACAGTTCGACACTGAAAGTGGAAAGCTTCGAATAAACGCCTGGCATCCCTTTGTAGCAACGTTCTATGACGAGTATGTGAGCAAGAGCACGGGCCTGCCACTCGAGCTCTTCGCAATGGCCGAAGTTCTAGCAGAGGCGCACCTTTACGTCATCGGTATGAAGTCAGAGCAAATTAGGGAATTCCTTTCGATCCGTGATCAGCTCTTGAGAACACTCGCAAACGAATCCGGGAGGCAAAGTGCCTTCTCGGTCGCGCTTGCGCTGCAAGAGGCCCGGAACAACCCCGACGAACTAGAGAACAAGCTATGCGCAGCCTTTTCTAGTCTTGGCTTCGAGGTCACTAGACTCGGTGGAAAGGGCAAGCCCGATGGGGTCGCAGCCGCCCACCGAGCAGCCGATTCTGACGGCACCCCTCGCCACTACTCGGTAAGCCTTGAAGCGAAGAGCAAGGAAAAGGATGAAGGAACAGTAGCAGCGGCTACGGTAGACGTCGCCGCAATCATCAGACATCGTGAGGATTACAGCTGTGAACACGCGTTAGTAGTGGGCCGGGCTTTTCCAACGTCGGAAGGCGACGACTCCGCACTCGCAAAGGACATCAGGGCAGACAGGACCCAGACGGCCAAACTTGGAAAGCCGAAGACTATCACTCTGATTACAATCGATGACCTTGCAAGGCTTGTCCGCTTGCGTCCCTTGAGACAAGTCGGATTACGCAAGATTAAGGAGTTTTTCGAAAAATGCTCTCTCCCGACAGAGTCCAGCAAATGGGTAGAGGAAATCCGGAAGTCAGAAGTCCAGAAACCGCCCTACAAAGAAATTATTCGCACAATCGAAGAGTTACAGAAACAGTTCAAACTTTCATCGGTAAAGTATC
The DNA here is from genome assembly GCA_035934545.1 of Candidatus Acidiferrales bacterium. Classification (GTDB taxonomy): domain Bacteria; phylum Acidobacteriota; class Terriglobia; order Acidiferrales; family UBA7541; genus DAHUXN01. Next base: position 2,818 of record DASYXV010000062.1, read on the forward strand.
CCGCGTTGAAGGTCGCGCTAACTCACCGTACCCCTGCAATAAAATATGAGACCGATGAAGCTTTAGTTGAACTCTGTAAAACGATGGCGCAGATTGCCCCGGGCTCAGTGTATGCTAGTCAAGAGACGGTCGAACTCGATCAAAGCGCCGACAACGCAATTGCCGAGATTGAGGCGGCACCGAAAGGATACCCTCCAGACGAGCAGTGACGTTGGCCGATGAGCACACTCTCCGGCAGTTCAATCTATGGCGCCGTCAGTCGCGAACCAGTCCATCCCTTTCCCGCGCGCATGTCACCAGACATCGCCCTAGCTTCAATTCCCTCATTTAGCAAGCCGTTACGTATTTTAGATCCGATGATGGGCTCGGGGACTGTACTTGCCATAGCCCGAGCCAAAGGACACCACGCAATCGGTGTAGACGTCGATCCCCTCGCGTTTCTCATTTCGAAGGTCTGGACGACATCACTTGACTGTGACGAGCTCAGGCGAAGGGCGACACGCGTAATCGAGTGCGCGAAAAAGATCTTTTCAGCCATGACTCAAGCTGAAGCGTACCCGCTCAACGCCGACGAAGAAACTAAGAGATTTACCAGGTTTTGGTTCGACTCCTACTCACGCCTACAATTGGCATCGTTGGCGCGCGCAATCCGCCTCGTGCGGGACGATGTGATGCGTGACGCACTATGGTGCAGTTTCTCGCGACTCATCATTACGAAACAGTCAGGTTCGTCGCTCGCAATGGATCTTTCGCACAGCCGCCCGCACAAGTCATTTGACACAGCACCGAGCAAGCCGTTCCGTAAGTTTCTCTCCGCAGCAGACCGCGTGGCTGCAAATTGTATCGACAGTCGCACCAAAAGTAGGGGTCCGCAGCCACGCATACACCTAGCGGACGCGCGCAGGCTGCCATTGCCAGACGCCACTGTGGACTTCGTCCTGACCTCCCCTCCCTATCTAAATGCGATAGATTACATTCGATGCAGCAAGTTTTCGCTCATCTGGATGGGCTACAGCATCGGCCAGTTACGAAATCTGCGGAAGGAATCGATCGGTGCCGAGTCAGGGGCTGCAGGACTCCTCGAAAATCTCGAACTAAATAGGATAATCGCAGACTTAAAGCCACGAATGTCCCTAACTCAAAATCTCCGCAATATGCTGGCGCGCTATGCGCACGACATTTGGTGTTGCGTCAGGGAGGTAGAACGGGTCCTATCTCCTATGGGTAGTGCGGTCTTCGTGATCGGAGACAACACCATCAAAGGTACATTCGTGAGAAATTCAGCGATACTAGCAATCGTCGGCGACTTGAGTGGCCTCAAACTTGTAAATAAACACTCCCGTACCTTGCCTGCGAACCGCAGGTATCTCCCGCCCCCCGCTCGCGCTTCAAAGAGCCTGGATGCGCGCATGCGCCGCGAAGTAATCATTGAATTCAGAAAGCCGAGCACAGCTGAGGCTATCGCGGCTGGACTCAGGACCAGCAGACCCCGAGGTTTCTGATCCCCCGCGTTCGGCAATCCCTCAAGGTCCCTTTGCCAGGGACTCGCGAGGCCACGTCCTGGCGCGCGAAAGGACCATTTCTCTCCCTACCGCCATTTTTTACCTTGGACGACTTTTGCTTACATGAAAAAGGACTTGACAAATTTTCAGCCTTCGTTTATTATTTTTTCCGTTAACCTCGATCCGTGTAACACGTCGAGGCAAAATGAAGGAATTTGTCAGGCGCTTCGGCGCCTTTTTTATTTTTGGGCTTCTCTCCGAACTTCTGGCTGACCACCGACCACTGTCCACTCTCAACTGTCCTTGAACTTAACAATAAGTGGCTCTCGAAAAATGGCAAAATTTCACAAAATTGGCTCTTTGCAAACGTCGCGATTTCGCATCCCGATTTTTTCGCACCTTTGTCCGCCGTGGCGCAAAATCCCCAATATCCATGCATGTTTGCGCATGCGCGAAATCTCTTCCCGCACAAAAAAGTGCATTTCGAGCGAAATTTCAATTCTCGGATTGGCTCTCTCTGGTCGGTATGTTTTGCCCTCGAAAAGAGCCAAATTGGTCGGTATGGTCTGTTTTACTACCCTCTAATTTCTGAGGCGTGAAAGGAGGCCATGACAATCTAACTGCAGATCAGCGCGGGAGGAGAAGACGAAAGATTCGAGCGGCTTGCAGGAGTCGCAACATTTCGGAAACATTCATATTTTTACTTGCAAAGCGACTTGAGAGAGGAGCAAATTATGGCGTTCCCTCAAGAGGCGAGGCATGCCGGCGGAGAAATTGCCAGCCAATCCGGCGTCCGGCTCGGAGCACCGGCGAAGCAGCCGATTCCCCGTGGTGGTTCCCCTCGAAGTCAGTTGGCGCGAAGCAAACGGCGCGCAATTCAAAGAGAGCGCGCAAGCCACCGAAGTGAATGCCCATGGCGCGCTGTTGCACATGAAATCCTATCCAACCATGGGCGTCGAGGCGCAACTGACGAATCTGCTTAATGAACAATCGCTTCCAGCGCGAATCGCCGCAATTCGCCGCTCTCGAAGCGGCGAGGTGCAGGGAATTGCCGTCGAGCTGCTTGCGCCGAATGAAGGTTTCTGGGGCTTGAATTTTCAACTGCGAAAGGCGAGCGCGGAACTCTTGAACCTGGAGCAACGCATAAAGGCGAAAGAGATTGATCCATTTATCCTGCGAGAATTTCGGGACGCAGTGGACTACGTGAGAAAGACGGCGTGGGCTGTGCAGGAGTGGCGAGAGCGGCAGATTACTCATCGCGATCCGCAAACAGTGCTCTCGCTTCTGACCATCGAACGGATCCGCCGCGCGACGACACTGTCGCACGATCTCCTTTCTGACTTGAAAACACAGGACGTGAGCCAGCAGACAGAAGGAATTTCCGAACTTCTTCACGCCACCGAGGCGCTCCACAAGCGGCTGACGGAACACTTCAACGCCAACTCAAAGAAGTAGGCGCTAGGCCGAGGCTTCTACTCTCGATTGGCGGGGTCGTGCTAAGATTATGTCGTCCAGTTAGTTCTGCTTTTTACTCCTCTGGGCCTGTAGCTCAGGTGGCTAGAGCGCGCCCCTGATAAGGGCGAGGTCGACTGTTCAAGTCAGTCCAGGCCCACCAGTTTTCTGCGAAAGATTGGATGAACAGTTCGCGCTGACCGAATTGGTGCGAAACTCACGCGAGGGCGATGAGATCGATTTCCACGCGAACGTCGCGAGGGAGACGTGCGACTTCGACGGTCGAACGAGCCGGCGGGCTGGAAGGAAAGAAGCGGGCGTAGACTTCGTTCATTTTGGCGAATTCGCCCATGTCCTTGAGGAAAACGGTCGTCCTCACGGCTTTGTCGAGCGAAGAACCGGCAGCTTCGACGATGGCCTTGAGATTCTGCAAGACGCGGTCAGTCTGAGCGGCAACATCACCTTCAATCAACTGGCCCGTGGCAGGGTCAAATGCAACCTGACCCGAAATAAAAATGAAGCCGTTGGCGCGAATGGCTTGAGAGTAGGGGCCGATGGCCGACGGGCCATGTTTCGTTGCGATAACGTCTTTCACGATTCCTCCAGTCAGTTAGTTTTTCTTCTCCAAAGAAGCCTCATATTTTGCACGAAAATCGGCGGGAATTCCTTTTTCGTTCAGCCAAGTGCGGAAAAAGCTGCCGAGATCCTGATGGCATTCCTGTTCGAGCGAGGAGCGAAAGTCATCGTAGCCGTATTGCTGGAAACGGAGAGCAGAAACCATGTGGGCGAGGGCATGATTGAGATTGTCGCGGCCGCATTTTTCTTCGAGAGCAAGAAGGAAGAGCTGAATCTTGTCGTCTGCAAGCTGGAGCTGAGCTTGTGAATCGCTAGGAGTAACAGTGAGGATTGGCTTTTCGATGACGTGAGAGCGGGCGGAGTCGTAATCCGAGATTACGGACCTAACGTTTTGGACTGCAACTCGATTGTTGTCCCGGTTTGATACGAGTGCGGCGTAGTACTCGAGGCCGATGCCAAGTGTCCAGGCTTCGCGACGTGGAACAATCAAGTGTGAAAACCAAGTTTCAGCCAGTTCCATCCGGGCGAAGACGTCTTCCGAATCGGCGTTTACGACACCCGGCAAGAAAGAAGCAGCATGGTTGTCGTGTGTGATGCGGCTCCCCATTTCTTCCGGGAAAGCGACGTCGTAAACAGCCTTCATGCTTCGCGGCAAGGGACCAAACGTCTGCACATAATCCTTAACGACGGCTGCAATGGCCGCGCCTTCGGACTGGGCCTGGGCAGAGTCAAAGGGCTTGAACGCCCAAAATACTACAGTGCCGTCGGCGGTTGTGACGCGTTGCTCGTGATACTGGCCGGCGATGATGTAAGGATCGAAATCGTCTTTGCGGATGCGGAAACGATATTCAGTTTCTGCGTTCGACTGCTTCACGCCTTGAGGCTCGCCGCCTCCCAATGCTTGAAAGCCGGCTGGAACGATGATGCGCAGATCCGAAGGACTCGGGCGGACGAGGTCTTTCGCGAAGAGGGATTTCGGCGCTATCGGATTGGGAAACCAGCCGGAATCATTGAGAAAAAACATATTGGAAGCGACGTACATGCGGCCGCGAGAGTCAGCGACGGCGGTCAAGTCGTAAGCGATGACAAGACTCCGTTTTTGTTTCCGATGCCATGTAGGTGAGAACGGAATGCGCAAAATGGCCGGCCAACTTTCCGAGGAAGAGCTTTCCCCTTCATCAGTTCCCTCGCCACGCGCCATTTCGGGAGTGACATCTCTCCCATTTATTTGGACACGAAGGTTTTCGCGGCCCAAGCTTTTCTGTCCGGGCAAGCCGACTTCGATGGAATCGAGATTTGAATTGCCGACGTTGGCAAGGCGATATTCCGCGCGAATGGCGAGATGCGGCGGAGCGCCGGGAACAAAATGGGCAGTGATGGATTGCTTTTCGATTTTGTAGCCGGGCGCAAGCGGGACGGCGCAGCTCGCGAGGCACAGAAGCGCGGAGAGCGCGATCGCAGCGCAACATGCGCGATGGGGAGTCGGGGGAGCCAAAGCGGATTGATTCTATCGAGTGAAGAGGCCGCGGTCTAGGCCGTGAAATCTCGCCGTCCTTAATTGGTGGAACCGGCGTACCGGCGAAGAATCATGGCGTCGCTCCAGCCGCGGCGCCGAAGGGCAATGATCGTCGGGGCTTCGGAATCGGAAACGCCGCGACGGACCAGCTGAAGAAGGGCAGGCTCACTCATGCCTGCATTCTTGAAATTCGCAAGGGAGGCCCCGGAAAGGACAGTTTGACCAGCAGCATGCCGGTGAGCAGCCTCCAGAATGATACGGTCCGAAAGGCCAGCGAGACGCATGGTTTCAGCTTCCCCTGTCCATAGGCCAAGGACATTGAGCTGGGCGAGCTCGAGAATGGAAGGCTCGGCCATTCCTGCCTTCAGGAGATCGCCGACATCTTCGCCAGTATGAAACTTTTCATTGCGGCTGCGAGCGAGGCGCACCAGGGCGACGCAACCATCGTCAGAAAAACCGGCGTCCTTCGCCTTAATGATTTCATTGACTTCAGTATTGTCAAGATTCGACGCTCGAAGAACCTGGATGGCGGAATAACCCATCCCCATACGGTCAAAGACGGTCGTGTCGACGGGCTTGATCCTTTGACAGCCAACGACGGCGAGAAAAAAGAGAAGTAATAAGGAAGGAGCCGCCCATGGCATTGCACGCGCCGAGCCCGTAGCCGACCTACAAGAGAGGAGAATCCTCATAGGTGGAATTATAGCCAGAGAACACGAGCGTTGAATGATCGCAACAGAAGTATTTGACCGAAGGATTACCCGCGGCGGGAAATCAAGCGTTATACACGCGTTCGATGTCGAAGATTCCGGGGATCTTCTTGATTTGCAGCAGAATTTTCTCGAGCTGCTTGCGGTCGCGGACATCGAGAAAGATTTCGATCCGGGCGTGCAATTTTTCGCCGACACTCTCCAGGTTACGGATGTTCGCCGCGGCGTCGCTGATGGCCGAGGTGATTTCGGCGAGCATGCCGGGCCGGTCTTCGGTGAGAATGCGGAGGTGAACGGGAAAAGTTGATTCGCCCGAACCAGCCCACTGGACGGCAAGCCGCCGCTCAGATTCATAGAGCAATTTCTGCACATTAGGGCAAGACGTGGAATGAACCGCGACGCCGCGGCCGCGCGTGACATAGCCAACCACTTCGTCACCCGGAATCGGATTACAGCACTTGGCGCGGTAAACCATCAGGTCGTCATGGCCGCGCACCTCGATGGGCGCATCCTTCAATCCGAGCATGCGCTTGACCGTGGAGACAATCCGGGGAGGCTTTTCCTCAGCGGGCGCGGCGAGCGTTTGTCCCGAGGCTTTTGCGAGGACTTGCCGAGCGGACCATTTTCCGTAACCAAGGTCAGCGTAGAGATCCTCGATGCGACCGCAGCCGTACTCAGAGGCGACGCGCTGCCAATCCGCATCGGAGATTTTCTTCAGGCTAATCCCACAATTGCGAGCCTCGCGTTCCAGGATGCGACGGCCGACTACCGTGGCTTCCTCGCGTTCATACAGATTGATCCAGTGGCGAATTTTGCTGCGCGCGCTGGACGTATGAACGAAGTTGAGCCAGTCGCGGCTGGGGCCATGGCCTTTCTGCGTGAGGATTTCCACCACGTCGCCATTCGCGAGGACGTGGCGAAGAGGAACAATTTGTCCGTTGACCTTGGCGCCCACGCACTCGTGTCCGACCTCGGTGTGAATCGAGTACGCGAAATCCACAGGCGTGGCGCCACGCGGAAGGACAACGACGCGGCCCTTGGGCGAGAAGGTGTAGACCTCCTCCGGATACAGATCCACCTTGAGAGTGGAGAGGAACTCGCTAGGCTCCTCCATCTCCTGAACCCACTCGATCAATTGCCGCATCCAGATTGTGCGCTGATCGTCTTTCGCGTCGCCACGGGTGGAATCGGCGCCGGGTGCCGCGTGGCCATCCTTGTATTTCCAGTGCGCCGCAACACCCTGCTCGGCGATGCGGTGCATTTCCTGGGTGCGAATCTGGATTTCGAAGGCCTGGCCGGCATGGATCACCGTGGTGTGGAGCGATTGATACAAATTCTGACGAGGCATTGCGATGTAATCCTTGAACCGGCCGGGTACAGGGCGCCAGATCTGGTGAACGACGCCAAGCGCGGCGTAACAATTCTTTACATTGTCCGTGATTACGCGGATGGCCAGCAGGTCGTAGACCTGCTCGAAGAGCCGTTGCTGGCGCTGGATTTTGTGGTGAAGCGAGTAAAGTCCCTTGGTTCGGCCTTCCACTTCCGCGGGGATTCCGTTTTCGACCATCTTCTTGCGGATGACGTCCTGAACTTCCTGCAGGAATTTTTCGTGAACTTTGCTTTTCGACGCCACCTTCTTCTGCAGCTCGAAATAAGCGGCGGGCTCGAGATAACGGAACGCAAGGTTTTCGAGCTCGCTGCGCATCACGCCCATGCCGAGACGATTGGCTACTGGCGCATAGATGTCGAGGGTTTCGCGGGCGATGCGCTCCTGGCGGCCGGGGTCGAGGTATTCGAGCGTCCGCATGTTGTGGAGGCGATCGGCGAGCTTGACGAGGATGACGCGGACATCGTTAACCATGGCCAGAAGCATTTTGCGAACATTTTCGGCCTGGCGTGCTTCCGGGCCGAGAAGGTCAATGCGGCTGATCTTCGTGGCGCCCTCGACAACACGGGCAACATCAGGGCCGAACATCTCCGAAATCTGCCCGATAGGGATGCGAGTGTCTTCGACGACATCGTGAAGCAAGGCGGCGCACAGAGTGGTGACATCGAGTTTCATGTCAGCGAGGATATTGGCGACGGCGAGCGGATGGGACAGGTACAGGTCACCCGACTCGCGAAGCTGAGAACGATGCTGCTCAGAGGCAAAGTCGTACGCGCGACGGAGGAGGTCCAGGTCGTCGCCGGGACGATTCCGGCGGACTTTGTCCACGAGCTCGACGAAACGCAGGTCGAGGACACGCTGCGCGGAGGCGTTGGCTAGAGGCTTTGGTTCGGGGCTCACGATTTCCTCAACTCTAAGCCATTTTACGACGGTCTCCAGCCAATTTCTTCCAGGCAATTGCGCCGGAGGAAAGGCCGTAGGGCAGTAAAAAACAAGAGCCGACTGACCTGAGAGAGCCAGCCGGCCTGAAGTTCCGAGATGGCGCTAATGCGAACTATTGCGGCGGCGCCGCGGTCAGCTTCTTCTGTCTGATCTCCTTAACCTTTTCGAGGAGCGCATCAGCCTGTTTATTGTCCGAATCACGGGCCTCCGCAGTGGGCTCCATATCGCCCTTCTGGCGGAGCAAGAGATTCAAATAAGCCATTGCGTCGTCGTAGTCGGGGCGGAGGGAGATGGCTTTATTCAAATTGTCGATCCCTTCATCCACAGTGGAGAGGTCATCCTTGGCGAATTGGGAGCTTACAGCGGCAGGGAGGGGATCCAGCTCTCGGACAGGCTTGCGCGCCTTGGCATTGTAATCGGCGCGAAGCTGGGCGTTGGCGCGGAACGCGATCCAGTAATCAATGACGCCGATCCAGTAATAGGGCTCGGGGTCGTCAGGCCGCATCTTCATATGCTGTTCGTGATAGGTCTTCGACTCCCCCATCATTTTTGGATCGAATGGAGTTCCGGCCATGTTGTAGAGCATGGAGCCAATGCCGTCGATGGCGTTGAGATCGTCGGGATTGACCTGAAGGACTTCCTTCCACTCCTCGATGGCCTGCTGGGCGTTGCGCTTGTTCTCGTCGGAAGGAGCGCCGGGAATATACCGGCTGGCGTATGCCTGCGCCAGATAGAGCCGGGCATTCATCAGAGTCGGATCCTTCTCCTTGGCATCCTTGAAGTATTCGATCGCGCGGTCGAACTGCGCCGCCGTGAAGGCCTGAACGCCCTTGTTGAGGTCGTCACGAGCCTTGAGCTTGGCGCAACCGGAAACGGCGAAGGCCAAAGCGACTGCGGCGAAAACAATGGCTGAATTCCACTGCGACTTTCGCTCCATCCATCTCTCCTCAAAAGGGCAGGCACGACAGACTTACCCTAAGAACCGCACGATGCGAAATGCAATTCACGACTTGCGTGACAATCGTGAAGATGTATCCTACGGCAGTCCCGCTCCGCCACATGAATAACTGTTACTGGCCGGCCTCCATCTTGGCCGTAATGAGGCCGACGGTGACAATTCCAGAGCCGCGCATGATGTCGATGGCACGGGCGACGCGTTCGAAGGGCACGTCATCTTCGCCCTTGACGAAGGCCACCTTTTCCGCGCGGATCTTGAAAATTTCGGTCAGCTGCGGACCCAGATCATTCCAAGTGGAATCCGTCTGATTGATTTTCACGCCCCCATCCTTGCCCACGACGACAACGATCGTCTTGTTTTGATTCGGGTCTTGCTTTTGATTTTTCGGGGGCGGCTGGGGGACCAGCGTGCTCATCCCGGTGGGAGTGGTGGGCGTGATGGCCATGAAAATGATAATCAAAACAAGCAAAACGTCGATGAGCGGAACGATATTCGGTTCCGACATCGCGCCTTTCTTTTCACCGACTTGCATACCCATATGGTTCCTCCCTACGGAGTGCCGGGGCTGGTGGCGCCGGGAAGAGGCGGAGGCGGAGTGTTCGGCCTGCGGGATTCGTCCTTCTGCGTGAGAAGGCCGAGACTATCCACGCCCGCATCCCGAACCGCGTCTACCACTTTGACGACGTCACCGTACTTGGCGCGAGCATCGCTGCGAACGAATACAGTCTTATCGAGGCGCTCGGAGATCTTATCCTTCACCTGGGTTGTGATCTTGTCGAGAGAGGTCTCATCGTTTCCCAGATAGAAATGGCCGTCGCGGCTGACAGCGACAATCACAGCATCGTCCTTGTCGGCATTGGGCATGTTCTCCCAATTTCTCGCGCGAGTCATATCGACCGTGACGCCCTTCTGCAGCATGGGAGTCACGACCATCATGATGATCAGAAGCACGAGCATGATGTCCGCCATGGGAATCACATTCGGGGCGCCCATGATACTACCGGCTTTGGGTTTGTATGCCATGGGACTACTTCTTTCCACCCCGGCGCGTGATGAAGTAATTGACCAACTCCATGGAGGAGTTGTCCATCTCGACGTCGAAGGCTTCGACTTTGTTGGTGAAATAATTGTAGAACCACACGGCGGGCACAGCCACGAGCAAACCAAGAGCCGTGGTCACAAGGGCCTCAGCGATGCCGCCGGCAACGGCCGAAAGCCCGCTGGCATGCGCCGCCGAAATGCCCTTAAAGGCGTTGATGATGCCCATGACCGTGCCGAACAGTCCGACGAAGGGAGCCGTGGCTCCAATCGTAGCGAGGCCGGAGAGGCCGCGCTTCATCTCCGCGTGGACGATAGCGACAGAGCGCTCGAGGCCGCGTTTGGCGGCTTCGATGACCTCTTCGTCGGCCACTTGCGCCGAGGCCGCCTGGAACTCGGAGAGGCCAGTGGCGACGACCTTGGCGATATGGCTCTTCTTGTTGCGCTCGGCGATGGAGATAGCTTCGTCGAGCTTGTTGTCCTTGAGCGCGCCGGCGACCTGCTGGACGAAAACGCGAGACTGTTTCCGGGCAGCGCTGTACATGAGAAAGCGGTCAATCATGATGCCGACGGACCACGCGGACATAATGAACAGAATAATCACCACGGACTTTGCGGGGTAACCCATTGAACCCCACATGCTCCGGATATCCCAGCCAACTTCCCCGCCGCCGGCTTCCTGGAACAGCAGCAGCCCCGCCCACAATAAATTCGCAAGCATATCGTTCGTTCCTCCTCGTTAGTTCGGATCGCGAAATTGGCAGCGAATGAGCCGCCTCTCCATCGATTTCCAAACTCTAACTGCCCAAATTAAAGACGCACGAAATCGTCGTGTCCACCTCGACCGGCTCGTTGTTCAAAAGGTACGGAGAATAACGCCATCTCCTCACCGCATCCATGCATGAGTGCATCAGCAGCGGGGGGCCGGACAGAAACTCGATTTCCTTGATTGTACCGTCCTTGCCAATAATCCCGTGAAGCATCACTGTGCCCGACTGGTGGGCTGCTCTTGCAATCGGAGGGTAGACAGGTGGCGGCTGACTGACGATTCGCGCAGCCATGATATTGCCGCCGATGCGGAGGCGCTCGACCGGCTTGGGGGGCGGAGCAAGCCCGGGCGCGCCGCCAATAATCCCGCCGAGAACGCCGCCGGCAGAACCGCCGGGAACGCCGCCCGGAACGCCACCGACCACTCCGACATCGGGCTGCGCCGCTTCGTGAATCATTTCAATCTTCTTGGGAATTACAGTGGGCGCCTGCAATTTGCCCTGCTGGATCAGTTTCGGGACCACTTTAATGATTTTGATTACAGCAGGCGGAGGCGGCGGAGGCGGCGGAGGAGGCGGAGCGACGAGGAAAGTGGACATCAAGGTTTTCGGGAGAGCCGAGGTGTAAATCAAGGGTATCAGAATCAGGACCCCCAAAATTACAGCCTGGATGCCGGCGGAAAGCCAGACGCTCCACACCTTATTGGTCTTCTTCTTATTCGTGGATTCCACGAGTTCGTCGAACATAAGTTAACTCCTCCCTTCCGCCAGACGCTTCTGCGGGCGCTTATCCACCGCAGAAGAACCCGGCGCCGTGGCAGACTGGCCACGCCATTTATTCCAGACTACTACAATCGGCGCTGCTATCCCAAAACTGGAGTAGGTTCCTATCACAACTCCCACGACCATGGCAAAGGAGAAACTGCGCAGCACCTGGCCGCCGAAGAGAAACAGGAGAAAAACAGTCAAGAACGTGAGTCCGCTAGTTAGGATGGTGCGAGAGAGCGTTTGGTTGATTGAGCGATTGATGATCACGGGGAGCGGCTCGCGTCGCATCAGGCGCAGATTTTCGCGAACCCGATCAAAAATGACGATCGTATCGTTCATCGAATAACCGACGAGAGTGAGCAGCGCGGCGATGACGGTCAACGAAATCTGGTAATGGAACAGGCAGAAGAACCCCAGCGTGATCAGGACATCGTGAAAGACGGCAATGACGGCGGCAAAACCGTAAACCCACTCGAAACGAAAGGCAATGTAGATCAGCATTCCGGCAAGGGCATAGAGAGTTGCGAGCACCGCTTGAAGGCGCAACTGGGCGCCAACCGTGGGGCCAACGACCTGGGCCGTGAGAATCGTAAATTTGCCCAGCGAGAAACCATCCTTGAGCGCGTTAATGACCGCAGGAGACGCGCCAGCAGTTCCGCTCAATTGATCGAAGCTCGTTACGATTCCGGAGTGATCCTTATCGCGCGAATCCACCAGGCGCTCGGCTAACTGAGCGTAACGGTCTTGAGCGGCAGTGCCCAAAACCAGTGGGTCGCGCTGCGTAAGAAAAGCTGCGAGGCCGGAAGGAGTGATGGGATTGAAGTCCGGCTTCGAATTACCAGCCGAGCCGAAATCCTTTTCGAGGGCGTCGAGGATGGTCTGCTTCGAACTGTTCAGCGCATCTTCACCCTCGCCCTTCTGCTCCACGCTGATCATCACATCGTTCTTCGAGTTCGGATTGGAGATGTCGCTGCTGCTCGTCACCTCGTTGTTCTTGAGGCCAGCGGCGTCGAGAGCGCCGCGGATCTGGCCAATGGGAGGCGCGGAAGCGAAACGAACCATCACCATCGCGCCACCGCGGAAATCAATGCCGTAAAGGAGCCCGCCCTGGCGGAACCAGGCGATTACGCCGATAACGAGGAGCGTGAGAGAAAGCGAAACGAAATACTTCGCTTTGCCCATCCAATCGATATCGACGTTGCGAAAAAACTCCACGAGCGATTCCACTCCTTATTGAGTTAGACACCGCCTACAACAAGAATGTTCCTGGGCAGCGCCGAGAACGGGCGGCCCAAATTAAATACTCAGCTCCGCCTCGCGGCCCATTCGCGAAAGATGCCAATCGAAAATCACTCGCGAGACATAGACCGAAGTGAACAAGTTAGCGAGCAAGCCGATGACCAAAGTGACGGCAAAACCACGCACCGGACCCGTACCGAACAGGAAAAGGAACGCGGCGGAAACCAGCGTGGTGATGTGCGTGTCAATTATGGTCAGGAAAGCGCGGTCGAAGCCAATATCCACGGCGGAGGGATTGGCCTTTCCGCCGCGCAGTTCTTCGCGAATGCGCTCGAAGACCAGGACATTCGAGTCAACTCCCATGCCGATAGTCAGCACGACTCCCGCGATTCCGGGCAAAGTGAGCACCGCGCCGGAAATGGCCATGAATGCAATGAGGATGATCAGGTTGAGCAAGAGAGCCACAACGGCGTTGATGCCGCTCAGGTGATAGTAAAAGACCAAGAAAATCATGACCGCGATAAGGCTGGCAATCGAGGCTTGCACACCTTCGCGAATGGAGTCCGCGCCTAGCGACGGGCCGATGGTGCGCTCTTCGAGATACTTGATGGATGCGGGGAGGGCACCGGCGCGGAGAATCAGCGCGAGATCTCTGGCAGACTGCTGGGTGAATTGGCCCTCGATCTGGCCGCGGTCGTCAATTCGGCCCTCGATTACTGGCGCGCTCTGAACCTTGTGGTCGAGCACGATTGCCATGCGCTTGCCGACGCTGGCTTGAGTGAACGGGCCGAAGCGGAGCGCCGCGGCTGTTGAAAGAGTGAATTCGACGGCGTAGAAGCCCGGCTGCTGTGGGTTCGGGCCGGGATTCGCGCTGCGCAAATCCGCGCCGGTCACGATTGGAGCGCGATCCAGCAGATACCACACCAGCGCCCCGGCCTGGTCGGCGGAATCTGGCTTACCCGGCACAAGTTCCGCGCCGGGTGGCAAAACGCCGCCATGCGACGCGAGGGCAGCCGCCTCGGATGGATATGGCGTATCGTCAATCACGCGCTGCAACTGAAGCTGGCCACCCGCCTGAATTACGGCCTTCGCGCGCGCCGGATCGCCTTCGCCCGGAAGTTCGACGAGAATCTGGTCTTGCCCGCGGCCAGTGGGAGCGACGTTCGGAGAAGTCAAGCCGAGGGCGTCGATACGACGCCGAATCGTTTCCAGGGCCTGGTCCATCGTTTGCGCTTGGAGAGCGGCAACAACGGTGGGCTTCATGGTCAACAGGGAACCATTTGGCTGGCCTGCGGCAGGCGCCAAAGACCATTCCGGAAACTGGTTCTGAACGAGATCGTGAAGCGCAGAGCTGGCGTCGGGAGGGACATTGAGGACGAGGAAGTGCGTGTCGTCCACGCGGCGGACTTCGCCGACAGTCAAGTTCTGCTTGCGGAGCTGGTCCTTCAGGGCATCGATGGCCTGATCACAATGTGCGCCGATGGCCTCCTGCACCTGCACTTGCAGCACGAGATGACTGCCCCCGCGGAGGTCAAGCCCCAGCTGAATGCGGCTCTTGAAATTGCTCGCGACAGCGGCCCACGACGTGGGGAAATCGGGCAGGCCCACAAGTCCGTAAGCGCAGATGAGGATGATGACGGCGATGAAGATAGCCTTCCACTTGAGATTGGGACTCATCGCAGGCGGCTAACTCTCCTTCGCTTCAGGCTGGAGGCCAGCGATGGCGCTGCGAGCCACCCGGATTTTCACCTGCTCTGCGATGCGGAGCTGTATGGATTCGTTGTCTAGCCCGACGACAGTTCCATAGATGCCGCCGTTGGTGATGATCTTGTCGCCGTTCTTGAGCGCGGAGATCATCTGGGCGAGCTTCTTGCGCTGCCGCTGCGCAGGCATAATCATGAGGAAGTACGCGACCCCGAACAGCAGAAGCATCAGGATTGGGAACTGGAAGGAACCGCCGGGCGCTGCAGCCTGCGCCACAAGTGGAATATCAATTGAAGGGGCCGGCGACATCAACCTCGAACCTCCCAAAAGTCTGGAATCCCGCGGAAGCGGCATCTCCCAGTAATTAAGAATCGAGAAAACCATCACTTCGACGGGGCCGCCTGCGCTAAAGCTCCGGCGCGCCTGCCTTCGGGTCAAACGCTTGGTTTCGCGCCCGATTCCACGCCGGATTCGGACACTCTGCCTGCAAGGCGAGCCTGAAGGTCAGAACAGAATCCGAGGAGATTCCCAAAACGGATAGCCTTGCGGATTTTCTCCATGATGTCAAGGTAAAAGTAGATGTTGTGGAGGGTGCCGAGGCTTGCGCCGAGCATTTCGCCGGACATCACCAGATGGCGAATGTAAGCGCGTGAGTAACGGCGGCAGGCGGGACACTCGCAATCGGGATCGATGGGCCTCGCGTCATTCTTGAAGCATACATTCTTGATGAGAAGCCGGCCATGCCACGTGAAAAGGCAGCCGTGGCGCGCGCTGCGCGTGGGGAGGACGCAATCCATCATGTCCACGCCGCGAGCGACGTAGTCGGCGATTTGTTCCGGCCTACCGACGCCCATCAGGTAGCGTGGACGATCCGAGGGAAGTCGCGACGCAACCTCGGCGGTCACCTCACAGGTGACTTCATGAGGTTCGCCGACGGCGAGGCCGCCGATGGCGTAACCCGGAAAGCCGAGGGCGACAAGCTCCTCGGCGCATTGGCGGCGAAGTTCGCGATGCGCACCGCCCTGGACGATGCCGAAGAGCATTTGCCGACTGGGATCTCCGCGATGCCCGAAGTGAACGAAAGAGCGCCGAGCCCAGTCGAGCGTGCGAATCATGGCGGCGCGAGCACGATCTTCGGCGGACGATGATTCAATGCACTCGTCGAGGACCATCATGATGTCCGAGCCGAGCGCGATTTGAATTTCCACGGCTTTCTCGGGCGAGAGGAAGTGTTCGGAACCGTCGAGATGTGAGCGGAACGTGACGCCTTCGTCCGTGATTTTGCGGATAGCGGAGAGACTGAAGACCTGATAACCGCCGGAGTCCGTGAGAATCGGGTGCGGCCAGGACATGAACTTATGCAGGCCGCCCATTTCACGAATCAGTTCCTCTCCCGGGCGCAGATGGAGATGGTAGGTGTTGGCGAGGAGGATTTGCGCGCCGAGGTCTTCGAGCGCATCCTGCGTGAGGCTTTTAACCGTGGCGAGGGTGCCGACCGGCAGGAACGCGGGAGTCTCGACTACGCCATGAGGCGTTTCGAGGCGCCCAAGGCGCGCACCCGAAGGGTCGGTCTTCAGAACTTCGAAGCGGAAGCTCATGCCTCCGAGTGTATCAAGGCTCGGCGAGCCTCACGAGAACATCGCCGCCAGGCCAACTTTGCAGAGAACGAAGACGGCCCATATTTTGAAGTTTCCGCACGGCTGATATGTCCCCGGAGCCCGAAAGTTACGCTGGGCGGAGTCTATCCCAAATTGCGGCGACAGGCATCCTGATTCAGCCGGAGCAGTTCAGATGGATTGCGGAACTATCAGCCTCGGAATAGCAACAGGAAATGGTTGTGAGCAGGGACGCGCCTGAGCGACAAGTTCAGTGCCAAAAAGTGTCGGAATCAAAACGGCGGGGCACAAATTTCGAGGTTACACGGAAATTATACCATGTTTGTCAAGATGATTTGTAAGTGTTTTAACATCATCAAAAAGTCGTCCAAGGTAAAAAATGTCACACCTCCGAAAAGCAGCCAATTTCGGAGTGACTTGCCAACGATGGCGCCACTCAGCCGGGGAGGCTGGGAACGGCAGCGATGAGGGACTGCGTATAGGGATTCTCAGGAGCAGTAAGCACACGCTTGACCGGGCCCGTCTCGACGAATCGGCCCGACTTCATTACAGCGACGCGCGAGGCAAGCTGTGCGACGACTGGCAGACTGTGCGAGATGAGAACGAGCGTCAGAGAGAATTCGCGTTGCAGCCGATCGAGGAGTTCGAGGATTTGCGCGCCTACGGAAACGTCGAGGGCGGAGACAGGCTCGTCGGCGACGACAAGGTCCGGGCGCAAGATCAACGCGCGCGCGATTCCAATGCGCTGGCGCTGGCCGCCGGAGAATTCGTGCGGGTAGCGCCGCAGCGCGTCGGCCGTCAATCCCACAGCTTCCAAGTCTTCGACTATGCGCGTGCGGCGTTCCCGGCGCGAAAGGTGCGGTTCATGAATTTCGAGCGGCTCCCCGACGATGGCCTCGACGCGCATCCGGGGATCGAGCGACGACATGGGGTCTTGAAAGATAATTTGCATCTTGCGCCGAAGAGCGCGCAGACGAGCGCCCCTCGCGGCAAGCCAATCCTCCTCGGCGAAGCGCATTTCACCCGAGTCCGGCTCAATCAGGCGCAGCAACATTCGAGCCAGCGTCGTTTTGCCGCAGCCGGATTCGCCGACGATGCCGAACGTTTCGCCGCGGAGGATTTCAAGGCTGACGCCGTCCACGGCTTGCGTGTGATGGTCAGAGCTCTCCCATGCGCCGCCCGAGACGTTGAATGACTTGCGCAGATTGCGCGCTTCGAGAAGAGTGCTTGCGGTAGTCACTGTTTTTCCGCTGCGATGAATACGGCGGTGTGAACGATTTCGAGGTCCGGGCGCGAATCGGGGGCTTCTTTTGAAGGTTCTTGCAAGACCTTGGGCCGAAGGCCAGCCGAATCGCCCGGAATCGAAGCTTCCAGCAGCCTGCGGGTCTCTTCGTAAGGAGCGTCGCCGCGCTTCCACCCAGCAACGTGCATCCAGTGGTCGAAACTGCGCGGATGCTCTTCGGTCTCCGTAGCGCGAACGCGGAAACCACTTGACGCCAGAACGCTCTTGAATTCACTGATGGGCAAGGCACGCGTATGCGAGGCGTCACGGGAGCGTTCAATCCGATTGCAAGCCTCGCCGTATGCAGGATTTTCCGGAACCACCATGTCGATGAGGCCGATTTTTCCGTCGCGACGCAGAACCCGTTTGAATTCACGAAATGTGGCGGAAGCGTCAGGAATGTGATGAATGCTGTAACTCGTTACGACGAGATCGAAGGATTCGTCTCTGAATGGCATCCCAAGAGCATTTCCACAGACGGGCTGGAAATTCTCGATCCGCTCATCGACCGCAGCCTTGTACGCGCGATTCAACATAGCCGGCGTCAGGTCGAGACCGCAGATTTGCTTTACGCTTTTCCAAAACACGCGAGCGAGCGTTCCAGGCCCGCAAGCGACATCCAGAGCGCGTTCGCTCCCAGCGAGGCGGAGCAGCTTGAGCAAGCGTTCGGCTTCAGAGGCGCGTTCAATGAGAGCGTAATCCGAGAAAACAGTTACCGTGCGAGTGAAGCGCTCCTGGACAAGCTTCATCTGCTCCTGTTTGTCGAGATGCTCTCTCTGCGCGCTCATTCGACGAGGATACAACGAGCTGTGTGCTCCGGCGAAGCGGGGCGCAACTCGGGCAAGCGAGCGTCGCACTCAGCACGGTGGCAGCTACAGCGCGGCGCAAATGCGCATCCTGGCGGTAAGGCGTCCAGTTGGGGCACCGAGCCGGGAATTGGAGTCAGTTTTCCGCGCTCTAGCCGAGGCGCGGCGCGAAGCAGGCCTTCGGTGTAAGGATGGCGCGGGGCGCGGAGTACTTCCTGGGTGGGGCCGAGTTCGACGATGCGTCCCGCGTACATGACGGCAATGCGATTCGTAATCCGTGAGAGAACTCCGAGATCGTGCGTGATAAACAACAACGTGAGATGCAGCTCCTCGCGCAACCGCAGGAGAAGTTCGAGGATTTGTTTCTGCACGGTGACGTCGAGTGCCGTGGTTGGCTCGTCCGCGATCAGCAAGCGCGGACGCATGGCCACGGCCATCGCGATCATGGCGCGCTGACGCAAGCCGCCAGACAACTGATGGGGAAACTGGCGCGCCCGTTCCAGAGGCTCCGGCACCGCGGCGCGTTCGAGGGATTCAATGGAGCGGCGGCGAACTTCCTGGGACGGCAGTTGCGGCTCGTGCGCGCGAATGGCTTCTTCAATCTGCGCGCCAATGCGCATCACGGGGTCGAGCGCCGTCATCGGCTCTTGAAAAATCATCGCCATTTCGCAGCCCCGAAGTTTGCGCATGCCCTCGGCGGGGAGTGCGGCGAGGTTTACTCGCGCATCGGCGCCGTTGTGCGAGATGCCCAGCCACGCACGGCCGGAACGTCGCGCTCCATGAGGCTCGAGGCCCATCAGGCCGAGCGACAGCATTGTTTTGCCGCAACCGGATTCTCCGACCAGCCCCAGAGATTCGCCTTGCTCAATCCGCAGAGAGACTTCATTCACCGGACGGAGCCAGCCGCCGGCTGCGGGCAGCTCTACGCTGTATTTTTCGAGTTCAAGCAAAGCAGCCATAGAAACATCATAACCACGCGGCGTTCTGTGAGCGGGGAAATTCGGCAGGATTTTTCATCGTTCCGCAACAGAGACCTGATCAGCTGGCCTGAAGCGCCGGACACGCAGCTGGACTAATTCGTGAAGAGCGGAATGAAACGCACTGCGCCTGCAGGAAACGTTTCAGAGTTCGTTGGCGGTGCCTTCGAGGAATGCACGGAGCTTGCGCGAACGAGAGGGGTGACGCAGCTTGCGCAACGCCTTGGCCTCAATCTGGCGAATGCGCTCGCGCGTGACGGCAAACGACTGGCCAACTTCTTCGAGCGTGTGCTCGCTGCCGTCGTCGAGGCCGAAACGCATCTTGATGACTTTTTCCTCGCGGGGCGTGAGGGTCTTCAGGACGGATGAAGTCTGTTCCTTCAGGCTGAGGTTGATGACTGCGTCCGAAGGCGAGACGACTGCCTTGTCCTCGATGAAATCCCCGAGATGCGAATCTTCTTCTTCGCCGATGGGTGTTTCGAGTGAAATCGGCTCCTGTGCGATTTTCAGAATCTTGCGCACCTTCGCCACCGGAATGTCCATGCGCTTGGCGATTTCTTCCGACGTCGGTTCGCGCCCGAGTTCCTGCACGAGCTGACGGCTGGTGCGAACAAGTTTGTTGATCGTCTCGATCATGTGCACGGGGATGCGGATCGTGCGGGCCTGGTCGGCGATGGCGCGCGTGATGGCCTGACGGATCCACCAGGTGGCGTAGGTAGAGAATTTGTAGCCGCGGCGCCATTCGAACTTGTCCACGGCTTTCATCAAGCCGATGTTTCCTTCCTGGATCAAATCGAGGAATTGCAAGCCGCGGTTGGTGTACTTCTTCGCGATGGAGACCACGAGGCGAAGGTTCGCTTCGATGAGTTCCTTTTTCGCTTGCTCCGCTTCAATTTCCCCACGAACAATAATCTGCAGCGACCGCTTGAGCTCGGCTGGACTAACCTCGCTCGAAATCTCGATTTCGCGCAACTCCATGCGGCGCTCTTTTAGGTCGCGGCGCGCCTCCGCGAGCACGTCTCCCTTTGAGGCGTCCACGCGGCGTTCGAGTTTCGCGTTTTCGCGTTCGAGCGCGTAGACGCGTTCGACAGTGTGGCGCATCTTTTCAATCAGGCGCTTGCGTTCGAAGGGGTTGAAGTCAATTTCGCGAACGCGGTTGGACATCTCGATGCGAGTGCGGGCAAGCGCATAGCGAGCACGAAGGTAAGGGCGTTTCTTGGATTTCGGCGTGCGTTCGAGTTTTTGCGCTTGTTTGAGTGCGGCCAAATAAAGCTTGGCGATGCGGTCAATCTGCTTGAGTGTTTGTTTGGTCTTTTGCTCGATTTTCTCTTCGGTGAGCTCTTCGTCGTCAAACTGAACAATCTCTTTGATGGAGCGCGCGCCGGTGCGCAGATCGTCGCCGATTCCGAGAATTTCCTTTAGAACGAGCGGCGAGCGGGAGATTGTCTTCAAGACCAGCAATTGCCCGCGTTCGATGCGCTTGGCAATGGCCACTTCACCTTCGCGTGTAAGCAGGGGCACAGTTCCCATCTCGCGGAGATACATGCGAACGGGGTCATTGGTCTTCTCGAGAGCGCCGGGGGTCAGATCCAGATCGGATTCTTCCGACGAAGATTCTTCTTTCGCTACCTCAGTGGTTTCGCCGCCTCCGTCTCCGGCAGCAATGGCAGCCTTGGCCGCCGCGAGGTCCTCATACACATCAATCCCGTAGCGCTCAAACGTCGAGAGCAGGTCGTCAATCTCCTCCGAGGAGTGCACTTCCGCCGGGAGGATGTCGTTCACTTCATCGTAGAGCAGGTAGCCGCGCTCTTTGCCCATGGCAATGAGCTGGCGTACCTGGTCATATTTTTCCTCTATTGCCAGCGTCACAATTTCTCTCCCAAAGCAAGGTCAGTGGCTCCAGGCGCACGCAATTCATTCAAGAGGATTCGCGCAGCCTGCGGGAACACCCCAGCGGACACAGTTTTCAATTTGACGGATGAAGCTGATGGCTTCACACCACGAAGACGTTCTAGATTTTCCGCTCCCGCGCCCCAAATCTTCCTGGCCCGCGCCATGCAAACCGCGCACATAGTATCAGATGCGCAAACAGGCCCCTGCGTTTCCGGTGAAACCCACCTACTTTAGCGTTAAAGCCATCCGGGAGTCAAATTTCTTCTTTGGTTTTCCTAGCCATGGGCAAAGTATCGAATTACTGCAATTCTGTCAACAACTTACGGAGTTCTTGCGTTCGCGAAAAAATCTGGCGCCGCTCGTCGGGAGCAGGCTGACTTGCCAGCCGCCTCTGCAGTTCAGATATTTCCTGTTCGACCACCCTGCGCTTAAGCGCGCTCAAGCAGCTTTCCGCTTCCTCCCAAGTTGCCTCTTGTGCCTCCTCAAACAGAACTTCAAACAGGAGTCGGCGGTCGCGTTCCGAAAGCGATTCAGCAAGCGCAGCGGGCTCGATGCGGGCGCCCGAGCGAGCGGACGAGATGAGCGCCTCGAAGATGCTCTCGGTTTCAAGGCCTTTGTGATGACTTCCGTCCGCCATTTGCAAGGCCAGATGTTCGCGGAAGCCCTCGGCTTCGACGAGCATGTAGATCAAGCGTTTTTCCGCTGGGCGGACAGGTGAAGCGATGAGATCGGGATTCTGTTTCACCTCGCTGCGGCGCTCCGCAATGGCGCGGCGCATCGCTTCGCGAAGCACGGGCTCTTCGATCCGCAACTCCGCTGCGATTTTGCTCGCCAGTTCCGAACGCAGCAATCGGTTGGGAATTCGCTGCGCGTACGGCATCAGGAAATTCACGGCAGCGAGCTTACCTTCCGCGGTGCTACGGTCCATCTGGCGCGCCCGCGCGATGAGGTAATCAAGATAGGCGGGCGCTTCGCGAAGCCTCTTTGCGTAGCTTTCCGGTCCTTGTTCCCGAATGTAATTGTCGGGATCAGAGCCTCCAGGAAGAGCAAGCACGCGAACGTCGAATTCTTTTTCGAGGAGAAGCACGAGCGAGCGCTCTGTAGCGGCGACGCCGGCAGTGTCCGGGTCGTAGTTCACAACCACATGCCGGGTGAAGCGGCTGAGGAGCTTGATCTGGCCATCAGCGAGGCTGGTACCGCAGCTTGCCACGACGTTCGCGATTCCCGCGCGTGCCACGGCAATCGTGTCCATGTAGCCTTCGACGAGTACGGCAAAGTCATTCTTGCGTATCGTTTCCTTCGCGCGGTCAAGATGGTAGAGGACATTGCTCTTCGTATAGATGGGCGTTTCAGGAGAGTTCAAATACTTAGGCATGTCATCACCAAGTGCGCGGCCGCCGAAGGCGATGACTTTCCCGGATTCGTTCGAGATCGGAAACATGATTCGTCGGCGGAATCGATCAAACAGGCGGCCGTTCTGGTCGCGTGAGAAAAGCCCGGAGGCTTCAAGGAGTTTTTCAGCGTACTTTGGCTTGAGGTGGCGCAGGAGAGCATCGCCGGAAGAAGGCGCATAGCCCAGTCCGAACCGGGAAATCGTTTCGGAGTCGAGTCCGCGGTCTTCCAAATACGCCTGCGCGACTTTGCCTTCGTCGCTGCTCTTGAGTACGCTGGCAAAATACACGGCTGCTTCCCGCTGGATCTCGACCAGCGCGGCGCGTTGCTGATTCTCGCGCCGCTCCTCTGGGGAACGCTCACGCGGCTTGGGCAACGGGATGCCACATTTCTCGGCGACGGTGCGGACCGCCTCAGGGAATGCGCTCTTCTCCGTTTCCATCACGAATTTGAAGACGTCGCCACCCGCGCCACAACCAAAGCAGTGATAAATCTGTTTCACCGGATGGACGGCGAAGGATGGCGTTTTTTCCTGATGGAACGGGCACAGGCCAGTGAAATTCTGTCCGCTTTTTTTCAGCCGCACATACTCGCCGATGACGCGGACGATGTCCGCCTGCTGCTTCACTCGCTCCGCAAAGGATCCTGCTTCAGCCATTGTGCTTTCTACTTAGAACCGGTCCGCGCTGTCGCTTCAATGTACGCTCGCGGAGCTAGGACTTCAATTCCACAACCGTGATGGCCGCGCCGCCGCGGTCTTCAGCCTCGAAAGAAAACTTAGCTACTAGCGGGTGTGTCGCGAGAAATTCGGCGAGGCCACGGCGAAGGGCACCGGTGCCGTGGCCGTGAATGATGCGCACGTTCGGCAACCCTTCAAGAACCGCGGCATCGAGAAACTTATCCACGCGGCGCGAGGCCTCTTCAACTGTCGCGCCAATCACATTAATCTCCTGAGCGGATGGCTCGTCGGCGGGCCGTGATGTGACCGTGACTGTGCGCTGCGGCGCGATCCTGGACGAGATGGTCGCGCCAGCTTCAGTCTCAGTTCCCAGAATGTCTGTGAGGGGAATCTTCATTCTCATCGGGCCAGCCTGAATCTCTGCCGAAACCCCATCCCGTTTGCGCAGCACAACCGCTTCTTTCATTCCGCGCACTCGGACATGCATGCCTTCGGCCAGTTCTTCGAGCGGAACAGGTTTGGGCAGTTCAAGCGCAGATGCGCCGAGGTCGGCCTGCGAAGCGGACAGCGTTTCAAGCACGGCAGCGTCGGCGTCGGCGCGCGCATCGAATGCAATCTTCGCCATTCGCCGCGCGCCAAGTTTTTCCGCTTGTGTCCGAAATTTACGGTCAGCGATTTCGGCTGTGAGCTGCGCAACCTCGGATTCGAGGCGTTTTGTTGTTGCCGCAAATTGTTTTTCCAGCTCGGCGATTCGCCTTCGTTGCCGCTCGACCCAGTCCGTTTGCAATGCACGCCGCTCCGCTTCAAGCTCCCTTAATTCCTCGCGGGCTTGATGCTGAAGCTTGTCCATTTCATCGCGGCTGCGATGCAAATAAGCGATCAACTGGCGCGCTTCGCGCGTTTCCGGCGAGAGGCCGGCGCGTGCGGAGTCAATGACGCGTGGGGGCAATCCAAGGCGGCGAGCGATTTCAATGCCGCTCGAAACTCCCGGTACGCCGGTAAGCAAACGGTATGTTGGCCGCAGATTCTCTTCGTCGAACTCTACCGCGGCATTGATGATGCCCGGCGTGGTCGAAGCGTACGATTTCAGCCGGTCATGATGCGTGGTAGCCAGCGTAAGCGAGCGACGCGCGCGAAATTCCTCGAGCAGCGCGACAGCCAGCGCAGCGCCTTCCTCCGGCGCGGTACCTGTTCCCATTTCGTCCACAAGGACGAGAGTGCGATCGGTGGCTCGTTCGAGCATGGATTTCAGGTTGAGGACGTGCGCAGAGAATGTGGACAGGTCAGCAGAGATGGATTGTTCATCACCGATGTCCGCGAGAACGACATCGAAAACCGGCAACTCGGCTTGTTCCGCAGGCACTGGAATCCCCGACTGTCCCGCGAGAGCGGCTAGCCCAACAGTCTTCAGGGCGACAGTCTTGCCGCCTGTATTTGGGCCGCTGATGACCATCACCGTATCCGTGCCGCCCAGCTCGAGCGAAATGGGCACAACGGCGCGCTCTTTGCGCCGAAGACTGTCTTCCAGCACGGGATTGCGCGCTTGCCGGAGATGGAGACGGTTATCCGCGGAGAATCGCGGAATTGTGGCGTCGAATTCGCGCGCAAATCGGCCGCGAGCGAAAATCGAATCGAGGTCCGCGACGGTTGAAGCGGCGAATTGAAGCGGGCCGCTTTCGGCACGCAGGCGCTCCGTGAATTCGGCGAGGATGCGCGCAATTTCCGCGGCTTCATCTTCCGCGAGTTGCACGAGGCGGTTGTTCAGCTCGATGGTTTCCAGAGGTTCGACGAAGAGCGTCTGCCCGGTTGCGCTGGCGCCGTGGACCACGCCGGGAACCGCGCGCCGGTCCGAAGAACGCACAGGAATCACGAAGCGGTCGTTGCGCAGCGTGACGTAGTCTTCGCGCGATTCCTCGCCGCGCGCACGCAGTATCGCTTCGAGCGATTTCTGAATTTTCTCGCGCGCCTGTCCGATGCTGGAGCGAATGCGCTTGAGCTGCGGCGACGCATCGTCACTCAGTTCGCCATTCGGCAAAATCGTCCGGCGAACCGAAGCAGCCAGCGACCGAAAATCGGCAAGCGCCGTGACGCGGTCTGCCAGACATGGAAACTTTGCCGATTGTCCGCGAAAGGTCAGCTTCAAAGAGGACGCCGAATCCATGAGCGAAGCGGCCTCGAGGATCTCTGCGGCTGTCAAAACCGATGCGGGAACGGCGAGCCTTGCAAGCCAGCCAGCAGGATCGGCGAGCGACCCGAAGCCGAGTTCGGATCCCGAGCGCAGATACGCGATGGCTTCGCGTATCTGCTCGAATTCGGCGTCCAGACCGCTGGCATCGGAGCGCGGGGCGAGGCTTTCAATCGCCCGCCGGCCCGGCGCACACGTTGAAAAACGCGCGACGATCTCGCGAAGTTTGTCAAACTCGAGAAGTTCTTCGGCGGTGCGACTCACCAGTTCAAAATGCGGGAACGGGCGCGCGGTGTCAAGCCGCGAGCGGATGAAATTCACAACGCAGCGTGGAAAACAGGTAGGCGGCTCAGGCTGTTGCCTTAATGTTTCTCGAAAGTGTCTCAGCAAGATATTGTGCTGCGTCGGCGGGGCGGGGGACAACGTGCACGATGCGGCCGTCGGCTTCCCCCCACGACGACTCATGTCCAAGCTCGACCTCGCGGACGCGCTCGATGATCGGCTGCCAGAATTCGCCCAGCGCGACAAATGGCTTGCTTCGCATCACGCCCTTGTTCAGCATCTCCCATACCACGGCAAGCTCAACGAGGGTTCCCGTGCCGCCGGGGCATGCAACGTAACCAGAACCGCGACGAATCAGTTCGAATAATCTTTCCTGCCAGGATTTGACGCGCACTTCTTCGTCAACCCATTGATTCGCGCGAGATCGGAAGAATTCCGCTGTGACCGCAAGCGTCCGTCCGCCGGCTTCCTTCGCGCCTCGCGAAGCAGCTGCCATCACGCCTCCGTAACCTCCACTGCACACAACGAAATCGCTTTTCGCAAGAGCAGCGCCGAGTTCGCGTGCGATGGCGTAGTGCGGATCGCCTTCGCGCGGACGCGAGCTCCCAAAGACCGTAATGATTTTTTGCGTTGACTTGCCTGAGGAGCTCACTTCGCCTTCCGTTTCTTCATTGGTTTTGCCGGCGTCGTGCCGAGGTCCTCAACCATCGCCACCGAAATAGCGTCCAGAATTTTTGTGGCGTCGCTTCCCTTTCCGCCGTTGTGATTATCAAAGATGGAAAAGAGAACGTGCTCGCCGCGAACAGTTGTCGCAAATCCAGAAACTGCCTGCGTATGCTCCACGGAACCCGTCTTTCCCTCAATTCGCCCCACAGCCGCGGTTCCCTTCATCCGATTGTCGAGCGTGCCATCTACGCCAGCGACGGGCAAAGTGGTGAAATACGCATCGCCCCACGGCTGCCGGCGGGCGTATTCGAGTAGGGCGACTATAGCGCGCGGCGTGACAAGATTTTCGCGCGAAAGGCCCGAGCCATCGTCGATGTCCACGTCGCCCTCCGTCACACCCGCAGAGCCAAGAAAACTCTTTTCGACATTCAATCCAGCCGCTAGCGAACCCACTCCCGTCCGTTCCTTTGCAACTGTGCGCAGAAGGAGTTCAGCATGAAGATTTTGGCTTACCTTGTTGATGACGCGCACGATTTCAATCAAGGGCTGAGAATCTCTCTCTGCGAGCACCGTGGGGCCACTTTGACCAACGGTGCTTGAAACTGGCCCTGGAGGGTCCAGCGGCATGCCTTCGGCGGGAGGAGGCGCATGTTGCGCACGGGCTTCACCCGCGATTCTCACCCCGCGCGCCTCGAGCAGCTCCTTCAAGACGTTCGCTGTGTACTCCGCCGGATTCGGCATCGACAGAGGTTCGTCCACAGTTGCATGTCCCAGCGGAATCGAGCCTCGCAGAAGAAACTGCTTCGAGCCAGGCTCTTCGACGACATCAAACTGCACGGGCGAATCGGTGGCGCCCGTCGTCACGTTGTAGGCATAGACGTCGTAGCCGGGCCACGGCTCTACTTTGATCCATGCTGATGCGCCGACGTGATCGCCGGGCGTCACCTTGAGGTCAAGCGAATTGTCGTCGAGGCAAATCGCGCTGATTGGCGCGCCGTAATAGAACGGCACGTCGCCCACGGCCCAGCCTTCGGGATAGGGTGCATAGGGAAAATAGCTGTCGTCGGCGACGATGTCTCCGTCAATTTCCTTGACGCCTTTCGCCACGATCGCGTCGGCAAAGTCCGCCAGCGGTTTGTCCGGCGGACCGTCAATCGGATTCTTCGCGTCGAAGGGCATCTTGCGATTTGAGAAATTCGGATCGCCGCGCCCCACAAGAATCAAATCCCCGCGCAGCCGGCCCGCCGAATCGATTGTCCCGGAAGTCTCAACCGTCGTGCGGAAGCGATAGTCTGGTCCCAACGTCGCCAGCGCGAGGACCGTGGTGAACAGCTTGGTATTTGAGGCGGGAGTGAAGAATTTTTCGGCATTGAGCTCATAAATCGGATTGCCGGTGTCCGCATCGGCGACCAGAATCCCCAAGAATGACTTTTGCGCCGACGGATCGGCGAGAATCGTTTCGACGTCCTTGCGAAACTTTGGCATTCCGGCGGATTCGAGCGCAGTCCGCTTGTTTCGCGATTGGGCGAAGGTTGGCGAGGCCACGGCAAGGGAGACCATTGCGACAGAGAGGTAAGTGCGTGTGAATCGCCTCACTGCTGAATGCCCCATCCTAGCCTCCAATGAAATCTGCTGTGGACTAAGTCGCGCGCAGATTATAAGCCTAACCTACCCCGCAATGATCCGGGGCCAGATTCGCCCCGAGGCGGGCTAACCCCTAGTGACTTGCGCGCATCTCATAAGAAGCCATTTTCTTGTACCCAGCCGGTAAAACAAATAGGATACTTCATCATCTGAGGAGGTACTTGCTCATGCGGAAATTTCTCATTTTCCTGATTGTTGCCGCACTGTCGGGGCTGCCTGTGCTGTTGGTTCCAGCCGTCGCACGAGCGGCAGATAAGTCCGAGAACAACGACACGAAGCGGCTAGAGAACTCTGGCAATGTCATTAAGGAAATTCTCGATATCCCGGACGATATTCCACAGGATCTTCTGAACAAGGCAGAGTGCGTGATTGTGTATCCTTCCGTGCTTAAGGCCGCCTTTGGAATCGGAGCGAGTTACGGCAGAGGCGCCATGACTTGCCGGACGGGCGATGAATTCAAGGGGCCGTGGGGAGCGCCAACCATGATGCGGCTCGAAGGGCTCAGTATCGGGTTTCAACTCGGCGGGCAAGCCACGGATTTCGTACTCCTGGTGATGAATAAGAGGGGCGCAAATGCCATTCTCAGCAGCAAAGTGAAACTGGGCGCGGATGCCGCGGCGGCTGCGGGGCCGAAGGGCCGCAATGCAGAGGCCTCCACGGACGTGAGCATGCGGGCCGAAATCCTGACTTATTCGCGTTCCAGAGGTTTGTTCGCAGGCGTATCGCTGGCGGGCTCGACGTTGCGTCCGGACAATGGTGCGAATACGACCGTTTATGGCCACAAGGTAGCCGCGAAGGACATTGTCCTTCACGGCGCAGTGGGCGTGCCCGCTTCTGGGCGCTTGCTGGTGGACACGCTCCAGAAGCACTCACCTGTAAACAAGTCCGATCCAACATCACTCAAAGACTGATTCGCATACCGGGCGCCTCTGGATTCATCCCGCTGGCGCCCGGTCTTGTTCCTGCTCGCGGAAACCCGTACTCTGAACAACTGACTCTCAGTTGCGGGGGATTCTGTGAGCTGTCCCATCTGCGAAAAGCGCAAGCCAGAAAGATTTTGCCCTGCGCGGGGCGAAAGAATCTGCGCTATTTGCTGCGGAAAAGAGCGCGAGGTGACGATTGACTGTCCTTCCGATTGTGCGCATTTGCTCACTGCGCGCCGCTATGAAGTCGAGAATCGAAAGCCTCTGGCTTCAGGCGATATTGTCTTCCCTGACGTCGAGGTCGATGTGGATCTTATTCGGCGGAATCAAACTGCTTTGTCGGGAATTGGCTTGAAGATTCTGAAATCCGCGCTAGAGAATCCTGCTCTGCGGGATCCGGAAGTGCTCGCGGCGCTTGGCGCGCTGGCGGAAACATTTCGGACGCTGGAATCCGGCATAATATTTGAGCGTCCGCCGGACGCTCCTCTTCCACGGGCGCTCTATGGCGAACTGGCGAATTTTATCGAAGAATTGAGAAAAATGGAGGCACAACAAGCCGGATTCAGTCCGCTGAAGAACTCAGAAATCTTCCGCATGATTGTTTTTCTCTTGCGCGTCGGCCGCCGCGAATCGAATGGCAGGCCGCGGTCTCGCGCGTTTCTCGATTTCCTGCGCGCTCAATTTCCCAGCGAAGCCGCAGCGCAGCTCGAAACACCGCGAATCATCATGCCCTGAAGCGGTTCGCTTAAGCCTTCGAATTCACTAAAGCATTCATCTGTGATCGCTCGCAGGGCCACATTGCATTTCCCAGCTTCAAATTGAGCTGCTTTGAGTGCGGCGTGTGATCCTGTCCGGATTCTGGACGCGAACCAAGGCCATATTTCTTCCGCAAGCCACGGATGCGAGCTGTAATCTCGTCGCGATACGACTCCGGCGCATTTCCCTTGTGCAGATACCACTCGCGGTATCTCGCCGCCAATTTCGGGAAATGCGATCCGACAAATGGCAAGAATTGTCTAAGTGATGCGGGCATCAAGAACAGGACACTGCCCGCAAACCAAACTGCGCCTGCGTCCTTTGCTGCACTCGCCAGCGCATCAAGGTCCTCCTCGCTATCCGTGATACCCGGCAGGATCGGCATGGCAAAAACGCCAGCAGCAAGGCCAGCTTCTCTTAGCCGGCGAACGGCAGCAAGTCTCAAGTCAGGCCGCGGCGCGCGCGGCTCGAGCAGTCGCGCAAGGCGCGTGCGAAGCGTCGTCACGGAGAGATTGATGGTAATTGACGAACGAGCGGCAATCCGCTTCAGCAAATCAATGTCACGGACGACGCGATCCGATTTCGTCGTGATGGACAGACTCAATCCTTCGCGTTCGGCCATCTGTTCAAGAATGCCGCGGGTCACTCCAAACTCACCCTCCGCAGGTTGATAAGGATCCGTTGCAGTCCCAATGGCGATGTGCTCGCCGCAAACTTTCTTGTCCTCAAGGTCGCGCGTCACCAGCGCGCCAGCGTCCTTCTTCACATAAATCTTCCGCTCGAATTCGCCGCCATCCAGCTCCATGAATTCATGCGTGTATCGGGCATAGCAGTAGCGGCACCCAAATTCGCACCCGCGATAGGGATTGACCGTCCAGTTGAACGGCACGCGAGGCGAGTCGCAGTAGTTCAGGATCGACCGAACCGGCAGGACAAAATATTCTGTTCCCCGCCTGGCGTCTGCCAAGGGGGAAGAAGCGGCGAGGCGTGCAATACCGACCAGCTCCTCCGCGGGCTTCGAACTCCGGCCACCGGCCGGAGGGGGCGATGAAGCTTCGCGGAACTCACGAATGCCGTTGGGTGCGGCGGTGGGGAAAAGAGTGAGGCTGGTCGCGAACGAGCGGCGAGCAGCGCGCCTTTGGGGCGCCAGTGCCGTTCGAAACGCGGGATTTGTGGCCATCGGTACGCTTGCCTCGCCGATTGGAGTGAGCGCATGATATTCGCTTTTGTTTCGTCATGTCAAGATAAATCTTTCGCTATATGTTCGCCCATGCTCATGCTGGCCTTTCGGACAGCCAAGAGCCTGGAAACACATCGAGGCAGAAGCCGCACGCGGATGCCTGCTCGGGAATACACTTTTGGTGTGGCAGCCTCAGAAAACGAAGTCAGCATACTGATCCTCGACAATGAAGCGGCGACCCAAAGCGCGCTGCAACAGGTGTTCGACTCTGAAGGCTGGCGCGTGCAGGTGGTCTCGAATCCTGCCGAAGCAATGACAGAGCTTGCGCGCGACCGCTGGACTTTGGTCCTGGTCAACGTGGCTCTTGCCAATGTCAACGGCCCCCTCTACACCACGCTTCGCGAACTGGCCCACGCGGATGTCGATTCCGCAGACGGTTCATGCCCGCTGCGCGTGCTGTTCATGACTCCCAAGATGGCAGCGCGATGGGCGCAGCCTGCGCTTGAGAAAGACCGCTTGCCTTATGTGTTGAAGCCGTTCCATCTCCACGACTTCCTGGAAAAAGTTAGCGACCTCCTGCTCGAAGTGAGCGCCATATCCGAGCCGATTCGCTCGGTGAAAACAGGCGCGCTGCGTAAGGAGCGCCGGCAGAAAGAACGCCGTCCCGCCCACGGGCAAATGTTCGCTTCGCGCGACGACTACATCATGACCGAAGAAGAGCTCGCTGAGTTCGAGAAGCAGGAAGAAGAGGAACGCAAGAAGCGGCAGGAAGCAGAAAAGAAGCGCGAAATGCTGTAGCAGTCATGCAAAACTTCAGGAACTCAATCTCGCAGGTCTTCTCTTTTCGATTCTTTGTTACCCCGCCAAAAATGCACGGCGCTCTTGTCCGTCGACTCCGCCAACAGTTCCGCAACGGTTTTGTTTGCGATGGGGTGTCGTGCTGCGGGCGCAATCTCCGCGAGGGGGACGAGGGCGAATCGTCGCTGCGCCAAACGCGGGTGAGGGACCTCGAGTTCCGGCATGTGGACGACGCTCAAGCCGAAGAGCAAAATGTCGAGATCAATCACCCGCGGGCCGCGAAGAACGATGCGACGCCGGCCCATGGTTCTCTCGATCTCTTGAAGTGCATGCAAAAGCTGTCGCGGCATCAATTCCGTCTCTACCTCGACAACGCAGTTGAGAAACCAACCTTGCCTCTCAAAATCCACCGGCTCAGTCGAATAAATCGAAGATCGCCGCGTGACGTGCATTCCCTGCTTGGCGAACGCCTCGATGGCCGTCGCCAGATGCTTCTCGCGCTCGCCGACATTCGATCCCAGCGAAATATAGACAGTCTTCATTTGGACTAATACCGGATATTCTAACAATCTCGAATCTTCGCGTTATGATGAATCTTAGGTTGGAGCTTTGCTTTTACCATTGGCTGCATCTCTGTAAAATCGTTATCATTTCTCCATAGCAGGTAGTCCCACGATGAATGGGTTTTCCAATATCGTCGGCCAAGAGGCGCTCGTTAGGCGTCTGAGGGCAATTGTTGAGTTTTCTCGAAAGCACGGGACACCGATCGAACACTTAGCCCTCATTGGTCCGCAAGGCACCGGAAAGCGAACAATTGTCAAAGCACTTGCTGGGGAACTCGGTGTCGAAGTTCACTTCGCTTTGGCGAGAACGTTGGAGCGAGTAGGGGACCTCACTGGAGTCCTGACTTCGCTTGAACCAAGAGAAATTCTGTTTCTAGAGGATATAAACCAACTGCGACAACCGTTGCGTGAGATACTCCTTCCGACGTTGAAAGATTTCAGAATTGACCTCGCAATAGGGCAAGGCCCAGGCCGACGAATTCACCCTTACGCGCTCCAGCAGTTTACATGCGTGTG
This sequence comes from Candidatus Acidiferrales bacterium, assembly GCA_035934545.1. Taxonomy (GTDB): domain Bacteria; phylum Acidobacteriota; class Terriglobia; order Acidiferrales; family UBA7541; genus DAHUXN01. The sequence goes on from DASYXV010000062.1 coordinate 35,535, forward strand.
TACTGCGGAACGTCAATCGGACATTCCGGCTGACATTCGAAATTCGTTCGGCCTGTTTCTCTCGCTCGACGGATATTCTTTCCAGGAACTCACCAGAATCGCGGCAGTTTGCGCAACCCAAGCTGGCCTCTCGATTTCCGATGAAGCCGCGAGACTCGTTGCGGAAGAATCCAAGGGCTCTCCGGCGCAAATCGCGTCTTTGGTGGAACGCCTGAAGAGACTTGGTCATGCGAACATTACAGAGTCAGCTCTTGCCGAGCTCTTGGATGCCTACGGCGTCCGCAATCATGGACACAACGCAAATTCGGCTGCACCTTGCGATTCCTTCGACGATCTTCCTGGCGTGGAATTCGAAAAGCTCATCTCCTCTGCGCTGGAAAAGATGGGTTTTCGATCGGAGATCACAAAGGCGACTGGCGATGGAGGTATCGACATTGTGGCGGTCTTGGACAGACCCATCATTGGTGGCCGATACCTAATCCAATGCAAGCGATTCGGGGCTGGAAACCTTGTCAACGCACCCACAGTTAGGGAGTTTTACGGTGCAGTTAAGGCCGATCAGAGGGCTGTCAAAGGAATTCTGATTACAACATCGGGATTCACTGATCAGGCCAGGGTCTTCGCCCAAGATTTACCGTTAGAACTGATCGATGCAGAAGCGCTGAGAAGACTATTGCAACAGTTGAAAACTGAAACGAACTCAATCGCCCTCGCCAGCACGTTTCGCCTGTTTTGACGGAGTGTCTCGCTCTTCTTGAACAGATACCCCAGCACCGCTCGCGGAAGTGTCGGGCAGGTTCAGTTGCCTTTGATCCAAGCCGGAGTTTTCTGAGCCGCCCTTGCTGCGAGGTTCTTCGATGCCGAAGTACTTGTAAGCGAGAGCTGTAGCGACGCGGCCGCGTTGAGTCCGGTCGAGCAACCCGAGCTGCATCAAGTATGGCTCGTAAATCTCCTCGATGGCGTCTTCTTCTTCGCTCAGCGACGCTGCCAGCGTGTTCAAACCGACCGGCCCTCCGCTGTATTTCTGAATGATCGCAAGAAGCAGATTGCGGTCCACTTCATCGAGGCCGCGCTCGTCCACGCCAAGCATTGCAAGAGCTTCCTTCGCCACGGCAAGCGTAATCTTTCCTCCCGCGCGAACCTCGGCAAAATCGCGGACGCGCCGCAGCAACCTATTTGCCACGCGCGGCGTGCCACGGCTCCTGCGCGCGATCTCTTCCGCGCCTGCGTCGTCCATTGCGATGCTCAGGATTTTCGCCGAGCGCCGCACAATTTCGAGCAAGTCCTCGGGCGTGTAAAAGTCCAGCCGGTGAACGATTCCAAATCGCGAGCGCATCGGCGCCATAATCAGCCCCGCGCGCGTTGTCGCGCCGACCAGCGTGAACTTCTGAAGCTGGTAAGGATGGATTCGCGCGCCGGGCCCCTGGCCGATAATCAGATCGATCCGGAAATCCTCCATGGCCGGGTATAGAATTTCTTCGAGCGCCGCCTGTAGCCGATGGATTTCATCCAGAAAAAACAGTTCACGCGCTTCGAGAGCAGTCAACACTGCCGTCAAGTCGCCCTTGCGTTCGAGCAATGGCCCCGAGCTGATCTTGATTCCGACGCCCATCTCATTCGCAAGAATCTGCGCCAGCGTGGTTTTTCCGAGTCCTGGCGGGCCGTAGAGTAAAACATGGTCGAGCGCTTCTCCACGGCTGCGCGCCGCCTCGACCGCGATGGAGAGGTTCTCTTTTACGCGTGACTGGCCGATGTAGTCGGCGAAACGCTTCGGCCGCACGCTCGCCTCGAGACGCGCATCTTCGTCGAATGCCTGCCCGGAAGTGATGCGATGTTTTAACTCTGGCATGTCTTCATCCCATAAGAAGCCTGGCTTCTATGCTCCACGGGCGGCGCCCGCACGTTTCTCCACCGCTGCGGCGCCACCTAATTTTTGCAGCACAGCGCGCAGCAAAGAATCAAATCCGAAATCTCCGTTGCCTCTCACCTGTTGAATCGTTTTTTCCACCACGCGCGCCTCGTAGCCAAGATTGACCAGCGCCGAAGCCACATCCGCTTCCACCTGCGAACGCGCTGGAGGCTTGCCCGTTTCGGCCACATCAACAGCCGCAAGTTTGTCGCGCAATTCGACCACGATGCGCTCCGCCGTCTTCTGTCCCACGCCAGGGATGCGCTTGAGCCTCACCACATCCCCCCGGCGAATCGCCGGCACCAGTTCATCGAGGCTCATGCCCGAGAGAATTTTCAGCGCGAGGCTTGGCCCCACTCCCGAAGTCGAGATCAGCATCTCGAAGCATTGCTTCTCGCGCGCCGTCAGGAAGCCGTAGAGCGCAATCTGATCCTCGCGCAAGTGCGTGTGAATCAACAGCGTCACTTCGCCGTGTAGCGCCCCTAAGCCTGCAAACGTGGATAGCGGAATCTGCACCTGATATCCGACGCCGCCGACTTCCACCAGCACTTGATTTGGCCGCTTGTCGGCGAGCTTGCCGCGGAGCTGTCCAATCATGTCCAGCGATTATTGATTAGCGGCAATGGGGTGTCAACGCGCTTCGCAATAGACATAGGCGCGCTGAATTTCAAGGGTGCGGAAATCCCACAACCCTTGGCGAGATCTGCGCGCGATAGATTCCCGGGAGATTATTGAAGTGCGCTTTCAGGCTGAGAATCGTTCGTGGTTGAATAAACGCGGAAGCACAGAAGGCGTGAGTGGTCGCAGATTAGCTGCCTGCATTCTACGCCTCAGGATGCCGTTCCGTCGGCTTTCGCCACTGCGCCGTGCTCACGCAGTACCACTGCTGCTTCCGTCTTGCCTTTGGCTTCGGCCATCGCCAACGGTGTCTGTCCATCTTCTGTCGCGGCGTTCGGATCGGCTCCGTGCTGCAGCAGGAGTCTCAAAATCTCGATTTTTCCCCCGGCTGCGGCCTCGTGCAGAGGAGAATAGCCTGTGCCGTACTGGTGTCGCGCATTCGCACCGCGCGAAAGAAGCAAGCGCACTATTTCAGCATCACCACGCGCCACCGCGCCAGAAAGTGCCGTATAGCCCGTTGCATTCTTTGAAACGGCATTCACTTCTGCACCTTGATCGAGCAGCCATTCAGCAACGTGTCGCTGTCCGAAAAACGCGGCGAGTGCAAGGGGAGCGAATCCGTCCGCCGCAAAGGAATTGATCGTTGCAGGATCGTGCGCACCGAGCTCTGCGACGCGTTCAGTTTTTCCTGCTGCAGCAGCCTCATGGATGCCCAGTGGAGCTCCTCGCTCAATTAGCAGATCCCGTATCTCAGGCCTGTTGTGATAGATCGCCATCATCACGGCTGAGACGCCCGAGTCCGCCCGTGCATTCGCCAGCCCTGGCTCAATCGTGAGCATCTGCTTCACGCGGACGGCGTCGCCGGCCGTCACGGCTTCCAGAAATTTCTGTGCTCCGAGCATGGACACACTCCTCAATCCGTATTAACGCGGGGGGACGAATGAGGTTACTTTACACCTTGGGGGAAATCCATGCTATCAATAACTCTGATCGCGGTCATTTCAGCGTCGCGCGCGATCGTTCTTAACGGCTTCTTCCACCAGCGTTTCAAGTTCCCGCCGCGTCAGCGTCACGCGATCCGGTTCTGCCGCGTCGGAAGTAACCAGGCAGCCCGTCGCACCGCCCGCCGTCGTCTCCAAGCCGTACCGAACCCGCGCTGCGAGCAGTTTTTCTACATCCTTGCCGGAAAGCAAGACTTGCTTATGAAGCAGTTCGGTAACCAACGCCACGCGCGCGAAATGCTCCACTGTCTCCATCCGATAAAACGCGGTAAGCAAATCCGTGCCATAAGTGACCACACCGTGATTCGCCATGAGGATGGCGTCGTGCGACTGGACGAACGGTTCAATGGATTCCGTAAGTTCTGAAGTTCCCGGCGTGCCATATTCCGCGAGCGGCACACAGCCGAGGCCGATTACGGCTTCGCTGAGGAGTGCCTTGTTCAGCGGCAGGCCGGCCGCGGCGTATCCCGTAGCCGTGGGAGGGTGAGCGTGACAAACTGCATTCACCTCGGGCCTGCGACGGTATATCAAAAGATGCATGGCCAATTCCGAGGAAGGATTTCGCTGCCCGGAAATCCTGCCGCCGGCGAGATCCGTAACCACGAGATCATCCGGCGACATCATTCCTTTGCTGATACCCGTAGGCGAAGCGAGTATGGTATGCGGGCCCAGTCGGAGGGAAATATTGCCATCGGTGGCGGCGACGAATCCGCGCTGATGAAACCAGTAGCCGACCGTGCAGACGTCGCGGCGGTGCTCATTTTCATTCTTCAACGCGCCATGCGAGATGGATTCGGAATGCATGTTCAGGATATTCTTCGCCCGCTTCGTTGCCGCAGCCTTCGCGGCGACCGCCATTCTATCCTGCATGTCCAGCGCCAGTCAGGTTCGCTTGGGTTTTACGCGTAAATTCCGCGGTGCTTGAGCGCAATAGCAACACGGTCAATCGCCAGCATATAAGCAGCAATCCGGTTGTTCACTTTGTGCTTCTCGGCGTAGAGCACCACTTCGTCGAAACTGCGGTCCATCACGTCCTGGAGCCGCTCGTTGACTTCGCTTTCACGCCAGAAAAAGCCCTGCCTGTCCTGCACCCACTCGAAGTAGCTCACCGTCACTCCGCCCGCGTTCCCTAGAATGTCGGGTATAATGAAAACTCCTTTTTTGCCAAGAATCTCATCGGCCGGGGCCGTCGTGGGTCCATTGGCGCCTTCGCACAATATCTGCGTCTGCACGCGCTGCGCATTCTGGCTGGTGATTTGATTCTCGATGGCTGCGGGAATCAGGATGTCGCACGGTTGAAAGAGAATATCCTGCGAGCTCATTTTTTGTCCGCCGCCGGGAAATTCGGGCAGGGCCTTATGCTGTCCGTAAACCCAGTCCACCAGCTTCGGCACGTCGAAGCCCTTCTCATTGTAGAGCCCGCCATGGACATCAGCTACGCCGATGACTTTATATCCGGCGGCATGCATCAATTTGGCGCCCATCGAACCCACATTTCCGAAGCCCTGGATAATAACTCGGCAGTTTTCCTTCTTGATTCCCACTTTCGCGATGGCTTTATCACAAGTCATCATCACGCCGCGGCCAGTAGCTTCCGGCCGGCCGAGAGATCCACCCAGCTCCAGCGGTTTGCCCGTGACGACGGCAGTCACGGTGTGCCGCATATGCATCGAATAGGTGTCCATCACCCAGGCCATAACCTGCGCATTTGTATTGACGTCCGGCGCGGGCACGTCGCGCTCCGGCCCAATCCATTCGGAAAGCTCGGCCGTGTAACGTCGTGTCATTGCTTCCAGTTCTCGCATGGACATTTTCTCGGGATCGCAAATAATTCCGCCTTTTGCGCCGCCGAACGGAATATTGACCACCGCGCACTTCCACGTCATCCACGACGCCAGCGCGCGCACTTCGTCCAGAGTCACGTTTGGTGCGTAGCGGATCCCGCCCTTTCCGGGCCCTCGCACCAACGAATGTTGCACGCGATAGCCGATGAATACTTCCAATCGCCCGTCATCCATCTTCACCGGGATATAAACAGTGATTTCCTTGTTTGGGTATTTCAAGTAGCGATACAGGCCTTCCTCAAGGCCAAGTTTTCTGGCTGCTTCCTCGAAGCGGGCCTCTGCTGCCTCGTAGGGATTCAATTCGTGTTCCATCGATACCGTAGCCATGACTGCCCTCTCCTTGAATGCAAGAAATGGATGATGACGCTGGCGAAAGATTGCGGCGGAAGACACCCGAGACGTCAGGGCTGGTTCCGACACCGCCGAAGCGGCGCTGCCCAGTATACGAATTTGCGTTCGCGGCTGGCAAGCCGACGAGAGGTCGTTTGATGCGCAATTCGCCAATCCACGCACAATCTCATCGTCTCAATTCAAGGCCGCACTTAGAAAGCACCAAACGAGCGAGCCGCATATGGTCGTGGCGAACGATTTGTCCTCTCTGCAAGAGGTCGTCCGAAATGACAGTGATTCCCATTCGTCGCAAATCACCCAGATTGGCCTCAACCTGATTGGCGCCTTCACGTCGATAGCGGCGCAACACAGCCGGGGAGATGGGAGTTCGATTGATGACCACGCAATCGAAGAGCCGCTCATCGGAATGCTCGTATATGGCGCGAACATGATCCGTGAGCGAATAGCCATCCGTTTCACCCGGCTGCGTCATTAAATTAGCGATGTAGATGCACTTTGCCCGGGACTTCTGAATTGCGTGCGTAACTCCACGCACCAATAAATTTGGAATGATGCTGGTATAGAGCGAGCCAGGACCCATCAGAACCAAGTCCGCTTCGTGAATGGCTTTCAGGACTTCGGGCAAAGGACGCGCGGTATTCGGCACTAGCTTCACGCGGCGAATGCGCCGGCGCGAGTGCGAAATCCTGGTTTCGCCCCTCAATCTTTGCCCGCCTTCGAGGAGCGCTTCCAGCGTGACATTGGCAGTTGTAGAGGGATAGATCCGTCCGCGAATTGCGAGCACTTGCCCGGAAAAGCGCACCGCTTCGGGGAAATCGCCTGTCACATTGGTAAGCGCCGTCAAAAAGAGATTCCCAAAACTGTGGCCTGCCAGGCCATTGCCAACAGGGAATCGGTATTGGAAGAGGCGTCCCAGCAATGCTTCATCCTCAGATAAGCCAACGAGGCAATTGCGAATGTCACCGGGAGGAAGAATGGAATACTCGCGACGCAATCGGCCAGAACTTCCTCCGTCATCGGTCACTGTCACCACGGCGACGAGGTCGGCGAGGGGGTGCTTCCGGGGTTGCGCAAGCTCTTCGGGGTGGCTGGCGACGTGGTGTTTCAAGCCCCGCAGCAGCATGGAAAGGCCAGTGCCGCCGCCGAGCGCGACAATGCGGAGGGGCTTCGTGCGAGACTGCTTGGGTTTACTCACGTGAGACAATGCTAGCGGCGCGAGCCTTCGCGTTCCGGGTAGAGGAGTTCGGTGAAGCGGGGATCTTCCTGAAGGAAAGCGAAGTCCTCGTCGTTGCGGGCACGATAACGATTCTCAGGCCGAAGCTGAATGGCAATCTTCAAATTCTCCATGGAAGATTCGGCCTCGCCAGTAAGGCAATCGAGCGCAGCCATTGCGTACACAATATGGTCGGCTTTGGGGGCAGCTTTGCGCGCGCGATCGAGATGTTCGCGGGCGTCGTCCCAGCGGCCCAAATTCATCATGGCGATAGCCTGGTTATAATGATCTTCTGCCGTCTTCAGCGAAGGCTCCGAGACAGGCAAGAGGCGCTGGGCGCAGATGCGGAGATGGACTCGCGCGCGATCGCCGAGCTCCTTGTTCGGGCCTTCCACTACACGTTCGAACATCTGCTTGGCTCGCGGGAACTTCTGCTGCTGAAAATTTCGCAAGCCTTCTTCGTATGCGTTCAACTGCAAGAGGATTGCAGGATCGGTTGAATCCTGCAAAAGGCTGACGTTGTGATGCTTACCTAAAGCCTTGTGTTTCAGAGGTTTCTGCGTTTTTCGCCGCGATGACGCCGGTTGCCCAGCACGCCGGCCATTCTTGCTGTTTGCGCGAGCCATATTTCATAAAAATAGCAGAGATGAAGGGCGGCGTCAACGGGGCGATTTGAGCCGTGATTTCTTTACGATTAGAAGTGGCTCCGATCCTTTGTTTTCTATAACTTACGGGGATTTCTAATAATTTTCCCTTACGATTAGAAATCGCAGCGAGATACCTCATGTCTCGACGCGGACGAAGGCCATCGCTGGAGATGACTGTGAAAGTCAGGGGCAGCAAGCGTTGAGGAGACACAGAGATGCGACTACTTTGAAATGTCGAGGATCCCGCGAGGAATTCCATTTTTGTAGTTGGTTCAATGCGAACATAGCACGAAGGAGAACGGAAGTAACCTGGACTGGAGTCGGAAAAAAGGACAGGTACAAAACCTGTCCCTCAGCCGGTCTCAGGGGCAATTGACAAGCGCGATCACTGACTGCGCCGGAGATTAGCGTGCGGCGTTTCACGTGAAACAAGCACGCAATGCGACGCGTTTATTGCAGAGACCGGCTGGTTACGAGGCAGGGGATATATTTCCTGATTCGCGCCTCGTTGCTTGTTGCGAAGCACGATGAAAGACGCGAGATGGCCTGCCGCACAGGCCTATGCTATAAGTAAACGGCGGAAAAAAACTTGAGGAACTTGTGCCTTTCATAAACTTTCCCGCACGGGAAATCAACTGCAAGCTTGTCTATTACGGGCCCGGCCTTGGCGGGAAGACCGCCAATTTGCAGTGGATCTACGACCACACGAATTCGAATCAGAAAGGGAAGATGGTTTCTCTGGCGACGGAGACGGACCGCACGCTCTTTTTCGATTTTCTGCCGCTGGACCTCGGCACCGTGCGCGGATTTCGCACGCGCTTCCATCTTTACACTGTTCCCGGGCAGGTATTCTACGAAGCGAGCCGGCGGCTGATCTTGAAAGGCGCGGATGGCGTGGTGTTTGTCGCGGATTCGCAGGAAGAGCGCCTGGACGCGAACCTGGAAACCATCGAGAACCTGAAAGAGCACTTGCGGGATCACAATTTGAACTTCGACACGATTCCGTACACTCTGCAATTGAACAAGCGCGATTTGCCAAACATTCTCTCCGTGGATGAACTCAGGAAGCACCTGCAACTCAAGGACGAGCCGGTGCTGGAAGGCGTTGCGATTCAGGGGCACGGCGTGTTTGATACGCTGAAGGAAGTGGCGAAGCTGGTGCTGGCCGACCTGAAGAAGAACGCTTGACGGTCAATAGGTGAATCTCACTTCGATAATTATGCGATTCGCGCGGGCGGCGCATCACGGCGACGGACCAGAACGGGAAGACGACGACTTATGCGTATGACGATGCCGACCGGCTGACGAGCGTCACCGACCCGGCGGGGAACGTCACGCAGTACGGCTACGACACGGAAAACAATCTGCTGAGCATCACCGACGCGAACACGCATACGACGAATTTCGCCTACGACGCGTTTGGCCGGGTGACCAAGACGACGTTCCCGTCGGGGTATATCGAGACCTACGGCTACGACGCGGACAACAATCTGACGAGCAAGACGGATCGCAAAAACCAGACGATCAATTACGTCTATGACGCGCTGAACCGGCTGACGCAGAAGACCGACCCGGATTCGACGACTGCGGCGTACACCTATGACCTGGTGAGCAAGATTTTGCAGGTGAACGATTCGACGGGGACGTACGCGTTTGCCTACGACAACATGGGGCGGCTGACCGGGACGACGACCACGTATTCGTTCCTGCCGAACACGCCGTTCACGAATTCCTACGGCTACGACGCGGATTCCAATCGCACCGGGTTCACCGCGCCGGACGGGAGCACGAACACGTACACGTACGACACGCTGAACCGGCTGGCGACGCTGGCGAACAGTTGGGCGGGGTCGTTCGGGTTCAGCTATGACCCGTTCGGCTGCGTTCAGGGCAAGTACGCTGAGCCGGCGGACGCAACTGACGCGTCCGAACAACGTGACGACGCCCGCGAGAGAAGGCAGATTCTGTGTCGTTGCAGAGGTGACCCGAGAGGAGAAAGCGGAGCCATTGCGGAGAGAAAGGGCTAGGTGCCTGCCGGGCGGGCGGCGGAAGGGGCGAAGCTGGCGACGGCAATGGCTTCGTCGTCGAGCGTGGGGATCGTCTTGGTAAGGTGCGTCAGCTCCAAGACCTCGCGAACGTGTCCGCCCGGATGGAGCAGCTTCATGGAGCCGCCGGAGTTCTGGAACGAGATGTAAGCGCGGACCAGCGTGCTGAGGCCGGAGCTATCAAGCTGCGTGACATTCGTGAGATTGACCAGAACCTTGGTGACGTTCTGATGGGCCAGGTCCTGCAAGCGGTTGCTCAAGGAATCGTTGTCGCGACCGATTGTGACACGGCCTTCGAGATCCAGGATAGTGACATCGCCCGAGCGGCGAGCCGATATTTTCAAGTTCATGGCTATTTCCCCCGCGAGAGCAGCCCTTATTGCCGCTGACATAACTCCGGGATCCGTTAGGCGGATTATACGCCTGGGAATGCCTTTGCAGATAGTCAAGTTGCATCGCCGAGACTGAAACAGCCGCTCCTTGCCCGTCCCGTGCAGCCCTGCCGAATGCAAGCTTGCCTTGCTGACAATGAGAGAAGGAGTGGGATGATGGCAGAGTCAGATTAGCCGGGCCGTTTCAGACATGCGGCACTCTGCGCGCCATTGTCGGATGCGGGTGGATTTTGGCCGCGGTCGAGCGCTTCGCGGACTTTCAGAGCGAGTTCACGCGGGCCATAGGGCTTCTGAAGCAGCGGATGCTTGCGTTCCCGAACCGAACGAAGAACTTCGGCATCGGAGCTATAGCCCGTGATAAACAAAACGGGAATGTCAGGCTGATAGGCGCACATCCGAGCGTAGGCCTCCGGGCCGCCTATTTTGGGGAGAACGACGTCGAGGAGAACGAGAGCGATTTCGTCGCGATGCGCGCGGAATTCCTCGACGGCTTGTTCGCCGTCATGAGCCAGACGGACACGATAACCGAGAGACGAGAGTGTAGCGCTGGCGATTTCACGGAGGCCGTCATGGTCCTCGACAAGAAGCACCGTCTCCTTGCCGCCGCGTACGGACTGGGGCGCAGGCACAACCGGCTCCTCCACTTTCCCTTGCATGATTGCAGGGAGGAACACATGAAACTGCGTGCCCTCGCCCAGCTTGCTTTCGACCTCCAAGAATCCACCATGCTGTTTGACGATGCCATAAACCGTGGAGAGGCCAAGCCCCGTACCTTTGCCTATCCCTTTCGTCGTAAAGAAGGGCTCAAAGATATGCTCGACGTTGGCGGGGTCGATACCGCTTCCTGTGTCCCGCACTGTCAACTGCACGTGCGGGCCGAGCTTTGCATACTTGTGGCCGGCACACATCGTTTCCGTGACTTCCAGCGAGGTTGTCTGGAGTTCAAGTTCACCGCCGTTAGGCATGGCGTCACGGGCATTCAAACAGAGGTTCATGATGATTTGCCCGGCCTGCGTGGGATCCACCTTGACGACCGGCAAGTTTTCCGAGAGGAGCAGCTTTAATTCGATGTTGCTGCCAATTACCTTTCCCAGCAGGCCCATCACATCGCGGATGATGGAGTTGAGATCAACGTTTCGGGGTTCCAAAATCTGGCGTCGCGCAAAGGCCAGAAGCTGGCGGGTGAGCGCGGCGGCGCGGTCGGCCTGGTGCCTGATTTTCAGGAAATAATTCCGCACCTGGCTGTCTGCAGGAGTGTCCTCGACTCCCAACTCGACCCAGCCGAGAATGGCGCCGAGCATGTTGTTGAAGTCGTGGGCGATGCCTCCGGCAAGCTGGCCAATGGCTTCGAATTTCTGCGCCTGCCGGAGCTGGTTTTCGAGAGCGAGCTTTTCCGTAACATTCAAGGAGGCAATCAGGAGAGCGGGTCGGCATCGAAATTCCATTTCGTGGGAAATGATTTCGACGTCGATGGCGCGGCCATCCTTGGTGAGGTGACGCCAGATTCCCGCGCTTGGCGGATCGTCTATTTTTCTTGCCAGATATTCCAGGAGACGATCAGCCTCTTCCGGCGTTCGGATGTCGGTGGCGCGCAAACGAAGGAATTCCTCGCGCGAATATCCATACTGGCGGAGAGCCGCGTCGTTGACCTCCAGGTAGAGCAGCGAACCGCGGTCCATGACCATCATGGGGATGGGATTGTGGGCAAAAAGAAAGCGGAAGTTGGCGGTGCTTTCCTCGAGCGCCCTGGCATGGCCAGCGCGTTCCTCGCGCAGCGCCTTCTGCGAAAACAACTGCCGCAGAAAATCCGGCATTTCTCACCTCCCGCGGCGGCCCAGCCTGCAGGGCTGCCGCAACCTTTTCCGGGGAGAGGGAGACTTGATAGCCGCAGTACGCTGAAACCGGAGCGCTGGGCTGGATTCCCGGACATACATGCGCTGAATTGTAAGGAAGGGGTGTGTCTAGTTTGAATCAATGCGGCGCAAAGTCAAGAGTCGTGACGAAGGAGGCCACGCAAGGGGTACATAGATGAGGTTGAGCATTCTTGTATATGACTTCCAGTCGCACGCGCACCCGAGCTTAACCAGAGGGGACCGAGTTGGTCTCTAGCTGCGATGCTCCATCGGGATGTAGCTCCGCGTGTCGTGGCCCAGGTAAATTTGGCGGGGCCGCGCAATCTTTTGCTCGGAGTCGAGAAGCATCTCCTGCCATTGCGCGATCCAGCCGGAGGTGCGCGGAATCGCGAAGAGCACCGGGAACATGGTCATGGGGAAGCCCATGGACTGATAAATCAGGCCGGTATAGAAATCCACGTTGGGATAGAGGCGGCGCTTGACGAAATAATCGTCCTCGAGAGCGATTCGCTCGCATTCGAGCGCGATGTCAATCAGCGGATTGCGCCCCATCACGTCGAAGACCTCATAGGCGATGCGCTTCACAATTTTTGCGCGCGGATCGTAGTTCTTGTAAACGCGGTGACCGAAGCCCATCAGCTTTTTCTCGGAATCGCCAGACTTCACCTGCTTGATGTATTCGGGAACGCGATTCACCGAGCCGATATCGAGGAGCATCCGCAGAACCGCTTCGTTCGCGCCGCCGTGCAGCGGGCCGTAGAGCGCAGCCGTGGCCGCCGCAATCGCGGAGTAAGGATCCACGTGTGAGCTGCCGACGCCGCGCATGGCGCTAGTCGAGCAGTTTTGCTCGTGGTCGGCGTGAAGGATGAAGAGGATGTCCAGGGCGCGCTCAAGAGTCGGGTTCGGCCGGTACTTCAATTCCGTGGTGCGGAAGAGCATGTTGAGGAAATTCCCGGGATAGCTCAGTTCATTGTCCGGATAGGCGTACGGCATGCCGAGGGTGTGGCGATAGGCAAACCCCGCAAGGGTCGGCATCTTGCCGATGAGCCGCCAGGTCTGCTTGCGACGCGATTCCTCGTCGAAAATGTTTTTCGCATCAGGATAAAACGTGGAGAGTGCGGCCACGGCGGAAATGATCATCCCCATCGGGTGGGCGTCGTAATGGAAGCCGTCGAGGAATTTCTTGATGCTCTCGTGAATAAAGGTGTGATGCGTGACGTGATAGGTCCAATCGTCAAGCTGCGCGCGCGTGGGCAGTTCGCCGTGCAATATCAAGTAGGCGGTTTCGAGATACGTGCTTTTCTCCGCGAGCTCCTCGATCGGATAGCCACGATAGCGCAATATGCCTTTGTCGCCGTCAATGAACGTCACGCGGCTGATGCACGAGGCCGTGTTCGTGAACGCCGGGTCGTAGCTCATGATGCCGAAATCTTCGGCGTTCACTTTAATCTGGCGCAAATCGAGAGCGCGGATCGTGTCGTTCTGGATGGGAACTTCGTACTGCTTGCCGGTGCGATTGTCAGTAATCGTCAAGGTCTCCCGGCGAGCTGCGCTGGCCTGATCGTTGACTGGCGCGGAAACAGGCTTAGTCGGATTCACTTTCGGGCCTCCCCCAAATTGCTAAATTGCAGCCTTGCAGAAATGCGTGAACTGTAACAAGCCAGTGTACACCAATTGCCCTTCACGGAAATGGGTTCCCCGCGCGATGCGGACGAAAACCGCACGCTCCATACGATTTTCCATTCGCTTCCGTATGGACGCGCAAATCAGGCGACAGGAGATGGCGTGGAGTGGTCCGACTCGCGCATGCGCGAAGCGCGTTCGACGCAGTTTCTTCCGAGGCTCTTGGCGCGATAGAGGGCGGCGTCCGCCAGGCGCAGCAGGCCGGTAATGTCCACGGAACCCCTGGCGTCGAAGGAGGCGACTCCGAAGCTGGCGCTGACAGGGATATCTCCCGCGCAGGTATGCACCGGGGAAGCTTCGATTGCGCGGCGCATGCGTTCAGCCTGTCGAAACGCCGCATCTTCATTCGCCGAAGGCACAAGGATGAGGAATTCCTCGCCTCCGTAACGCGCGACCGTATCGTATGAGCGGACGCAGTTGGTCATGCGGACAGCTATTTCCTGAAGGACCGCGTCGCCAGCCAGGTGTCCGTAGCTGTCATTGACTCTCTTGAAATGGTCGACGTCTGCAAGGACGATGGCGACAGAGCGGTGCTCACGCGCACCACGAGCCAATTCACGCATGAGAAGCTGGACGGAGGCGCCGCGGTTCAACAAGCCGGTCAGCGCATCATGGGTGGCCTGCTCGTGCAAAGCGTCGCGCGCCGCGATGAGTTCGTCTTGCATGGTGAGGATGCGTTCAGCTGCATGCAGGCGGGCTCTCAACTCTTCGGCGTCGAACGGTTTGGAGAGATAATCGTCGGCGCCGGCATTCAACCCGTCGAGCAGGTTCTGCTTTTGGCCGCGGGCCGTTAGCAGCAAGAGATAGACGTAGGCTCGTCCGCTGCGCTGGCGAACGCGGCGGCAAACCTCGATGCCTTCCATCCCCGGCATCATCCAATCAAGAATCGCGAGTCGGGGAGCGCCGTCCGCCTCGAGAATGGCAAGCGCGTCGGAGCCGTCGGAAACGGCGACAACTTCGTACCCCCACTTCCGCAGAAACACCTCAAGAACGCGGGAGGAAACCGGGTCATCTTCGGCGATCAAGATCTTCGTCAAATTACTTTCCATGTCCCAGGCAGCGCGTTACCGCAACACTGCCTCGGCCTGAATGATCATTTCCCTTCAGTGCCGCAGAAGGGTTCGAGCGCCACTTGCAGGCGTTCGATTTCCGCCTCCAGAGCCGGTAGCAGCGCTCCGGGGGCAGCGGTCTCGCCAGTTCGCGCAAACTCGTCCATTTTCTTTGCAATCTGATAAGCCGGACCTGATCCAAAATTGCCGACAGAGCCTTTCAAGGTGTGACTCACGCGAGAGATCGCGGATGCATCACCCTTTTCGACCGCCTCGCGCAAAGCTTGCAAGAGCGAGACAATTTCAGTTCGAAAGATACGGATTATCTCCGTGAGCAACTCGCGGTCGCCTTGCACGTGTTCGAGCAGCTCCTCGGGATCGAGAACGGCAGCGGAACTTGCAGTCACTATTTTCATGGATGAAACCTCCGAACCTTTCGGCGAACTCTGAAGACGCTCGATGGCGGCGTACAATTCCTCCGGCTGAATTGGCTTGCTGACATAATCGTCCGTTCCTGCTTCGAGGCACTTCTCGCGGTCGCCCTTCATGACGTGGGCGGTCACGGCGATTACAGGAAGATGAGTTCCCGTGGATTCCTCTTTTTTGCGGATCATTCGCGTTGCCTCGAGGCCGTCCATTTCCGGCATTTGCACATCCATCAAGACCACGTGGAAATTTCCACGTTCCACTGCTTCGACAGCTTGGCGGCCGTCGTTTACGGCGGTCACGGAATAGCCGCGCTTTTCAAGCAGCCGCGTGGCGAGCTGGCGGTTCACGGCGTTATCCTCGGCGAGGAGAATCCGCAGTCCGGATGCGGTCAGCCCAGAGACATTCGGAGAGACGGGAGGAGCGGGGTCAGCAGGATTGTTATCGGAGTTCGTGACGGCATTCAAAATGGAATCGAGCAATTCCGAAGGTTGAGCGGGCTTGGTCAAATATGCGGAGATTCCAACTTCACGGAGCCGGGATACTTCTCCAGGCCTAGCGCCCGAACTGAGCATGATGATGGCTGCAGCAGAGTATCGCGCATCCTCCTTAATGCGGCGCGCGAGCGTGAAGCCGTCCATCTCGGGCATCTGGGCGTCCAGCACGATCAGGCGGAAAGGCTTGCCTTCCCGCTCAGCCCGTTCGAGGACCTCAAGCGCTTGCTTTCCAGACTCTGCTTCCTCTGGCGACATGCCCCAACGTCCCAAGAGCTCTGCTTCAATCACCCTGTTTGTGCGGTTATCGTCTACGACGAGAGCTCGCAGGCCCCGCACCAGATCCTGGCCGAGCTCCTTCGGGGCCACGAAACTCTTGTCCGGCAAGCCGAGCCGCAGGGTAAAGTGGAAGACACTGCCTTTTCCGGCTTCGCTTTCGACCCAGAGGCTTCCCTCCTGCAAATTGACCAGCCGCTGCGCAATCGCCAGCCCAAGGCCAGTTCCACCATACTTCCTCGTTGACGAGCCGTCCGCCTGCGTGAAAGCTTCGAAGATACGGCTCTGCTTTTCACGGGGAATGCCGATGCCAGTGTCGGAGACGAGAAAATGCAGTTCCACGCCGTCTCTGATGAAATTTTCTACACGGACACTCACCACGACTTCGCCTCGCTCGGTGAACTTAATCGCATTTCCAACCAAATTGACCAGTATCTGCCGCAGACGCCCGCAGTCGCCTACAACCCATTCCGGCACGTCCGCGGCTGCCTGCCACGCCAGCTCCAGCTTCTTGCGGTGCGCCAAGTGACCAAGAAGCTTCATCGTCTCGCCGACGCTTTCCCGCAATGCGAAGGGTTCGCGTTCCAGTTCGAACTTTCCCGCCTCGATCTTCGAGAAATCCAGGATGTCATTGATGACGCGAAGCAAGGCATCCGCTGATGTCTTCACCATGGTCAAGTAATCGCGCTGCTCGGTAGTCAATGCGGTTTCCAGCGTCAGATCCGTCATTCCGATGATTCCATTCATCGGCGTGCGGATCTCGTGGCTCATATTGGCCAAGAAGTCGCTCTTGGCGCGGCTGGCTTCCTCGGCTGCTTCCTTTGCCTTCTTCAATTCCTCCTCGGCCTGCTTGCGCACCGTGATGTCCCTGCCGACCGAGACAAAGTTGGTGATGGTTCCTTGCGCGTCCTTGACCGGCGCAATGGTTTTTTCCTCATAGAACAGCTCACCGCTTTTCTTCTTGTTGATGAAAATGCCGCGATAGACTTCACCGGCAAGAATCGTTGCCCAAAAGTCTTGATAAAAGCCGACCTGGTGCTTGCCGGACTTCAGGATTCGCGGCGTCTGGCCAACAGCTTCTTCCCTGGAGTAGCCGGTCAGATTTGTAAAACAGGGATTAACGTATTCGACCACTCCGTCCTTGTCGGTGATCGTCACGCTCTCCGCCGATTGTTCCAGTGCCTGTGAAAGCTTGCGGATCGCCTCTTCGGAACGGTGGCGCTCAGTAATATCCTGGTAGATCGCAAAGCCGCCGGCAATTTTTCCCTGAATGAACAAGGGAACTCCATGCACTTCCACATTCACAAGACTTCCGTCCTTGCGCTTTCGCGGGGACTCAAATTGGAATGTCTGGCCTTCGAGCGGGATGCGCGTGTACTCGCGCCCCTCGGTCAAAAACTCGGTCGGAACGATGAGTTCGTCTAAGATCTTCCCAACCACTTCCTCCTGGGAGTAGTTGAAAATCTTCGTGAACCCAGGATTTGTGGAAAGCACGGCGCCACTCTGGTCGAAAGCAACGGTGCCGAGAGGGATCGCTTCTATCAGCGCGCTCAAGAACGCCGTGCGTTCGGCAACGCGTTCTTCCAGATCCGCGCGAATCTGTTCCAGCTCCGTATCGTGTTGCTGGATGCGTTCGAGCATCCGATTGAATTGCGTGTAAAGGTAACTGATCTCATCGTTGCTCTTGGGCACCACGCGGACCGAATAATTCTTATGTACGGAAATGGCGAAAGCCGTGCGCGCCAGTTCGAAGATAGGCCCGGTGATCGGCTTTTGAAGCTTTGGGCCGACGATTAACGCCACGAGCAGCGAGACCAGCAACGCGATTCCCAACATCGCTGCGAGACCTTTTTCACGGGCGGTAATCGCGCTGACATCGGACTCCAGGTAGATAAGACCTTCGGAGTGACCGTTAACCTTAACGCTCTGGAAGACCACGATGCGATTTCCGTCGAAACGCGCCTGATCGCTTCCGGCTGGTGGCGGCGTGAAAGACATTCCGGCCGGATCCCGGCTGTAACTGGCCAGCACTTTCCCGTTGGGCGTATATAAAGCAGCGTGCATAATTTGCTTTTCGCTGCGCAAGGCGTTCAAAATCTCGGCTGCCGATTTGGCGTCGCCGAAGGCGACGGCCGCGCTCGAATTCGCTCCGGCAATCCGCGCTACGGTTGTCAGAGACTGAAGTGTGGTCTGGCGGGAAATGTAAACGTCATACACAGCGAAGATGGCACAGGAAACCACAAGCGCCGCCGCGGAAGTGATCAGGACGAGGCGGGTAAGTTTTTTCCGGATCGAGGAATGAGCAACGGGCATCCTATTCCTTGGTCGCGATTTCGGTGCTGTGAACAACCTTTGCAAGCGAGAGCAGTTGCGCGCGGATCCTCAGGCCTGCTTGCTGCGCGGCGTCCACGTTGATCACGAAGCTGATGCGATTGCCATCCTTCAGGAACTGGATGACCCCGCCGTCACCCGCAAAATCGTGCGCCTCGCTCACTGTCAAGACGCTCTTGTCACGCACTTGGCCGAGAATTTTCGGCAAGCGCTTGGACTCGGATGAGTTGATAAACAGGACATCGCACTGGCCGAGATATTCAAGGCGACTGCCGCGTGCGATCATGGTTGGTTTCTCACCGATGGGATGCCCAAGCACGGCTTTCTCGAGCAACTCGCCGAATGGGTCCCGTCCGAGAACGCAGAAGTTGAAGGTTGTCCCCTTCGGGGCGTTTGTCTCCGGAAATTCAACAAACTCCGCAATGTGATAGAGAGCCTCTGCTTCGGCCTTGCCTTCTGGAGACTTGGGAGGTTGATCCTGTGCAAAGACGAGTCCACTTAGCAGCGGAGATATGGCTGCGTACAGAAGGATTGCGAGCAATGGACGGCAGACAGTCTTCATTGGCGTAACTGCTGGTTGCAGGAGAATGGCCAAAACCGGCGCCGTCCACGGACTGTAAGACGATTGAATTCTGCTTGTTGCGGGGCACACCGGCGAGAACAGCGTGGAAGCAAGAATTGGAGTGTTTCAGATCACAATCAATGTGCCGGAATGAAACGCGAGAGTACTACTGTTCGCCGAAACCGAAAGGCTGCACCTCTATTCAATTGAAATCCGCGATGAATCAACTTTCCTGCGCGGTTTAACGCCTGTGCTAGACTGCGCGCTTCGGAGGCAGACCAAAGATGAAGAAGTGCTTTCTTGCAGCGCTTGTGTGCTTCATTTTTCCTTGTATTTTGGTTCAGGCTCAGCAGCAACCGCCCACTGGAGCGTATGGGTCGACAGTCTATCAATTGAAGCCAACGCCAAAGACAATCACGTGGGGCTACTACGCCGCGAGCGCCCAGCCCGTGCTGCGCGTTCATTCCGGAGATACAGTTGAAATCCAAACGCTGATCACGTCGAGTCCCAAGCGGCTGGAGGATGCTGGCGTGCCGCCGGGCCAAGTGGAGCAATCACTGCGCGACATTTTCGATCAAGTGAAAGATAAAGGCCCAGGCGGTCACATTCTTACCGGCCCGGTTTACGTCGAGGGAGCGGAGCCGGGCGACGTTCTCGAAGTGCGCATCGAGTCCATTCGCCTGGCGATTCCGTATGCCTACAACGCTTTTGGCCCGGGACGTGGATTCCTGCCTGATGATTTTCCCTATGGGCGCATGAAAATCATACCGCTCGACGCACAACGAATGGTGGCGCATTTCGCCGACGGAATCGTGATACCTCTACATCCATTCTTCGGCAGCCTGGGCGACGCGCCGCCCGACGCAGCAGGACGCATCAGCAGCGCTCCGCCGTGGATGCATGCGGGCAACCTCGATAACAAATTGCTCGTCGCGGGGAGCACGCTCTATATTCCCGTGAACGCTCCGGGGGCGCTTTTCTGGGCCGGAGACGGCCATGCGGGTCAGGGAGACGGCGAAGTGGACATCACCGCGCTGGAGACATCGCTCATCGGCACATTCCAATTGATTGACCGCAAGGATATGCACCTTCTCTGGCCGCGCGCGGAAACGCCGGACTCCTACATCACAATGGGCATTCACGAGGACCTGAACAAAGCGACGGAAATGGCCGTCCACGAAATGATTGATTTTCTGATTCACGAAAAGCATCTCTCACGCGACGATGCTTACATGCTTTCAAGCGTGGCTGCGGATCTTCATATCTCGGAGCTCGTAGATGGCAATAAAGTCGTCAGCATGGTGTTGCCGAAAGCGATTTTCGTTTCACAGACGGGGGAATAAATTGCAGTAAGGAAGCTTGCGGCAGTTGGGGGAATTTGAGGTGAGGATTTTTCAACTCCTAGAAAGAGCTGCGCCCTCGTCATCCACAATGTCGAGGATTGAATCGAGGCGCACCATCTTTAGGAGTTGCAGGACGCGTTTCGTCGGCGCAAAGTAAGTGCAGCGTCCTCCAGCCTTTTTCATTTGCGTAAACACTCGCACGATCGAGCCCACGCCGGAGCTGTCCATCTCCGGCACGCCCGCGAGGTTGATTGCCAGCTGCCTAACGCCGGATTCAACCTGACTCTGCACCTGCTGGCGGAACTCCTGCTCACTTTCGCCGAGCTTGAGCGCCCCGTTCAGGTCGAGAATCGTAATCGAGCCAGCCTTGCGTATCGAGATGACCAAGTTTCCCTCGCAACCGTGTCAACGTACCTGAACTTTCGGCTCCAGGCAAGCGAAACCCGCGGCCGAGCTTGACTCGCGCGCGGGCATTTGTTAGCCTCGACTCGATTCCGTTCTGTACCTTCCACATCATTGGTTTGCGCGGAACCGGCATTCTACCTGAGGTGACCCGCCTCACCGGGGAGATGTATGGAGCCGTCTTCCAGCTTGTTCGAGCTGGCTACTGTCTATTACGCGTGCCGTGATACTGACACGCTGTTGAAGACGTTTGCGGGGCGCATGGGCGCAGCCCTTGGCGCGCGAGGCGTATTGGTGTGGCTCCCCGTTGAAGAGGACGCGAAAGTACGCCAGAAAGATGTGGATGAGTCCGCAGAAGCACCCGAAGAATCAGAGGCCGAAGAGGAAAAGGTTCCTGGCGCGAGGTTGACCTGCCGCGTCCCTTGGTTCGCGTCTGGCGAGCGTTTTGATGCTGCCCCAGAGCCTGCCTCCGAAGGCCCTCTCACAGAAGTGCTCGAAAACGGAGAAACAGTCCGGTTTTCATCCGAAGAAGACGAATCGGAATCGCTTGCTCATCTTGCCGCGACGTCGCAGGCACGAGTGAAAGTCGCGCTCTACGCTGCGCTTCCTGGCCCCGAAGGAACACTGGGAGTTGTGGAAATCCTGAATCCGCGGCGTGGCGAATTTTCCGCTGAGGACATTTCGTTCATAGAGGAAGCATGCCGCATCACGGGCCTCGCGCTTGAAAATCGCCTGGCGCGCGAAAAAGAGCAGCACGGCCAGCTCGCCGCCGTTGAAAGGCTGACGGCGCTCTACGACATCAGCCGCATCTTCAATTCCACGCTCGAGATGGACGAGCTCCTGCCGGTCGTTGTCGAGAAAATCCGCGACATTCTCGGGGCCGAGGTCTGCAATCTCTGGCTCGTGGATGCGGAGGCGGGCGATCTCTACGCCGTGCAGCAAGCGGGAGAAGATCCCACCCTCGGCGAAGGCGCGCGCTGCCCGATGGGCGAAGGTGTACTTGGCCAAGCGGCGCAGACCGGCCAGGCAAGACTCGTCGAAGACGCCTCTCAAGAAGAATTCCTCGCCGAGCGGCAGAAAAAATCTGCGGAATTCCAGATCGAGTCGCTAATGTGCGCGCCGATGCTCAAGGGCCAGGAAGTGGTGGGCGCGGTGGAAGTGATCAACAAGCTCGAAAGCGGCCCTTTCACGGAGGAGGATCTCTATTTTCTCAGCAGCATCAGCGAGCAGGCTGCGATCGCCATTCACAATGCGCACCTTCTCGAGGCCGAGCGAAAAGTCAGCATCCTCGATGCCCTGCTGAATATCAGCCGCGAAATCACTTCCACGCTCGATCTTGACCACGTCCTCACCACTGTTGTTCATCAGGCTTCGACGGTCGTTCCCGCGGATCGTTTTGCCATCGGGCTCTTCGACCGGGACCGTTTCCTGCTCGGCGCCGTGTCCGGCGAGAAGGAAGTGCCTAAAACGCGCGACATGGCTCGCTTGCGCGAAATCATGGAATGGGTGGCGCGGCGAGAGGATCCCGTCGCCGCCGACCAATATGAAGACGGCTGGCATTGCGATCCCGAAGATGTAAAGGAGCGCGCGGCCGCGTATCTCGAAGAGCAAGGCTATTCCGGTTTATACGCACTTCCCCTGCGAGACGATCAGGGCGCGCTCGGCGCCATCGCTTTGCTGAACGGCGACGCCGAATTTCTGAACGACAGCCAGCGCGAGACGCTCGCCATCCTCGCCAACCAGACCTCTGTCGCTATCCGCAATGCTCAGCTTTATCAACAGGTGCCGCTCGCTGGATTCCTCAAGCCGCTTGCCGAGCGCAAGGAGAAACTCCTCGCGAAATTCCATGGCGGTCGCTGGGCCGAGTGGGCCTGGCGCGCGGCGGTCGTTGCCGGATTGCTGATTGCGATTCCTTGGCCGATGCGCGTGGGCACGAATGCAACTGTCGTCCCTGATGACCGCCGCATTGTAACGGCGCAGGCAGGCGGAATCGTCGAACGCGTGCTCGTGCATGAAGGAAGCCAGGTCCAGCCCGGCGAGTTACTGGCCACGCTCGATTCCAGCGTGGATCGCATGAAACTCGCGCAGGCCGAGACGTCGCTCGCACTCGCGCAACGCGACCTCGCCGACGCCGAATATCATCGCGATCCTGCCGCGGCGGGCGAGGCACGGCTCAAGGCTGGACTCTATCAAGCCCAGGTGAATCTCGAAGAAAAGCGCGTGAGTTCCGCGCAGCTTGTCGCGCCGATCTCTGGCGTTGTCGTCACTCCCAAGGTCGAGCAGAAAACAGGAACGATGCTGGCTCCTGGAGATGCCTTCTGCGAATTGGTAGATCAGGAGCACATGGCTGTCGAAATGAATGTCCCGGAAACCGATCTTCCCCTGCTGCGCGCGGGCAATCCTGTTTCTCTGAAGCTCAATGCCCTGCCTACGATGACGATCGAAGGCAGAGTCGAACGGATCGGCGCCAAAACCGTGCAAGAGGCCGATGAGCAGTTCTTTGCCGTGCGCGCTGCCTTCACGAATCCCGGCAATGCGGCGCGTGACGGAATGGTCGGAGGCGCTAAGATTCTTGCAGGCGGAGGATGGTTCTCCTCGGGATGGTATCCCATCGGTTATGTCATGTTTCGTTCGCCGGCACGCTGGGCTTGGGAGAAAATCTGGTCATGGCTGCCATAGCAGTGGCAAGGGGGGAGCAATGAAACGATTCCTGTTGATTCTGGCGCCTGTTGCGCTGGCTTTATCGCTGGCGGCTTGTGGGAACTCCACAAATGCGGAGAACCCTGCACCTGCCGCCTCGGCTGCTCCGAAGCCAGCTCCCAGCGCCGTTGCCAGCTCCACGCAGTCTCTGAATATCCTGAGCGTGCTGTCCGTCGAGCATTCCGTGGACGTCGCCACGCAGCGTGACGGTGTCGTTATTGCCACGGAAAAAGACGAAGGCAGTTCCGTTCGCGCCAGCGAAGAGTTGGCGCGGCTTGATGACACCATGCTGCAAAACGAAGTCGACAAGGCGCAATCCGATCTCATCGTCGCCCAGAACAACGTGAAGTACAAGCAGGCGGAAGAGCAGGCCAAATCCGCCCAACTGCGCCGGCAGCAATTGCTTCGCCAGAGCGGGTTGAGCAGTGATGCCGACCTCGAACAAGCGCAATTTGAGGACAAAGCTGTGCAATTCGAAGTGGATAGCTGGAAGTCCATCGTGCAAAGCAACGAGGCGCAGATCCGGCAGTTGCGCCTGGAAATCGACAAGACTCACATTCGCGCGCCGTTCTCAGGAGTCGTGGTTCATCGTTACATTCGCCAGGGCCAGCAAGTCAAGGCTAACGACGCCTGCTTCCGCATCAGCCAATTGGGCCCACTCCAGGTGGAATTTCAAGTACCGGAGAACAACGGATTGAAACCGCGACCCGGGGTCGAACTGGCTGTTCAACTGGCGGGCGATGGCGCCGAAAGTTACACGGCACGCGTGCTGCGCGTCAGCCCGACCGTGGACCCGGCGAGTGACAGCTACGACGTGGTCGCTCAGCTCACCGGTTCGAATCTCTCGCCGTTGCGGCCGGGCATGTCCGCTCACGTCCACTGGCCTGCGGCCGCGAAGGTCAGTCCGTAAACTCCCATGCGCTTTGGTCCTTCGAGCCTGCGAGCCACGCGCGTCCTCGCCAAAGGCCTGCACCGTCCGAAGTTTCGCTCCGACGTGCGCATCAGCAAGCAGAACGTTGCCGGGGAAACCAGCTACGTCATCAAGATCGAAGAAACCAACAGTTACCGGCGGTACGGAGAATTCGAATTCGAGCTGCTCTCCGCTTGTGATGGCACGCGGACGCCCGCCGAAATTGCCGCGTACATGACATCGCAGCATCCGGAGCAGCCGCTCGATGAAGCCGAAGTCCTGGAATTTCTCGACGGCATCGAGCCGGAAATGTGGGAGCGCTCCATCGGCGAGAAGAACCTGGCGATTCTGGAGCGGCTTCGCGACGAGCGCAAAGGCCGCATCGATCAGTCCAGCCTGCTTTATATCACTTTCAAGGCGTGGGATCCGAATAAGACCCTGGCGAGGCTCGATCCCTGGCTCAGCTGGATGTACACGCGCGGCTTCGTGATTTTCTCAGCGGCGCTTTTCGTGGTCACACTCGCAATCCTGTCGCGCGACTGGACCCGCATCGCTCACGACACGCGGGACCTCTGGAACTTCTCGAACAAGTCTGCCTACGACCTCTGGATGTTCTGGATTCTGATGCTGATTCTCGGCGGAATCCATGAATTTGGCCACGGCCTCACCTGCAAGCACCATGGCGGCGACGTCCACCAAATGGGCTTCATGCTGATTTATCTCACGCCGGCATTCTTCACGGATACAACCGACATTTTGTTGATGGACCGCGTCGCGCCTCGCCAATGGACCATCTTTGCGGGTATCTGGGTCGAGATGGTCGTCTGTGGAATTTCCGGGCTCATCTGGAATTTCACGCTGCCGGGCTCATTCGTGAGCGACGTCGCCTATAAGATGATGCTGCTCAGTGGCATCCAGGGCGCATTTCTGAACCTGAACCCGCTCATCAAGGCGGACGGCTACTATGCGCTCTCCCAGCACCTGCAGGTGGACAACCTGCGCGAAGATGCCTTCGCTTACCTGAAAGCGTGCTTCCTGAAATACATTCTTCGGCGTGACATAGAGTTGCCAGCCGCCAGCCGCCGCGTTCGGCGCATCTTCCTCACGTTTTCTCTGGCCGCGATCACGTACAGCACGACGCTGATTCTTGTTGTCCTCATGTGGGCGAAGAATATGTGCGTGAATAAATTCGGCCTGTGGGGCTACGTCGTATTTGCCGGGTTGATCTATTTCTTCGCGCGGAAGAAACTTCGCAAGGTCTTGCCATCGGCGCCCGAATGGTTCGCCAAGAAGAAGGAGGAACTCATGGCCTGGAAAATCACGCGGGCGCAAACTGTTGGCTTTGCCGCAGTCATCCTTCTCATCGCCCTGCCGCCCGTTCCCACGAGCGTCTCGACCGCTTTCGTCCTTGAACCGGCCCGGCAGGCAGATGTCCGCGCGACAGTCTCCGGGGAAATTCAGCATGTGTTCGCGGGGGAAGGCGACACCGTCCGAGAGGGGCAGATCATCGCGCGCCTGGAAAATCCGGAATTGGAAGCGGAGGCCGCCGTCGAAGCCCAGCAATTCGCGCTCGCCGAAGCCAGCTTGCGCGCCGCCGAAGCCAGTGCCAATCCTGGAGCCATATCCGCTGCGAGCCGCGAGGCGGCAAAGGATGAACAGGACCTGCAGGTAGCCAAGCAAAAGGCAGCCCAGCTCGATATTCGCGCGCCCATCGCGGGGATCATCACGACTCCTGAGCTCTCCGAGGCCGCCGGCATGCATTTCGCCGAGGGACAAGTGTTTTGTCACATCTCGAGCCGCGCGGAGATGCGCGCCCGCATTCTCGTGCGCGACTGGGAAATGCCTGACGTGCACCAGGCGGCAGAAGTCTCCTTGAAGGTCACGGCTTTTCCCACGCGAACTTATTCGGGGCGCGTCGAAAGGATTTTGCCAGCTACTGCGGCGGATCAGCCTGTTTCGGCCCCCATAAAGCTCATGCGCAACGGCCAAGTGTTGACTAATTTCATTGCCGTTATCGCCGATTTCCCGAACTCCGATGGATCGCTGCGGGAAGGTATGACTGGCACAGCGAAGATCTTCAGCTCTCCGCGTCCTCTCGCTTGGCAATGGGGACGCGGAGCGTGGCGTTGGCTCCGCTCACAAATCTGGTAAGCTTCGCTGCAAAGAAAAGGGCTGCCCTGTGTCAAAGGCAGCCTTCTCAAGCCTCAAATTGTGACGGATCGTCAATTCCGGCGGTCGTGAGCTAAACGTTAGGGCCCGGAGGAACGCGAAGCAACGGCTGAACCTTTGGCAAAGTCTTGCTCGTTAGCTTCTTGTTCTTCTTTGGCCCCTTTGCGGCCTCGCGCGCTTTCTTCACTGTGAACTATCTCCCCTTATTGGGCAAATTGAGCTCCGGTCAGCCTTCCTTCGATTTTTGGATGGACGCCGGCCTGATGGCCCTCGAACCAGCTCAGCATCTGGAACTGCCGCCGACCGCCATTTGCATCTGAGAGGCAGCCTCGCTTTCTGCTTTGCTACGCTTCCCGGCGACCTCACTCGCCGCCAGTGTAAGCAATTTCTCAAGATCCGCGCGATCTTCTCTCATTCCGCCTTTCTCCCCCGATTCTTGATCGTGTGTAATCATGTTCGGTCCCCCCCCCTAATTGCTCACAACCCCCGATGCGATCGTCTGTCGTCCTTCCGATCGGTGCGGTCTTTTTCGTCTGCTAAGCCTGAAATTAAGTAATCGATCTAAGAAAAACACCCGGCCAGGGGCCGGGTGGGGGCTGGGCCGAAGGGGCTGCCGCCTCGCGGCAGCAGCCCGCTTTAAAGAATCCCTTACAGAAATTAGAAAACGCTGGGTCCGGTCTTCAGCGTCGAGATTCCCTTGAGAGCCGTAACTCCCTTAAGAGCCGTGACTCCCTTAAGCGTCCTGTTCGCCATCAAAGGCTTCACGTTCCCGAGCTTCTTCGTTTTCTTGACCGGCTTCGCAAGTCTCTTGGTTGCCATTTTCGTTTCTCCCCCTCTTTAGAATTGCCCTCTCATGGGGCGGACGCCAGACTAGAGTGCAATCCTCTGGCCAAACGGATGCCACGAGTTCCACAGGAGCCGCTGATGAATTTACGGAGGTTAGCTTGGGCTAGTACGGCGCACCGGCGTATTGCCAGCATTACACCGGTTGAATTTCTCAACTTTCGTTGAATTTTTCAGCACTATACGTCTCTCCTCGCCCTACAAGCCATATTTTCGGGTGAGGTAATTTATCCGATTCCGGTCCACCCCCAGGAGTTTTGCCGCCGCGGACTTGTCACGGCTGGACTGCTGCAGGGCAGTTTCGACCAGTTTCCTTTCATACGCGTCCATTTCGTCACTGAGCTTGATCCCGGAGGCAGGCAGGCGGAATTTTCCCCGTCCTCCGCGGTCGGCAGATTGGGCCACATCGGCAGGGAGGTCGGCGAGCTGGATCGAGTCGCTGTCGCACATAAGCACGAGCCGCTGCACAACGTTTTCCAGTTCGCGCACGTTCCCGGGCCAGGGGTACTTCTTGAGCGCCGCCAGGGCATCGTCGGCGATCCGTTTTTTCGGCAGCTGGTTCGCGGTGCAATACAGCTGAATGAAATAGTCGGCGAGTAGGGGAATGTCGTCGATTCGTTCGCGCAGCGGAGGAAGGAAAATAGGCACAACGTGGATGCGGTAATAGAGGTCCTGGCGGAAACGGTCCTGGCGCACCATTTCCTCGAGGTCTTCATTGGTGGCTGAAATGAGGCGAAAATCCACGCGGATCGCCTTTTTGCCACCCAGGCGCGTCACCGCATGGTCCTCGAGCACTCGCAAGAGCTTCGACTGCAGTGCTGGAGTGAGCGTGGCGATTTCGTCGAGGAACAGGGTTCCCTGATGCGCGAGTTCGATGCGCCCTTCCTTTGTCGCCACGGCGCCCGTAAACGCGCCTTTCTCGTATCCGAAGAGTTCTGCTTCCATCAGGCTCTCCGGCAGCGCCGCGCAATTGACGGAGACAAAGGGACGTGCCTTGCGGGGGCTATGCTCATGGATGGACCGCGCTACAAGCTCTTTCCCGGTACCACTCTCGCCCCGCACAATGACAGTGGAAACAGAGCGAGCTACGCGCTTGATGGATTCAAATAGGTGATTCATCGCTTCGGTGGAACCGAGCAAATTTCCGAGGCCGCTCTTGCGCTGGACTTCCTCGCGCAGGATGCGGTTCTCGCGCTGGATGCGCAGCTTCTCGACGGCCCGAGCTACCAGAGCCCGCAGGACATCGGAATCCACGGGCTTGATGAAATAATCGTAGGCTCCGGCATCGATCACCTTGAGCGCCGTCGCTTTCTTCTCATCGCCGCTCAGGACGATGATCAGCGTGTCGATATCGCTGCCATCGAGACGCGCCAGGAGTTCCGTGCATTCTTTTACTCCGCCTGAAGGGATGGGCAGTCCGAGGAGCAGGACGTCCAGTTCAGCTTCCTGCAGCAGCCGATAAGCCGCCTCGTAGTCTTGACCCTCGAGGATTTCGAATTCTGAACGCATCGAGTTCACGATGCGTCCGCGAAGCGATTCATCGGCGTCCACGATACCGATTCGTGGTTTGGCGGAACTGGAAGTCATCAGGGTCCTTATGCGGCGAGAAAAGGGTAGGCTCGCCGCGTCGCTCAAGCAACCCTTGAGCCGCCGCGATTCTAGGGGCCGTGCCTTCGTGTGTCAACGCCATCGCCCGGTCACACCAAGCCTGCGCATCGATGGTGTGAATCGCCGCCTAAAGCGAGGCACCCGCGGCTAATCGCATTATGGAGAAGAAGACTTCAGACGATTTCGAGCATGCGGTCAATCGCGCGGCGAGCGCGGCGTGCAATTTCCTCGGGGACGCGAACTTGCGGCTCCAACGTCTCCAGCGCCCGCAACACGCGGTCGAGCGTGATTGTTTTCATGAATTCGCAAACTGCCTCCGGATTGACGGGGTGGAATAATTTGTCCGGAGCCGATTTGCGGAGCCGATGGAGCATGCCCACCTCGGTGGCCACTGCAAATTCCTTGGCGTGCGATTCCCCGATGTGCCGCGTCATGCCTTCGGTGGAAAGGAAGAACGTGCGTTCCCTCGGCAGCGTCCCGTCGGCGACGCGCGCCATGCAGGAAGTCACACAGCCGCATTCAGGGTGGATCAGCAGCTCGATGTCCGGATACTCGCCTATCATCGCCAGCGCCTGGTCGGGCCGGATTGCGCGATGGACGTGGCAGGCTCCGGGATAGGCGATTATGTTCGCCCGGCCCGTTTCTCGTGCCACAAATGCCGCCAGGAATTTGTCGGGGACGAAAAGGATCGGCCGGTCCGCGGGGATCGCGCGGACCACCTTCGCGGCGTTTGCGGAAGTGCAGCAGTAATCGCTCTCGGCTTTGACTTCCGCCGAGGTATTCACATAGGCCACCACCACCGCATCGGGATGGCGAGCTTTCCAGGCGCGCAACTCCTCCGCTGTGATCGCAGCCGCCAAGGAGCAGCCCGCACGCAGGTCTGGCAGCACTACCGTTTTATCCGGGCACAGGATTGCGGCGGTTTCTGCCATGAAGTGCACGCCGCAGAAAATAATCACTTCCGCTGGAGTCGAAGCGGCTTGTTGCGAGAGGCCCAGCGAGTCGCCAATGAAGTCCGCAGCCTCCTGCACTTCATCGCGCTGGTAATTATGCGCCAAGATGATGGCGTTCCGTTCTTCCTTGAGGCGCGCGATGCGCTCTTGCTTTGCGCGAATTTCCTGCGGGATATCGGAAATCGCCTCGATTGGCGGCAGCGAATACCGCGCCTCAATCGGAATCGAGCTCGATAGCTCGCTCATGGCCGCGCCACCTCGCCGCGAGAGATCAACTTCGCGCTCAAATCGAGAGCCCGGACCGAATGTGTCAGCGCGCCAAGCGAAATCGCGTCCACGCCTGCAGCTGCATACGCGGCAACTGACGATTCCGAAACTCCGCCGCTTGCTTCAACAATCACAGCATCATGCAGGCCTGTGTCGTGCAGTGTGCGAACCGTGCTCTTGGCGTCCTGCGCGGAAAAATTGTCTAGCAGCAAAAGGCAAGGACAAGCATTGGCTTCGGCCTGAAGTTCAGCGAACAGGCGAGCAGCTGCCACCGCTTCCGCGCTACTCGTGACCTCAACCTCAAAAAACGCCGCTCCTTCACGCCACTGCCACGCCTGCCGCAATGTTTTGTCAAACTTCTCCGTCATACCAATGGACGCGAGTGTGAGGTGGTTGGTCTTGATGAGAATCGCGTCGCCAAGGTTCAGCCGGTGCGTGCCCCCGCCCCCGGCGTGCACGGCGCGCTTGTCGAGCAGTCCCCATGGCGTCTTGCGCGTCGCGACGATGTGCGCCGTCGGCGAAGCGTCATTGGCAATCGCAGCCAGCCGCCGCGTTGCCGTAGCGATTCCGCTCATTCGCTGCAGGAGATTTACCGCCGTGCGTTCGAGAGCAAGCAGGCTGTGGGCGTCGCCTTCAATGCGCATCAAGATATCGCCCGGCAGGAGGAACTCACCGTCACGCTTCACTCCTGTTGCGGATTGCCCGTGACTCTCGTAGAGCCAATTTGCCTCTTCCATTCCAGCAGCGACGCCCGCTTCTTTCGCCTGGATTTCCACGATGCAGCGCCGCGCGCCCACGCCCATCGCTTCGACTGTCCGATCGCCCGTCTCGCAATCTTGCCGAAGCAATTCTTCCGCCAGCGCGCGGGCGGCGCGCAAATAGACCGGATTAGCAAGCGTCAGCGCCTCGCCGCGATAGAGCGCGGTGCGTACCCGCTCCTCCCTAGATGTTTGCTGCAAGTTATCGCTGATGCTTGTGCTCATTTCTTGCCTGAGTGGCGGCTCGCGGGCTTTCTGCGGCCATCGCCAATACCACTTAACTCTTCCATATTCTCTATATTACCTTCCCGCCGCTCGCTGCGCCAGCAGGCCAAGTCTTTCTCGGCGGATTCGCGTGGCCGGCGGTCGGCCGAATCTCCGCGCATCCGTCCGTAAACCAATCCAGGAGTGATAGAATCTGACTCAATTATTGCCGCTCGAGTTGCAGTATGAAAGCGCTCTCCCATTGGATGAGGGAAGCTAGGCGATCGGTTCTCCTTGTACGCCGTCGCTGCCGGCTCTCTGCGATTCTTTTTCTTGCGTTCGCGGCTCCTTCGTTCGCGCAGACCACGGCGACCTCTAGCCAAACCGCGCAGTCAGATCCTGTCCTGCAATACCGCTCGGAACCGCCCACTCAAATTCCCGGTTCCGATGCGCAGGATCTTCTGACATTCATCCCGGGTGTCGCAACAACCCTGCCTCCTCCGGTCGACCTCGTTCTACCCACAGGCGTGCCGTTGCGCGTTATCCTCAAGAAGCCTCTCCGTATCCAGCGCGTGGGCGAACCCGTGCAAGCGTTCGTCACCGAACCCGTCTACGCTTTTGACCGCGTTGTCATTCCCGAAGGCAGTGAAGTGGACGGCCGCATCACCGCGCTTGATTCTCCAGCGAAGCTGAAGCGCACGGAATCGTATTTGAATGCCGACTTCTCCGCGCACCGCGTCGTGCATCTTCAATTCGACACGCTTATTTTGAGTGATGGCGCGCGCAGGCCGATTGACACGCTGGTTCTTCCCACTCTCGGTCCGGTCCTCCGCTTGGAAACGAACGCGCAATCCAAGAACTCCACCGTCCGCCGCGCCAAGGGCCTGATCCGTCAGCAATGGGACATGGCCAAGGCGCAGCTCAAACCTTCGGCGATGTGGCATCTGGTGAAATCATTCGCGTCTAGCGAGCTGCCTTACCACAAGCAGAAGCTTTCCGCTGGCACAGTCTTCGATATCGAGCTGGAGCAGCCTCTCGACTTCGGCCTCGCCGTAGTCCCGCCGCTCGAAACCGGCGCGATGGGCCAGCTACCCGAGGCCAACAGCAACGCGTTCGCGCGGCTGACGACATATCTCAGCTCCGCGACCGCACACGTCGGCATGCCCGTCGAAGCAATCCTCACGCGGCCGGTGTTCTCGCCTGACGGCAAACTTCTGCTTCCTGTGGGCACGGCGCTCAGCGGCATCGTCGTCCGCGCTCGGCCCGCGCGCCGAATGCATCGCAATGGCCAGCTCCACTTCACGCTCCAGCGCGTGCAATTGCCTGACGGCGTACCTCAGCAAGTCGAAATGGCCCTCTCCGGCATCGAAGTTCCCAAGGCCTCCCGCATCCAGCTCGATTCCGAGGGCACCACTAGCGTCACGGGAAACAAGGATGCGCGCGTGCTGACAACTGCGCTTTCTGTCGTCATCGCTACGTCTACCCTCGGAAGTGACCACGAGCATGGCGGCGTCGACCCGAATGGCGACCCCACCAAGCGCGCCGTCGCGGGCGGCTCAAGCTACAAATTACTTGGCGCGGCAATCGGCTTCGCTGCCAAATCGACGAATCTTGCCCGCGTCATGGGATTCTGGGGCGCCGGCCAGTCCGTTTACTCGCACTTCTTCGCGCGCGGCAGCGACCTCGTCCTGGCAAAAGGCACGCCAATCGAAATCAGCTTCGGTCTGCATCGCGTTCCATCCAACGCATCGGTCCGGGCCGCTTCGCCCGTCTCAGCCGGTGACCAATAGCCTTTGGAAGGCGTCAAATCCTTTGAGATACTCTTGCCTCTGGTGAAAGCGCTGTGAATCGGCCCAGTGGGGCGTCGACACGGAGAACACGTTTCTTGAAGCCTCAAGTGAAGTCGCTCTTGCTCGCCGCATCTCTGCTCGCCTTTCTTGGCATGGGCTGCTCATCATCACCGAAAGCAATCTCTGATCCGCCCGACCCACAGGTTCACACCGCGGCTTCTGCGACCAGCACGGCGAACGTCCTCACCTATCATAACGACGACGCACGAACAGGCCAGAATCTGGACGAGAAGACGCTCACGCTGGCCAACGTGAACTCCGCCAGTTTCGGCAAGATCGGATTTCTCTCCACGAGAGGACTCGTGGACGCCGAGCCACTTTACGTTTCGCAGTTGACCATCAGCGGCGCGAAGCACAACGTCGTTTTCGTCGCTACCGAGCACGACCTCGTCTACGCCTTCGACGCGGACACGTTCCAACAGCTCTGGCAGGTCTCGCTCCTCGGCGCGAACGAGACCACCAGCGACGACCGGGGCTGCGGCCAGGTAGAGCCCGAAATCGGCGTCACTTCAACTCCCGTGGTTGATTTGAACACCGGGCCTCATGGCGCGCTCTACGCCGTCGCCATGTCGAAAGATGCGAACGGGAATTATCACCAGCGCCTCCACGCACTCGACATCGCGACCGGCGCGGAGTTTCCGCACAGCCCGCAGACAGTCGAAGCCTCTTACCCCGGAACGGCCGCGCCCAACTCCAGCGGCCGCGTCATCTTCGATCCCAAGCAGTACAAGGAGCGCGTGAGTCTGCTCCTGCTCAACAGCGTTGTCTACGCGAGCTGGGCGTCTCATTGCGACTTTGACCCGTACACCGGCTGGATTATCGGCTACGACGCGACGACCCTTAAGCAAACGAGTGTCCTCAACATCACGCCAAACGGAACTGAAGGCGCCATCTGGATGTCTGGCGCAGGCCTCGCCGCAGACAATTCTGGCAACATCTATTTTCTCGACGGAAACGGAACCTTCGACACTTCGCTCAACGCCAATGGTTTTCCCTCGAAGGGCGATTACGGCAACGCATTCATGAAGCTCTCCGCGGCCGGCGGCGCCCTCGCAGTTGCCGACTACTTCGATATGTACGGCACGATTCAGGAGTCGCGGAAGGACCTCGATCTCGGCTCCGGCGGCGCGCTTGTCCTTCCCGACCTTGTGGATGCCTCGGGCAAGACGCGGCATCTCGCTGTTGGCGCGGGCAAAGACAACATCATTTACCTCGTGGATCGCGACGCGATGGGAAAATTCAATCCGTCGCGCGATTCTATCTATCAGGAGATTCGCTCCACCGGCGAGGAACACTCTATGGGACTTGGCGGGAGCGGCGGCGTTTATTCCATGCCCGCGTATTTCAACCACGCGCTTTACTACGGCGCGGTGGATGATTCATTGCGCGCCTTCAAAATTAACAATGCGTGGATCATGACTCCGGCCTCCTCCAAAACCGCCGTCACGTTCGGCTATCCGGGCGCGACTCCCAGTATTTCCGCGAACGGCGTGACGAACGGAATCGTCTGGGCAGTGGAAAACAACTCGCCAGCCGTTTTGCGTGCCTACGATGCCTCGAATCTCGCCCACGAGCTCTACAACAGCAACCAGTCCCGCCAGCGCGACGAAATCACGGGAAACAAATTCATCACGCCCATGATCGCCAACGGGAAAGTATTCGTCGGCACGCCGAGCGGCGTCGCTATCTTTGGACTTCTGCACTGAGAGCGGCCATTTTCTTTCGCGGACACTGGCGGTTACTGCTTCGGCCACGCCCTCGCCTGTTCGAGCTGCGCCGCGAAGCGGAAAGGCGTCGCATCAAAATCAAGCTCGGCGCAACAGCACGACTCCTGACCTCCATTGCTTCATCATCTTCGCGGACCGCTTCGGCATGATTCGCATCTGCATCCGGACAATCCACATCATCGGCATCGTGCGGTTTAACCGGATGGATTCGTTGAAAAAGTCGCGAAACTCAGCGGCCTCCCACCCATGCGGCCGGAAAAACTCCTCGGCTTCCGCCGGCGCGAATTTGATCGGCGCCCCGGCAGCCTTGAGCTGCTTGCCCCAGTGCTTGTCCATCATCTGTTTCACTTTCGGCGAAGCCAGGTCCGTCATCCAGTAGCGGAAGTGCTGGCAAGCATGTAGTCCGCGCGCCAGGCTCGCCACCTGCTCCGGCGCGAGGTACGCGAGCAGCCCTTCGGTGATAACGAACACGCGCTGCGCCGAGTCATCAAGCTGGGCGAAAATCTCCTGCCTCGCCCTTTCATCGGCAAGGTCGGCGCTGATTCGCTCCAGCTTGCACTTCGGCGTCTCGCCCTTTAGCATTTCCGACTTGTATTCGATCATCTCGGGCAGGTCTATTTCCACCCAGCGCATCGCGGGAGGTAATTCCAGCCGGTACGGCCGCGCATCAAGGCCCGCCGCCAGATTGATCACCATGTCCGTACGTTCCTGCGCGATGATTTTCTTCACCAATTCGTCCATCACGGCCGTGCGCACGATCATGGACCACGACTGCCGCATGCCGCCGCGCAGCTTGCGGACGATTTGCTCGCCCCGCTCCCCCGCCAGCTTCCGCGCATAGTGGTCGCGGAACAGCGCGTCTGGCCGCTCCGTTTCCATCGCGCGGTAATACGCCACCCATAGGGCTGTGTCGGAAACGTTGCGTATTGCTGGGCCCTTTGCCGCTTCGCTCACTCTTCCTCCATTGCGTCCGCTCGGCGCGCTATTCTGTCACGTTTCCCCAATCGCCGCCCTTCTCGCGGTGACGCTTGGTTTGCTTTCGCTCCTGCAAGAGGTTAACGGTTGGGATTGAGAAAAGTCACGACCCCTTTTGGCTGCATGAAATCCGCAGGCGCGCAAATTATTATTTCGCGTGCGGCGCCAACATGATTTATGCTCTCCTGTTTTCTTGCAAGCTCTTGTCATCTTCCGAGGTGCATCGTGAACCGAACTCGCTTCATCGCCGTTCTTTCATTTGCTGCATTCGCTGCTGTCTCGCTCGCCCTTTTCACGCCCGCATCACGCGCGCAGCAATTTCCCGAGAATCTCTACCAGGAAATGCGCTGGCGCATGATCGGCCCTGGGCGTGGCGGACGCACTGTCGCCGTCACGGGCGTGCCGGGTCAGCCGAACGTCTATTACTTCGGCGCGGTGAACGGCGGCGTGTGGAAATCGACGGACTATGGCCGCACATGGAATCCGATCTTCGACGCTGAGCCGACCGGCTCGATCGGCGCCATCGCTGTCGCGCCTTCCAATCCCCGTATTATTTATGTCGGCAGCGGCGAAGGCCTGCAGCGGCCCGATCTTTCTGTCGGCAATGGCATCTACAAATCCACTGACGCCGGCGCGACCTGGACGCATCTCGGTCTCGACGACGCGCAGCAGATCACGTCCATCATCGTGGATCCGCGCGACCCGAACCGCCTCTTCGTCGCCGCGCTCGGCCATCCGTATGGGCCAAATGAAATGCGCGGCGTTTTTCGCTCCACGGACGGCGGTGCGACGTGGCAGAAGGTTCTCTATAAGGACGAGAACACTGGCGCCGGTCAAGTCGCCTTCGATCCGTCGGATGCAAAAACCGTATATGCTGTCCTGTGGGCTGCGCGGCAAGGGCCGTGGGAATATGGCAACGCGTACCTCGGCGAAGGCAGCGGCCTCTTCAAATCCACCGATGGCGGCGACACGTGGCACGCCATCGGCTCGGGCTTACCAACTCTCGCACACGCGCAGGGCTTTGGACGAATCGGGTTCGGCATTGCCCCCTCGAAGCCCAGCCGCATTTACGCCCGCGTGCAAGCCGTGCCCCTATTCGGCGGCATCTATCGCTCTGACGACGCCGGCTCCACTTTCACGCGCGTCAATTCGGAATCGCGCGTCTACGGACGCGGCGACGATTTCTCCAGCATCACCGTGGACCCGAAGAATCCGGACATTGTTTATTGCGCAAACACCTCAACGTACAAATCCACCGATGGCGGGGCGAATTTTATTCCCTGGAAAGGCGCGCCGGGCGGCGACGACTACCACACCGTCTGGATCAGCCCCGATAATCCGCGGATTATTTTCCTCGGCGTGGATCAGGGCGCCACGCTCACGGTCAATGGCGGCGAGACGTGGAGTTCCTGGTACAACCAGCCGACCGCGCAGTTCTATCACGTCATCACCGACAATCGCTTTCCATACTGGGTGTATGGCGGCCAGCAAGAGAGCGGTTCGGTCGGCATTTCTAGCCGCGGCAACGACGGCGAAATCACGTTCCACGAATACCATCCCGTCGGCGCGATAGAATATGCGTACATCGCTCCCGATCCGCTCAATCCCGAGGTTGTTTTTGGCGCGGGCACGAACGACGTCTCGAAATTCGACTGGGTCACAGGGCAAGTCCAGAGAGTCTCGCCGATTCCGATGCGTTCCCCGCAGTATCGCGTGGACCGCACGCAGCCTTTGATTTTCTCGCCGATCGATCCGCACACCCTGTATTACGGCGCGAATTTTCTCTTCAAGACCGCCAACGGCGGGCAGTCGTGGGAAACGATCAGCCCTGACCTCGCGCGCGAGCACGACGGTGTGCCCGCAAATCTCGGCCGGCTCGCCAAGGAAGACCCGCAGGCGGCCCTGCAGCGAGGCGTGATTTACTCGATCGGCCCGTCGCCGCGCGACGTGAATTTGATCTGGACCGGCACCGACGACGGCTACATCTGGATGACGCGCGACGGCGGCAAGAATTGGCGCAACGTCACGCCTCCCGCTCTCACGCCGTGGAGTAAAGTCACTCAAATCGTCGCCTCGCACTACGACAGCAACACGGCATTTGCTTCCGTCAGCCGCTTCCGCGTAGATGATCTAAAGCCGTACATCTATCGGACAGACGACGGCGGCTCGCACTGGCAGCTCATCACCAACGGCCTGCCCGACAACGCACCAACAGACACCGTGCGCGAAGATCCCGTCCGCAAGAATCTGCTCTTCGCGGGAACGGAAAATGCCGTCTGGGTTTCCTTCGACGCCGGCGACCACTGGCAGTCGTTGCAGCTCAATCTTCCGCACACGTCCATGCGCGACCTCTGGATTCACGACAATGATCTCGTCGCCGGCACGCATGGCCGCTCATTCTGGATCCTTGACGACATCACGCCATTGCGCCAGCTTGCCGACTCCGTAGCGAAATCCGAAGCGTATCTCTTCGAGCCCGAGACGGCCTATCGCATGCGCCGCGACACCTACCCCGACACGCCTTTGCCGCCCGAAGAGCCCGCCGGACAAAATCCTCCCGATGGCGCCATCATTGATTATTACCTGGCGTCCGCTTCATCGGATCCCGTCACGCTCGCCATCTGCGATCAGGCGGGCAAGCTTGTTCGCAGCTATTCCAGCGCCGACAGGCCCGGCATTACGGAGGATGAACTCCAAAAAACTCTGACCGTTCCTATTTACTGGGTTCGTTTCCCGAAGATTCTCTCCGCTGCGGCGGGTATGCACCGCTTCGTCTGGGATTTGCATTATCCCGCGCCGGAATCCTTGTCGCATCAGTACCCCATTTCTGCGATTTTCCACGATACGCCGCGTTTGCCGCTTGGCCCCCGCGCGCTTCCCGGCGAGTACACAGCAAAGCTCACGGTTGGCAGCCGCACATATTCGCAGAATTTCACTTTGAAAGTGGATCCGCGTGTTCACGCCACCTCCGCCGACCTCGCGGAGATGTCGGCGCTCGAGCAAGACCTTGCCGCGGCGATGAATGAAAGTTA
Source organism: Candidatus Acidiferrales bacterium (assembly GCA_035934545.1). Taxonomy (GTDB): domain Bacteria; phylum Acidobacteriota; class Terriglobia; order Acidiferrales; family UBA7541; genus DAHUXN01. The sequence goes on from DASYXV010000062.1 coordinate 73,970, forward strand.
TGACGCCCTGGATCAAATCAAGAAATTCCGCGAGGCCCTGAAGGATCGCATCGCCAGCGCCACGCCCGCGGATGCTGACAAATTGCAGCAACTCGATAAGCAAGCCGCCGCACTCGCTGGTGCCGAGGCCGGCCGCGGTCCGTTTGCTCCGGCGGGCGGTCCGGATGATTTCGCGCGCCTGCACGGCGAAGTCGCCCAGCTATATGGGTTCGTGGACAGCGCCGACGCCGCTCCCACTGCCGCGCAAAGCTCAGCGTGGCGCGACCTCAAGCCTCGGCTCGGCGCACTTCTGGCGCGCTGGAAGGAACTGCAAGCGAGTTCCACGGCAAAATGATGCACTGGCGGTAAGAGCAGCCGGCGCGTTCGCGATATGATTCTCAAACACGCCCGAAGAGCACTTCGGGCTCACGCCGATCCTCGGAAGGCCCGCGTCTATCGCGGCTACTTCAAAGAGACGGCGGACATTTTCCTCGGCGTCTCCGCGCCCAAAATGCGGCGCATCGCTCGCGAATTTCACGCGCTTCGCTTGCGCGACGTCCGTGCGCTGATGAAGTCCAAAATTCACGACGAGCGTTCGCTCGCCCACGCGATCCTTGTCCTGAAATTTCGCGCTGGAGATGCCGCAACCCAGAAGGAAATCTTTGAGTTTTACATCCGCAACCGTAAATTCATTCGCAGCTGGGACGGGGTGGACGACAGCGCGCCGTATATCGCCGGCCCGTTTCTTCTGAATCGCGGCAAGAAGCTCCTCTATGATCTTGCCCGCGCGCCACGCATTTGGGATCGCCGCATCGCCATAGTCGCGACGTGGTGGTTTATCCGCCAGGGTGAAATCCGCGACGCCCTGAACATCGCGCGAATTCTTCTCAAGGATGAAGAGGATTTAATTCACAAAGCTGTTGGCTGGATGCTTCGCGAAGTCGGCAAGCGCGATGTCCGGGCCCTCGAACGCTTCCTGAAGGCGCACCACAAGTCCATGCCGCGCACCACTCTCCGCTACGCCATCGAGCGCTTCCCCGAACGCAAGCGACAGTCTTATCTCGCAGGGAAAATCTAAGCGGAGGAAAAATCTAGCAGACCGAGCCCTAAGCGTTCGCGGGCAGTTTTCCGTCGCGCAGCATCGGCATTGAGCGGATGCGCATTCCCGTCGCGTCGAATATCGCATTCGCGACCGCGGGCGCAAGCCCCACAATCGGCGTTTCGCCCGAGCCAAACGACGGCTGGTCCTTGCGGTCCACGAGCACCACTTCAATCTTCGGCAGGTCCTTGAACCGCGGCACGGGATACTCGGAGAATCGCGCGTTCGTCACGCGCCCGTTCGCGAATTCAATCTCCTCGCGGAGCGCGCCGCCAATTCCCATCACTTGCGCTCCCTCAATCTGATTCTTCAGGCCGTTGGGATTCACGATCGCGCCGCAATCGAACGCCACCACAACGCGTACAATGCGCACTTCGCGCGTCGCGCTGTTCACTTCTACTTCCGCGCACGTTGCGATGTGCCCGCCCTTCTCGATCCCTCCGGCGATTCCGCAGCCATGACCAGACGCATTCTTCCGCTTCGCGTCCCAGCCAAACTGTTTCGCCGCCGCGTCAAACACCGCGCGCAGCCGCTCGTCTTTCAAGTTCTTCATCCGGAATTCGAGCGGATCTATTCCCGCCGCGTGCGCCAGTTCGTCCATGTGCGACTCGCGCGCGAAATGATTCGCCGTCGCCGCCAGCGCCCGGTACGACCCTTGCCGCAGCGGCGGCTCCTTCACCGTATGAAATTCAATCACCTGGTTGGCGACTTCATACGGAGTCCCAATCCCCGCGGCGCCGGAATTGTAGTTGTGAAATTCCCACGCCGTCAGCGTCCCGTCGGCGCTCACTCCGCTCTTCACCTCGATCACGCCCGCCGGACGGAAATACGCCCACGTCAGCTCTTCCTCTCGCGTCCAGAGCAGATGCACGGGCTTCCCGGCCGCCTTCGCCAGCCGCGCCGCTTCCACCGCTGCTTCGCCAGTATGTTTTCCCCCGTACGCCGCGCCTGTGTCCGGCACGATCACGCGCACGTCATCGTTTGCCAAATGAAACGCCTGCACGAGTTCTTCGTGAACGCCAAATGGCCGCTGGGATCCCGTCCACGCTTCAAGTTTGCCGTCTTTCCACTGCGCCAGCCCCGCGCGCGGCTCGAGCGGCGAATGCTGGATGTAGGCGATGGTGTACGTCGCTTCCAGTTTGTGCGCCGCATTGGCCAGCGCCTCGCTCATCGAACCAACCGCGTGCCTAAAGCGGTTTTCCTCGGCTGGATTGTCTTCAGTGTTCTTCTTCAGGTAATCGAAGAGCTCGGCATTCGAAATTTGCGGAGCTGACTTCCATTCCGCCTTCAGCGCCGCCAGCGCCCGCTCCGCCGTCAATTCATCCGGCGCCGTGACGCCCACGAAGTCTCCATCCTGCACCACGGTCACGCCCGGCATCGTTTTCGCCGCGCTCGCGTCCAACGACACGAGAGTCGCTCCGTAAGCCGCGGGCCGCAGGACTTTTCCGTAAACCATCCCGGGCAGTTTCAAATCAGGCGTGTACTTGTGCCTCCCAGTGACGAAGTCCCGTGCTCCGATCTTCCCAACGGCCTGTCCAGCAATTTTCCAGTCCGTCGCCGGCGTAACAGGGTCCGCCTCCGGAATCATCGCCGCGAGCGCCTGGCCTCGTGCCAGCTCGCCGTACGAAATCGTCCGCGCGCCGCCGCGTTCTGAAATTTTCCCGTTTTCCGCGACGAGCTGCCCGGCGTCAACGCCCCACTGCTTGGCCGCGAGCTGTGTCAGCACGTCGCGCGCCGCCCACGCCACGCGCCGCAATTGCGTTCCCATCTGCGGCGTCGTTCGGCTGCCGAATGTCCCCATGTCGAACGGCGTCAATTTCGTGTCGCCCATCACCATCGAGATGGACTCGAGCGGCGTGCGCAGCTCGTCCGCCACGGTCTGCGTGAGCGACGTGCGAATGTTCTGCCCGACCTCGGCTTTGCCAGTGAAAACGGTCACACCGCCGTCCTCGGAGATGTGCAGCCAGGCGCTGATTTCGCGCGGCATGTCCTCGCGCATTCCGCCGCGCCGCCCGGATTCTTGCATCGCGAAAACGTCTTTTGCCACCAGCAGCACTGCGATCCCGCCGCCCAGCGCCTTCATGAACCCGCGGCGGCCCATCTCGAAGTAGTGCACTGGAGGCGCGCTCAGTTCGTAGCGTTCCGGCTCGATGGCAACGGGCATAGTTTGTCTCTCGCTCATGCCGCACCTGCTTTCATCCGCTTCGCCGCCAGCGCAATCGCCTCGACGATCCTCTGATAGACGCCGCAGCGGCACAAGTGCCCGTTCATGTACTCGATGATTTGCTCTTCCGTGGGATTGGGATTGCTCTTGAGGAGCGCGACGCCGCCCAGCACCATTCCCGGCGTGCAGTACGCGCATTGCATCGCATCCGCGTCAATGAACGCCTGCTGCACCGGGTGCAGTTCGCCGTTCTTTTCGAGCCCTTCGATTGTAGTGATTTGCCGCTGCCCGACGCTGCCAACCTTGACTTGGCACGAATGCCGCGGGTTGCCGTCAATCAGCACCGTGCAAGCCGCGCATTGTCCTTCGCCGCAGCCATACTTCGTGCCTGTCAGGTCCAGTTGGTCGCGCAGCACACTCAACAGCGTCGTTTCGGCATCCACGTCCACCGTGTGCCGCGTCCCGTTGACGTTCAGCTCGCTTACCCTGGCCATAACGCTTCCCTTTCGCGTAATTCTAGTTCTAGGTCTTAGCGAGGTCAACGCGCAGTTCGATCTTTCATCCAACGGCTGCTTCTACTCTTCTGCTCCACTCGGCCGCGCCGGCCCTAACTCGATCACTTCGGAATTCAAATGCGCTCGCTGTAATTCTTTGTTGAGCGCCGGCAAATCCGTGTTCAGGATAACGTCCCATTTCCCGAGCGCGTTGTGAACAATTTCGCCGTCTTGGTTGAATGCAGATTGAGCATCCGCCGTCGGTGCGACGTCTGCGCTCTCGATTGCTCGCTCGAGTTCGCCTAGCGCACCCGACACATAACGCAGAGTCGTGCGATCCGTCGGCTGCGGCGCGCCCGCCGGAAGTCCGTCACGCGGCTCCTGCCCCAAGACTGCATCCGTGTCTTTCGTCATTTTGTCCACTTGCTCGGCCAGCGTCTTATTCTTTCGCGACGCGACCTTCGGCGTCAGCGCCTTCAGCTTGTCGAGCAATTGGGCAGCCTGCCGCGCTGCGCCGCCTGCTTCTCCCGTTAGCACGAGCGCCTGCTGCGCCATGTCGAACTGCTTCTGCAAGTCCTCCTGCGATGTCTTGACCCGCGGATCCATTTTCATTGTAAGCGGTTGCTCGTAACTCTGCCCGTTCACCGTCAGTTTCACAGTGTAATTTCCGGGCATCGCCCATGGCCCTCCGCCGAATCCGAAAAACGCCATCACCGCGGCCAATCCGCCGCGTCTTCCGCCGCCCGCGCCCGGATAATGCAGATCCCAGACGAATCGGTGCATGCCCGCCTCCGCTGAAGGCGGCTGCGGCGGATGCACCCACGCCAGCTGGATGTCGAACGATTTTTCATCGATTGGCGGCACCTTCTCCGCGCTTGAATATCGCCGCACGAGTTTTCCGGCGCTGTCGAAAATCTCCAGCGTTGCCGGCCCGGTCGGTGCGGTTTTCAAGTAGTAGTCAATGATCGCTCCGTTCGGCGGGTTTTCTCCCGCAGGCTCCTCCGTCGGCAGCGGTGTTCCTTCATCCGAGCCGGGACGCACGCGATACGCCGTCTCCGGCTTGAAGAGAAACGCGTCCGCGCCGGCCATCTCCGTGGAGAGCTGGCGCAGCGGAGTAACATCGTCAAGAATCCAGAACGACCGCCCGTGCGTCGCCGCCACCAGGTCCGAATCGTGGATCACCAGATCGCGAATCGGCGTGACCGGCAGATTCAATTGCAGCGGCTGCCAGTGGTCGCCATCGTCGAACGATACGAACACTCCTGTTTCCGTCCCCGCGTAGAGCAGGCCGCGCCGCGCGGGATCTTCGCGCACCACGTTGACGTACGCGCCATCGGGAATTCCCGATGTAGTCATCTGCCACGTCTTCCCGCTATCGCGCGTCCGGTAAATGTACGGCTTGATGTCGTCCAGCCGGTGACGATCCACCGCCGCAAACGCCTCGTTCTCATCGAAGTGCGACGCTTCGACGAACGTCACTTTGCTCCACGGCGTCAGTTCCTGCGGCGTCACGTTTGTCCAGGTTTTCCCGCCATCTCGCGTCACCTGAATGTAGCCGTCGTCGGTCCCCGTCCAAATCAAATCCGAAGCCATCGGCGAAGGCGAAATCGTGTAGATCAACCCATGCACGCCGTTGCCGTCCACGTCGTTCGCCGTCGTGGGATCAAGGTTCGGCGGCACGCCGGGCGCGGGCCTCGACAAATCCGGACTGATGATTTGCCAGCTCTGCCCTCCGTCCATCGTGCGGAATAGCACCTGCGTCCCGAAATACAGTGCGTGCGGATTGGCGGGAGAAAACACAAGCGGTTGGGTCCACGTGCGCCGGTAGTCGCCCGGATGCGCCAGCGGCGGCGAAACATCCTGGTCTACGCCGCTGAATAGGTCGTAGCGCGACACCGTTCCGCCGAAAAGAATTCCTGGGTGCAGCGGATCGGGCGCGATGGAGCCGCTTTCACCGCCTGCGGTAATCGGCAGCCAATCGAATTGGCCAATTCCGCGATGGCGGCTCCGGCTCGGTGTCCCTGCAGAGCCGCTGTCCTGCTGCGCGCCAAACGCCCAGTACGGAAATTCGTCATCCGTCGCCACGTGGTAGAACTGCGCCGTCGGCTGGTTGTACCACGAGCTCCATGTCTGCGCGCCGTCCACGCTGATCACTGTGCCTTGGTCGCTCCCCAAGATCATCCGCTCGGGATCATCCGGCTCGATCCACAGCGTGTGATAATCATCTCCTCCGGGCGCGCCCTTGATCGCCGTGAAACCCTTGCCGCCGTCCGTCGAACGGTACGTCGCGGTATTCATCACGTAGAGCACGTCAGGATTCTTCGGGTCCACGGTCACGCCGCAGAAATACCATCCGCGTCCCCAGATCCGCGCCTCGTTGTCCGCGAGTTTCCAGGTCGCGCCCGCGTCGTCCGAACGATAAAGTCCGCCATTCTTCGCGTCCACCACGGCATAGACGCGATTGGGATTCGTCGGAGCGACGGCGACGCCGATGCGTCCCAACCCCTCGGTCGGCAAGCCGTTCTCCAGTCGCGTCCACGTCTCGCCGCCGTCGGTAGTTTTATAGAGTCCGCTCCCCGGGCCATTTGATGGCGGATAAACGTTCCACGGCGGCCGCCGCGTCTGCCACAGCGCCGCGTAAATCACCTTGGAGTTCTGCGGATCGAACGCCAGAGCGATCGCGCCCGTGTTTGCGTCCTTGAACAAGATTTTCTTCCAGGTTGCCCCGCCGTCCGTTGAACGGAATACGCCTCGCTCATCGTTCGGCCCGTAGGCGTGCCCCAATGCCGCGACGTACACGAGATTCGCATCGCGCGGATCCACCAGGATCGCGCCAATCTGCCGTGAGTCCGTGAGCCCGATTTTCTTCCACGTTTTGCCCGCGTCCGTGGATTTGTACATTCCATCCCCATAGGAAATATTCGAACGCATGTCCGCTTCGCCTGTGCCAACGTAAACCACGTTTGGGTCCGACGGCGCCACGGCAATCGCGCCAATCGAGGCAATCGGCTCCGCGTCGAACACCGGATTCCACGTGCGCCCCGCATTCGTCGTCTTCCATACGCCGCCGCCGACCGCTCCAAAATAAAAAGTGTTCGGCTGGCCGGGTACTCCGGTCACCGCCAGCGCGCGCCCGCCGCGGAACGGTCCGATGAGCCTCCAGTGCATTCCGCTGAAAAGGCTCTGGCTGTATTGCGCGTGAGCTTGCGGCACGGCAGCGAAAATTGCGATCAGTGAGAAAATGACGGACGGGAAAAACCGGAAACGGCGGATGAAATTCACTTTTGAAATTCTCCTTGGAAAGAAGCGGTTTATGGAACGGGCGAGTATATACCCGCCGCGCGCCGCCAATCTAGTGCCGTTCCAACTTGATTCGCCGAGCTCGCTTGCAAGAGTAGAGGCACTGCCTGCTCTTATGTCGGTCGTGCCATTCCTTTCAGATAGTTGGAACGGTACTAGCAGACGCTTGATTGCCGCCTACGGTTTCCGCCGCGCAAGGAATAGCAGTGCGCCGGGTCGGCATTATTTCTTCGGGTTCGGGCTTATGCCGGGTCGGGGATTGAAGTCTGGAGGCCGGGTCGTTTGATTCCCTGGCTTTCGGTCAGTAGGGGTAATTCCGAGTTCCGAGCATCCAAATGGGTTTTTCGGCGGAATGCTGCCGATGAATTTCTCATCGATTCTCGCATAACTCGCATCGAGCAATTTCGCGCTCCCCGTCAGCCTCGCGGCGCTGAACGCGTCGAGCAAATCCGTCACGTCGGGCGTCAGCGCGTCCTCCGGTCCCAGATCCGCCTGGCCGAATTTTTCCGCTCCCTCTTTTCGCGCATTTGATTCGTCCGGCAGCGTCGCCAGCGGCGGCAGCCCGAAAACAGCGTCAATGAATTTCACAACCGAAGCGTGGTTTCCCTGCGCATGCGAAACATATCCCGCTTTCGCGTACGGCGAAATCAAAATCAGCGGCACGCGGGGCCCGTCGCTAATAGGAGAGCCGTCCGGCCCCCAGACTTGGATTGGCGGCGGCACGTGGTCGTAATCCCCCTCGGAATCGTCCCATGTGATGATGATCGCGCTTTCGTTCCAGTATGGGCTTGCCGCAATCTGATTTACGGCCTCGGCCACCATGTCTTCGCTGATTTGCGCGTCGGAATATCCCGGATGGTCATCGTCCCCGCGAAAACACTCTCGAACCTTTGCCTCCGGGTCGGCTGGCGTCATGCCCCTCAAGTTCCGCAATCCTCCCTTGAGAAAATAAACGCCTCGCGGCGGCAGCGCCTTTTGCTGAATCGCGTCGAAAAAATCCTCGAGGCCGTGCAACTGCTTGCGCATCTCCGGATTATTCGAAATGTAGCCGAAGTATTGCGGCCCATTATGATGCGTGATGTACGAAGCGTGCAGCCCGCCCGCATCCGCTGGACAATGGCCCGCCTCCACGGGTTCTTTGTCGTAGCCTTCCTGAAACCAGCCGAACGGAACGGAAGCCTGCTTGAGCCGCGAAATGAATTGCACGTCGTCCTCGACGTCATTGAGGTCGTCCTTCGCGTCCGCGTCCGTTTTCGCGGTGCTCTCCAAATCTTCTCCCTGCAGCGTCAACGGCAGCGTCGCGTACGTCAGATTGACCGCTGTCCGGTCTGCGCTTTGGCGTTCCGCCGGATTCACCGGCATCTTTTTGTCCGTCCGCGTAGTGTCCAGCGTCGATCCCCAAAACGGCTCGTCGTCGTTCGTCACGGGCACGCCCTTCGCGGCCGCTCCATTGTCGCTATACGCCTCCTCGGGATGCCGCACCCACTGCGTCACGCCGGATTGCGCCCCCAGAATCGCCAGGTTCCCGGGCGTGGATGGGCCGGACATCAGTTGAAAAATGTGATCGAACAGCACGAATTTGCTCGCGTACGCCCAGAGCGCCGGAACCGTGTCGCAGTCTTCATACGCCATCGTCAGCTCGCCGAGTTGCACGTCTTTCAGCGAAGGATTGTCCTTCGGCGAAAGCTTCTCGCGCGCCATTGCGATGTTCTCTTCGGTTTGCGCAAATTGGTCCATGCGTGCGACGCAATCTTGCGGCGCTGGAATTTTTACGGGGTTGAACGAGGCGCGGCAATTCGGTACGTCCATCTTTGCCACGATCGCCGGATGCGAATGATTCACGTCGCTCGTGTCCGCGGCATAGTCGCGCGGCCCGATGCGGAACGGCTCGATAGTAAATAATTTGCCGTCCGTGCCCTTCAGCGTCTGCGAAAATCCTGGAGTGTTCTGCCGGCTCTGGCTGAAAAGCCCGTCGGCGCCGGGGAACGTGCCGAAGTAGGAGTCGAACGACCGGTTCTCCTGGTAAATCACAAAGACGTACTTGATTTTCTGGCGAACGAGCCCGGCGAGCCGCGCCGCCGAGAGTTTCGGCTCCCTCGCGCGGGGAATCCGTCGCGCCTGAATCTCTCTCTGGAACGGATTGCGCGTTTGCTGCGCCCTCGCCGGCATGGCGGGTGCAAAGCCAAGCGCCACCACAAAGGCCGCGCACAGTTCTCGCATCGCGTTAATCCGCATCCTTCGTCTTTCCCCTTGCATCAGGCGCGCTCACGCCCGCAGATAATCCGGCTTCCACGTCTTGATCATCCGCTTGATGGCCTTGCGGTTGTCGAGCTTCTCCGTCAGCACACGCCGCGCCAGCTCGGGCAGCTCCGCGTCGCTGGCGAACCGCAGCGCGACAAGCTGGCTCACGCTGAATTCGTCGAGACGCGGTTTCAGGTCTGCGGGCAGCAGCTTTTCCATGCGCAGCCGCATTTCGAGGCGAATCACGCGGCCCTGCACCGTCAGCGCGAACATTCGCGCGCAGAGAGCCACAAGGATGAGCGCGATCGCGAGAAGAAGCGCGACGAGCGCATCCATCGAAAACCAGGTGTGCACGAATTTGTAGACGCCCCAGACTAGGTTCAGCGCCAGGATCGGCAGAGCCACCTGATGAAACAGCGGGACGATCCGGACATGATTCGCGAAACTCTGCTCTTTCATGAACTCACCTCGCATCGCGCAACCGGTTCAGGCGATGCCGGGGAAGGATACCTCAATTCATGCGATGCGTCATTTCCACCTCGGTAGAAAAATCGTGGGGTTACGCCTCTTGGGGAGTACGGTGATACGTCGCCGCCTTGCTTTCACCCACGCGTTAATGCGTGCACCGAATTACTGAAGATCAGAAAAAAAGGGCCCGGACATCTGCCATTCCGGGCCCCTCTCTTGAGCAGTGGATTTACTTCGCGGGTGCGGCAGGCGCAATGCTGTCGATGTGAATCGAACCATCCGCATTGGCATGCCCGGTTACTGCGTCCTCTTGCCCGAGCGCCGTGTCTCCGTTCACTGCGTCCTGGTTCTCGATGTTCATCACGCTCTTGGACGCCGATTCAACGAACACCCACTTCGCTCCCTTTTCCTTCACGCACTTCGCCGCGCAGGCCTTGTGGTCTGCGCTCGTTCCCTTCGCTGCGCACATGCTGTCGCTGATCCAGCCCGTCCAGCTCTTGCTGGCGTTCTGATCCTGGGCCTTTACGGCCAGACCGAGCATCGCAACCGCCATGCACGTCAGAAATAATGCACCTAGCGCCTTTTTCATTTTCCAATCCTCCCATCAGATTTTCTTCTGCGGATAAATCAGTTTCCGAATCTAGCGTTCATCAGGCTTTGGCCGGGACCGGGAAGCAAGGGGCGGGCGCCGCTCTCCGGGCAGGAGCCCGAAAAACAGGTCCCCGGAGACCGGCTGTCTGCTTCCTGCCGGGCAGTATAGCCCCATAACTCGCTTCTGCCAACAATCTGTACTCGTTCACATGATGGGTGACAGTTTTGCGCTCAGATGCGATCGACAAAGATTCCTACTCCTCCTCCATTTGGGCCAAGACACGTGATCCAGATCCTTGCGAGGCCCATAAAAGGGGCCTCGCAGCAGACCGGCGAGACGAACCAGGGAGCGAGCTCTTGGACCTGAAAGTAAAGACATTAAAAACTACCGGTTTAGAGTGTCACTAATCAATCTGGACGAGTACACAGTCAGATTCATCGCGAACCCCTGCGCCCGCGCCGCGGCGTTTACCCCGACGCTCCTGGTCGGGCCTTCCCGCCGCTTGATTCTGTTCCGGTGAGTTTCATGAAAATCGGCTGGCCCGCGCACAGCCAGAGTCTTACGCTTTTTTTGGACTGCGGCGGTCCGCTTCGCGGATTCCGGCGGAAATCTTTTCGTTCCGCCGGAACTCGACGCCGCTTTGCCTTCTCGCCGCTCCCGAATCGCCGCGGCCCATCCTGGATAAGGTGTCCTGCCTTCGAAGCGTCACTGGGTCGTCGCACCTGCTCGCCACAGGAAGGTCGGCCCGCCTTCCCCTCTCTCGCCGCTTGCGTCTGCATTTCTCCTTTCGCGCGCGTCTTGAGTTTGACGGCCTTACTGTCGCATCTCTGCGCGCACGTATTCGCCTTTCCCGGCCTCCAACCTCTAGCCTCGACCCTCCAGAACCGTGCGTCTTCGTCCTGGATTTTCTGACCACTGTCCCCTGTTCACTGCTTTCTAACTGCCCTTTGGACCGATTCAGGGACAGGTCTTATACCTGTGCTTTTTTCCGCCCCTAGAGCAGGTGATTTCCTCCCCCTCTTTTGCTACCCTCTCAAGATGGAAGACGCCACAACCCCGATCTCTTTCCCGTCCCCCGCCGTTCGGTATCCCCAGTCCAGGGTTGATTCTTCATTTCCAACCTCCAAAATCGAACCTCGAGCCGCCATTTCTAATCGACACACTCTGGAATTAGAAATCGATCTAAGTCATAGAAAACAAAGGGCCGGACCTATTTCTAATCGACACAAAATCGCATTTTGTAATTTTCACCTCTTGGCAGATTTGAGCGGGCCGATCGCCTGCCCATCGGTGGTTTGTCGCTCTCAACTCTTAACTCTAGACTGTAAGCTGCCTCACTTAATCGCAAATGACATGCGCAGTCGTAAAATGCCATGTAATTGCAAACACAGCACTTACGATTTTCTAATCGAAAATGAAATTCATTCTCGCAAAACCCATTTCTCGCTCAGTTTTTCGCTTCCCCAAGGGGCACAGCTCGCTCGCAATGTCCATTGCAAGGCGCATGGAATGGTGTATGTTATGCCCGCGCGCCACGGCGTGGATGCGCAAAGATCCAAATCTGGCGGTGAGGAGCGAACCGAATGAGCCTGTTTGCCAGAAAAGATATGGCGAAGCTGCAAACGGAAGCGCAAGGCGAGTCGGGAGGCTTGCGGCGGGCGCTGGGGCCCATCAATCTGGTCACACTGGGAATCGGCGCGATCATCGGCACCGGAATTTTCACGCTGACCGGCGTCGCCGCGGCGCGATTCGCTGGCCCGGCGGTGGTGCTTTCCTTCATCATTGCCGGCATCGGCTGCGTATTCGCCGGACTCTGCTACGCGGAATTCGCCTCCATGATTCCCATCGCCGGCAGCGCGTATACGTACAGCTATGCGACGCTGGGAGAGCTTGTGGCGTGGATTATCGGCTGGGCGCTCGTCCTGGAATACGCGTTTGGCGCGGCGACCGTGGCGGTCGGATGGAGCGGATACGTTTCCAGCCTGCTCGGATACTTCGGCGTGAAATTGCCGTTCAATCCGGCGCCTGCGGTTACGTTCTCCCTCTTCGGATATTCGATACCGGCGCACATTGATATTTTCGCCATGTCGGCGATTGTGGTGATCACGGCGATTCTGGTGATTGGCGTAAGGGAGTCGGCGAATTTCAACAGCGTCGTAGTGGTGATCAAGGTTTCGGTTGTTCTGATTTTCATCGGATTAGCGACCGCGTACGCGTTCGGGCACTGGGCGGCGATGACGGCGAACTGGCACCCGTTCATTCCGCCGAATACAGGGCAGTTTGGGTCGTACGGATTTTCGGGAATCATGCGCGGGGCCACCTTGGTGTTTTTCGCGTATATCGGATTCGACGCGGTGTCCACGGCGGCGCAGGAGGCGAAAAACCCGCAGAAGGATATGCCGTTCGGGATCCTGGGCTCGCTCATCATCTGCACGATTCTGTACATCATCGTGTCGTGGCTGCTCACGGGGATCAAGCCCTACACGACGCTGAATACGGCGTCGCCGGTGGCGGATGGAGCGCAGGCGATCGGAATAGGCTGGGGGATCTTGATTATTGATATCGGGGCAATCGCGGGGCTGGCGTCCGTGATGCTGGTGATGCTATTGGGACAGTCGCGCGTGCTGTACACGATGTCGC
>DASYXV010000002.1:0-11768 GCA_035934545.1 Candidatus Acidiferrales bacterium
TTGGATCTGCGTAAGTGACAAGAGCTTCCGTTCCTGTTTAGGCTCTCGCTCGCCGATCCGGGTGGCCCGTCACCTGCGGAGTCGCTCAGCGCCTCATCACCAAAACACTGTTCCGCGATTTCAATGCTCGATTCGATTCGGAATCTATCCAGCTGCCCCAAAGTGCAGGGCACACTCCGGATACACGTCCAGCACGAAGGATCAGCGACAACAACGATCGGGAAATACTCGCGTTGACCTTATACTATGGTACAGGGTTCAGAATGACGTTCATGCGCATCGGTGAGCTTTCCGCGAAAGCGGGCGTGAATATCCAGACGATCCGCTTCTACGAGCGGCAGAAGCTGCTCCGCGAACCATCGCGAACTTCCTCCGGGTATCGGGCGTACGCTGAAGCCGATCTGGAGCGATTGCGGTTCATCAAGAGATGTCAGCGCCTCGGATTCACATTGAAAGAAGTGAAGGAGTTGATAGCAACTCACGATCCAAACCAATCTTCTCCGAATCGTGACGCCAGGCGAAAGAAGAACTTGCAGATCACGCGCGAGAGGCTTCGCCAGGTCGATGAGAAGATGCAACTCCTCAAGCGCATCCGAAAAAGTCTGGCAGCCGTGGTCGAACGGTCGGAATCTCCCAGGCCGTGCGAGCCGGTGGCTGAATGCATGGCTTTGCAGGAAGCTCGAAAACTCGAGAAACAGCGCACTTGCCCCAAATTACCCCGCCGCAAAAAAACTTCTTGACCTTATACATAAGTACAGGCTCCACGCTTTTCAGAACCGGCCTGGTCTAATTGGCTGGCACCGAGGAAGAAGGAGCGAAAATCATGAAAGCATCCTGGCTCACAGTTTTTTGCGTATGCGCCGTTGCGAGCGTGGCCACAGCTGCGGCCGCGCCGAACTTCAGCGGGACTTGGGTATTCAACGCGTCGAAGAGCCAAAACATCGGCATGATGGCCAGGGCGCAAATCACTTCAATGATTAAGCAGACAAGACAGACGCTCACGGTAGTTGACGACACCGCTATGGGCGGCCAGAAGCAATCGCACGAGACCGACTATGACCTGAGCGGCAAGCAGGTGGCGAATAAGTCGCCCATGGGCGAGAGCAGCGAAACTACGAGCAAGTGGTCCGGCGGCAAGCTGATTACCACATGGACGACCGAGGGCGCCATCGCAGGTACGAAGGTTGTTCGCACCGAGGCGCGCTATCTGTCGAGGGATGGCAGGACAATGTTTCTGGAATCGAGACGCGGTAATAATCCGCCGATGGTCATTGTATTCGACCGAAAGTAGCGCCATGCAAGACGCGCTGCCTCTGAGTCAAATTGTCCGGGGAACGCGTGTGGGCGCGGGCCGCAAGAAGGTTGTGCTCTTGGCCGTGGCGCTCGGACTGATCGCTGCCGGTGCGCTGACGTATCTCTTGAGGCGCGAACGTGCAACCCGAGCCGACGCCTCGAACGTGCCCGCCGTTGTTTCGCCGGAGATTCGAAATCTGGCTGTTGTTGTTACCACCACTGGCGTTGTGCGGCTCAAAACAGGCGCGGAGGTTCGTGTGGGCGCACAGGTTTCCGGCATTGTCAACAAACTGAATGTGACTGTCGGCTCCCGGATTCAGCGCGGAGATGTGATCGCTGAAATCGACGCGCGGCCAATTGCGGCGCAGGTCAACCAGGCTCGCACGCAGGTGGAAATAGACCAAGTAGCTCTGTCAAAAGCGCAACGCGACCTCTCGCGTGGTCAGCAACTTCTTTCGGCTGGGCTTGTGCCCCGCCAGCAGACGGAAGATTTGGAATGGCAGTACAAGATCGCGCAGGCGAAACTCGCCAATTCGCTAAGCAACCTGGCCGCTGCTGAGCTGACGCTCTCGTATACGACGATTAAGGCTCCGATCTCAGGGATCGTTTCTTCCGTATCGACCCAGGAAGGCGAGACGGTGGCGGCGTCCTTCGCGGCGCCGACGTTTGTGACAATTGTCCAGGACAACGCGCTCGAACTTGTGGCCATGGCGGATGAGACCGATATCGCCAATGTCAGGCCCGGCGACCCTGTGACGTTCACAGTGGAGGCATACACTTCGCGTGAATTTCCGGGAACGGTGAAGCGGATTGATCCCACCGCGACGATTGTTTCCGGCGTGGTGAACTACCAGGTAGTGATTGAGATCCGCAAGGGTATTCAGTTCCTGAAACCGGACATGACCGCGAACATTTCGATCCAGACAGCGAAACGCCAGGCGTTGGTGCTTCCCAGCGTGGCGATCCATCGCGACGGAGATCGCAGCTTTGTTTACTTGCTGCGGGACGCCAAGCAGGAAAAACAAGACGTGTCGATTGGAGCCCGCGATGCGGCCGTAACCGAAATCGTGCGAGGGTTAAAGTCAAGCGATCGTGTTGTGACGGAAAATCCGCAGAATTCAAAGAAACGAGACAAGCCATGATTGAACTCACACGCGTGTGCAAGACGTACTACCGCGGAGACGGCACGCCTGTTGTCGCTGCAAGGGATATTTCGATCCGCATCGAACGCGGCGAATTCGTGGCGCTTCGCGGTCCCTCAGGATCTGGCAAGTCTTCTCTGCTGAACATCATCGGCTGTCTGGACAAGGCGACCAGCGGGACGTATACCCTCGACGGCGAAGACCTCTCCGGTTTCCCCGACTGGCAGCTCTCGCGGATTCGTTCGCGCGCGATAGGGTTCGTATTTCAGTCGTTCAACCTTTTGCCTCGCACGACCGCGCTCGAAAACATCGAATTACCGATGGTTTATTGCGATGGGCGAGTGGATCACCGGAAGGCCATGGCTGCCCTCGATCGTGTGGGATTGGCCGAGCGCGCAGACCATTACGGCACGGAGCTCTCCGGCGGCGAGCAGCAGCGCATCGCGATCGCGCGGGCTTTGATTAATAATCCGCCGATCATTTTGGCGGACGAGCCGACAGGGAATCTCGATTCCAGAGCGGGAACAGAAATAATGGAGATCTTGCAGCAGCTTCACGAAGAGAGCCGCACGATCATTCTCGTCACGCATGACGACAGCATAGCCGGGTACGCGTGGCGCGAAATCGTGCTGAAGGACGGAACCGTAGCTTCCGACCAGATACAGCAAGACCATTCGATGGGAATCGTGGGAGGCAAAATATGAGAATCAGTTCGGGATTGGGGCTCGCGTGGCGCAGCATGTCGCGCTACCGGCTTCGCGCCTTTTTCATGATGGCGGGCGTGATGGTCGGCATCTGCTCGCTGACCATCCTGGACTCGGTCGGGCAAAGCACGAAGCGAGAGACCATGCAACGCTTCAAGAACATGCTAGGAACGTTTGACACGGTGATGATCCGGCCCGGTGCAGGGCGCACACGGGGCATGGTCTCTCTGACCAACGTCCCGCCGACGTTGAAGTTTGAGGACGCGCAAGCCATCGCTACGAATGTCCCGGAAGTAAAACGCGTGGCGCTGCTGCAGAACGCCTTCGATATTGATGTTAGCTACCGCGATCGCACGGATAGTCCCGCCATCTTCGGCGTATCCGCAAACTGGTTCGATCTGCTCGGCAATGAAGTTGTGCAAGGAAGTCTCATCACAGACGAGGATGTGCGATCGCTGGCGCGCGTCGCGGTTCTGGGATCCGATGTAAGACCCATTTTGTTTCCCGGGGAGGATGCGATTGGCAAAACGATTCGCATTGGGGAGGTACCGTTTCAAGTGAAGGGCGTGCTTGCGTCGCGAGGCGCGGGGCCGGGCGGAGGGAGCCTCGATCACCTGATTCTCATTCCTGTGTCCACGGCCTCGAAGCGGTTGTTTAATCGGGATTTCTTGACCATGGTGATCGCGCAGCTTCGAGACCCCGTTCAGAGCGATGCTGCAGTGCGAAAAATAACTGCTTTGCTTCGGCAGCGTCATCACATCGCCGCCTCCGCCCTCGACGATTTCACAATCACTAACCCTCGCGCAACGATGGCGCAGGTAACGCGAATGGGATCCACTCTTTCGAAAACTTTGGAAGGCACAGCGATTTTCGCAACGCTGATCGGCGGAGTGGTAATCATGAGCTTGATGTTGATCGCTGTGTCGGAACGGCGCAAGGAGATCGGCGTCCGCCGTTCAGTCGGAGCCAGCAGACGGGACATTCTGTCGCAATTCATTGCGGAGGCGCTGTTGATTTCTTCGCTCGGAGGTCTGCTCGGCATCGTTCTTGGGCTAGCGGGAACGAACCTGCTGGCGAAAATTCAGAAACTGCCGCCGATTTTCGAGTGGAACGCGCTGGCCTGGGCCGCAGGTATTTCCGTGGGACTGGGTTTCATTTTCGGCATCTATCCCGCTTGGAAGGCGGCACAGGTGGATCCGGTCACGGCGCTGCGATCCTAGCATGTGACTTCGCATTTGTCTGAGACGTCATGTCCAACCGGAAATCAGCCTATATCCTGGCGAGCTCGCTGCGCTCAGTCTGGCGCTTCCCACTGCGTTCTGGGTTGTTACTTCTGAGCGCCGTGCTGGGTGTTGCGGGCGTTACGTCGGCGATCAACTACGCGGAAGACGGCCGTCTGAAGGCGCTCAACCAGATTCACCTCATGGGTACAAACATTCTCGTGGTCACACCGCAACAAAGCCGCGCCGTGGGCGGACGCGCTAGGACAGGGACAATCGTCACGACACTGGTCGAACAGGATTACACGGCCATTCAGCACGAGCTTCCTGACATCGAGCGCTCTTCGGCAACGGCAGTAGGAAGTTTTCTGATAAAGGCTGGCGATCTTTCAAAGAACAGTTGCCCAGTGATCGGTGTGGAACCGGACTACTTTCGCATCCGGAACTGGAACGCCAGACACGGCAACATATTTGATTCAATTGACGTGCGGCGTGCTTCTCGCGTCGTGCTGCTGGGCTGGACTGTGGCGCACGATCTGTTTGGAGAGACCTCTCCCGTCGGCCAGCGTGTGCTCATCAATCGAGTTCCTTTTGAAGTCGCTGGAGTGCTGGCGGAACGGGGTCAGAGCCTTGAGGCGGGAAACGAGGACAACCAAGTTTACATTCCACTAACCACCGCGATGCATCGTTTGATGAACGTAAGCTATTACTCGAGCCTGATTTTTGAGATCGTGGATTGGGACCGCATGGACGAGGATGCGCAAGCCATTCGCGGGACTCTGATTCGCCGGCACCACAAGCTTGCGAATTTACCCGACGATTTTCAAATTCAAAATCAAAAGTCGCTGATCGATACCGAAGCTGCGGCTGCGGCAAAACTCGGGTTCTTAGTGCGATGGGTGGGGTTTAGCGGTCTCTTTGTTGCAGGACTCGGGATTCTGGCCATCACGTGGACCTCTGTGCGCGAACGCACGGGCGAGATCGGCACGCGAAGGGCGCTTGGAGCCACCGCGTCAGATGTCTTTTTTCAGTTTCTATGGGAGGCTGCGATCGTAAGCCTCGTTGGCTGCCTCGTGGGATTGGCTGCCGGATGGGAAGGTTCTAGGGTCATCGCGCAGCGCGTCGGTCTGCCGTTTTATTTCGACTGGGCAGCCGCGCGACTCGTGATCGCGCTTTCCGCAGGATTGAATCTGGCGTTCGCACTCTTTCCTTCCGGCAAAGCAGCCCTGCTGAATCCCGTTCGCGCGCTCAAATATGAATAGGCCATGACTTTCTGCTTTGTCACGGCAGTGTCATCACATCGCCGCCTCCGCCCTCGACGATTTCACAATCACTAACCCTCGCGCAACGATGGCGCAGGTAACGCGGATGGGATCCACTCTTTCGAAAACTTTGGAAGGCACAGCGATTTTCGCAACGCTGATCGGCGGAGTGGTAATCGCCCTACTTGCAAAACTATGTTTCGTATTCGTAATTGAGAGAACTGCGAATCTTCTCAGTGCGATATTTTTCCTCGCAAGGGCAACACACTGTAGCGCCTAATGCGACCTACCAAAGGAGATTCAGAAGATTTCCGCTGCGAAGAGCGGAATTCAGCTGGTCCATGCCTAACGGAATTTCGATTTCGACGCTTCTGGCGCTTGCGGTGACGCTTATCTCGTCAAAGATACTCGAAGGTTGGGAACCATCTTGCGCGGAATCGTGTTCGCGGTAGACGATGCCGCCCTGTAGCAGCGCGGCGAGCGTGACGGCATCCACCGGAGACGAACAGACAATTTCCGCTCGGGCCGAAAGACGGCCTTGATTTGTAACGTCGAATTCCATGGACTGAATGCGGTCGAGCAGCGCCGCCGCCTGAGGAATTTGTATTGCTTGCGGCAAGAGCTGCTGGAGGGCGGCGCGCGAGTAATCCCTGTTCCACACTGCCCACGCCAGGGAACTTTGGCGCGCGTCTTGCACCAGATCGTAAAGCTCCGAATTTTGCGCGAGGTTTTGGTCGCCTTGAAAATGAACCGCAAGGAGATATTCTATGGCTACGCGCTGCCCGAAGACCGCAGTCTCCGAGTCGAGAAAAGCGAGAAACAAATCATTTGATGCTTCTCCGCTTCCGATATCGAGCAGACGGAATCCGCGGAATTCCGCTGAGGGCAAATTGTGCTGACGGAAATAATCTTCAACGGTAATGGGAGAAAAGTGGCCGATAGCGACACCAACGATTCCCTCCCCGCGGGCCTTCGATGCGGGAAACATTCCCCACGCGAGCGAGTTTACTTGGGTGTCGATCGGGAGGCCTGCGACTGACAGAAAAAAATCGAGCTTGCGGAAACGCAGGGGCAGGAGACTTTGCTCCGCAACCGCAAACCAAGGCTGCTGGCGCGCAGCGTTTAGATCGAGATAAGCTACTTCACCGACTTCCTTCGGAAACATCTCGATGACTGAAGTGTCGAGCGTGTTCGCGTTGGCGAGGAGAGGGGTGAAGATGGCGGCAGCCGCGAGCGCAGCCGCCACCCTCAAGATCCTCTTACATGAGTTCATTACGAACACTCTCTTCACCCTATGCCTTACCTTACGGTGACCGCGATGGACGTTGACTGCATCACCATGCCCGACGTGGCATTGACCATGACCGTGGTCGTGCCCGTTGGCGTACCCATTTGATTCGCTTTGTACCCGCAGCCGGCAGCAGCGGCCAGCAATCCCGCAACAAGAGCGATGCGAATCCATTTCGGTGCACCAACGACACGCTGTCTTGCCCTTCTGACGAAAGGCAGGAGCAACAGAACGAACGCGGCTAGCGCGGTACCGAAAGACCACAGTCGCGACGTGGGAGTGATCCCACCCATTTTTGTCATTGGATATATTCCGACTGCGGCGGTGGAAATTGTCAGTTGCGTCTTGGCGGAAGCGCCCGAAAGCACAACGGTCGTTGGAGAAAACGAGCACGTTGCGCCGCCCGGCAGACCGGAACACGAAAACGATACCGTGCCGTTAAAACCGTTTGACGCAGTGAGGGTGAGATTTGTCGAAACGGATTGGCCCCGCGTGACCGTAAGAGCCTGCGACGCTGGAGCGACAGAGAAATTCGCCGTCGTGGGCGGGGTGTTCCCCACTGTGATGGCGCCGAACAGACCGTCAGCCTCATTCACAAGTCCTGCGGTGAAATACAGAGTGTCTTTCACGCCGGTTTGGCCAGTCGAATCGAAGACGAGGTCCCATAGTGAGCCGTTCACGATCGCGTTGCCGTTCGCATCTTTCAGCGCGCCCAAGAAATTGCCCGTTGCGGGATCGAAAGCGTTGATCGTGCCGTCGCCGAAATTTCCCACGAGAAGATCATTGGAAAACTGGCCGAAGTTGGCGGTGGCTATGACGATTCCCCAAGGGGAATTGAGCTGACCTTGGGAGATTACGCGGCGGACGAAATTGCCGTTGGCATCAAAAAGTGAAACGTAGCCGTTTCCCGGGGCATTGACGGGATCATGCTTTGCCGCGTCCTGCATCGCGTAGCTGACGTACACCTGATTGCCGTTCAAGACATGCACGCTGAACGGAGCGAAGCCCGCGGGGAGCGCCGGATCGGTGAAATTTCCGGAAAGCGTGGTCGATTTGAACGTGGAATCGAAGACATCGATCTGCGAATTGCGGAAATTTGCGGCGAGCAGGAAGGTGCCGGCGCTGTTAGTGAGAAGCGCGAGGCCTTTGTAGACCGGGTCCGTGCCGGAATTGAAACTGGGGTTGTTGACCTCCAGCACCGCGTTGTTCCCGCCCGTCCAGGCGGAAATTGTGCCGTCCTCCGTCGAAAAGATGAAAAATGCAGGGCTGCCATTCACGGCAAAGCCGGAGGTCGTATTGGCGACGATGCCGGTCGGTGTTGCGGCGCCTGCTGTGCCCGCCGGAGACGGAATCGTTACGATGAGAGACTGGGGTACGCCGTGATTGTCGTATAGGGTTGAGAAACCGCTATTGTTATCGGAAATCCAGAACGGGTTACCTGGAACGAACGCAATTCCCCACGGATTGATGAGGTGCTTGTCCGTATTTGGTGCGGTTACGGAACCGTCGGAAACCAAATTTGTCTGCGTGTAGCTACTCGTCTGCGCGGCCGCGCGCATGGTGGGAAACGCCAAAACGAGCATAAGAGCCAGTGACAGATTCAAAGCGAATCGTCGCATAGGAAACTTTTTCTCCTCAGTCACAATTTTCGAATATTGGCACGGCGTCACTGGGGAACTTCCGCGCTGGCCTGTTAGAGGCATGATGCATGCCAGAAGAAACTGAATACCGCGTGAAGGAGTTATAAATTCACATGCGCTTGGAACAGCAAAGGTTAACGGGACGTCTCACTTTTGAACGAAGTTAGCTCGCCGACGCACAGGAATCGATACGATGAGAAATTGAACAAATGTCCGTATTACCGGATAATGACTGTACAACCTGTAGTACAACTGTTCCAGATTGGGTTGTACCGTTTCTGTTGCGGGTGTCGTCGTGCGCGTTGCGCGGAACTACGCGCGAGTGAGGCGGATGCGGGGTTGCTCCACGGCGAGGCTTTGGATCCAGGAAATGAATTGCACGTTCTTGTGGCTGGCGCGAGAGCGGAAATGTTTTTGGAGTTTGTCGCGTAGCTTTAGGCGCGCGCGGAGAAGGCGGGTTTTCGTTGCAGGGATGGTAAGGCTGAGGACTTCGGCGGTCTCCTCGGTGGAAAAACCCTCAACGTCGCGCAACTGAAAAACAGCGCGCAAGCGAAAATCCAATTCCGCAATAGCTTCCGTGAGAATTTTGTTTAGCTCCGTTTGCTCGAAGCGTTCCTCAGGCGTGGGTCCCCAGTCTTCAATCTCGCGGTGCATGAGAGAATCTTCGGTTTCGAGCGGCTCATCGAGAGAAACCTCGCGATAACGGCGCTTGCGAAGTTTCATGAGCGCCTGGTTGACGGCGATGCGGACTAGCCAGGTGTAGAAGCGTGAATTGCCTTGAAAACTGCCGAGGTGCTCGAATGCCTTCATGAAGGCGTCCTGTACGACATCTTCGGCGTCCGGGCGGTTTTGCGTGATGTTCCAGGCGAGACGGTAGATGCGCTTTTCGTAGCGCGTGACGAGCGCTTCAAAGGCGCTGACCTCGCCGGCTTGCGCGGCAATCACCAGGGTATGTTCGTCGTCTCCGGCGTCCGCAGACACTCTGCGCACAGGAGCAACAGCGCGCGGAACTATATCGGGCTCGCCCGCGAGCGCCAGTGCTTCTTCCATCTCCATTGCAGACTTCTTAGGCATTGCCCTCATTTTTACATCGGAGAAACTACCCGGCGCATGGAAGCGGCGCCGTTGATACCGATTCACGTAGCAGCTAAGTGCAACTACACAGGGATACTTAGAAGCGAAAAATGGAATGGGTGTTGATCAAGAGTGTCAAATGAATTTATAGAGGCGCAATCTCTTGAAGCTTTTGCGGTTATATCTGCATCTCACCTACCAGAGATACAAATACAGGTACCCTTCCAGAAGGATTTCAGAGGTCGTGGAGTCTAAAATATGAATGCAACAGCGGATAGCTGCGCCGTGTTCCGCTTCGGCGTATTCGAAATTGACGTGCGGAATCGCGAGTTGCGCAAACGCGGCTTGCGGCTGAAGCTCGAAGCCAAGCCTTTGCAGATTCTCGAGCTAATGCTGGAGCGCCCCGGCGAGATCATTACGCGCAAACAGATTCAGCAAAAACTGTGGCGGGATACATTCGTGACTTTCGATTACAGCCTGAATACAGCGATGAATAAGTTACGGCTGGCGCTGGGAGATTCGGCGAAGAATCCGCGGTTTATTGAGACCGTGGCGCGGCGTGGGTACCGGTTCATCGCGAGCGTAGGGACTCCGGCTGCCGCGGCGGCCTCTTCATCCGCGAGCGTCGCGCTCGCGGCGGTTGCGTCGATTGCGGTGCTTCCCTTCCAGAATTCGAGCGGACACCCGGAAATGGAGTATTTGAGCGACGGCCTGAGCGAGGCGGTGATCCGGCGTGTGTCGCAAATTCCCGGCGTGCGAGTGATTGCATGGAGTACAGTGCTGCGCTACAAGGGACGAGCACTCGACCCGCAGGCGGCAGCCCGGGAGTTGCGCGTGCAATCGGTGCTGGTCGGGAACGCCGTGCCGGGAGAAGACGGCCTAAACATGAGCGCGGAGCTTGTGGATGCGGAAACAGGATGGAGACTGTGGGGAGAAGAGTATAAGTGCGGCCGCGACGAAATTCAAAGCCTCTCCGAAGAAATCGCGCGGCACATCGCGGCGAAAGCGCAGCCGCGGGTGGTCTTGCAGGCAGGAAAGCGTGGCAGGGAACACCACACGCAAAACTCGGAGGCGTATGCAGATTATTTGAAGGGTCGCTATCACTGGCACAAACTTTGCGGTGAGAGTCTGAGGAGAAGCGTTTCGCACTTTGAGCTGGCTATCGAAAAAGATCCGAATTTTGCGCTGGCGCATTCAGCGCTGGCGGATGCGTACGTGCTGTTTGCATTCGTGGCTTTGCTGCCACCTCACAAGGCGCTGCAGAAAGCTCAAGCGGCGGCACTGCGCGCGTTGGAAATTGACGACGAATTGGCGGAGGCGCATGCGTCGTGCGCGAGCATTACGAAACTCTACGATTGGGATTGGCCTAAAGCGGAGCGCGAGTACCGAAGATGTTTGGAACTCGACCCGAACAACGCGATTGCGCGTCGGGGATACGGTGGATATTTGTCGGCCCTCGGCCGAACCGAGGACGCGCTGGCCGAGGTGTACAAAGCGCAGGAACTGGATCCGATATCGCTGCAAATCGGCGTCGAGGTGGCGTGGAATTTGTATATGGCACGGGAATATGAAAAGGCCGTGCAGCAGGCGATGAGAACGATTGATATGGAGCCGGAGTTTGCGGCCACGGGCCACGTGCTGGGGCTCGCTCTGGAGCAACTGGGAAAATATGACGAAGCCGTTGGACACTTCAAAAAAACCGCTGAGCGATCCGAAGCACATCAGTCCGCCATGGCAAGCCTAGCGCACGCCTATGCGCGATGGGGGCGCACGAAGGATGCGGAGGCGATTTTGGACGAGCTGACGGTGGAATCGAATAAGCGATACGTGGCACCTTATTTATTTAGCGTGATTCATGCGGGCCTCGGCGAAAACGAGAAGGCCGTTGCATGGCTGGAGAAGGCGTTTAAGACGCATGATGTTTGGATGATTTGGGTGAATCGCGACCCACGATTTGATTTGCTGCGGACGGAACCGCGGTTCCGGGGTTTGCTGCGGCGAATGAATTTCTCAGCTTAGGCCATTTCCTCCCGCGACGCGACCGGCGGAGCAAATAACGAAGACAAACACGCTGTTCGCCGGGGATGCAGATAGAAATTCGTGGCTTCGAGCTCCACCTGTGAAAGACAATGGGGTTCGTTTCTG
>DASYXV010000058.1:0-1988 GCA_035934545.1 Candidatus Acidiferrales bacterium
GCGCGTCATGCGGAAACGCGTTTCGAGCAATGGCCAATCGAATGATTTTCCGTTGTACGTGACAAGGACGGGCCGTTCCGCTATGCGCTCGCGCAGCGCCAGCAGGACAGAGTGTTCCTCGCTGTGGTCACGCATGAAGAATTGCTCCACCTCCAGGCCGCCGGCATCCCACCAAGCGAGTCCAACGAGAAATGCGTAGGTGCCGGAGCCGCCAGACAATCCCGTGGTTTCCGTGTCGAGAAACAGCCAGCGCTGCGGGTCAACCGTATTGTTCGCAGCATCGGGAGCAATCAAGCGCAGCACATCCGGATGAGGCGCGAATTCACATGGCTCCGAAAACCAGCGGCGAATCGAAAAATGCTCGCCGTAATGATTTCTTTGGAGTGTTGCGCCCAGAAGAGTCGCAAGACTGTCAGCATTCTCGGCAGAGCGGGGTTCGCCGATGTCAGCTGATAATGAGCTACGCCGTGGCGCAGGACGCAGAGCCTTGATGCCGGAGAATTTGTCTTTGAGTTTTGCCGGCAAGTTAGTCCTGACCCAGAAGCCGCCTGAGAATCTCAAGCGCCGCTTCTTTGGCATGCTCTTGCCGTTCACCCAGAGGCCCCACGCACGATGGACAGCCCTTTTCGCACGGGCACGCAGCGATTAAATCGCGTGCGCGTTCGAGAAGAATCTCGGAGGTGCGATAGAGCGGTTCACTGAAACCGATGCCTCCTGGGTAAGCGTCGTAAAGATATAAATTCGGCTCGAAGAATTCTTTCGTCTCAACTGGACTGGCTGCGGCTTCCGGAAGCTGCTCCCATTCTTCCTCGACTCCAGGTCTTGGAGCCCGTTCGCCAATTGTTGCGCCTAAATCGCGGCGGTCGCACATCAGCAGAAGAGTGGCGACGGATTCCAGCGCGTGCAGCAATCCAAACATCCCGCCCTGTCGATCCGAAAGAGCAAAGGGAAGTGAAGCAACTAGGCCCCGGTTGAGCGTGACCCAGAACGCCGTCGTGTGCATTTCATTCTCGGGCAATTCGAGCTTGCCGGCGCCCACATTTTCATTCGTGAAGAATTTAATTTTCTTGAAGCCGATCACTTGCGAGCGCACGAGCACATCACCATGGGCGCGAGAGGAAGGGCCAGTCGCAGGTTCTTCGGCGGCAATTTCCAGAACACGAACCTGCGTATAGCGAATGGCGTCAGTGAAGTAATCCACGTTGACCTGTTTCACGTAAGCCTTCCGTTCATCGAAGTCGAGGCGTTCAACGTGATATTGCTGGCCCTGGTGAATGTAGATGGCTTTCGGGTGCACCGTTGTCAGCGCGCTCGAAAAATCCACTTCGCCGATCACTTCAGGGCCTGAAGATTCGCCCATTGCGTCGCCAACCTCATCAATGATCACGAAATTGTCTGAAGTGACTGAACGCAGGCTGATCGTATCGGCTGGATAAGCTTCTTGAACCCAATGCCAGCGGCCGCCGCTTTTGTGCAGGAAGCCCGCTTCGACAAGGCGTTCGCAAATCGCCGAAAGATCAATGTCTCCAAAATGCTCGTTGGGAGAGAGCGGCAGTTCGAAGGCAGCGCACTTCAGATGGTTCACGAGGATTTCGAGATTGTCGGGCTGAACAAAAGCGTGCTCAGGCGAGCGCCCGAAGAAATATTCCGGATGCTGGATGATGAACTGATCAAGAGGCGCCGATGAAGCGACCATCACAGCGCAGGAAGTTCCGCTGCGGCGCCCGGCGCGTCCCGCGCGCTGCCAAGTTGATGCAATTGATCCAGGATAGCCCGCAAGCACCGTGGCATCAAGCGAGCCAATATCGATGCCGAATTCCAGGGCATTCGTCGAAACGACGCCGCGGATTTTGCCGTCGCGCAGGCCGCGCTCGATTTCGCGGCGCTCGCCGGGCAAATAGCCTCCACGGTAGCCACGAATTGGCTCGCTTCGGCCAGGAGCAGCGGGGAAGGCCTGTCGCAGATACGTGAGCATCACTTCTGTATGC
>DASYXV010000066.1:0-138259 GCA_035934545.1 Candidatus Acidiferrales bacterium
CGTGCACTACAGCGCGATCCAGTCCGAGGGCTACAAGACCTTGAACGAGGGTCAGGCTGTGGAGTTCGAAGTGAAAAAAGGACCCAAGGGCCTGCAGGCGGAAGCCGTCGTCGGCCTCTAGTCCGCATCATCGGGCGGGCCGACGGCGCGAAAGCCCAGCGGCCCGCTCAATTTAGGCAACAAAGTCGGGAGCAGCACGAGAAACAATCTCGCAATTTTAGCAGGTTCGCTGAGGGAACCGCCCGCATCTAACTACTGAGTGGCTGGATTCACCACCTTCAGCTGTTCGTACGGCACGCGTGAAAGTAAAACGATTTCTTACCGGCTGCGTTCGGCTCTGCAATCGGGCCGCTTGCCGGAGATGCACGTAATAGATTCAACGGTCCGCAACAAAAAGGAGGACACAGTGCAAGTCTTGGATGCAGGACAAACCGTTCGTCATGGGCAATATGGAGTTGGCACGGTCACGGAATCCGATAACGAGCGCACCAGCGTCGAATTTGACGATCACGGATTGAAGAAGTTCGTCACCACGCTGTGGACCGCCGAAGTCGTCGGCGAAATCGCGGGTCGGCCGAAGCGCCCCAAGCGCCGCCGCAAGTCCGCAACTTCTACGTCGAAGTCCGCCGCGAAAGTCGTCGCTAAACCCGCAGTGAAAGCTTCGAAGAATTAACCCCTGGGCTGACTGGCAAAATCAAGCCAATAAATGCAGGGGCCGCGAATCATCGCGGCCCTCTGCGTAACCTACGTTTCATTGAACCTTCCTATGTCGCCGTTAGACTCTACGGTCCAAGCGTGAAGGTTGCCGTGAGCATCGTTTCGACCGGCACGGGACGGCCGTTGCAGATTTCCGGCTCGTAGACCCATTGCTTGAATGAGTCCAGCGCCGAACTTGCCAGAAGAGAATTTGGAGACCCAATTACCCGCAGGCGGTGCAGCCGCCCGTCTGCGCCAATCACACCATAGACCCACACGGTACCGTGGATGCCGCTCCCTCTCGCAATGGGCGGATACGTAGGTAGTGGTTCATGAATTACGCGGGCCAGCGAATCACGGGTATCACACGCACGCCAAACTTCTGCGTTCAGGAGCGGCTGAAACTGCGCTGGGTCTGACGGCCCTAGGGGCCGAAGCGAGGACGCACTGAATTCGAGAGTCTGACCCCAAATAGTATTCGTCCGGAATTTGCCAGGGTACAACTTTCCCGCATAGGCAAGGAATTGGGAGTAATACGGGGGAGTTTTTCCGTAGCTGAGCAGTGAGCTATTCTCTGCGTCAAAACAATACTCGAACGCGGACTTGCGTTGTTTCACCATGAGTGTGACGCAAGTAGCCTCCGTGCCTTCGATCTTCCTAGTTTGAATCTTTGTCTCATCGACGTGCGCAATGGAAGCAGGCTTGGCCCAATATCGAAGCAGCGGGAGAAAATTGAGACACTTGTCCCAGGCCGCCTCAAGGTCGAATCCGAACTGCTCGCTGCGTGCTTGCCAATACTGATCCGTGCCACCGACACGTATCTGCCAGAAATCGGTAAATCGGACCTCTTCGCGCCATTTCTCAGGCGACGCCCACTTCAACAAATACGTTCCGGTTGCGTCCTTTTGGCCTCCACCATGCACCACAATCGTGCCTTGAAGCTCGAACGGCGGCGAACCCGGTGCGCGGATATCTTCGACTTCGAGCGCCTTTTGAAATAGCGCCACCGCCTGCGCCCGCGCCGCCGCATCCTTGCTGGATTTGTCTCCGGCGCGAGTTGCCGTTGTCATCGTGAGAAAAACCAAAGAGACGATGAGAATCCTGGCGAGAGCGCCAAGTCGCAGTTTATTCCCCGAATTATGTCGCTTCATGGACTCTTTATATCAATTTTTCCGCTCATCGGAAATGGGCCTTTGAAGCGGGCGCGGGCGCTGCCGGAGCCGCGCGCGGATGTCGGCGATCTCAACTTAACTTGACAGTGAACTAGTCGTGGGTGTATAGCTTCCGGCCAACCCAGTATTCCAGACCGGAATTCCTGCACGAAGGACTCCCGGCACTTAGGAGGAAACAATGCGTTCACCAGTCATGCGAATTCTTGTTCTCGCTGCGCTGCTCGTTCCGTGTTTCGCGGCAGCGCAGAATCAAAACTCGGCTCCAACTACCTTTGACGAGGCCACGATTGCCCAGCTTCAGGCGGACATGACCTCCGGCAATCTCACTTCGGAAAGACTCACGCAGTTCTACATCCAGCGCATTCTCTCGCTCGATCAGAAGGGTCCGGGAGTCAATTCCGTGATTCAGCTCAACCCGGATGCGCTCGCACTGGCGCGCAATGCCGATTCCATGCGCAGGCACGGCGCCACCACGGCGCAGTTTCCCCTGCTCGGCATTCCGGTGCTTCTGAAAGACAATATCGATACCGGCGACAAGATGCAGACCACCGCGGGCTCATTCGCGCTCTTTGGCGCGCCCGCGCTGCAGGATTCCACCGTGGCTGCCAATCTGCGCCGGGCCGGCGCCGTAATCTTGGGCAAGACGGGTCTTTCCGAGTGGGCAAACTTCCGTTCGTTCTTTTCGACCAGCGGCTGGTCGGGACGCGGCGGGCTAGTCCACAACCCCTACTCGCTCGATCGCAACGCCTGCGGTTCCAGCTCGGGATCGGGGGCGGCTGCCTCGGCAAACTTCACCGCCGTCTCGCTTGGCAGTGAAACCGACGGCAGCATTGTTTGCCCCGCAAGCGTCAATGGGGTCGTAGGCATTAAACCAACCGTTGGCCTCGTCAGCCGGGGTGGCGTCGTTCCCATATCGCACAATCAGGACACTGTCGGGCCGCATGCGCGCACGGTGGCTGACGCAGCTGCAACGCTCAGTGCCATTGTCAGCCGCATCGGCGATCCTCGCGACCCATTGACGAGCGGCGTGCCGCTGGGCTGGCAGGCCTGTAGTCCCACTTGTTCGTCAAGCGCGCCGCTGCCGGGGAAAAATCGTCCCGTTCTTCCGGCCGATTACAGGGCCTTCCTGGATCCGGCTGGCCTCAACGGCGCGCGCCTGGGAGTGACGCGGCAGGGAGTTG
Source organism: Candidatus Acidiferrales bacterium (assembly GCA_035934545.1). GTDB lineage: Bacteria > Acidobacteriota > Terriglobia > Acidiferrales > UBA7541 > DAHUXN01. The sequence goes on from DASYXV010000066.1 coordinate 3,050, forward strand.
ATAATTCCACGCCACAGGTCGTCGCGGCATTCGACGCGGCCATTGCCGCCATCAAGAATGCCGGCGCGACGATCGTTGACCTGGATGATCCCTCGAACAACTTCAGCTTTTCGCCGGCTGATGGCGAACTCTTTGTTCTCCTCTACGACTTCAAGTTCGACGTCGGCAAGTATTTCGGGACGCGCGCGGGAGTGCCGGTGGCGGGCGGAACGCTGCAAACGGCCATTGATTTCGACAATGCCGATGCGGCTCAGGAGATGCCGTACTTCGGCCAGGAAATCTTTACGCTGGCGGAGACGATGAATCCCGATCCGAATTTCTGCGATCCGCGCTTCACCTCGGCGGTTCTTCCCAGCACGGCCACTTGCATGTCGTACAACGACGCATTGATCATCGATCACTTGGCGGGCGCCAGTCTGGATTCGGCTCTCAGCCAGTTCGGTCTGGACGCTATTGTCGCCCCAACCTCTTCTCCCGGCTGGACCACCGATCTGATCCTTACCGATCACTTCATCTTCGCCAGCTCGGGATTGGCCGGGCCTCCTGGCTATCCCATCATCAACGTTCCAGCGGCAAACGTGCTGGGCATGCCGATGGGCATCAGCTTCTTCGGGACCGCGTTCAGCGAGCCGACGTTGATCAAACTCGCCTCCGGCTTTGAAGCAGTAACGCATGCCCGTTTCGAGCCAACGTTCTCCGGAAACGTGACTGCGGCAAATACGTCCGGAACGACGCTTGTGCATCCGCCCAAGATGAAAGCGCCGCCAAAGAAGGCGCCGCACCACATTTAACGGCACATAACCGCTGCGGTTCCCTGCGGGGTTACCCGTGAATGAACCGCGGTGAAGGGTGAAAGCTGAAATTGAAGGGCCACCCGGCGGCGCCGAGCCTGCGCTCTCGACGCCGCCAGCCTTCAATCAGCGCGACACAAGCATCCTTTTCTCGAAGCAGTTGAAACGGACCTGATTATCAAAACCAGTTTATTCGCTGCCCTCGTACAGGTGTCTCAAGTAGCGCTCAGCCTCGCGGGCGTCGTCGGAACCGGGCGCGAGGTGCTGCGCCATGTCATACCGAACCACTGCTGTCTCGCGCAGCCCGAGCAGGTCGTACATTTGCCCGCCTTCGAGATCGCAATGCGCGACGATGGCATTGTTCGGATGGGGAAATTTCGCGGCTTCATCAAAAGCCTCGGCGGCATTCTTGTAATCTTTCGCTTTCCGAAATAATTCTCCGAGCGCCATCGCGGCGCTTTCCGAGCGCGCATTTGGAAACTGATTCTTCTCCCCCGCGGCGATCAGCTCGCGATAAGTGGAAATCGCCGCGTCGCGCTCCCCCGACGCGGCCAGCAGTTCCGCTTCGGAGAATCCATAGATGAAGTTCCGCGGGAACTCCGCATACGACTGCCGCATCAGAGCGATGGGCTCTTCGTACTGTTTTTCGCGCGCCAGAAACAGCGACAAAAACATCCGCGCGTCCATGGTCGCCGCGCCGCCGCCATTCGCCGCTTCGCGCAGCAATTGCAGCCCTTGCTTTTTGTTCCCGTGCAAGCTGATCACGAACGCCATCATCCGTTCGTACCACGAAAGGCCGCCGACCACGTACAGCATCGAGCCGACGATGAATTTCGCGTCGGAATTATTCGGATCGAGCTTCAGCACTTCCTCGTCATCGTGATACGAGCCGAGCGAATGCCGCAACGCCGCCAGCCAGCGCTTCTCGACGACGGCGTAGAACAGCGCCTCGTATCCTCGCGCCGCCGCGCGCGCATAGAGCGCGTTTGTGTCATTCGGATTCTTCTTCAGCGCAGAGGTCGCCAGCGCTTGCGCTTTCTCCGCGAGTTCCACGATCTCCGCTTTCACCTTCGGATCCACTGGCTCTGGCTTGAGCTCCATGAAGCGATTGCCTGTGTACAGCGCCGCGTCGAACGCGCCCTCGCGATTCAGCTCCTTCGCCAGAATCGCGGCGAGCGCATGATTCACGACAAACGGATCATCCGGATGCGCCTGCATCTCCTCGCGGGATTTCGCGATCGCCGCGTCGTAGTCCATGTTGTAAAACAGAGCTAACCCCGAGCGCGTCAGCTCGTCGTCCGGATGCGTGCGAAATGGCAAACGCGTTTGCGCCGATGACGCTTCTTGGGAATTGGCGCCGCCGCGAATTCCTTGTCCCGCAAGCCATGACGCAAGAGCCTGTGACTCGCAAGCGCCCATACACGGCGCCGCAACCATCGCCGCCGACAGGCAAAGAGCCATCACCTTCGTTCCCATTTCCTCAGTAGTTTACTACCAAGCAGTCGCACCAACCCCCTGTAGCTCCACCGCATTGAAAGCACGCGACTTATTCGCGCCAGCCTGGTACTTCAGTACTGCTAAATTGAACCCCGGCGGCTAGTGTCAAGGCTGAGGCGGCGGGCTACTCTGAACGTGGCGTGTTGTGCCCTTGAATTACACGCGAATGACAAGGGATGGTGCGCTGCGGAGTTCCCCTTCCGTGCGCATCCATTCCGCCATCGCGGCGCCACGAGAAAACCAGATGAATTCGCGATTCGACCGGCTGTTCTTCTTCCCGACGGAGGATAAGTCTCCTGCCGCCGGCTCGACATCTGCTCCGTGCGCAACCGCGACAGAGACACTCGAGCGGCCGGCGGCCCCGCCAGCTTCCAGGCCCTCGACGATGCCGTCTGAGAACATTCACCTCCACCTGGACGCTCCCACTGCGGCTCCGTCAAGCAAGTCGCCATCCCGCAGCGCGACGCCGAAGCAGGACCGCCGCCACCGCCGCCGCGTGAAAATTTCGGCGCCGGTGCGCATCCGCCAGGTGAACGCGCGCGAAGCCACGGACTACGATTTCACGATGACGGCGGACGTCTCGCGCGAGGGCCTGCTTTTCGAATCCGCCAACGCCACCTATGAGCGCGGCCAGGAGGTCGCCGTCGTATTTCCCTACCGGCCGGCGCCCGGCGAGCCCGTGAAGGAGCAACGCGGCATCGTGGTGCGCGTCGCGCGGGCCAGCGAGCGCCGCTACGGCATCGCGATTGCGTTCGTCGAAGGCGAGCCCGAGCACGACATTGTGGACACCTCCGGCCGCCCGATCCGCAGCGCGAACGACATTCTCGTCAGCGGCGGCCGCAAACAATTCATCATCCTCGTTGAAGGAGACGCCCGCCAGCGCGCCTCGCTTCGCGCGGAACTTGAACGCGACGGGTACGCCGTGGACGCCGTGACAACCGCTGCCGAAGCATTGACCATCGCGCGAAATCGCCAGCCCGCGGCAATCATCTGCGAAGGCGAGCCGGTCGAAGGCCCCGCCGCGGTAGGAAACGAAATGTCGGGATACGATTTGTGCGTCGTGGTGCGCCGCAATCCGAAATTCGCGCGCACGCCAGTCATCCTGACCACGCGCACCGGCCTGCCGAGCGATTTCGCGACGGCGCACGCGCTCGGCGCCACCGTCTGCGTCGCCAAGCCGTATGAATTGGCGCGCATGTCCAACGTCCTGCGCATGCTGATTCCAGCGGAGGCGCGATGAACGAGGTCTTGCGACGCCCGTTTGGCGAAACGCTGCGCGTATCCGAGGAGCCGCACGTGACGACAGCGACGTTTCCCGCAGCGCAAAAGCCTGCAAGCCGAGGCTTGCCGGCGGCTTCGAAAACGCGCCGTCATCCGCGAACGAAACCGCCCAAGGATTTTCTTGTCGCGTGGCAAGGCGACGGGCGGCGCGACGCGAATCGCGCGCGCAATCTTTCCCTCGGCGGGATTTTCATTGTGAACGTGGATCCACCGGCGCCGGGCACGCTGATGGAATTGATATTTGACGCGCCGGAGGGCGAAGTCCGCGTCAGCGCGAAAGTGTGTTACATCAAGCCGCGCGGCGGCATGGGCGTCGAATTCATCGGCATGGATTTTCCGGCTCGTCGCCGGCTGTATGCAATGCTCAAGCGGCTCATGAATTAATTGCTCCTGCCCGGCGTGAGAAGTATGCAGCGCCGCGCGAAAGGAGTTTGAAAAATGAAACTCGCAACCGAACTGATGCAATACGCGAAGCAGCGCCGTTACCCGCGCGCGATCGCGCCGAATAATCTCGTCGTGACGTGGCAGGGCGGCGGGCGTCGCGGCGCCGGCCGCGTGCGCGACTTGTCGCTCGGCGGAATTTACATCTGGAATCTCGATCCGCCGGTTCCCGGGACTCCGGTGCAGTTGCAGTTCGGCGCGCCCGAAGGCGAGTTCCGCGTTTCTGCTCAGGTGCGCTACATCAAGCCCCACGGCGGCATGGGCGTCGAATTCGTGGGCATGGATTTTCCGTCTCGCCGTTGTCTCTCCTCTTTGCTTCAGCGCCTGACGACCCGCTAGTCCGCCTCTTCTTGCGCCTGCCCTGAGCGAAGCCGAAGGGCGCGGTTTTGGGAACATGTGTTGCCCTGACGATCCGGCGGCCGCCTCGGCGCGGCGAGCGATACTGATGCTCGAAAGTTATCGATTAGAAAATGTCTTGCCTCTTGTTTTCTGTAAGTTAGCCCCGAGTCTAATAATTTGACAGCAGTGGAGGATGAATGGGCCGGCCCTTCGGCTGCGCGCGGGAGCGCTCCGCTACCTTCGTTCCTTAGAGCGGGCAGGCTGACCGTTTCGCGTTCGCAAAATGCGAATTTGTGTCGATTAGAATGGGGGCTGATCCTTTGTTTTCTGTGACTTAGCTCGATTTCTAATTCCGGAGTATGTCGATTAGGACTGGAAGCTAGAGGTTCGAGATTCGGGGTTGGAGCCCTCTCCACAATATGGCGCCTCGAATGGCAGGGCCCGTTGACGAGAATCCGCTTCGGTGGAGTGAGGGACAGGATCGCGTTGAACGTGATACCCACTGAAAAAGGGTAGCAAGAGGACAGGCGAAAATCACCTGACCTAGGGTCGGAAAAGAGGACAGGTGAAAATCCTGACCCAAGACTGGCCTAGGGACAGGAGAGAAAAATGGAGGTTGGATTCTTTCGGCGGCGATAGAGGCGCGGACCGCCCTTTGACTGCGCGCAGAACAAGCAAGCAGCGCCCCTACGATTTGGGGCGCGGGGAGCGAGAGAGAACTGGCCGTCGACCAGAAGAGCCACCGCAACTGGCGAACCTAACGGCCCAAGGACGTCTGTTGTTTTCGTGTCCGCCTGCGACGGCGAATATAGCGCGCCAGCATGAAAACGAGGACACCTATGACTAGAGCTACGAGGATGGCCACAGCGATGAGGTTACGCAACGGATTCGAAATGAAGAAGGGCCCGCTCTTTGTGTAGAAGCCATTGAAGCTGCTAATGGCGGCCGGCAGGGCCAGCAGATCATCCTTCGTCATTTGCAGGACGCGCTCGTGTGGATGGTATTGGGACTCCCAAGGAAAGAGATCGCCCCGGGCATTCATTTCGATGTGGCCGCCCAGGACGAAACTGACCGGGCGATCCTTGACGAACGCAGCGGCGCGTTCCGCGCTGGCGAGATCGGCTTTGGTGTCGTCGATGAGAAGGCGGGCCGGCATAAGAAAGTCGCCGGAAAAGAAGAGGCCGGTATCGCGGTCGTAGAATGAGACTTCGGTCTCGTTGTGGCCGGGCGTGGGAATCGCATCGACAGTTCGGTCACCAAGATTGATTTCGGCCAGGCCATTCGGCCAATCGCTGAATTTGTAATAGCGCCGAACGCTTTCGAGGTCATAGCCAACCACCTGAACATTGGGAAGGCGCATGAACTGCGAATCGCCGGCGCGATGATCCAGATGCCGGTGCGTGTGGACTACGAGCAAGGGCAGCTTTGCGGCGCCCTCTCCGGGCAACAAGCTCACCACTGTTTTTGCAAGGGGCATCCGGGTTGGATCTTCCACGTCGCCGGTATCGATAAGGAGCGCACTGGTTGATCCGACGAGCAGATACATGAAGGGCGCCTCGAACGTGGAACAAAGGTTCTCGCGAAGGATGAATGTTCGCGCATTGTATTGATGGACCTGCAGAGGCGGCTGAGAGTTTTTGGCGCAATCGGGCGAGCCCTCGTTCCATTGAACGTCCATCGATCCTGGGACGAGTTGAGACCAAGCAGGCAAGGGTATCAGCAGCGCGCAGAGAGCAAACAAGGAAAAGAGGGCTGTCCGAATGCAGCCAGAGGAATCAGTGGAACCAGATCCTGCGACGAGAGCGCGACAATTCTTGATGGGCATATGTGATTCGACCCCGGTCCAACAGGGTACGAGTATCCTGCGCACTCTACCACAGGCGGCGATGGCGGGCAGGCCAGCCGTTACATACTTCAGGGGTTCGCGCGGGGAGCGGAGCGGGCCAACTCGTAACGCAGGAGGGTTTCAAGGGCCTGTTTGTCCGCGTTGATGGCCGGGCGGCCGTTGATGAAGAAGGTTGGCGTGCTCTCGACGGGGAGCGATTTTCCCTCCGCAATTTCGTCGTCGATAACTTTCTTCGCGCCGGGACCGGCCATACATGCGTGCAGCGAATCCGGCGAAACGCCAGCGGCTGTGGCGTAGGCGGTGATTTGGTCCCAAGCGTTGTCCGCAGTAATCGCACCTTGATTCGTGAAGATTGCGTCCTGCAGTTTCCAAAAGGCCGCAGGCGAAGACTCGAAGGCGCAGCGGGCGGCGAGGGCGGCGGTCATTGCCCAGGGATGAATCGTGGTGAGAGGAAAATCCTTGAAGACGAAACGCACCTGGGGGAATTCCGGCTCAACCGACTTGAGGATTTCAAACATCTCGCGGCAATGGGGGCACTCGAAGTCGCTAAATTCCACGGCGGTCACTTTTGCGTCCGCCGGCCCATTCGACGGGAAGCCCTCGATATGCAGCTTGGCGACATTCGCCGCGAAAGGGTCGGCATTCAGATCACGAATCTCCCCGCGAAACATGTAGCGGCCATCCCTGGTGACGTAAACCGCGCCTGTTTCCGATTGTCCCTTGCCGTCGGTGACCTTCACGGGAACCTCAAATGTGTCCGGAATTTTGGACGGTCCGAGGGGCCCCAATTTGATCTGATAACTTGAATCCCAGGCGAACAAGGTGCGCAGATAGGACTCCACCTTATTGAGGAGCTGCTGGTCAGCGGAAGAGCTGGAAGATGGCGGCTGCTGAGCAGCGACGGTGAAGGCCACGGCTGCGATTATTATGACGATGCGCCTGAGCATGATGTGGAATGTCTCCCCAAGAGCTATGTTTATTCGCTGAAAACGCAAATGAGTTTCTACTATGGGACGAACTTGTTGGCCAGCGGAAATCTGCGGCCGACTCCAAACGCCTTGGAAGTAATCTTGAGTCCAGGAGGCGCTTGCTTGCGCTTGTATTCGTTCCTGTCCACGCGCCTGACAACGTCGCGAACCAGTTCGATAGAGAAGCCATAATGATCGGCAATTTCGCCGGGACTGCGGAGATCCTCTATGTAGGCCTTCAGAATGCGATCGAGGACATCGTAAGGAGGAAGAGTGTCCGAATCCGTTTGATTCGCGCGAAGTTCCGCGGAGGGAGGTTTTGACAGAGTCGCCAGGGGAATCACTTCCCTTTCACGGTTCACGTGGCGTGCGAGCTCGTACACCATGAGCTTTGGAACATCGGAGATCACCGCCAGTCCGCCAGCCATGTCTCCATACAGGGTGCAATACCCGACGGCGATCTCCGACTTATTTCCGGTGCTCAGAACGAGGGAGCCGAATTTGTTGGAAAGAGCCATGAGAAGATTTCCGCGAACACGCGCCTGGAGGTTTTCTTCGGTGACATTTTCCGGGAGACCCTTGAAGGCCGAGCAAAGAACCTTGCGATAACTTTCATAGACTTCCGCGATCGGCAAAGTGATGCATTGGATGCCGAGATTGTGCGCGAGCTTTTCGGCGTCGGCGAGACTGCCCGGAGAGGAAAACGGGCCGGGCATGCGCACGCCGAGAACATTTTCGGGGCCGACGGCGCCGGCAGCAATGGCCGCCACGACCGCCGAATCCACTCCGCCGCTGAGGCCGATGACGGCTTTGTGGAATCCGCACTTGCGAACGTAGTCGCGAGTGCCGCAGACGAGAGCGTCGTAAGCAACCGCGAGTTCATCGCGCGGCTCCGGGCGGATGTCGCCAGCGCCGGAGGCGACATCGAAGAGAACGATATCCTCCTGGAACGAATGCGCCAGAGCCGCCAGCTTGCCATCGGCATTGAAGGCAACGCTGGAGCCATCGAAAACGAGACTGTCGTTCCCGCCGGTCTGGTTCACGTAAACTACAGGGACTCGATGGTGGCGGGCCAGAGTCTGAAGCATGTCTTTTCGAAGGCTGCGCTTGTCGAGATTGTAGGGAGAAGCGGAGATATTAAGGAGAACCGTCGCGCCCTTTGCCACAAGTTCGGCGACGGGATCGCGATCGTAGAGCCGCTGCGCCCAATAATCCTTGTCGTTCCAGCAATCCTCGCAAATCGTGATTCCGAGCTTTTGACCGCAGAAGGCGACATTCGTTTGCGAGGCAGCCGGCTGAAAATAGCGCGTTTCGTCGAAAACATCGTAGGTGGGCAGGAGCATTTTGCGCTGCTCGAAAGCGATTTTGCCGCCAGAGAGGAGCGCGGCGCAGTTTGCCGCTTTCTTGCCCGTGCTGCTATGAGGCTTTCCCACATAGCCGACAATGGCAGGAATCGGCATTCGCGCAGCCAGCTCGAGCAGCGCGACTTCATTTCTGCCGAGGAACGCGGGGCGCTCGACAAGATCCTGGGGAGGATAGCCGCAGAGGCAAAGCTCGGAAAACACAGCGAGATGAGCGCCGCGGGATTTGGCTTCCGCAGCTTTCCCGAGCATTCGCGCGGAATTGCCGCCGAAGTCGCCGACGGTCGGATTAAATTGAACCAGGGCTATTTTCATCGAGGGAGGCCAGCATACGAAGACGCGCGAACTTTTGCAATCTTCGCGGGCGCCATTTTGCGCAGCTTGAACACAAAAAAGGCGCCGGGACAATATCCCAGCGCCGAAAAGATTCACCGAACAGCGGCACTAAACGCTGAATGAGCTCCCGCAGCCGCATGTGCTCTTCACATTCGGATTGTTGAATTTGAAACCGGAGCCTTCAATGGACTCGATGAAATCGATGGAGATTCCGTCGAGGTACATTTCGCTCATCTGGTCCACCATGACCTTGAGGCCGTCAAATTCGTAGACGTTGTCGCTGGCCTCGTTAATCTGATTCTCGAAAGCCATGTGGTAGCTGAAGCCGGAACATCCGCCGCCCACGACGGCAACGCGCAAACCGGTCGGCGAAGGATTCTGCTGCCCGATAATCTCCTTCACTTTCGAGACTGCCACCGGTGTAAGAGAAATCATCTCGCACTCCTCCTGAACATAAGATGCCGCAACCCTGGATGACGATTCCATTATAGCAGAACAGAGCAAATGAAGCGAATGCGCGGGAATCGGCTGTCTTAGCTCCATAATTCTGCGCGGGAATCGGCAATAGTAAGTCAGTTTAGCTTGAAGCGTGATTAACAGTGAGAAGGATTTTCGTCTTGTGCTTGACTTGCGTGACAAGAGTTTGCTCAAATGTCCTTATAGGAAAGGGTTCTCTCGGAGGCAATATGAACGCTCCTAGTTCTACCGCAGAGCGAATTGCCTCATGCCTCATCAATTTGTCGCATGAAAAGCAAAGTGCTATCAGCAACCTAAAGTTGCAAAAACTCCTGTACTACGCTCAGGCATGGTATCTGGCGTTCTATAAGCAGCCACTTTTTGAAGAAGAAATCGAAGCATGGGTACATGGGCCAGTTGTTCCCGCTGTGTTTAGGAGATACAGAGAGTACAAATGGACGCCACTTGACAAGGTCGAAGAACCGAATATTAATGAATTTATTCGTGATTACCTACAAGAAGTGTGGCGCGTATATGGAGAAATGTCAGCTTCAGACCTTGAAAGGATCTCCCATTGCGAAGAGCCGTGGATAAAAGCTAGGGCTGGCCTGCCACCGGATGTATCCTCTCATGAAGTCATAAGCAAGGAATGGATGCAGGAGTACTATTCAGAACGACTGCATGCCTAGGAAACAAGTAAGACCGCCAATTCCCGCAGTAGAACGTATAGCGGTAATTCAAAAACCCCTACTCTTTTCGTTCAAGCATTTGGATTTCAATAATGAGAAATTCCGCCCGTCTGAGTGCTCAGCAGACTACTTTCATCGATTGTTCCAGACGCTACAAAGAATGAGTAATTGGGCGGTAGAAACTTTTATTGACCAAGATAACGAAGAACACCGACATATTATTGATTTCACAATCTCATCAGAGCCAGACGGTTTCAGGCATGTGCAGGGACTGGACCCAGAACAACTCGGAGTTTATGACGGGTGGGAATTCGGAGTATATCCCGAACAAAGATGGTGTCAGTACCGCGCCCACGGAATTGTGATTGACGATGTGTTCTACATCATCTGGTTAGATCAAGAGCATCGATTATTTCCGTGACCGCCAATACCAAGCATCACATACCACGTTTCGGACCTTTCTGACATCGCGGAATTATTGGAATCAAGATGAGTCACCCAAGAATCGGCAGTAGTGATCAATTTGAATTTTAAATCCTTGTGTCACGAACAAGGAAATTCAAACTGACGCACGACCGAATCGGTTGTGCAGAAGGTAACTGTGTGACGCCGCCGTGACGAGGGCATGGCGAAGAAGCCAGATCTATTGGGGCGCGGCGGGAGCAGCGGCTGAACGCGAGCGGATTTCTTCCATCGTCAGGCGGGCCTGCTGGGCGATTTGCGGCGGCGAATCTTCCCCGCCCCGGGCGTAGGGTGCGATGGCATCGAGGTCCGCCGCGTCGCCGATCAAGTACAAGGCGCGCAAAGCTTCCCAAACCGAACCGTCGTCCGGCAGGATGGAAGCAATGGCCTGGCCCGCAGTGACGCTGGCGCCATTGCCAACGAGCCATCTGCCGAAACGGCCTGCGACTTGCGACTGCACTTCCGTTTTCTGATTGCCGGCCTGGATGCGCGCGACCCCGGCTCCGGGGCTGAGAGCATCGCCCGCCTTGGCGCGAGTTTGCAATATGCCCGAGGCAGGCGAATCGAGCACGACTGGCTTGAGGATGGCGACGACGACGGCGTGGCCGCTCGCGTCCTGGAAGCGAATGAGGCCGAGAGCAGCGTTTCGCTGGACCATCGGACTGGAATCGTTGAGCAGGCGCAACAGGGCCTGATGAAATTCCTGGGAGGTGTTGTCGCCCCCCATGACCCAGGCGTCCATCGTGCGGATTTCAGCGACAGGGCTCGCGGCAAGAGCAAGAACCCGGGGATAAAACTTTGTCACGGCGGGATCGCCGCGGGCGATGCGGTCTGAAACTTGCGAGAGGCCATGCTGGATGTTCCGAGGCTGGGAGTTGTCGGCGAGAGCGGCGGCGAGCTGGTCGTCCGTAAGCAGGCGGCCAAACCACGTGGCGCGCCAGAAAAGGAACGGCATCAGGACAAAGAGCAAAGCCAGCGCGAGAACAGCGTAGGTCCACCTGGCGGCGACGGCGACTTTCGATTTCGGCGGCGATTGGTTTGTTGCGTCCAAAGCAGCTCCCTGATCAGAGTCAAGAGGGTGCTGAAAAGATATTTCCGAGCCCTCAGGGGTTAAAACCCCTTAAGAAAGCAGAGCGTTTATGTCGCGGTTACCCTTCGGCTTCGCCTGCTTGCAGCAGGCAAGCTCAGGGTGAAAAACCGCGACCCACAAATCTTCCGCGCGATTCAGCATCCTGCCAAGCCGAAAACTTGTTAGGTTCATCATACGTTCACTGCGCCGGAAACCGCAGAAGGATCTGAAACCGCGCAGGATGCAGAGCAGGCGCATAGAGACGGAAGAGAAGAAAATAGATGATGACGCCGGTGATGGATACGTAGAGCCAGAGCGGAAGCGTCCAATGAGCGATGGCTTTGTGGCGCGCAAAGCGGGCACGAAACGCGAACGTCAGCGTCACGATCACCAAAGGCACGATCGCGGCGGCGAGAATCGTGTGCGTGAAGAGAATCGTGAAGTACACAGGGCGAATCGGGCCGTGCGCGGTGAAGTGCACCACGCCCATGCGGACGTGAAACGTAATGTACGAAACGAGGAATGCCGCCGAACAGGCCACGGCGGAGAGCATGCAAATCTTGTGCAACAAGATGCGGCGCCGGCGAATAAACGCGTAGCCAGAGATGAGCAGAATCGCGCTGGCCGTGTTGAGGAGCGCATTCAGCGCCGGGAGGTCAGAGACGGAGAGTGACGCCATTGCGGCGAGGACCGCCTACTTCCCGCTTCCTTTGCGGCGCTGCCAGAGCAACAGAAGGAGTTGAAGCGAAAACAGTCCGGCCATCATCAGGCAGATCAGGAGAAGAAGAAGGCCGTCCACTCCGCTGGTGATCAGCCCGCTCGCGAAATCCCAAACGAGGCCCAGAACGGAGAGAAGGATGATTACGACGGCGAATGCAATGCTTTCGGTCATCGGAATGTCGTGAACCAGTTCCTTTCCCATGGTATCAGCGTACTACTTTATCCAGCATAAGAAGCCCGAGCAGCAAAGGAATGTGCGCGACCGTGGCGTGCATCAGGCATTTCGCGCGGACATTCGTGCGGTCCCGAGAAGCCCACAGGCACACCTGCACGAGCGCCATGCCCAGGATCAACGCTCCAAAAAAGTAGCGAATCCCCGCGAGGCCGACAACGGACGGCAGCAAACTGACGGGCACGAGCGCCGCGGCGGTGAAAATGATCTGGCCAAACGTCGCGGAGCCCGCGCGATCAATCACCGGAAGCATCTGGATTTCCGCACGAGCGTAGTCTTCACGGTACATCCACGCGATGGAGTAGAAATGCGGAAATTGCCACAAGAACAGAATCGCGAAAAGCAGCCAAGCGCTACCCGCAAGCGAGCCGCGCGCGGCGGCCCAGCCGATCAGCGGCGGAAGCGCGCCGGGAAACGCGCCGACGGCAGTGGCCCAGGTGGTGCGCTTCTTCAAAGGCGTATAGACGCCGAGATAAAGCGCCGTCGTCAGAAGCGCGAGAGAGCAGGCGATCACATTCGTGAGCGAGAGCAAATAAAAGCCGCCGAGGACGACGAGGCCGGCGCCAAACGTCAGAGCCTCGACGGGCCGAAGCACGCCAAGAGGCAAAGGACGGGAGCTCGTGCGGCGCATGCGCGCATCGCTCGCGCGCTCGATGTAATGATTGAGGGCGGCTGTCCCGGCGGCAACAAGAGTTGTGCCGAAGACGGCGTTGAACATCCCCAACGGGCTCACCGGCGCGGAAGAGCCGAGGTAGTACCCGGCCATAGTGGTCAGGACAACGAGAAACGTGACGTCCGGCTTCGCAAGGGCGACAAAGGCCCACGAGCGCGAGGCAACAGGAATGGGAGTGACGCGCGTGGAGCTCATCGGGCGGCCTTCATGGCACTGCGCGCGCCAGCGGGGGCTTCGAGGCCATCCGCATGGGCAGGCTTGAGGATACGGAAACAAAACAAGGACAACAGAACGCTCGCCGCGAACGTCAAAGCGCCGACGGCGACATGCGCCACGGAGATGGTGACGTACAACGGCGTCGGCTGTACAGCGTCACGCGCGGCGACGACGGCCCAATAGGCCGCGCCGCCAAGCAAAAGCTGAAGTCCGAGGCAAATCTCCAGGTATTTCGCGGCACGCCGCAGATCCTTGATCGAGCCGAATCGGCGGATGACAGCGAGGACAGTCCAGAAAACCATTCCGGTGACGATGACGGCGCCGATGACATGCGGAATGATGCCAAACGCGTTGTGGCGAAATGCAGCGCCGAGAACGACTTGCAACAAAATCAGCGCCGAGGTCCAGACCGCGAGCGTCCGGAGACGCGGCGAACCACTATCTTCGAGACTTGATAATTCGCCCGACCACCACTTGCTCGTAAAAACGGCGAGGCTGATTACGGTGACAAAGAAAAGTTCAGCGAGCGTCGCATGGGCTGAGGATACCCAGGGCGGGAGATCAAATCGCACCGTAATTCCGCCCAGGATTGCCTGCGCGATGACCAACCCGAGAGCGCTCCACGCGAGATTCCGCACCCAGCGGCGGGATTCGACGCGTTGACCCCAGACGGCAAGGATTATCGTGAGGATGGAGACGAAGCCGGCGACCAGCCGATGGCTCCACTCCCAGCGAATTCCGCCGACCATGGGTGGAAAAAATGAGCCAGAAGCCAAAGGCCAAGTAGGAACCGAAAGGCCGGCTTCATTACTGGTGACCAGCGCCCCGGCGATCAGCAAAAGGAACGTGCAAACCGCCGTGAAGACGGCGAAGCGATGCAGGCTGCGATTCCCTGGTTCTCTCAAAACTCGAAGCCTCCTTACATGCTATCAAAAATCAAGAGGCTGCCATCCGGAGGAGCCCGCCGCGGCGGACGGAGCGGAATCTGCAGTTCAGAGCTTGAATAAAACAAAAAGCAGATTCCTCGCCCTGCCTGCTGTCCGCAGGCAGGCTCGGAATGACAACATCCAGCTTTACCGAGCGGGGCGTTACGAGCCCGCTTTGAACGTGAAATCGGCCGTCTTCGATTCCTTTGGCCCGACGGTGACCGTCTGGTCCAGCGTCTGGTACTTTTCCGACCAGGCCTCGATCGTGTACGTGCCCGGCGGCAGGCCCTTGATTTCGAACTTGCCATCCTTGCCCGTGACGGCGAAGAGCGGATTGGCGAGCACGGCGATATAGCCCTTCATCCAGGGGTGGACATTGCACTTCACCGGGATGGCGACTTCCGGACGGGCAAACGTATCCGTGATGGCCGGAGAGTTTGGCGGCTGCGATTTGTTCCACTCGCGGTTATCCGCCGGCGTGGGGTGGATATTGTGCGTCGTCGCGTCGCTATTGATGACCTGAAGCTGCTGCCCGGCTATTACGGCAACGACGTGGGGCGTGTACATGCAGCCTTTCTGGTCGAGCGTGGCGGAATCGGACGGGACGGAGAACGAATAATCAGCCGCGCCGGATTTCACGTACACAACGACGTTGGCGAGCGCGCCGCCATCGCCGGCCACTACTTCATCGGGAAACACCGGCTTCGCATTCGCCTTCACGCAATTCGGGTCGGCGCTCATGTTGATCGGCTTGTATTTCGGAACCGCGCCGTCGAACTTCACGACGCCGCTAATCGAGCCCGTGGTGGCGGGATCGACGGCCTTCTTCGCCGTCGTTGCCGCGGGCTGCTCCGAAGTTGATTCCTGATTCCCACTCTTGCTGCATCCCGCGGCGAGAGCCGCCAGCGCGGCTGCGGCAAGCCAGCACGTCCATTTACGATTTATCACGGATTATTCCTCCTGAATTTGAACTTGGCCCGCGAATTCCCTTCATGCCCGCTGATATTGTAGCGCTTAGCGCAGAGCGAAGGCGACTACTTCATTCCGCCGACGGCTCCGGCCTTTGGCGCAGTCTTTGGCGCAGCCAGGGAAGCGCGCCCGCCAAGCGCGGCTTGCTCTTGCGGCGTCATTTCGAGCAAATATCGAACCAGAAGCGCGGCTTCGTCCGCCTTGTATTGTTTCGCGGCAGACGGAAGCGGCCCGTTGAACACCCAGCGATCTCCCTGGCGGACGAACAGGCCCGACGGCATAGCCGTTCCTGGAATGATCGTCGCGGGCTCCGTGACCCAGCGTTCGGTCCACGGCGCGCGAAGGCGCGTGCCTGCCAGGACAAGATTCGGTGCGGTCGCATTCTTGTCGTGCGCCAGATTCCCCGTGGCATGGCATTTCAGGCAAGGCGCCGCGGGGCTGGTGAATATGCCCCGGGCGACGGCGCGTTCGGTTTCCGTCAGCGGCGCGAGCCTCTGCGGAATGTACGGCTCCTGCTGCGAAGAGAGCGCTTCGAAGAACAGAACCAGTTTGCGAATCTCGTCGTCGGAGAGATAGAACGTCGGCATGCGGACCTTCAAGTAGGAGCGAATTCCGTTGCGATCCTCGTCCTTCGGATTCAGCGCGGGATTCGCGAGGAAGCTCTTGAGCCATTCCGGGTTCACGCGGGCGCCTTCGCTGGTGAGAACCGGCGGGAGATTGATGGCCTGGTCGCTCTGATACATCGGCAGGCCCATCAGGACGCTTTTCTGGCCGATGTCAATCTGGTGACAGCCGATGCAGTTGTACTTCGTGACGATCCACCAGCCTTCTTGAATGTAGCGGCGCTGGTCTGCTGGCTTGTATTGATAACTGGGCGGGAGCGTGGATTCCGTGCTGCCGAGCAGGAGCGAGACGAGAGCATCTCTCTGCTCGCTCGTGAGGTTCGGCTTGGGCATGCGCAGCCGATCCATTGGATTTGGTTTGTATTTTCCCGTGTCGTAGATGGCCGGATTCGCGAGCTTCTGGTCGAAGAAGCCTTTCAAGTCGTACCAGGAGCCGCGCGGGGATTCCTTGCCGTCGGGCAGGATGCCGTCCTGCGCCTTCGTATAGAGGAGAGCGAAATCGAAGCGCCCGATCGGTTTGCTGCCTTCCGTGGTCAGCTCGGTGCCGATGCGAGCGGCATCCTCGAATCCGGATAATTCGTGGCAACCAGCGCAGCCGTAATGATCAACGAGCGCCTTGCCTTTGTCCGCGAGAGAGGAATCGTTCAGGAAGCCGGCCTGGTCGTAATGCGCGCCGGCGTGCTTCTGCGTTTCGAGGAAGCTCGCGATGTCGCGCGCTTCCTGCCAGCTCAGCCGGAAGCTGGGCATCACGGTGGCCTGCTCAACGACAAGCTCGTGGCCGTCATTGGGGCAGCGCGAGTGCTCCAGATCGAATTGATAGGGCAGACCGTGCTTCGCGTAATCCTCGGGACCGAGGTCTCGATGCTCGAACGGGCAATACGGCCGCGTTCGCACGCGAGGATCGTGAATCCAGCGGACGAGGTAATCGTAATTCGCCTTTTCGCCGATGCGGCTCAGATTCGCGGCGAAGTCGCCGCCGACGCGCTGCGCGCCTTCACCGAGGGAATGGCAGGCGAGGCAGCCGAGTGAATTGAACAAGTCCTTGCCCTTCGCGGCATCGCCCACAGGCTGTTTTTCCAGCGCCGGACCCTTGATTCCCTGCTGCCAGATGAACGCGGAGATGGCCTGAATCTCATCCGGCTCCAGACGGAACTGCGGCATCTTCGTCGCCGGATCGAATTCCCAGTTGTGGCCGACCCAATAGGGAATCCAGCCGGGATTCAACTTCATGCGGACTTCTTTCAGGTCGGGAGCAACGCGTTTCACTTCCTGCAGCAAGCTGTGGCTCAAATCATCGAGCTGCTCGACGCGCGCATCAATCTTGCTGACGCCGACCGTCAGGTCGGTGGCTTCCGCGTACAGTTTTTGCGCCGTGGCGTTGTCGGGCGCCTGATCGCCTTCCTTGTTCAGTTGCGGAATTTTGAGATTGTCGTCAGCTTTTTCCTTTTCCAGACTGGCGATTTCGCGCTGCGTGTTCTTAAGCTGTTCGTCCTGATTATCGAAGCCGGCGTAATTGTGGCATCCGGTGCAGCCCCTGTCGCGGAAGAGGATCTTGGCTTCGTTGAGCGCGGGAGCGTGCTCGGTCCAGGCGTCCGCGGAGTGGCACTGCTGGCAGCCTGCTTCGAAGTTTTCAGGATAGTAGAGAGGCCAGAGCCAGTCTGCGTAACGTCCATGCGCTTTCGTGACGTTCACGAGGGCGCGGCCGTTGCCGCCGTGGCACGGCGAGCAGCCGAACTTCTCGAGCGAATGCCATTGGAGAAGCTGCGGATCAGGATGGCTCGAGAACGGAGCGTCGTTGCTCTTCTGCAACCCGAGGTCCGCCTTTGTCAGCGTCATCGCGGCGGGAACATACTTCGGGTCCATGCCGACGTGGCAAGACTGGCAGCGGTCCGTGAGGCCGACTCCGCCGATGTCGTTGATTTCATGTCCCGGGGGATTGACGTTGATCTGAATCAGCTTGACGTCCATCTGCTGCACGGTCTTCAGCAACCCGCTGAGCTGGCTCGAATTCAACCCCGGAAGCTTTTCGGCGAGATACTTTGCGACCGCGTCGCCTGCATCCTTTTCTGGCTTGTCAACGTCGCCTTCCCTGGCAGTGAGCTGCGCCTTGGCGTCGAGCAATTGGTTGAACGTGTCGTTCAACTGATCGTAATTGAATTCCTTGCGGACCGTCTTGCCGCCGTCTTCGGGCCAGTCAATCGCGTAGGTTTTGGCCTTCGCATTTTTCACCTCTTCGAGACGCGATGGCGATGGCGAGACTTCGTAATCGTAAATCAGTGAACCGACCAGGCTGCGGTCTTCCTGGAACTGGTGCAAGATGGCGGCACGCTGCTCGTCAACGAGCGCAATTTGCTTCTCGATGACCGCGTCCTGCGTTTTCGCCGCGGCAGTGGCGTCGGAAAGCGTTTGTTCGAGCTTCTTGTATTCGGGCGCGGATTCGACCTGCTGCTCCGCGGCTTTTCTGGCCTGCATCTGCTTCTGGACGTACCCCGAATACGCGCTGGCAAAGCGGTTCTGATACGACCGCCACGGACGCAAGCCGATGAATTCCTGATACAGCGACCAGGAGACGCACAAGAGCAATACAAAGACCGCGATCAATATCGCGTTGGCAAACGACCGGCTTTTTATCGGATCATCGGGCGGAAGTTCAGGCAACCCCAATCTCCTTCATGCGAGAAAACGCGGCCGCTAAATGCTGAACCACGGCGTCTCCCAGATGTATTTAATGCGGAACAGGAGCCGGAGGAAAATCGTCACCGGCAGAAACAGCATGGTGACCAGGAAAATGTACATGGTGACCGTCTGAATCAGACTCATCTTGCGGTAAATCTTGCGGCTGTATTCGGTGCGCATGCAGATCCAGTGAATAAAAAGCGCCGCGGCAATTCCATACACCACCATCGGGATGACGCCGAACAAGCCTCGCGCGACGATCGCGGAGCTGGACTGCAAGCTCGACGGAAGGATGTGAGCCAGCCAGCGGCCATCAACTCCGAACACCTGGTCCAAATTGCGATTCACGCTGAATTCGATGCGATCCGGGTCCCACGTCTGGCTGGGCCAATACCACATGAAGCCCGGCCCGCGAATGAAGGTTCCGATGGAAACCAGGACGAGCCAGATAGCCTCGAAGCCGATCAAGAATGTCCAAATGGCGTGACGCCGCTGCTTGTACGTGTAGTAGCCATTGCCCAGCGGATTGGCGTCAATGAACGGGATGGCCATCAGGCCGACAATGACCAGCGTTGGAATCACGACGCCAGCAATCCACGGGTCGAAGTACTCGAGCATTTCCTGGAGGCCGAGGAAATACCACGGCGCCTTCGCCGGATTCATGGTGACGCTGGCGTTGGCGGGAGCCTCGAGAGGCGCGTTCATGGTGAGCGCCCAGACCATCAAGATGATGGTGACGATGACGGCCGCGAGCAGTTCCTTGCGCATCAGGAACGGGTTTGTGTGCAACTCGCGCTCCCAGCGCGGATGAAACGGATACGTGGTGCGATGGTGAGTGCGCGCAAGCTGCGGATCGGTTTCCAGGCGCGCAATCAGACGGTCATTCGCGCACGCATTGTGAAACGCGAACCAGGTGAAAAACGGCACGAGCACCAGCATCGCCACGATCGGGACGTTGTCGGGCGTCGAGATAATCACCCAGAGCTGGTGCCAATCACCGAACATCTACTTCGCCTCCGATTCCAGCATCACGGGCGACGGCCCGGAAATCCCGCCGTCCTTGCGAACGCGCCAGAAGTGCACACCAAGGAACGTCGAAACAATCAGCGGAATCGCGATGCAGTGCCAGATGTAAGCGCGCAGAAGAGCGTTCGCGTCCACAATCGAGCCGCCAAGCAGGCCGAAGCGAACGTCGTTGTACGCAGTCATGCCAAGTTGCGGCCCGAAAGGCCCTTGATGGCCAAGCAACGGCGTCGCACGCGCCATGTTCGTTCCTACGGTGACGGCCCAAAAGCCGAGCTGATCGTCCGGCAGCAGATAGCCGGTAAACGAGAGCAGCATCGTCAGCACCATTAAGAGCACGCCGACACACCAGTTGAATTCCCTCGGGCGTTTGTATGAGCCCGTCATGAACACGCGGAACATGTGCAGCCAGACGGCCATCACCATCAGGTGAGCGGCCCAGCGGTGCATGTTGCGGAGCAACTGGCCGAAGGGGACGTCGTTTTCGAGATACAAGATGTCGCGGAACGCCTGCACTTTCGTCGGGTGGTAATAAAACATCAGCAGCACGCCCGTGAAAATCAGCACGATGAAAAGGTAGAACGTGATGCCGCCCATTCCCCACGTGTAGTTGTAGCGCGTCGCGTCGCGATTGACTTTCGCCGGGTGGATGTGCAGGAAAAGGTTGTTGAGCGTCGAAAGCGCGCGGTTGCGCGGCTCTTCGTCGTGCTTGATGCGGAAAATCGAGCGGTAGAGCTGAGTTTCCTCGGGCTTTTTCAGCTCTTCGACCTGCTCCTTGGCCTTGACCTTGAGAACTTCGCCCAGTTCTCGCGTCTTTTCCTTCACGTCGTCCACGACGCCGGATTTGCGGCCATTCCCCTTGTTGTCAGCAGCCATTGCTTTCGTCTAGTCCTTTAGCGGCTAGAAATCACACATTGACGAACGATCCGGTTTCGTTGAATTGATTCGTACCCGCGGCGGGGTCGTTGATGAAACGCACGCTGGTGTCCACGACGATTTGGCCCGAAGGATCGACAGTCACCTGACAGCGGTCCATTGGCCGCGGCGCAGGCCCCGCGAAGTTGATGCCTTCGCTGTCGTACTCGCTCCCGTGGCACGGGCAGTGAAAAATGTTCTGGGCTTCCTCCCAGTCCGGCGTGCAGCCCAGGTGGGTACACTGGGCATAGATTATGAATAGCCGGCCTGGCTCGCGCACCACCCACACTCGGTACGCCTGAAGGAAACGCAAGTCAACGCCGAGTCCGTAGTCCGACGGATAGCCAATGGAAAAGACGGTGGGAGGTTCAAACAGCGCTCGCGGGAAAAAAAATCGCAAAAACAGCAGAAAATTCACGCCGAGATAGCCCCAAATGCACGTCCAGACGACCTGACGCCGTGTTTTGTTAACGGGATCAGTTGGGCTGGATGGTTTCTTTGACGACGCAGCCGCCGGCGCCGCGGGAGCGCCAGATTTTTCAACAGTCTTCGAGTCAGCGTGTTCCGGCATCAGGTGGTCTTACTGCTGTATTCGAGCGTAAAAATGAATGAATTCCATGAAACCAGCAGCAAACATACTTTTATATGATGGCGGTGAAATCCTGTCAAGAGATTGTCTCGAAGAAAATAAAGAAATTTTCCCGGTGGAATTATCCGTTCATTCGGCAGCGCTCGCGGCCTGCGTAACGAGATCCGCAAGCGCGCGAATAAACGCCGGCGAATCATTGAGGGCCCGCGTGACATGGAAGTCCTTCACGCCGAGCCTTTCGGCTTCCTCCCGCGCCTCGATGTTGATTTCGTGGAGGGTCTCGATGTGTTCGGTGACGAAGGAAATCGGAATCACCAGCATGCGCAGCGTTCCGCCCTTCGCCAGGCTGGCAATCGTATTCACCAGCGATGGCTCGAGCCACTTCTGATTGCCTACGCGGCTCTGGTAGCAAAGCGTGTGCGGATTCTCCCACTTCCCTGCCTCGCGCACCAGCCGCACGGTTGTCTCGATTTGCCCGGGATAGGGATCGCCTTGTTCCACCAAACTCATCGGAAGGCCGTGCGCGCTGAAGACAAGATGAACTTCACCAGGCGCCGGTAATTTCGCGAGTGCCTCGTTGATGCGCTCGACCAGCGCAGTAATATAAAGCGGATGCTCATGGAAATCGTTCACCACGCGGACAGGCACGCCGTCGCTGCGATAGTGGCGCTGCCATTCCTTCAGACTGCTCCCCGTCGTGGCGAAGGAATAGTGCGGATAAAGCGGCAGGAGGACTAGCTGTTCAAACTTCGAGTCTTTGAGCGCCCGAATGGCTTCCTCCGTCAGCGGGTGCCAATATCGCATAGCGACCACGACTTGCGCTTCGAATTCCGGTTCAAGCGCGGCGGCGAGCGCGGCAGCTTGCCGGTTCGTGAGCTCCAAAATCGGCGACTTTCCGCCAATCGCTTCATAATGGCTGCGCACGATTTTCGAGCGGCGCGATGCAATCCATCGCGCCAGCGGCCGCCGCGCCAGTCCAGCGCCCATGAAATTGATGATTTCGGGGTCGCAAAAAAGATTGTAGAGAAATCCCTCGACTGCTTCGAGGCTATCCGGCCCGCCCAGCTGGAACAACACAACTCCGATTTTCTTGCGGGGATTCATCGTTGAACTGCCGCCATCAACCTGGACAGCTAAGTCTGCGGAAACTTCTGTTTCAATTGCGCGACGTCCTTTTCCGCCTGCGACATTCGCCGCGCAATCGAGAAGTCATACAGGATGAAGATCGCCCAGACGATCAAGTACGCAGTGAAGAGGCTGCCGAAATTTTGCATTTCCTGTATTCCCTCCCCTGAATTCCTCTCTGTTATCCGGCGCCTTCGGCGCGTTCGTCAGCCGCAAGGCTTAGCGTTTCCGCTTCATGCCGCAAGCGTTCCAAGCGATACCGCTGGCGAATCAGAAGGATCATCAAGACCGTCATTACTCCGCTGCAAAAGAAAAATACTTTTGCCATGGTCGGATCCAGCCCGGAATTGGCGCTGCCGAAAACCACCGGCTGCGGATGCTGCGTCCGCCAGATGCGAATGGAAAGATAGTCGAGCGGCACTCCCAGGAACACAAACACGCCGAAGATCGCCGAGACCACGGCTCTCCGCTCGGGGTCGTTCACAAGCGTGCGCAGAATCAGATACGCGACATAAAGCAGCCAGATCACCAGCGACAAAGTGAGCCGCGCGTCCCACGTCCACCAGACGCCCCAGACTGGATGCGCCCAAATCGGCCCTGTAATCAGGACCACGCTCCAGAAGGCGACGCTGACTTCCGCCGCGGAAATTCCCAGCCAGTCCCATTTCAAATCGCGCTTAGCGAGGAATAAGATGTTTGCAACGAACACGATCATCGACGCTTCCATCGCCGCCCAGCCCGATGAGGCGTGGAAATAGAAAATTCGCTGGATTGCGTGCATCGTCGATTCATCGGGAGCAATGAAAAGCGCCGCGTATCCCGCAAAAAAGAGCAGGCCTGCCATCGCCAGGCTCACGAGCGCGTAGCGTTTCATCGCCACCTCATTCCTCCAAGAGATAATCGCACAATAGCCACGACGCCGTGAAAAAAATCACGTCGAACGCCGCAAGCACGGACACCCAGGTCCGGTCCAGCGCCGGCGATTCCGCGAGCAAACCGGCGGTCACTTCCACCGCCGCAAACATCAGCGGGATGAGCACGGGCAAAAGCAGAAGCGGCAGCAGCAGTTCCCTCATGCGGGCCTGAGCAGCGACAGCGGAAAAAACCGTCCCCACCATTACCAGTCCGAACGTGCCGAGAAAAAGAATGAACGCGAGCCTTCCGAGCACAGGCAGGACGGGAACGTTATAGAGCAATGAGAATACGGGCAGAAGAATCAGTTCCGTGATCCCGAGAAAAATTAAATTGGCTAGCGTTTTCCCGAAAACGATCGCAAATGCACTTGCAGGGGACATTCGCAACGCATAAATCGTATCGTTGGCCTGCTCGCGGACAAACGAAGGATTGAGCATCAGCGATCCGGCGAAAAGAAGCGTGATCCAAATCAAACCAGCGCCGAAGCGCCGCGCCTCATCGGGCGTGGGCTCAAACGCGAAGTTAAAGAGCGTGACCACGATCAGCGTGAAGACCACTGTCGTTTGCAGCAACTCGCGCGTGCGCATCTCCGCGCGGATTTCCTTACCGAGCACGATCGCTGCTGCGCGCGCGGAATTCATTCACGCTCCGTCCCGGAGCTCATGGAACAAAGCCCGTGGATTCCCGCCCGTTCCCGTGTCGTGTTCCACACGGCCTCCGGCCAGCAGGACCGCGCGGCTGAAAATGTCCAAATCCTCATTGCGCGCGTGCGTGCTCATCAGGATCGTCCGGCCTTCGGCGCGCATGCGCCGAAGCGTCGCAGAAAGCCAGCTCGCCCCTTGCTTATCGAGCCCCGCGGCGGGCTCGTCGAAGAGCAGGAGGCCCGGCGAAGCGAGCAACGCCCGCGCAATCGCGAGTCGCTGGCGCATGCCGCGCGAAAACGTGCGGACAAGATTTCCGGCGCGATTCGCGAGCCCAGCTTCCTCCAACGCGGCGGAGGCACGCTCCTTCGGGCGGTCGAGGCCATACAGCCTGGCAAAAAATTCGAGATTTTCGCCGGCGGTCAGTTCGTCGTAAACGAGAGTATTGTGGCCCACCATGCCGATTCGCGGCCTTATCGCGGCAGCGTTTGCGCATTCCGCGCCGGAAAAATTCACGCGGCCGCGCGTCGGACGCACGAGCATCGCCGCCATTTTGAGCAGCGTAGTTTTCCCCGAGCCGTTGTGGCCCAGCAAAGCCACACACTCGCCGGGCTGAAAACTCAGCGACACGCGCCGCAGCGCAAAAAATGCCCCGTAACGCTTCTCGACTTGATCGAACGAAACACCGAGGGGTGATGAGGGAGAGAGATTTGCCAAGGCTATGCGCTCAGCCCTTCAAGAATTCCCGCAATAGAGTTTCGGCCTTTTTCCGCTCGCGAGCATAGTCCTGATCAGAGATCGTTCCGGCTTGATGGCGTAATTCCAGCCGAAATAGATTTTCCTTGAGATCGTCAAGGCTGTGGCTAACGCTTCGCTCCACTTGCGCCGCGGTGACGCTGGCCTTTTCCTGCGCACGCCCCGGCTTTTCCGGAGGGTCCGCATCGCTCTCTGCGCCGGAAGATGCTGGAACCGTGACGGCCACGGGCCGCCTCCAAAGGAAAATCACTCCGAGCGCAAACAGCGCGGCAAAACCCGCGACGAGAATGTATTTCAAACTATCGAGACGCGGCGGCAGCGTAGTCGTCGCAGTGTCCGTTGTGTCAATGCGGGAGTTGGCGGACGGATTCTGCGCGCCGCTCGAATCCGCTGCGGGTGCCGCGGGCTCGGGAGCTGTACCGGAGACCGAAAATTCGATCGGCGAGTTTGCCGCGACGGCATCATGCGCATAGAGGGCGTATCCCTGCTCTGTGCCCGCGGGACTGAATCCGGCCCCTATCACTTGCAGGCCCGGCGGGGCGACAAGAATGACTTTCTGAGCTGCGTAAGGCGATGACGTTCGGATTGTCGCCTGATTCGAAGGATACGAAAGTTGGTAGGAAAGGCGAATCTCATTCTCGCCGGGACGAAACGCCCAGTCGACCGCCTCCGCGTTGTTGCCCTGGTCGATGGTCCCCTGGACGACGGGCATGCCGCTCGGCCCCGAGGCAGTCACCTGATTCATCTGCGCGCCCTGCGGCAGCAGGAAACGAAACGTCCCGCTCTTCAGGTAGTACGCCACGGGCGGCTGCGTCTGATTCTCGATGGTGTATTCCTCGCCCACGAGCAGACTTGATTCCTTCGGCTGCAACACGATTGCTCGCGTCGCCACCACGATGCCGCGCAGGTCCGTCGTCGCATCGTACACTTCCACGTTCGCCGTTGAAGCGCCCGGCGGAACGGGCTGATGATACAGCACGCCTTTATAGGGCACGCGCAGGAGCATCGGCGCGGTTCCAATCAACGAATTATCAATGGAAAAGTTACCGTTCGCGTCCGTTTTCGCCGTTGCGACAGGCTCCATGCCTCCCTGAAGTTGGAGCAAGATCACTTCGGCGCCAGCGACAGGCTTATTCGTCGTGCCATTTGTCACTTTGCCGGAAACGGTTGCAGCGGACGCCGGTATGGCGAGCGCCGCGATTGCACAAATGCTGAGGGCAACACGTTGAATGCGTTTCATATTGGGCTACGAATGCGGCCTTTCCGACATGGCTTGCCGTGTGGCGGCCGTAGGCGCTCCACCGGTTAATTTGTCCATTTCCGCGATCACGCGCGCCGCTTCGATTTCGAGGGCGCGTTTCATCTCCTCATAATCTTCTTCCGAGTACTTTCCCGCGCGATGCTCGAACCGCAGGTCGCGCAAGTTGTCGTAAATCGTGTCGCGGCGCTCGAGAAGCTGGTCCAGACGCGAGCGATGCGGCGCAAGGTCCGATGGCGACAGCTTGATTCCGAAGATGAACCAGACAGTCGCGATTGCCAGGGCCGCGCAGCCTAGTCCTACCAGAATAGTCACGCTATTCATCTTCGTTGTCTCGCATCTCATTCCGCGCCCGCGAGAGAAGGTCCACCGACACTTCGGGCCCGCCGGCCAGCGTCACGCGCCGCCGCCATCGCGAGACAATCATCCACACCACGAGCAGCCCAAACAGCGGCACAACGACTGGCATGATCCACGCCCATAAATCAAAACCTTTCGCCGGCGGCGAAAGCAAAACCGTCGGCCCATACTCCTGGACAAATTCGGACAAAATCAGATCGTCGGATTGCCCTTGCGTGATGCGGTCATCAATTTCTTTCAACTCCCCTTTCGCCGTGTCGCACGGGCCGGCAAATGCGCCGCCCGAGTGCGTGCATTTGCCGGCGGCGTCGCTGCAACCGCCGCACATGCACATCACCCGATCGCCCAGCGCCTTTGCGCGATCCGATTTCTGCGCCTGCGCCGAAGGCGCGTTCAAGGTCAGAGTGACAGCCGCTGCCGCGATCAGCGAAGCTCGAATTCGCCTTGGCAAGGTTCTAGTCATGTCCATGCGGCACCGGCACAGGAATTTCCGATTTCAGCCGCACGCTGGCGCGCACGGCCTGCAGGACCATTTGCGGCTGGCGGCTCGGAATCAGCGCCAGCACAGTTCCGAGCACGAGCACCAGCCCACCGAGCCAAATCCATTTCACCAGCGGATTCAAATAGGCGTGAATGACCGGATTGTTGTCTTCGGGGCTTCGTCCCGCATATACGACGTACAAATCACGAATCAGCGACGAGTGCAGGGCTACCATCGTCTGGCTGATCTGGCTCGCCAAGTAGAGCCGCCGTTCAGGATACAGCATCATGAGCGACTTCTTGCCTTCAAACACCTCCACCATCGCGCGTTCCGACTGATAGTTGGCGTTCGACGTCGCGTCAAAATTCTGGCAGACGAGCGTGTACGGCCCAATTTGCATTTGCGAGCCCGGATGCATCTCTTTTTGGATGTCCTTGTTAAATGCCTGCCCTGAAATCCCGATGAAAATCAGCACAATGCCGAAATGAACGACGTAGCCGCCGTAACGCCGCGTGTTGCGCATCGTCAACTGGCCGACGGAGGAGAAAATGTTTGCTCCGCTTCGCGCCGAGAGCACACGCGCCCCGCGATAGAACTCGGAAATCACGGTCATGGCCACGAACACGGAAAGCATCAGGCACATCAGCGAATAGAATTGACGCCAGCCGAATGCAAACGCGACCACGCCCGTGGCCAGTCCGGCAATCAAGGACCATCCAAAATTCCGTTTCAAACTAGAAAGAGAAGTTCTTCGCCACGCGAGCAGCGGCCCCACGCCCGTCAGGAACAGCAGGAACAATCCAATGGGTATCCCCACCTTGTTAAAAAATGGCGGCCCGACGCTGATTTTGCTGCCCTCAAACCACTCGGTAAGAATCGGAAAGATCGTTCCCCAGAGAACCGCGAAGCAAGCCGCAAGCAAAATCAAATTGTTGAACAGAAAACTCGACTCGCGGGAAATCACGGAATCGAGCTGATTGTCGCTGCGCAAATAATCGCGGTTCAGCCAGTACGCGACAAAGCAGACCACGAAAATCAATGCCAGAAACGAGAAGAACCACGACCCAATCGAAGATTGCGCGAATGCATGCACCGAGCTCACGACGCCCGAGCGCGTGAGCGAAGTCCCCAGAATGCTCAGCATGAAGGTGATGAACACCAGCCAAACGTTCCAAACTCGCAGCATCCCGCGCTTTTCCTGCATCATCACGGAGTGCAAGAACGCTGTTTCCGTGATCCACGGGAGCAGCGAAGCGTTTTCCACCGGATCCCAGGCCCAGTAGCCGCCCCATCCGAGAACTTGATACGCCCAGTGCCCTCCGAGCAGAATCCCGACGCTCAAAAATCCCCAGCCGACCATCGTCCATCGCCGCGTGATGTGGATCCACTTTTCTCCTGGATACCGTCCCAGCAGCGCCGCCAGCGCAAACGCAAAGGGCACGGTGCATCCCGTATAACCGAGGTACAGCATCGGCGGGTGAATGACCATCTCGGAATACTGAAGCAGCGGCGTCAGCCCGTTGCCGTCGGCGAGCGAAGCCACGTGCGTCACTCCGCCCGCGCTCACCGCTCCCACGAGACTGAATGGGCTCGTCACGAAATTATTCAGGATGAGGAAGAACAGTTGCACGCCAGCCAGAATCACGCCGACAAACGGCATCAGCTCCGGATGCTTCTTGCGATTGACGTAGAGCGCGATGAACGCGTAAATCGAGAGCAGCCAGCTCCAGAACAGCATTGAGCCTTCCTGCCCGGCCCACAGCGCCGCGAATTTGTAGAAAATCGGCAGCGCCCGGTTGCTGTGCTCGGCCACGTAGGCCATCGAATAATCATTGAGGAAAAACAGGCTGACGAGGCATGCGACGCCAATCGTCACCAGCGGGAACGTAGCCATCCCCGCATTTCGCGCGCTCTTGATGAGGAGCGGCCGTTGCGTGCGAATGCCTATGATTCCGGCGATGAACGCGTATCCAGCGGCAAGGAGCGCCAGGACGAGAGCAAAGGAGCCGAATATATCCACCGATTTACCTCGTCTCGATCAACTGGTTGGCCCCGTGAGAGCTTTGGGTTGGGCTTGGGTCGTGGATTTTCCGGAATCGCTGGAGGCCGGCATCTGTCCGGGCGTGGCCTGATACTTGGAAGCACACTTTGCTTGCACTTCCTCGGCGACGAACCGTCCGTCGGGCATCAACTTCCCTTCCGCCAGCGCCTGCGCGCCGCCCTTGAACGTATCCGGCAATGGGTTATCGCCCACATAGCTCACTTGCAGCGTCTTTCCTTCTTCCTGCAAGACAAAATCAATGCGTCCGGGAAGTTTTTGAATCGAGCCGTCCAGCACGTTCCCGCTGACGCGCATTCGCTGGTGTTTTGCCGCGTTGTCCAGCGTTTGCAGCTCGGAAATCGTGTGGTAGTAGGTCTTGCTCTGCGATGCGCCCACCCAGCCGAGCCACACCAGCGTCCCGACTATGACAACGGCGCCAATCGGAAATTTTATCCGGGCGTTCACAAGCATACCCCCAAAACGATTTGCGCTTTCTTAGCGGAAAAGTTTATCACATCCGGTACATCGGGATGTGACCTCAGTCACAATCGCAATTGCCGAGCATGAATACATCCGCAAATCCAGCACTCCGCAAGTTCTTCGTCAGCGGCTCAAGCAAACGCGAGGTAAATGCGACTCGTTTCGGTTTGTAGGAGAGCGTGACGCGCTTCGCCACGGTTTCCCCGAATCGGTCTGCCACTTCCTGCGGCGCAATTCCGCTTTCATCCAGCGGACACTCGCAACACTCTGCCAGATACCATCCCTTGCGCTGAAATTCGCCGAGCAGCGCCGCTTCATCTCTTTCCTGCGCCGAGTCCACTTCGGCCGCGGACATCAACGCGTCGAAAAAGGCTCGCGACCGCTCACTCCGCTTCCCGTCATTCTGTGCCGGCTTATAGAAATAATCTTCCATTTCAGCCGGTGGCGCGGGATGCAAGACGAGGCACTCCATGTGGATCGGGCGGTATCGCGTGGCGAGTTCGAGACGTTCGAGCCGGCGCTTCAGGTGTTCCGGTGAGGCTGGCGCGCCGCATCCGTCGCAGCGAATCTCTCGATTTGCGGAGTTCACTTCTGCAGGATGCCACGCCACGCAATCGTCGGCAAGCGCCGGCGATTATTTCCCCAGTTTGTTCTTCAGGCAGGCCATCAGTTCCGGCGCCAGCTCCGTGACGTTCATCCCCGCCGAAACCATGAATTTGCAGCTCAAAATCGGCCGCGGATGGTCTTCATCGGGGAGCTGGCAGTTCACGCGGCAATACTGGCATTCCTGATTCCAGCAGAACCGGCCGTATGGGATTGTCTCAGGACTGATGAATTGAAAGCAGCGCAGGAGCGAAGTCCTCTCCGGCACGAGGAAATTTTTTCCAAGGACCGTGATTTCGACCAGACGTTCGTACGGACGGAAAACATCTGCCATTTGCGCCGCCCCGCTTTCGGTGTGAGTCTCTTCCATGGCTCATCACACTAAGCCACGAAGCGGCGAGGAGCAATGATCAGCTTCGCAAACGTGTCCAAACTATAAAACGGCGCCTGACCCGCGACTTGCGATCATGCGCGCGCGAGATTCCGATATTCAATTTCGGATGTCGCCGGCAGCAGCACCCAAAGCGTGTAAATGCCCAGCGCCGTGCCGAACGGGATGCGGATCAGCGCGAAGATTCCGGCGACGATGCCCACAATTCGTCCCCAGCTCTGGCGTTCGAGCAATCCCCACGCTGTGATGAAGGCTAGCGCCGTCTGCAGGAACAAAATTCCGGAGGCGATGAAAATTCCGCCCCGGATTAGGTGCTCGATCGGAGGCGAATATGGAAATCCGGGGATGTTTGAAAGGACTGCCGGGATGACCATCCGCCCGACGAACCATAACCCTACGACGTTGAACGCTAGCAGCACGCCGTAGACAAGCCACAGGATCCCCAGCGTTCGCAGATGCGAATTCAAACGCCCGCTCACGCCCGGCTGATAATAGACAGGCGGCGCTCCCGCGGGTCCAGCGTTAGGAGTCGCCATCGCCGAAAATGCCCGGCCGCAGTTGCTGCAAAATCTCGCCTCGGAGGCCGCTTCCCTGCCACACTGATCACAAAACATCGCCACCTCCCGGGATGCTGCAATCCCCTTCTAAACAGACATACGCGCCGTCGCCCCGGAATGTTTCGCGCACTTCAGAAAAACTGGCCCATGCGGCGGAATTTCTCGTACCGTTTCTCGAGCAGCTCGTCTGGCGACAGCCGGGAAACCTCATCCAGGCATCGCGCCAGCACGCCGTCGAGCAGCTTCGCCGCCTTGTCGTGATCCAAGTGCGCGCCGCCCTCGGGCTCGGGGACGATTTCGTCCACCAGCTTCAATTCGATCAAATCCGGCGCCGTGATTTTCAGCGCTTCCGCGGCCGCCTCCGCCTTCGACGCGTCGCGCCACATGATCGAAGCGCATCCTTCTGGAGAAATCACTGAGTAGACTGAGTTCTCGAGCATCAATACGCGGTCGCCGACGGCAATTCCGAGCGCCCCGCCGGAGCCGCCTTCGCCCGTGATCGTCACCAGGATCGGCACCGGCAACCGCACCATCTCCCGCAAGTTTCGCGCAATCGCCTCCGCCTGCCCGCGCTCCTCGGCATCCACTCCGGGATAAGCGCCCGGCGTATCTATGAAAACGAAGATTGGCCGGTGGAATTTCGCGGCGAGCTGCATCGCCCGCAACGCCTTGCGATATCCCTCCGGCTTCGCCTGCCCGAAATTCCGCAGCACGCGCTGCTTCGTGTCGTGCCCCTTCTGGTGTCCTACCACCATTACCGGCTGGCCGTGAAACCATGCCATGCCGCACACCATCGCGGGATCGTCGGCGAATCCGCGGTCGCCGTGAATTTCGTTGAACTCCTCGAACAGCCGCGAGACGAAGTCGAGCGTGTACGGCCGCTGCGCATGGCGCGCGATCTGGAGCCGCTGCCACGCGCCCATGTGCACGTAGAACTCGTGCTTGAGCTCCGCGATTTCGCCGCGAATTCGTTCCAGCTCCTGCGCGGCTTTTCCGTCGCGGGATGCGATTCGAACGAGATCCTCGACGTCGCGTTCGAGCTGTTCGATTTCCCGTTTTCTCTGCTTGGGACTCAATCCGTTCTCTCCAAAATCCGCATCGAACTTTCGCCTACTAATTCCTCAACAAGTTCACCGCGTCGTTCCCGCATATTTCGCGCACGCGCTGCACCAATTCGGGCGCGGGCTCGATTCCCTTCTCCGCTTCCAGCGTCGCCGTGGTGCCGTCTCCCGAGATCAGGTCGAACGCCACGCGGCAACGCCCCGGGCGTTCCGAGAACAATGCCTGCAATCGGTCCAGCGTGCCTGTATTCATCCCGCGCAGGTCCACTCGTACGCGAATCATATTGGGTGCACGATCCGACATCTCATCGAGCAGCCGAATTTCCGAAGCTACGAATCGCGTGCCGACTTCCTCTACGTTGACTCTCCCTTTCACGAGCAACGGCTTGGCTCCCTTCAGCAGGCTTTCATGCTTCTGAAAAGCCTCCGGGAACACGAGCAACTCCACGCCGCCCGTCTTGTCCTGCAAGTTGCAGATAGCCCACCGCGCGCCTCTTCGCGAACGCATTGCCCGCATCTGCACGATGATCCCCGCAATCGTCAGCTCTTCGCCGTTCCGCCGCCCCTCAATCGAACCCAAATCCACCGCGCCCAAATCCTTCAGTCTCCCCGCGTGACGGTCCATCGGATGCCCGGAGACGTAGAATCCAAGCACGGAATGCTCGCCCGCGAGCTGCTGTTCTTCCGCCCAATCTTCCGCGTCCGGCAAAATATTTTCCGCATCCCCCGCGGGCATCGCGCTCGCTCCGCCGAGAAACAGCCCGTGCTGCCCCACGGCCCTTTGGTGCTCCAGTTTTTGTCCGTGCGAAAGAACTCCCTCGATCGCCGCCCACATCCTCGCGCGCGGGGCGCGGAAACAATCGAGCGCGCCTGCCTTGATCAAGCTCTCCAGGACTCGCCGGTTAAGAAATCGCGGCTCGATCGCCGCGCAGAAGCCGTAGATGTTCAGGAAGTTGCCGCGTTTCTCTCGCGCTTCGCAAATCGCTTTCGCCGTGTTCTCCCCCACGTTCTTGATCGCCGCCAGCCCAAACCGAATGTCTTCGCCCACGGGCGTGAAATACAGGCTGCTTTCATTCACGTCCGGCGGCAGCACGCGCACGCCCATCCCGCGCGCCTCGTTGATATACTTCACCACCTTTTCCGTGTTCCCCGATTCCGAAGTGAGCAGCGCCGCCACGAATTCCACCGGATAATGCACCTTCAAGTACGCCGTCTGATACGCGAGCAGCGCGTACGCGCACGAATGCGATTTATTGAATCCGTAGCCGGCGAACTCCGCCATCAAATCGAAAATCTTCTCCGCTTTTTTCGCCGGGACTTTTCTTTCGCGGCATCCCACGAGGAATTTGTCCTTCTGCGCCGCCATCTCCTCGCGTTTCTTTTTCCCCATCGCTCGCCGCAAAATGTCCGCTTCGCCCAGCGAGAATCCGGCCAGCCGGTTGGCGATTTGCATCACCTGCTCTTGATACAAAATGACGCCGTACGTCTCGGACAATATCTCTTCGAGCGCCGGTAAATCGTACGTCACCTTTTTCTTCCCCTGCTTCCGCGCGATGAAATCGTCAATCATGCCGCCCTGAATCGGCCCAGGGCGGTAAAGCGCGTTCAGCGCCGTCAAATCCTCGATTCGCGCCGGCTGGTAACGCCGCAGGATCTCGCGCATCCCGTGCGATTCGAACTGGAATATCCCCGTCATTTCACCACGCCCGAAGATCGAGTACGTTTCCTTGTCGTCGAGCGGCAATTCCGGGAGTACGAGTTTCTTGCCGCGGTTCTGCCCGATCATTTTCACCGCGTCGTCGAGCACCGTAAGCGTCGTAAGCCCCAGAAAATCCATTTTCAGCAGCCCGATGCGCTCGAGCGCGTTCATGTCGTACTGTGTGGTGACTTCTTCCTTGTTCGATTTGTACAGCGGCACGATTTCCATGAGCGGCTGCGGTGAAATCACCACGCCGGCGGCGTGCGTCGAAGCGTGCCGCGCCAGTCCTTCCAGCCGCTGCGCCACTTCCATCAATTCCTTCACGCGCTCATCTTTCTCGCATTGCGAGGCGAGCTGAGGCGAACCCTCGAGCGCCTCCTCCAGCGTGATATTGAGCTGCACAGGCACCAGCTTCGCCAGTCTGTCTACGTCGCCGTACGGCATATCCATCGCGCGGCCCACATCCTTGATCGCCGCCTTCGCCGCCATCGTCCCGAACGTGATGATCTGCGCGACGTTCTTCTCCCCGTATTTCTGCCGCACGTAGTCAATCACTTCCCCGCGCCGCCGCATGCAAAAATCAATATCGATGTCTGGCAGCGAGATTCGCTCGGGGTTCAGGAAGCGCTCGAACAGCAGCTCATATTGCAGCGGGTCCACGTCCGTGATTCGCAGCGCGTAACTCACCAGGCTTCCCGCAGCCGAGCCTCTCCCCGGGCCGACGGGCACGCCTTGCGCGCGCGCGTAGCGGATGAAATCCCAGACGATCAAGAAGTAGCCTGCAAACTTCATCTTCTTAATCATTTCGATTTCATCGGTGAGCCGCTGCTCGTAAACGGCAAGCGATTGCCGCAGACGCCCTTCTTTCGCTTCGCGTTCGAGCTGCGGCACGCGCTCCGCGAATCCTTCGCGCACCACGCGCTCGAAATACGATTCCGCCGTAAATCCCCCTGGCACTTGGAACACAGGAAATGGATTCTGCACGCGCTCGATCTTCACCTGGCAGCGCTCCGCGATCGCCACGGTCCGCGACACCGCATCCGGCAGTTCGCGAAACACCTGCGCCATTTCTTCCGCCGTCTTGAAATAGAACTGGTCCGTCGCGAACTTCATCCGGTTCGTATCGCTCATCGTCTTGCCCGTCTGGATGCACAGCAGCACTTCCTGCGCGTGCGCGTCGGCATGCGTCAGGTAGTGGCAATCATTTGTCGCCACCAGCGGGATTCCCGTCTCCTTCGCCAGCCGCACGAGGTCGCGGTTCACTCGCTTCTCGACTTCGATTCCCTGATCCTGCACTTCGATGAAGAAATTCTGCTTGCCGAAAATGTCCTGCATTCGGTACGCGGCTTTTTGGGCCTGCTCGTAACGCTCTTCCAGCACGTTTTCTGTCACCTCTCCGCGCAGGCACGCGGAAAGCGCGATCAGTCCCCGGCTGTGCTTCGCGAGGAGCTCGTGGTCAATGCGCGGCTTGTAATAGAACCCGTCGAGAAATCCCGTCGAGACCAGGGTGATCAGGTTGCGATAGCCTTCATCGTTCTCACACAGGAGCACGAGATGATTTGCGCGTTCCGCGTCCGAACCTCTGTCCTTATGGCTTCCGGGGGCAACGTACACTTCGCACCCGATGATCGGCTTCACGCCCCGCGTCGTGGCTTCGTGGAAGAAATTCGCCGCCGCGAAAAGGTTTCCGTGGTCCGTCACGGCGACCGCCGGCATTTTTCGGCGCGCCGCCTCGGCGGTCAGCTCTCCGATTTCACATGCGCCGTCAAGAAGAGAGTAGTCCGTGTGAAGATGGAGGTGAACAAAGTCTGCGGAACCCATGCTGTCCTGTATTCTAGACCGCCGCCACGCTTTTCGCTATCACCGATCGCACATCTAATCTGCGGCTCGTCCTATCTTCGCGCTTTTTTCTTCGACTTCATCGCTGCTCGATGCGGCCTCGCCTTGGCCTTGTGCGACGAAGCCGCTGCTTTCTTTGGCGGCGCGGCTTTCGCAGTCGCTTGCGGCTTCTTTTGTGTTTTTGCTTCCTTCGCTTTCCTCTCGGCAGCCGTTTCCACAGGCGCGCCCTTCTCGGCTTCGGTTTTCGCCGCCACGGCCGCCGCTTCCGCGGCGCCGTGTTTCTGCTTCGCCGCTTCCAAAATCTTTCCCTTCTTCTTTTTCTTTTCTTCTTTAGCCTTTTTCTTCGGCTCTTCCTTGATCCCTGCAAGCTTCTTCAGCAGCTTGGTCACATCTTCTGGAGTCTTCCCGCGGCCGCGAAGCTGCATATCAAACAGTTGCTCGAGTATCTTGTCGAACTTCGGCCCGCGCGGCACGCCGAGGCTGTCCAGTTCCGGCATCGGCAAACTCGCGCGCAGCGGCCGCCACTTGTTCAAGTAATTGCGAATCTTGCTTCCCGCGCGCGCATTGCGGAACTCCGCATCCACGAACGCCAGCATCTCCGTCGGCGTCTTGGAAATCACTTCATAAGCTTCCCGCGCCGTCTTCGTCTTGCTGCCGCGCAGAATTTGCAGCAACTTCTTCCCTTCCGCTTCGAGATGCAGGACCTGTTCCGCCGTGCGCGAAGGAATCTCCAGATTGCGCAGAGTTGTCGCCACTTCCCGTGGCTTCAGCCTTCCCAGGATGTAATACATTGCCGGAATCATCTGTCGCACGCGCAACCCAACCGATGTAAACGCCTCGCGCGCTCTCGCCAGCCGCGACAATCCGTCGTAGTCCGCCCGCCGCTTCTGCAACCGCGGATGGAACAGGGCCAGTATGCCCTTCGATTCCCACAGCTTTAGCACTGCGGCGGGATTTTCTTCGCGGGCCACGTCCATCAATTCCCGTCCCAGTTCGCGCGGCTCGATGGTTTCATGCAGCCCGCGCTCCATCGCCAGGTCGAACCATTCCTGCGCCCGCGATTCGAGCTTGAATCCCATACGCGCGCAGAATCGCAACGCCCGCACAAGCCGTATCGGCTGGTTCGTGAACGCATGAATCGAAAGCACGCGAACTTCGTGCCTCTCCATGTCCGCCAGGCCGTTTGTCGGGTCGAGCAGCAGTCCGCGCGACGCCAGATTCAGCGAAATCGCCACCGCGTTGATTGCGAAATCCCGCCTCCGCAGATCCTCCATCACGGTGGACCATCGCATCTCCGGCTTCGCTCCGGGACGCGCGTAATACTCGTCCCGCGCAGCGGAAATCGAGCCGTCCGCGTCGCCCGCAAAGATCAGCTCGTAATGCCGCAGTCGCTCGTCGGCATGCACGATTTTCGCTCCGCCCTTTTCGAGCTCGTTCACCATCCGCGCCGGATTTCCCTCGACCGTGAAATCCAGATCGCGCAGCGGCATTCCCGAAATCAGGTCGCGCACTGCTCCGCCAGTCAGATAGACATTCGACTCCTGCGCCCGCGCCAGCTCCTGCACGCGCACCAGCGCCGCTCGCTGCTCCGGCGAGAGCCGGCTCTCCAATAGGAACATGTAATCTGGCATGAACTCTTCCGCCTCCTCCGAACTCCGCTTTCACTCGCCTTGACCTGCACGCAGCCTCCGCCGAACCGGCTCTACGCGCGCGGGTGATGCTGCTTATAAATCTGCTTCAACCGGTCCTTCACGACGTGCGTGTAAATTTGCGTGGTCGAAATATCCGCATGCCCGAGCATCAACTGGACCGAGCGCAAGTCTGCGCCCCCTTCCAGCAAATGCGTCGCGAAACTGTGGCGCAGCATGTGCGGCTTTAGTCTCATCCGCAGCCCCGCCATCTTCCCGTAGTCCGCCAGCTTCATCCAGAAGCCGGTTCGGCCGATTTGCCCGCCGAGCCGGTTTAAGAAGAGGAAAGGCGACTCCTTGTCTCCCAGGAGTGCCGGCCGCGCCCGCTGGGCATAGTTTTCGACGGCCAGGATCGCGGACTTCCCCATGGGCACGAGCCTCTCTTTGTTTCCCTTGCCGATGCACCGCAGGCAGCCCGATTCCATCTGCATGTCGCCCAGCTTGAGGTTCACCAGTTCCGAAATGCGCAGCCCCGTCGAATACAGCAGCTCAATCATCGCCCGGTCGCGCAGCCCGATCGCCGTTTCGGTGTCCGGCTGCAGGATCACGCGGTTCACTTCGTCCACGCTCAAATGCGCGGGCAGCCGCATCCGGAACTTCGGCGACTCCACGTTTATTGCCGGGTCTTCCTTGATGATTTCCTCGATCATCAGGTATCGGTAAAAGTTTCTCAGCGTGGCCAGATGCCTCCCCACCGATCTGCTGTCGAGTTTCGCCCGGCAGAGCGTCCGCATGTAATCCACGATTTCATTCTGGCTGATTCCATCCAGCGTTTTCTTCTGTTCTGTTGCGAACGTTTCAAATCTCTTCAAGTCGCTGCCATATGCCAGCGCCGTGTTTTCGGACAGGCCTTTTTCCACGCGCACGAAATTCAAATACGCTTGAATCAGTCCTTCCATGACGCTTCCCCTGGAACCCTATGTGGCTGCATCCGCTCGCCGCAGCACGCTACGCAGCTCGCCCAATTCCTCGCACCGGAACAGCCACGCCAGCGCGAGATACAAACACGCCGCCCCTGCAATCGCTCCGCCGGCCATCGCCGCCCGCCAGACAAAGTGCGTCGCTTCCGCCAGATCAGAGAACCGCAAAAATGCCGCGCATCCCAGCCCCATCACCGCCGCGGCGCTCGCGATTCGTCCTAGCGATTTCATGACTCGCCGGAATCCCAGTCGCCCGAACCGCTGCCGGAAAATCCACAGCAGCGCGAAGAAATTGACGTACGCGGCCATCGAAGTCGCCAGCGCCGGACTGCCGTTGTAGAACACGCGAAAAAACAGAATCAGAAAAATCGCATTGAGCGCGATGTTCGCTCCCAGCGCCCACGCGCCAATCATCACCGGAGTTTTCGTGTCCTCCGTCGAATAAAACAGGGGCACCACCAGTTTCACTCCCGCGAACGCCGGCAGTCCGAGCGCGTAAAACAGCAGCGCGCGCGCCGTCAGCGAAGTGGATTCCGCCGCGAATTCCCCGTGCTGAAACAGAATCTGAATGATTGGCTGGCGCAGCAGAATCAGACCCACCGCCGCCGGAATGGTGATGAACGAAACCAGCCGCAGCGAAAATGTGAACGTCTTCTTCATCTCTTCGTATTTCTTCGCCACCGCCTGCCGCGACATCATCGGCAGGATCACGGTCGAAATCGCGATCGCATAGCTCCCCAGCACCAGCTCCATCACGCGGTCCGCCACGTACAGCGAAGTGATGCTTCCCCGCGGCATTCGCGCCGCCGTCGCGAAAATCGTGTCCACGAAAAAATTCACTTGATAAATCCCGATGCCGAAAAATCCCGGCAGCATGAGTTTTGCCACGCGCCGGACTCCCGGATCGCTGAACGACACGCCGAAATCAAAATGCATCCCCTGCCGCGCCAGCGCCGGTAATTGCACCAGCAACTGCAACACTCCCCCGGCGAGAATCCCCACGGCAATCGCCACCGCTGGATTCCGATAAGGCTCCGGCGCCCATTTCATGATCGGTTTGTAAAGCGCCCCGGTCGAAAACGCAATAATCGCCAGGTTGAACAAAATCGGAGTCGAGGCGGGCAGCCCGAAGACGTGCAACGAATTGAGGATCGCCATCGCCAGCGCGGCCAGCGCGATGAAGAAAACGTATGGGAAAATGATTCGCGTCAAATAAACCGCAAATTCCCACTGCCCTTGCCTCCCGCTGAACAGCGTGAATGCGTAGACCAGCCACCGCGCGCCTATCACACCAACAATAGCCAGCCCGCCCGCCACCACCGCCAATGTCCAGAACACTCGGTTGGCGAACCGCCATGCCTCCTGTCGGTCGTCCCCCGCCAAATAACGTGCGAAAACGGGGATAAACGACGCCGAAAGCGACCCTTCGGCGACCATCCTCCTGAAAAGATTAGGGATACGAAATGCCAGGATAAATGCGTCCGCCGCATGCGAAGTCCCCAGGAGAAGCGTTATCCGCTGGTCGCGGAAGTACCCGCAAATCCGGCTGATCAGGGTCACCAGGGTAATCACGGAGGCGGACTTCAGAATCTGCCTGTGCTCGGTCAATCGGCAGCGGCTCCGTTCCTAACCCATTGAAAAACAATAACTTAACAATAAGAGAACGCAACAATATCATACGCGACGCCGTTTCGCAACTGATTTCCCGTTTGCCGCTGTGAGCCGTGCGCGCGCGAACACATGCCGTTTTGTCAACACTCCGTTGCCAACCCGGCAGGGCGCTCCCGGGCGAAGCTGGTTCGCGCATAATATATTGATTCTCCACCACTTATCGGTTTTTCAGCCGGATGACACTTTTTTACCTTGGACGA
Source organism: Candidatus Acidiferrales bacterium (assembly GCA_035934545.1). Taxonomy (GTDB): domain Bacteria; phylum Acidobacteriota; class Terriglobia; order Acidiferrales; family UBA7541; genus DAHUXN01. Next base: position 42,834 of record DASYXV010000066.1, read on the forward strand.
TTTTCTGCTCATTCTAAAGCATTTGCCATTCTTCTTGACATTCGTGATATAATTATCGAATAAGCTCGAAAGTTGTGTCAGCGTCTCCTCCGGCCAATCTCCTTGAAATCAATCTTGCGAATACGCCTGTCTGCGCTCGGATCCGTGTGCGAGCCGGCTTTCGCGCGCTCTGTGTTCTCAGTGTTGAACGCTCTTGGCGCGCTTCGCCGCCCTCTGTGCCTCTGCGGTGAGTGCTTTTCAGCCGCCTCCTACAGGAGTAATGTATGCACTGCTCGAATTAACCGGCGGCGCTGCCCAAAAGGCTCAGCTTTGGCTCGTAAATCATCCCCAGCCTCGACCCACAAGAAGGCCGTCGTCCTTCTCTCCGACGGCAGCCGCATCCTCGGCTACATGAATCCTCGCGGCCTTGGGCGCGCCGAAACGGCCGAGTTGCTTTCCCGCGAGGGCGAATTCCAGTCCGTCGCTCTCGACAAAATCAAGTCCATCTATTTCGTCAAGGAATTCTCCGAGCCTTTCGAGCCCGAGCGCAAATCCTTTTTCAGCCGCCCCAAACTCGACGGCCTGTGGGTCCGCCTCGGCTTTCGTGACCATGATGTTTTAGAAGGCATCGTCGCCAATGATCTTCTCGATCTTCTCGACAACGGCGTCCGCCTCACGCCGCCCGATCTCAATGGCAACACGCTGTGGATCTTCATCCCTCGCGCCGCGCTCGCTGAAATCAAGGTCTTGGGCGTCGTCGGCGTCGCCCGCCGCTTGCCCGCCAAGGCGGGCCAGCCCGCTCGCGCCGCCACCTCCGCCCAGCCCAAGCTCTTCGAGGAATAATCGCTTGCCGAGACGGTGCAGACTTCTCTTCTTGTTGTTGACGCTCACAACCTTTCGCGCCTCTTCGGCGACGCTGAAACAGATTGCCGTCATCGAACTTCCCGGCCCTCGCGGCGCGCATTTCGACCATCTCTCGATGGACTACGAAGATCACTATCTCCTTTCCGCGCATACCGAGCCCGGCATCCTGTACGTCATTGACGTCCGCGCGAACAAACTCGTCGCCGCAATTCACGGCCTGCCTGGAATCACGGCGCCTATTTTTGTTCCGGGCCTCAAAAAGATTTACACATGCGACTGGGGCGAGAACAAAGTTGCGGTCATCAGCCTCAAGGACATGAAGGTCATCAAGCGATTGCCCACTGGCGAAAAACCCAACGGCGGCGCTTACGCGGAACCTTTCGGAAAGATTTATATCTCCGACACGCTCGGCAAGCAGCTCAGCGTCATCGACGTGCGCACTGATTCAGTCGTCAAGACCCTCAAGTTCCGCGGCGAAACCGGAATGGCGCAATATGATCCCGTGGACCGCAAGGTTTATGTGAATCTTCGCAGCACGGATAAAATCGCGGAGATCGATCCCGCATCCGATGCCGTGCTCGCGCAGTATCCGGTCGGCCGCTGCGATTTCAACCACGGCTTGGCGATCGATCCCGCCTCTCGCCGCGCGTTCTTGTTGTGTGTTGGCAATAATCTTTTCACTGTTTTCGCTCTCGACGAGCATCGCCCCATCGCCTATATTCCCCTGCCCGAGGGCGCCGACGATGTCGCTTTCGATCCGGGCCTGCGAAGAATCTACGTGACGTGCGAGAGCGGCGCGATCTCCGTAATTCAGGAAGACGACGCGAATCATTTCCGCAAGCTGGAAGATTTCCCGGTCGAACCCGGAGTTCACACTCTGGCCGTGGACATCGCTACGCATCGCCTCTACGCTCCTGAAGCGGAAGAGAACGGCCGGCCCGTCAGTCGCGTGCTCGTCTTTGAACCTGTGCCATAATCTTTCGTGCCCGGCGAGGTCAAGCACAAGGAGAAACGATGCTCAAGAAAATCGCGCCGCTGATTCTGATTATTGTTTTCGCCGCGCTCCCCCTTCGCGCGCAGCAATCTGTGCCGCTTCGTCTGTTGCAAACGACCACGCTCCCCAATGTGCAGGGACGCATCGACCACTTCGACGTGGACGTTGCAGGCCAGCGCCTCTTCATGTCCGCGCTCGGCAACAACACTCTTGAAATTTTCGATCTCCGCGCCAGCAAACTCATTCACACGATTCGCGGCTTGCGCGAGCCGCAAGGCGTCACGTACGCGCCCGCATCGAATCGCATCTTCGTCGCGAATGGCGACGATGGCACCGTGCGCGTCTTCGACGGCTCTTCCTACGCGCTTCGGAACACGCTCCGCTTCTCCACCGACGCGGACGACACTCGCTACGATGCCGCAACGAAGCACATCATCGTCGGCTATGGCGACGAAAAAGACGCTGGCCTCGCTATTCTCGTCGCCGCCACGGGAAATTTGTTGAACACGATCAAACTTCCCGCGCATCCCGAATCGTTTCAGCTCGAAGATTCCGGCCCGCGGATTTATATCAACATTCCCGATGCAAACAACGTCGTCGCCGTCGTCGATCGCAGCGAAAAGAAAATCGTCGCTTCATGGACTCTCGGCGGGGCGCAGGATAATTTTCCGATGGCCCTCGACGACGCGCATCATCGCCTGTTCATCGGCTGTCGCACACCAGCGGAAGTTCTCGTCCTCGACACAGCTTCGGGGAAAATCCTCGCGCGCGTCCCCAGCGTCACGCACGCCGACGATCTCTGGTACGACGCGGCTCACAAGCGCATCTACGTTTCCGGCGGCGGAGGTTTCATCACCGTCATCGCGCAGCAGGACGCGGATCATTACCAGCGCGTCGCGCAAATCAAGACGCTGCCGGGCGCGCGCACTTCCATCCTCGTGCCGCAACTCAATCGCTTCTATCTCGGCGTTTGGGGACATCCGACTCAGCCCGCCGAGCTTCGCATCTACGAACCGGCGCAGTGAACAGCACAGGCATCCTTTCGCCCGCCCGCTTCATCTTCAAAGGCCATGACGCTCAGCTTACGTAGCTTATTGGGAAAGTACCTTGAAATTTCTTGCCTTGCCATGAAATTCCGACGCCGAATATGTGATCTACATTCCATCTCCCAATGCGCGGTAGTAATGATATCCGTTGGATTGTGCGCTTCCCTTGCTGCCCCGCAATCTTTTTTGCATCGCACCGAAATCTTCGCCGAAGGCGGCGTCTCTTATTCAAATAGTCGTCCCCTTGTTTTCGTCGCAGCTTTTCCCGTAGGCAATTCGGTGAACTTCGAGACTTTCGTTGGGAATACTTCCTTGCGAACGACTGGCAGGCTGTTTGCTGGAGTTCGCTTCAAATTCACTCGTCACGACGCCTTCGATGCCAGCTATTCTTACAGTCCGAGCGACGTCATCACCACTGGAACTCTCGCTCAAACGAATCCTGCATCCATCACGAAGGTATCCAAGGCAGCACCTCTTCGCGCCAACTTCTTCTCGTTCAATTACGTTCGAACGTTCAGTTTCGCACATCGCTGGCAACCGTTTCTCACCGCAGGCATCGGCTTGGGTTACTGGAGCAATTTCTTCGCTTCCAAGGATCATTTCGCGACAAACATGGGCGGCGGCCTCGGTTTTTCGCTTACGCAACATTGGGCGCTCCGCGCGGAATATCGCAATTTCATTTTCCAAAGACCGGATCAGAATGGCTCTCTCACATTCAATCAGATTCCTTCGGTAGGTCTCGTCTTCCGTTTCTAGGCCGCCGCGAATCGTTCGGCCTTTACTTCGCGGACGTCGCTTCCCCTTACCGCGCCGAAGCGGCCTAATTCGTTTGCGCCCGGCGAGCGGGAATCTTCGCGACCGCTCTTCGGCCCCGCGGCAACAACCGGCAAGCAGGACACGCGCTGCGCTCCCTTCGGCGGTCAGGGCCGGCAGGGTGAACGAAAGGGTTGAATTCGACGGACGAGAAAGGTAAGGTCTGCGGCGCGAGCGACATGTTTGTTATGCATTCGACGAAGAGTCATATCCCGGCGCTGTTTTTCGTTCTCGCGGCCGTCATGGTTGCGGGAGCCTGGGTTAGCTTTCATTTTGCCGGCTTCCCCGCGCTGTACGGGCCTTTGGACGTCACGTATTTCGTGGTTCCCCACATGCAGGTGTTCTTCATCTTGAGCTTGTTTTTCTGCGCGTGCGGAGTGGTGTATCTGGTCTATCCGAGGGCGACGCAAAAATCGTTGAGCCTGCGGCTTGGGCATGTGCATTTCTGGCTGTCTCTAGGTTCGGTGGCGATCCTCTTCTATACGTTCCACAGGCTCCAACTCATGAATCCCACTGATGCCGCGAGCTTCAATTCGGCGATGCGCTCGACCACTGAATTGGCTGTAGCGGGTTTTCTGGGCTTTATGGCCGCTCAGATCGTTTTCGCCGTGAACGTCTTTTGGACCTTCTTCCGCGGCGCCATTGGTGCGCAGAAACCGCGTCAGACTCGAGATTAGAGGATGGCGCGATTGCATTGACATTCACAATTCGATGATAAACGAATTGTGATTTACGGAGGCGGGGCATACTGACGCCGAAGGATGCGAGCGCGCTCTTCACGAAGCGGAAAAACTGGAGCGCGCAAACAGGGAGCGTGAAATGCGAAGAATTTCGATGGCGGCGGTGGTTGTGATTGCCGCGGCGATTTTGTGGCCCGCGGGAGAACAGGCGCAGTGGAGGACAGCGTGGAGCTACGAAGGAGCGAAAGGGCCCGCGCATTGGGCGGAGCTCGACCCGGAGTACGCCGCGTGCAACGGCAAGCAGCAGTCTCCGATCGATATTCAAGAGACGAAGAAGGGGAATCTGCCGGGCCTGCAATTCGAATTCAAGACCGGGCCGCTCCACGTCATCAATAATGGCTACACAGCTGTGCGAGTGGACTATCCCAAGGGGAACGGAAACTTTCTGGTCGCGGGAGACGAACGCTACGAACTGACGCAATTCCACTTTCACCATCCGGGCGAAGAACTCCTCCACGGCAAGGGGTACGACATGGTGGTTCACTTGATGTATGCGGCCAGCGACGGGAAGGTGGCCGGAGTCGCGGTAATGGTGAACGAGGGGAGAGCGAACCCCGTCGTCGAGCAGATTTGGAAATATATGCCGCAAACCGTCGGCAAATCGCACGAGATTCCTGGAGTCGAGTTGAATCCCGCGGGACTGATCCCCAAGGACGCGGGATATTACACGTACACGGGTTCGGTGACAGCGCCGCCGTGCACAGAGGGAGTCAAATGGTTCGTGCTGAAAACTCCGGTGGAGTTTTCAAGCGCGGAAATCGGGGCGTTCGCAAAACTTTATCCGCATGATGTGCGGCCCGTGCAGCCGCTGAACGGACGCGTCGTGGAAGAGAGCCAGTAGGGCGAACATCTCTGGAGGGCAGCCATGCACAAAAATGTGTTGATCGTCCTGGCGGCTTTTTTCGCGGCCAGCGCATTCGGACAATCCGTTCCGGCGGCCATTTACACGGACCCGCCCGCCGGCGCTGCGAATCCGGCGCGGATGAGCGTGCTGCAAATCCCCACGCACGGAGTGCGGATCAATGGCATCGTCTACCAGCCGTCGGGCGCGGGGCCGCATCCGACGATCGTGATCTGCCACGGGCTTCCCGGAGACGAAAAAAATCTGGACCTGGCGCAAGCGGTGCGCCGCGCGGGCTGGAACGCGGTGACGTTCAATTATCGCGGCTCGTGGGGCAGCCCCGGAGACTTCCGCTTTTCGCACACCATAGAGGATGCCGAGGCGGTGCTCGCGTATCTGCGGGACCCGGCGAACGCCAAGAAACTGGGAGTGGACACGCATCGCATCGTCATGGCGGGCCACAGCATGGGCGGATGGGTCGTCGTGCATGTGGCTGCGCAGGACCGTAGCTTGTACGGCGCGATCATTTTCTCCGCGGCGGATATGAGCCGGCTTGCAGATATGCCGCGCGAGCGCCTCCTTTCCTTTGTGGCGGAAGACATTCACGGGCTAGCCGGAGTCACGCCCGAAATCATGGCTGATGAATTGAGCGGCCTCCATAGGAAGGCTCATTTCGAAGATGAGGCCGCCGCGCTGACGCACACGCCGCTTTTGGCGCTTTCGGCGCACGAGCCAATCGCTCCGCAAACGGATGCACTCGTGCGCGCCATTCGAGCGCAGGGCGGAAACGACGTCACGGAGATGCACGCGGACACCGACCACAGCTGGTCGGACCACCGGATCGCCCTCGAAAGCATAGTCATCACGTGGCTCGACAAGCTGCGCTAGAGCCGTAAGTCCTCCCGCCGGGTTCATTTGCGAGGCGCGGCGTGGGCGGAGCCGGCCGCTCCAGCCCGCAAAAAACAACAACAGACTGCGTTCGCGGCAGATCCCGCAGAGGAAAATTCCTCGGCGGTTTTTTGTTTGCGGGAGGGGCAGGCGTCACATAGGCGCGTGACAGGAGTCACAGCGAAGTGTGACTTCGTTGTGTAGCCTTTTCCAGACGGACTTATAGAAATGCGAACCGCTGAGGCGCGCGAGATGACGTTTCCCGCAAGAATCTCCACGCGAGCTGCGAAACCCGCCAATGAAAGCCGCAGCGCTCTGAATTGTTCCCACGGGGAGGCCCATCATGGAAGCGAAGATTGAGCGGCGGGGGCCGCGCTTGAGCCGCGAAGAGTTGTGCGCGGCGTCGCGGGAGATGCGCGCGATCGCGATGGTTGATATTTATGCAGCAGGGTCGGGACATCCAGGCGGGTCGCTTTCCGTGATGGACATTGCCGCGGGGCTTTACTTGAACGCGCTGAACCATGATCCCGCGGACCCGGCATGGGAGAAACGCGACCGCGTTTTCTGGTCGGCGGGCCACAAAGCGCCGGCGCTGTACGTCGCGCTGGGACGCGCAGGATATTTCCCTCTGGAGGAGACGGCATCGCTCAGGCGGTTGGGATCGAAATTCGAGGGACATCCCAACCGCCTGAAGCTGCCGGGCGTGGAGATTTCCAGCGGGTCGCTGGGGCAAGGATTGAGCATCGCCGTGGGGAGCTCTCTGGCGGCGCGGCAGCGCGGAGAAACTCATCGCGTGTTCTGCATCATGGGCGACGGCGAACATCAGGAAGGAAGCGTATGGGAAGCCGTGATGGCCGCGGCGCACTACCAGCTCGACAACCTCTGCGCGATCGTGGACCGCAACCGATTGCAAATCGACGGCTGGGTGAAGGACGTGATGAACGTCGAATCGCTGGTGCTGAAGTACGCGACGTTCGGCTGGAACGTGGAGGAGATTGACGGCCACAACATGGATCAGATTATTAGCGCGTTCGACGCCGCGGCGGCGCACAAGGGCAATCCCACCGTGATTATCGCGAACACGGTGAAGGGCAAGGGCGTGTCGTTCATGGAGAATCAAGCGGCGTGGCACGGGACGGCGCCGAATCGCGAGCAATTCGACAAAGCGATGGCGGAACTGGCATCTCCGGCTGTGCCGCGCGAACGCATCGAGCGAATGCTGGCGAGCGCGCGCGAAGGCGCGGAAATCGCGGCGGAGACGGCGCGAAAGAATGTGCCGATGGCTGACCGCGGTTATTGGTGGAACGCGCGCGACACGATGGAGGTCGAGATGGATCCGACGCGGATGGGATTCGGGCGCGGGCTCGAAGCCGCGGGCGAGGATCCGCGCGTATGCACGATTCAAGCGGATATTTCAGGGTCCATCCGGATTTCGGATTTCGCGGCTAAACATCCGGAGAGGCATGACCGCGTGTTCAGCGTGGGCATCGCGGAGCAGAACATGATGGGCGTGGCCGCGGGGCTGGCGAAAGAGGGATTTATTCCTGTGACCGGGACGTACGGCGTGTTCGCGTCGGGGCGCGCGTGGGACCAGTTGCGGACGACGGTGTGCTACAACAACCTGAATGTGAAAATCGCCGGCGCGCACGGAGGAATCTCCGTGGGGCCGGACGGCGCGACGCACCAGTCGCTCGAGGAAATCTCGCTGATGAACGTCCTGCCGAACATGCACGTGGAAGCGCCGTGCGATTCGGTGGAGACCGAGAAGGCTACGCGGCACTCGCTGCTGAATGTGGATGGGCCGGTGTATTTGCGGTTTGCGCGCGAGGCGACGCCAGTGGTGACGAAGCCGGAGACTCCGTATCAATTCGGAGTAGCCAACGTGATCCGGTATCGCGGAGCGAATTCGCGATTCATCGATGCATTTGAGACCAAACTGTCGAGCAATTATGGAAATGAAAACGAAGACGTCTCGATCGTCGCCTGCGGACCGATGGTGCCCGAAGCGATGCGCGCGGCCTGGCTGCTCAAGGAAGAATTCGGAATCGAGACGCGCGTCATCAACATGCACACGATCAAGCCTCTCGACACGCGGGCGCTGATCGCGGCCGCGGCGGAGACTCGGCTGGTCGTGACGGCAGAGGAACATCAGAAAGGCGGCTTCGGGAATTTAGTTGCATGCGCGATTCTGCGCGAGCGAAACGATTTCCAGCGGCCGCTCTTGTTCGACATGATCGGAGTCGAAGACCGCTTCGGGCTTTCCGGGAAGCCGTGGGAGCTGATTCAAACTTTCGGGCTGACCGGCGAGCACATCGCCGAGCGCGTGCTTCGGCTCTATGCGAAGAAATTGGGACTCGACTTTGCCAAAACGGAGGTGACTCCCATGACGATGACGCTGGAGTGCAGCCGATGCCATGCCGAAGTGCCGTTGCACGATTATTTGAGCGAGTCTCCCCTGCCGACGGACGAATACTGCGTGGAATGCGAGTCGCGCTCGAAAGAAGCGTGCCTGGCGTGCCGCGTGTCGTGGATGAAAATGAACACGCGGTTTTCGTTTGTCTGCCACGACTGCCGCGAAGTCGCGGCGGCTTGCTGACGAAGGATGAGGTTGGCGCGCCCGCGCGGCGGAGAAATCCTGCCGGACGGAAAAACAAATTAAATTTAGCGGGCGAGTCTGTAAGCCGGATTCTGTGCGGCGCGGGATTCCGGAACGTCCCACCCTTCGCTGCACGAAGGATGGACCACCCGAAACTGCGCCGCGGTGATCATTCCTCTGGGCCGCCGATCACTCGACGGCTCGATGCGGCCTACCCGAGGGTCATTCGTCTGCGAGCCAGCGAACTGGCGCGCCGACGGTCGGGCCGGGCCGGCCCTTCCCTCCTATTTGGCCTTGCTCCACGCGGGGTTTTCCATGCCCCGGATGTCGCCACCCGGGCGGTGGGCTCTTACCTCACCGTTTCACCCTTGCCTGTGCGGCGAGCCGTAAGAGGCCAGCCGAAGGTTTTGCCTTCAGCCGGCCGCCGAGGCGCGTTCCTCACCGGCGGTCTAGTTTCTGTGGCACTGTCCGTAGCCCGACCGTTTCCAGTCGAACTCCCTGGCGTTACCAGGCGCGTTGCCCTGCCGTACAGCAACGGCGGAGTCCGGACTTTCCTCCAGCCAATTCGCTTTGCAGCGTTTCAGCCAGCGATCACCCGACCCGCCCGCTGAAATCATTATATGCGCAAGTGGACGCCGCTCAAATCGAAATCGCGGCGCCAGTGCCTTGTCATCTGGAGTGCGCCTCTTGCTTCAGAACGTAATGAAAGTTGAAAGGCGCATGAAGCAGCATTGAGAACTCGTCAGTGTGTTGCGGGGGTTCGTTGGAGGCCCGCTGTCCGGGAACATCAAGTCCTTATTGTCGCTCACGTGCCAGAGATTGCAAAGATGCCCAATCTCATGGGGCATGATGGTCGGGTCGGAATTCGCCGTGGCGTCCACGCGGCACCAGTTGTCACCCCAGAAGGTAAACCCATCCGAAGAGCCTTGTATTTTGTCCACGAAGAATACGGTGACCTGACTGCAGCAAAAGCAGGCGTGCTGCGAAAACCAGGAATGCCAGGGTGCAAAGAGCCCCCAGCCGGAATCGTCGGTGGAAGAAAGCAGGTCGGGCTTCACGATGCGCTCGATGCTTTCAATGTCCACGGATATGCCGCACTGGCCATAAACCATTTTCATGGTGTCAATGCTGCTTTGAATGCCTTGCTGCGTAACCATGGACCGGCCTTCCTTGTCCGTGAGAACCTTGATGCAGACTGTAATTTTCTTGCGGAAGGACAGACCAAGAAGGCACAGGAGGAATCCGGGCAGTCGGATAATTATCGTGACGATGATGCAGACGATCCGCACGACGTAGATGATCAAATTTATGATGTAGGTGATTATCGTTATAATTGTGCTGATCACCGTGTTGCAGATCCAGTTCCAAACCGTGGTAATCACGGTGATCGCCTGGCTCACCCAGTTGCACACAGTGCTCAGCGGCCAGGGAAGCCAGCTGCACACTTGGTTCACGACGTTTTGAATTGTCGTGATGATCGAACTCACCCAGTTGCAAACAGTGGTGATAATCTGTTGAACGATGGGAATGATGAGAGAAACCAGAATCGTGAGCGGAAGCAAAAGAGTTTGGCAGATCATTAGAAGCGGCCTCCTTTACTGATTGCCGATAACCATGAGCTGCAAAGGATGCGGGACAGTCGAGCTGAACCGGAAGCTGGGCAAATGCGCGTTCTGCATCTGGTTTGCATTTGTGTCGTCGGTTCTCTTCTGGACGCTCGCTTATGTCCTGCGCCGCATCCATTCGAGCAAACTCATCGTCTGGCCCGTCATGGCTTTCGCTTCCCTGGTGACGCTGCTACTGGTCTCTCACCTGCTCGCGTTTCTTGCCAATCGCATGAAACGCTGAACCGACAGCCTCCGCCACGATTTGTGCATCTGTGACGCGGCGCCAGTATTTGCGGGCCTCGCAAAACTCAAACCGCAGAATGGCAACGGGGAACGTATTAAGGATGCCGCACTGTATACGCACGCGGTAGGAAGTTGTCAAGTGAAAAATGAATACCGAGCCGCCGGCTGGCTCTCGCATGGAAAAGCGGCCGCTCGGGATCGCGTGGCCGCATGGATTGCGCCTGGGGGCCGCTCAGCGTAAGATGCAGTTCAAAGGCCGGGTCATTCCAGCGCCCAGAAATCCACTGTATCGAGGGCGTGTCGAGGGCGATGGCGCTGAAACTCGGCGCACAGATTCCGCGTGAACGAACAACGAACATCCAGCGGCCCGAGCGCGTCCGCGACGCGCGACCTGACGGGAAAGACTGTTGGGCGGTTCTCCGTCGTGGCGCGGCTGGCGACAGGCGGGATGGGTGAAGTCTACCGCGCAAAAGACAACAAACTGCGCCGCGCGGTGGCGCTGAAGCGAATTTCGCCGGAGCTATACGCGGACAAGAAATCGCGCGAGCGGCTCTGGAAGGAAGCGCTGCTCGTCTCGCGATTGAACGATCCGCACATCGCCGGCATCTACGACGCGTTCGAGGAAAACGACGAACTCTTTCTCGTGATGGAGTACATCGAAGGGCAAACGCTGCGGGAGAGATTGCGCTCACCGATGAACGTTCCGGAATTCCTCGCCGTGGCGGCGCAATGCGCCGCCGGAGTCGCCGCGGCGCATCGCGCCGGAATTCAGCATCGCGACATCAAGCCGGAAAATATCCTGCTCACGCCGAACGGGCAGGTAAAGATTCTCGATTTTGGAATCTCGCGGCGATTGCCCGGCGCGGATGACGCCAGCACGCGCGAGGAGCAGACGGCGGCGAGCATCTCGGGAAGCCTCGGTTACATGGCGCCCGAAATTCTGGAGCAGCAGCCCGCGGATGAGCGCGCGGATATTTTTTCGCTTGGCGCCGTTTTCTATGAAGCGCTGGCGGGGCGCAATCCGTTCCGCGCGGCGACATTCCTTGAAACCTGCCACCGTTTGGTCCACGAAGACCCGCCGCCCGTGAGCGAAGTGAATCCGCAAGCGCCGCATGAGGTGGACAGAATCATCGGCAAGATGCTGGCGAAACTGCCGCAAGAAAGGTACGCGACGGCAGCGGATATCGTTGTTGATCTGGAGGCGCTCCGGCGGCTGCCTGCGAAAACCGCTGCGATCACAGGAGAGGTTGCGCCGAAGCAGCGTTCGCATCTCGCTGCGTGGTCGCTTGTTGCGGCGCTCGTCGCGGCGCTGGCGTTTGCCGGATTTTTTGCCTATCGGCGCTTTCAAAAACCGGTGCTCGACGAGCACGCTTCGATCCTCATTACCGACTTCGACAATCAAACCGGAAATGCGCTGCTCGATCAGACCGCGACGGAAGCGACGCGGCAGGCGCTCGACCAATCGCACTATGTGCGCGTGATTCCCCGCTCGCAGGTGACCGACGCGCTCCATCGGATGGGACAAAGCGCCGTCGCGCGCGTGGACCGCGAGCTGGGACGCGAGATTTGCCAGCGCGACAACTGCCGGGCCGTCCTTGCCGGAGCGATTCTGAAGAGCGACTCGCACTTCGAGATCACTGAGCAGATTGTCGACCCCGTGCGCGATGAAGCCGTGCTGACCGAAACGGCGGCGATGAATTCGCCCGCGGACCTCTATTCCACCGTGGACACCCTTTCGAAAAATTTGCGGAAGCACCTCGGCGAGTCGCTGGCGCAGGTGGAGAAGACGAGCCAGCCGCTGCAGCAAGTCACAACGCCGTCGCTCGAAGCGCTGCAGCGCTATTCGCGCGCCATGGATTTGTTCGCCGCGGGAGACGTGGAAGGCTCAATCCCCCTCGCGCAGAGCGCAATTGCGCTCGATCCGAATTTCGCGATGGCTCACCTTTATCTGGCGCGCGCATTTGGAGCGCTGGGCAATGAGAAAGCGCAGAACGAAAACCTGGCCGCGGCCAAGCGCGGAATCGGCAACGTCACGGAGCGCGAACGCTACCTGATTCTGGCCGAAGAATTCGAATTTCAGGAAATGTACGAGAAGGCGGCGGATGAACTCCGCCTTCTCACGGAAGTTTATCCCGACGATTTGGAAGCCTTCCGCGGGCTGGCGGATGTTTCCTTATGGACCGGCCGTTCGGAGGAATCCGTGCCCGCCGAGCTCCATGCGCTCGAGCTTGCGCCCCACAGCGCCGCGGATTACTTGCGTCTGGTGCTGGATTACGACCGATTGAACCGCTTCGACGAAGCGCTCGCCGCTGACGCCAAGGCGAGAGCCAGCGGCGCCGCAAGCCCGCTCCTTTACTGGGGCACGGGACTGGCGTACCTGGGCAAGGGCGATACGAAGCAAGCGCGCGCTGCCTTCCAAACGCTCGGGAAAGATGGCGGAGCGTATGGCGAGGACTTGGCTTCGCTTTATCTGGCGCGCGTGCTGATGTACGAGGGCCGCCTTCGTGAAGCCACCGCGGAGCTCCAAAACGGCCTGCTGCTGGACCAGAAGATGGGCAGCGAGCTGTATATGCCGGTCAGGCGCTACCTGCTGGCAGAAACCTTTTTGGCGCGAGGACAAACCGAAAAGGCGCGAACAATCGAACAGCGGATGGCAAAGGACGCGCTGGAAAGTTCCGTCTCCGAGGATGTGCACCGTGCCGGGCTGATCTCCATCGAACTGAACGACGTCCCGGCGGCGCGAAAGCTGCTCGACGGGTTGTCTGAAATGCGAAAAGAGCGTGAGAGCGGATTTGTCGAGAGCTGTTATTACAATCTGCAAGGCGCGCTCGATTTAGAGCAGAAACACGAAGACGGTTCCGCCGGAGAACAAATCCAAGCCGCAGTGTTTTTTCCGCTGTATGCCGCGTCCTCGGGACTTGGGGACGCGCTTGTCGCAAAACACGATTGGAATGGCGCCGCCCAGGCTTATGAGAAGTACCTGAATTTCGAAGGCGAGATTTTCCACGACGATTCCCCGAGTGACTGGGTCTTGGCGCACCTTGCGCTCGCGCGAGCGCTTGCACGCGGCGGCAAGAAAGAGGAAGCACTGAAGTATTACGCGCAGTTCCTGCAGTTATGGGCGAATGCGGATTCGGATTTGCCTGCTCTGCGCGAAGCTCGCGCGGAGAGGCAGCAGCTCATTAAGGCGGGGCCAAAGAGCTTGAGTCAAGGGACGGCAATCTCGGGAACAAATTGAAACATTTCGACTGGAGGAAAACATGGCAAGCGGAGAAGCAGCGGAAAGAACGAAGGGGCACTCGAAGCCATCTTTGCAGGAATGGGAGCGTATCCGGGAAAGGCATCTGACCATACGCTTCAACAGGGAGAAGGACCTGATCGAAATAGGATGGGCTTGCGACTGCGGCGACAAGTCTTGCTCGGTGCCGCACACCACAGTCGCATTCTATTCTTGCCCGCGTAACCCGTGTCCGCCGTGGACTGGCTAGCGGAGGCAGAACGCCGGGAACCAGAGGAGACCGCTAACTGAGCATCCTTAAGGAAACGCCTGCGCGCGCTCGTACGTCCATAACAGCGCCGAAGCGACCGCGAGTTGCGATGGCGAACGAGAGCAGACGTGCCGAAGCATTTTGCCTCACTGAGGAGGGAGATTTAATGAAGCGCTTGACGAGTCTTGTTGCGGTTTTCGCAGTTTGTATTTTCCTGTGTAACGCAGCTCTGGCGGGAGGAAAATCGCAAGCTGCTATGCGACCGAACGCGCCAATGGCTGTAATCACACAGCAGGCCGGGCCGTCCGGGTATCACTTGCTCAAGACGATTCCTGTTCCCGGCGACACGTTTTGGGATTACCTGAAATTCGAGCCTTCGACGAACCGCTTGTTCATTTCACGCGGCGACCACGTGGCCGTGGTGGACGTCGAGAGCGGGAAAGTCGTCGGCGACATTGGCGGCATGCAAGGGATTCACGGAATCGTGCTCGTGCCGGAATTCAATCGCGGATTCGTCACTGACGGGCGCGCCGCGAAGGTGTGGATGTTCGATCTCAAGACGCTTCAAGTGACCGGCAGCGCCGCCTCGGAACCGGATGCGGACGGCGAAGTGTACGATCCCGCGTCGAAGCGCGTCTTCACGATGAATGGCGATCCGGGGACGTCCACCGTGATTGACGCGGCGTCCGGCAAAGTCGTCGGCAAGATCGACCTCGGCGGCAAACCGGAATTTCCTGTCGCCGACGGTCAAGGCCACGTTTACGCGAACATCGAAAGCACCAGCGAGATCGTCGAGATTGACTCCAGCACGTTGAAGATCACGCATCGCTGGCCGCTCGCTCCGGCTCAGTCGCCGAGCGGACTCGCGATAGACGCGAAAAACCGCATTCTTTTCTCCGGCTGCCACAACAAAATGATGGCCATCGTCAACGCGGACACAGGCAAAGTGATCGCGACGCCGGCGATCGGACAGGGCGTGGACGCGACGCGCTTCGATGCGGGAACGGGGTACGCGTTCGCCTCGAATGGAGATGGGACGCTCACCGTGATTCACGAGGATTCGCCCACGCAATTCAGCGTCGTCGAAAACGTGACCACCGAGCGCGGCGCGCGCACCATGGCTTTCGATCCAGCAACGCACCGCGTGTTTCTCGTGACGGCGCAAGTGGAACGCATTCCGAATCCGCCGCCGCACACGCGGCCGTTCAAGATGGTGCCCGGCACGTTTCACGTCCTTGTGTTCGGCAAAGACTGAAACTTCAAGTTAGCTTCGTAATTCGGGGCGAGCGGCGCGGTGAGCTGCTCGCCTTTATTTTTTGCCGAGGAGTTTTTCGAAGGCGCCTTCGTCGAGAATGGGAACGCCGAGGGATTTGGCTTTGTCGTGCTTCGAGCCCGGATCGGCGCCGACGACAACGTAATCGGTCTTCTTGCTGACCGAGGAAATCACCTTTCCGCCGTGAGAGACGACGAGCGCGCCGGCGTCTTCGCGCGTGTGGCGCTCAAGCGTGCCGGTGAAGACGAACGACTTTCCGGCAAGGCGCGTGTCCTTGGGCGCCTGGCGCTCTTCCTTCATTTTCAGGCCCGCGTCGCGCAGGCGCTTGATTAAATCGCGATTCGCTTTCTCGGAGAAAAATTCCGCGATGCTGGCGGCGACCTTCGGGCCGATTTCGTGAACTTCGGTCAATTCCTCTTCGCCGGCTTCGGCGATTTTCTCGAGCGAGCCGAAATGTTCGGCAAGAAGTTCGCCAGTGCGTTCACCGACGAAGCGCATGCCGAGCGCGTAAATCAACCGCGAGAGATTGTTCTTCTTGCTGGCTTCGATTTCATCGAGAAGATTCTGCGCCGATTTTTCCGCCATGCGCTCCAGCGCGGCGACCTTCTCCAGTTTCAGGTGATAGAGGTCGGCGAAGTCCTTCACCATGCCAGTGTCCACGAGCTGATTCACGATCTTGTCGCCGAGGCCGTCAATGTTCATGGCGTGGCGGCTCGCGAAATGAATCAGCGATTCCTTCCGTCGCGCTGGACACGCGGCATTGACGCAGCGATACGCGACTTCGCCCTCGGCCTTGTGAATCCGGCTGCCACACTCAGGACACTTCTCGGGAACGCGAACGGGCTTCTCTTCCCTGCCGTGCTTGACGACCTTGACGACGTGCGGAATCACTTCCCCGGCGCGTTCGACGAGAACTGTGTCGCCCGCGTGCAAATTCAGGCGCTCGATTTCGTCCATATTGTGAAGCGTCGAACCGCTGACGGTGACGCCCCCGATTTGCACGGGCTCGAGATTCGCCACGGGCGTGAGGGCGCCCGTGCGGCCCACTTGAAAGCGAATGCTCGTGACGACCGTGCTCTCCTGTCGCGCGGGCCATTTGTAGGCGATGGCCCAGCGGGGAGATTTTGAAGTGGAGCCAAGTTCGAGCTGCAAGGAAATCTCGTTGACTTTGACGACGACGCCGTCAACCTCATACGGCAACTTTTCACGCTTCGAGTCCCAGCGGTCGCAATACTTTTCGACGCCTTCGATTCCATGGGAGACTTCGAAATCCTCGCTGGCCTTGAACTGTAGTTTCGCCAGGGACTCCAGTACTTCGGAATGGCGCTTGAGAGGCACGCGGCCGTTCGCGAGGAGATAGTAAGCGTAGAAATCGAGGCGGCGCGAAGCCGTGATCGACGGATCGAGTACGCGCACCGCGCCCGCCGCCGAGCTTCGTGGATTCGCGAAGCGCTTTCCGCCTTGCGCTTCCTGCTGCGCGTTCAGCTCTTCAAACGCGGCGCGCGTCATGATGGCTTCGCCGCGGACTTCGACGTCGTGAGGCAGTCCCAACCTCTTCAGCATCGCCGCATCCAGGCGCAGTGGAATCGAGCGAATCGTTTTCACGTTGGGCGTGACGTCTTCGCCGGTTTCGCCGTCGCCGCGCGTGAGCCCGCGAACCAGGACGCCATCTTCATAGAGCAGCGCGAGGCTGAGTCCGTCGAATTTGTGTTCGGCGACGTATTCGATCTTGTCGCGTCCCGCGAGTTCGCGGACGCGCCGGTCGAAATCGCGCAGCGCCTCGTAAGAAAACGCGTTGTCGAGGCTCATCATCGGCGATTTGTGCTTCCAGGTCTGGAAACCTTCGCGCGGCTTGCCGCCGACGCGGTGCGTTGGCGAGTCGGGCGTGATGAGTTTGGGATTTTCGGCCTCGATCTCCTTGAGGCGCTCCATCAAGCGGTCAAATTCGGCGTCGGAAATTTTCGGCTGATCGAGGACGTAATAAAGATACTCGTGCTTGCGAATTTCTTCGCGGAGCTTCGCGATCTCTTTGGCGATGGCCTTGCTTGATGGCATAGCGCCCCGGCGAACGAAGTCAGTTCAAACGGCGAGGTATTATACAATGCGCGATGTTTTGGAACCCTCTTCGTCAATGGCCGCTGCGGATGTAGCGCCTGCAAAGCTTCGGAACGCGCTGATTATCTATAACCCCGCCAGCGGGCGCGGGCGGCGGCGCCGGCTGCGCGAACTCGCGCACGCCGCGGAAATATTGAAGGCCGCCGGGATTCACGCGGAGCTCGCTGCGACGACACATCCGGGAGCGGCGACCGAGCTCGCTCGCCAAGCGGTGCGCGACGGCCGCCATCTCGTCATCTCCTGCGGCGGCGACGGCACCAACAACGAAGTCGTCAACGGCCTCGCGGGAAGCAAGGTTCCTCTGGCAGTGCTGCCTGCGGGAACCGCCAACATCCTCGCCAAGGAACTCGGCATTCCGTGGGACATTCCTGCCGCGGCGCGTTTGATTTCGAGCGGAAAGCAGGTGCGAATCGCGCTAGGAGCAATGAGCCCGCGCGAAACGAAGCAACCGCGCGCCGATGCCGCGCTGCCAAGATATTTTCTTTGCGTCGCGGGCGCAGGGCCGGACGGCGCGATCGTGTCCGCCGTGAATTCAGAGCGGAAATTCCGAATCGGCATCCTCGAATACTGGCTGCAAGGCCTGCGTCAATTCTTTTCGTACCGATTCCCAAAATTTCAAATTGCCTCCGCTGAAAAAACAATCGCGGCGTCGCTCGTCGTCGTCGGCAGGACGAAATATTACGGCGGGCCGTTTCGCATCACGACGGGCGCGAGTCTTTTCGAAGATTCCTTCGAAGTTGTCGCGTACACGAAGCGCAGCCGCTTTTTGCTCGCGCTCTGTTTGCCAGCGATTTGGCTGGGCTGCTTACGGCGCATGCCGGGAATCGAGACCTGGAAGACGCAGCGATTGTCTTGCGAGGCCACGACCGGCGAGAAAATCTTCGCGCAAATTGACGGCGAGCCTGCGGGGACGCTTCCGATGGAATTTCGCATTGTGCCCGACGCCCTGACGCTGGTAATACCTTCTGCCGTGCAGACGTATTTGGGATAGACTTCGCGCGGAACGAACAAATTGGACCCAGTCACTCATGCGCTGACCTGCGTTGCGCTCGACCGAGCCGGCCTGCGCCGCGTCAGCCGGCAGGCGCTGCCGATTCTCGTGGCCAGCGGTGTCGCCGCGGACCTCGACCTGCTGAGTTATTTCGGCGGCGCCGCTTCGTATCTGCGCTTGCACGACACGCTGCTTCATTCGCTTCTCGGCTCCACCATCGTCGCGCTCGCTGTCGCGTTCGCGTTTTGGCTTCCGGGAAGGCGAAACGCGAAATCTCCGTTGCGATTTCGTCCCGTGTTGCTGCTCTCCGCAATCGGCGCGGCGGCGCATTTGATTCTCGATCTCGCGAGCTTCGGCGGCGTCCGACTCCTCTGGCCTTTCAGCGGACGATGGTTCGCGTGGGATTTCGTGAGCGATTTGGATTTGTGGATTCTGGCGATTTTGCTCATCGGCCTCTTGCTGCCCGGACTCTTCCGGATGGTCAGCGAAGAAATCGGCGCGAAGAAAAAGGGCCAGGCGCCGTCCAAAATGGCGATTGCCGCGCTCGCGCTCGTCGCGCTCTACGTCGGATTGCGCGCGGACATGCATCAGGCCGCGGTGCAGGCGCTGCTCTCGCGCGATTATCACGGGCGCGTGCCGCTGCTTGCTGGGGCGTTCCCGGATTCGACTTCGCCTTTTTCCTGGCGGGGCGTCGTGGACACGCAGAACACCATCGAAACGCTCGAAGTGGACGTGGGGCCGGAGGCTTCGCTTGACCCGGAGGCGAGCCTCACGCATTTCAAGCCCGACAATTCTCAAGTTCTTGAAGCGGCTCGGCGCTCGCCCGTGGCGCGAAGTTTTCTCGCCTATGCGCAATTCCCTCTTGCGGAGGCGGAAGATCTCGACAGCGGCTATCGCGTAACGCTGCGCGACATGCGTTTCCCGGCGCAGTCGGATGCCGCGGGGAACATGATCGCTATCATCGAACTCGATCAGCAGCTTCGCGTGCGCGACGAACGCCTCGAATTCACCCGTTAATAAAATTCCCACGGCTTCCGCAAAAGGCTGAATACCTCGGAGGACTTGTGGGTCGTGGCTTCAGCCACGACATAAGCGCCTTCCTTTCTTCTGGGGTTTCAACCCCTGAAGAATCTTTTTCAGCCTCCCTCAGGCTTGCTCCGAATTCCTCGCCGCGCGAAACAAGAAATGGCTGACGATCAATGAAACGATTGTGAGAGCAGCTGGAATGGAAATCAGAAGCAACTTGTGCGCGAAGAGAAAAGTCTCCGTCGCGGCGCCGTAGCTCACGGCGAGCGCGCCTTCGGCGAAGTATCGCAGCCCGCGCCCGGCGAGGACTCCCAAAATAAATGAGCGCAACGGCACCTGAAAAACCCCTTCGGCGATGACGAAAGCCTTGTAAGGAATCGGCGGAGGAAACAGCGCCGGAACGAACACGCTCAGAAACGCATGCGCGCTGACCCACAGCCGAATTTTCCCCGGCTCCTGATGCTCGCGCCGGCGATAGTACGCTTCCCCTCCCTTCTTCCCCAGCAGGTAAAGCCAGATGCACCCGGCCAGTGAGCCGAGCGTCGCCATCGCCGCGTAGAAGAGCATGAACGCGCTGCGATGAATCGAAAATTCGATGACGGACAGATCCGTGACAAACGGAAACGACAGCACAGAGGAATCGAAGAACGCCACGACAAATAGTCCCGCGCCGCCGAACGACGCTATCGCGCGGGTCAGCCAGCCGGGCAGTTTGGGTGCGGGCAACTCGGTGCTCCTCTTTTCCCCCAGGCTCGACTAACCGTCGACCTGGGCGGCCCCTTATGAACAGGCGGCGCATCCTAACACAGCCGCCGCTCCGAACACGGAGAGAACAGCGCCCGCTTGCCCAGAAGTACGAAGGGCGCGACGCCGTTGCTTTTTATGGAGTGCGGCGGTCCGCTTCGCGGATTCCGCTGGGCCCGAAGGGTCCCACCGGAACTCGACGCCGCTTTGCCTTTTCACGTGTTGCGTCTCCCTGTACAAAACCCGCCTGCGACACTCGATGCGTGCTACACTATCTTTATACATAGCATGTCGCGCAAAGAATACAGGATCGAAACAGAACGCGAAGTGGACGGCCGCTGGATCGCCGAAGTCCTCGACTTGCCCGGCGTGATGGCTTACGGGAACACAGAGAAAGAAGCGATCACTTCCGTCCAGGCCCTTGCTTTGCGCGTTCTCGCGGACCGCATCGAGGAAGAGAAGGAACCCAGCGAATCGTTCACCGTCTCTGTCGCTTCCCGCCGTTGAGCCGGTGGCCCAGCACGAAAGCATCGAAGGTTTTCCGCGCGCTTCTCCGAAACGGTTACACCGTAAAATCCCAAAGAGGCTCGCATGTAGTTCTGACGCATCCGGTCCGCGGCGATTACGTTTGGGCGTTCCATGACGCTGTCGAAATCGGCCCGAAGATGCTCGCGCGCATCGCCAAGCATACCGGCCTCCGCCCAGAAGACTTGTAGCCCTCGTGGTACAGGCTCAATGCTCCGCCAACTCGAACTCACATACTGCACCGGACTGGGAAGTATCCGTCAAACTCAGCCGGCAATGCAGCGGCGGAAACCGTCGCTGCTCCCCCGACATCCGCAACCCATTCCTAAGAAACGTTTCCAAATCAATATCAGCTACATAGAAGAGGAGGATTCCCCGATTCGTCGCGCTCTCAGAATCCACTCTCAGTATTCCCGTCTGACTGAGCACATTCCTAGAATCCAAACCGTGCCCACAGTGCCTGCCCTGCACGAACTCTTTCCCTTCCACCGGCTTTAGGCCTCGAAACGTCCGCCCGAGCTCTGATATTTCCACCCCAAAATCCGTCACTGTGGACTTTTTGCGCCCCGCATTCTCGACCATCAGGTGAAATTCCAGCCACCCCCCTTTGAAATCCCCATGCGAGGCATTAGCCACCGGACTCAATATGTAGCGCGACCCACCCTGGGGCATAATACTCAACTCAGGGGCCCTAGCCTCCGCCATCTGCATTGCCCGCCGCATCGCCTCAATTTCAATCTGACTACTTCGGAAAACTCGATAATTCGCAAGAGCGAAGCCTAAAATCAGCGAAGTCAGTGAGCCAACACGCCACTGGCCGGAAAGCCCATGGATGAAAAACGTGACCAGAGTGCTGAGCGCAGACAGGACCAGCCATGCGCACACCATCGTCTCCGAGAAAAGAGCTCCTAGCCATCGCCCGACCATTGCAAATTCCGCCCTATCCAAAATCTTCCTCCAAAAGAACACCCACGATATGTCACGCTTACAGCTGCGACACCCTTCAGACCTACTGCAGATTGGTAAGCAGGTCCCGAAATCGGACGCGATTGTCTCACAGATTTCGCTTGACAGAACGTTACTTTTCTGATACTAATGCTGTTGCGCGAGTTAATCGCGCACGGTCGGGCCGCGTGCCTCCCGAAACTTCACGGGAGCCCATAAGCTCTTCCGAAAATTCAACTTTCAAAGACCGCCCGATCCAGTACCACGGATTTGGAGCGGTTTTTTTTGGCCCCATCGGGTTTGTAGAAGCCGCCTTTAGGCGGGCACGCATCATGTAGCGGCCGGTCGGGGTTAACCCGACCGGGCACAAGCAGTTAGAACGAAAACGTGGAGAACCCAAAGGAGAACTCCAATGCGCGAAAAAGCAGTCAGAGCACCAGGACTAGAACGAGAAATCAAAGTCAGACCACCAAAGCGACAAAGCTCAACACCTTCACGCCATTCGGCTAAGTGCCGCATTTGCAACCACCCTGATCGCCACGTCATCGAGTTCGAATTCCTCAACTGGCGCAACCCCGCAGACCTCGCGCGCAGCTATCGTCTCCGCGATCTCTCGACGGTATATCGTCACGCCCATGCCACGGGCCTCTTTGCCAAGCGCCGCCTCAATCTCCGCTTCGCCATGGAGCGCATCGTCGAGCGCGTCAATGAAGTCCCGGTGACGGCCAGCTCGGTCATCCGCGCCGCCCGCGCCATCACCCGCATCAACGATGAAGGCCAATGGGTTGACCCTCCCTCCCATCTCGTTATTCATCGACAGGATTCATCTCCCGTAGGGGCAGGGCTTGCCCTGCCCGCGCCTGCTTGTCCTGAGCGGAGCCGAAGGGCGCAGCAGACGAATGCCTCACGTGGCACAGGCTCTCAGCCTGTGGATTCATCCGTCGAGGTTCGGCCCCGCCGCTCTTCTCCCATCTTCGACACCGCTCTCCTCGACGAGCCTTCCGACTCCGCCGCCGGCGAAATGCCGAGAATAGACGGCAAACCTGCCCCTCCGGAAATCATCCTCGAACTCACTCCCGAATTCGCAAAGTGCCGCGAAGAGCGCAATCGCGCCATCGAAGCCGACCGTCAGGCCAACGCGGCCAAGAAGGCCGCCTTCATGGACAATGCCCCCACCTCTGGCAACGGGATGCCAGACAGCGAGGGCTTTGTGGGTCGCGGTTTTAACCGCGACATGAATGCCGGCTCGTCGTCTTCTTCCTTGCTGCCGCAGGCGGCTTTTCCAAACAGCGCGTCTTCGGCGCTTCCGCATCGCACAGGGTTTGAGAACAATGTCGCGGACAACAAAGAGAACGTCGCTTCGCTTTCGTCCACCCTGCCGGAGGCGGCCCCTGATAAACCGGCGACTGCTTGTCCCGAGCTCAGCCGCCGGAGCGAAGCGGAGGCCCTGAGCCTGCCGAAGGGAGGGGCGAAGCAGTCGACGCGCGCCGCCGGCCCGCCACTCGGATCCTCCGCAAGCGCCGATCCCCCGTTTCCTTTCACACAGGAATCGCGTCGCCAATGGAAGCCTCGGAGGCGTTTCTAATCGCAAATGAAACGCACAGTCGTGGAGGATCAAATGATTGAAAACACAGCCACTTGCAAAATCCTGATCGCAAATGAAAATCATTCGCAAAATGCGCTGCACCGACACCAAAACGGCGTCAGGCGGCGGAGGAGGAGACGGCGCCGGACTGGAGTTCGGCGAGGACGAGGCGCAGAGCGGCGAGCAATTCCTCGCGAGAGATCTGGCTGCGACGGAACTGGATGCGGCAGTGAAACGCGTTGTCCGGCGCGTGGTAGTCGAAAATGTAGGGCTTCGGGCGCGCATCGGATTCGCTTTCGTCGCGGCGAACGCGGCGAGCTTCGTCGCGCGTCAAGCCGGACTGCGCGATTTGCATGACCATGTCGCGCATCTTCTTTTCGTTGGGCTGGCGGACGACTTGCAGAAGCATGGATTTCGAGAGGACGCGCTTTTCGATGCAGAGCTTGCGAACCGGGTCGGGGATTTCGCGGAGAGACAGAGTTTCGGTGACGGAAGAACGCGAGCGGCCGATTTTTCGCGCGATGTCCTCGTGGGTGTAATCGAAATGCTCAGCGAGGCGCAAGAGGCCGTCGGCTTCCTCGAACGGCGTCAAATCCTTGCGCTGGAGATTTTCGATGAGGGCAAGCTCAAGCGTTTCGGCGTCGTCGGCGATTTTTTCGATGCAGGGCAGCTCGGTGAGCGCCGCGGCGCGCGCGGCGTGGTAGCGACGCTCGCCGGAGATGATGTAATAGGCGTCTTCGCGCGGGACGAAGCGCACGAGAAGAGGTTCGAGGACGCCCTTCTCGCGAATGGATTGAGTCAATTCGGACAAATCGCCGATGGCTTTGCGGGGCTGGTCCGGGTTCGGATGAATTTTGCCGACAGGAATCATCCTGCCGATGGACGCGCCGCTGAAGCTGGCCAGCGTCTCGACATAATGGGCGTCATGCCGCATCTTGAGAGTGACGGGCAACCCGATCCGCTTCGACACGTTGGATGACCTCCTGTGATAGCTTGCGATACTCCTCGGCGCCGGGCGATTTGGGCGCGAAGGTGAAAATAGTTTCCTTGTAGGCCGGACTTTCCTCGAGGCGCACGTTCTTGCTGATGCGCGTCTTGAACAGGGCATTGCCGAAGACGGCGCGAATCTGCTCGTGCGTGTCGCGCGAGATGTTGGTGCGACGATCGTAGAGCGTGATGACCACTCCCAAAACTTTCAAATCCGGATTTGGCCGCGCGCGAATCCGCGCATAAGTTTCGAGCAAATCGTCGGTGCCTTCGATGGCGAAATAGGCGGCTTGAATCGGAACCAGGAGATGAGTGGACGCGACGAGAGCGTTTACCGTGAGAATGCCGAGCGCCGGCGGCGTATCAATGACAACGTAATCGTAATCCTTGAGGACCGGCGATAACGCGTCTTTCAATTTATAGGGCGCGTCAAATTGGCCGGACATCTGCTGCTCGAGACGAGCGAGAGAGAGTTTCGCGGGAGCGAGGAAAAGATTTGGCAACTTGGTTGGGCGGATGACCTTGGCCATCTCGGGCGGATGTTCGCCAAAGACGTCGTACATGGAGACCTGGATGTCAGCGGCCTCAAGAAAAGCAATGCTGGTGTTCGACTGGGGATCGAGATCAACGAGGAGTGTGCGTTTCTTGCGAAGAGAAAGAGCCGCCGAGAGATTGATGGCCGTCGTGGTCTTGCCGACGCCGCCCTTTTGATTGGCGATGGCCAGGATAGTGGTCAAGTACGCGGACGCTCCTTCGGCAACCGCACGCCTATATATAGTCGGGACACAGGCCTCCCTACAATAAGCAGTGTCACTTTACCGATATTTCCCCTACCTGTGCAAGCGAAAAATCAACTTTCGCGTGCTTGAGCAGGCAGTTTCGGTTTTCGGGCTGGGGTGGCTGGGTGCGAGAGCCGGTTACATTTTATATCGGCCGAGGTCTTCGTCGTTCAAATTCTCGAGCCACTTGCGCAAATCCTCGTTCGAAGTCTTGTCGGCGGCGGAGGCCGTGATCTTCGAGCTCTTGAAAACTTCCTCGTCGACGAAGATGGGGCAATCGAGGCGCAGCGCGAGAGCGAGAGCGTCGCTGGGGCGCGAGTCCATGGAGATGACGCGGCCGTCGCGCTCCATCCAGATGATAGCGTAGAACGTGTCTTCCTTGAGGTCGCTGACCACGACTTTCTGGACGCGGACATTGAGGCCGAGCAAAACATTTTTCAGGAGATCGTGAGTCATCGGGCGGGGAGTCTGGACTTTTTCGATTTCAAGGGCGATGGCGTTGGCTTCGTAGATGCCGACCCAGATGGGAAGAGTGCCGTTGCCCTGAATGGCCTTGAGGACGACGACGGGCATATTGGTGACGGGATCCATCATCAAGCCGCGGATCTTGACTTCGCGTTCCATGGGGCCTCCCCGAGGGACTGATCTCCCAGGCTCGACTAGCCGTCGACCTGGGAGCCCTTTATTTGCGCGCCAACGAGGGCGAAAGGACCTGCGGCGGCGATCTCCACCTGACGATATTGTCCCAAAAGCTCGCGCTCGTGCGAAGAAAAATTTACGATGCGATTGCTCGTCGTGCGCCCGGTCCATTGGCCGCGCGATTCGTGGCGGCCTTCGATGAAGACTTCGAAGCGCTTGCCAACGAGCGATTCATTGCGCGCAAGCTGAATTTCACGCTGGCGCGCGTGAAGCGCGGCGAGGCGGCGACCCTTTTCTTCTTCAGAGATGGCGCCGGGCATGTCTTTCGCACTCGTGTTTGGGCGCGGAGAGTAGGTGAACGAAAACACGCCGTCGTATTGCGCGGCGTCGAGAAGCGAGAGCGACTCTGCGAAATCCGACTCGGATTCGCCCGGGAAGCCGACGATGACGTCGGTGGTGATACTGATGGGGCGGCGCGCGGCGCGAATCCATTCGATTTTTTCGAGGTACTGCTCGCGCGTGTAAGTGCGGCGCATGGCGCGGAGGATGCTGGTGGCGCCGGACTGCACGGGCAAATGAATGTGGTCGCAGAGCGCAGGCGTCGCATCAATGGCGGCGACGATCTCGCGCGTGAAATCATTCGGATGCGAAGTGGTGAAGCGGACGCGGCGAATTCCGGGAATTTCCGCGACGGCGCGGAGCAAATCCGGAAACGACATTTTGCGCGGCGAAGGATCGCGATAGGAATTGACCGTCTGTCCGAGAAGCTGGACTTCGCTGTAGCCCGCGCGGGCGAGGCGGCAGACTTCTGCGAGAACCGAAGCGCTGGTGCGGCTGCGCTGCGGGCCGCGTGTGTGCGGGACGACGCAATAGGAGCAAGCGTAGTCGCAGCCTTCGATGATGGTGACGTACGCGCTGAAAGGATTGTCGCGCTGCGTGATCTCGGTTTCGAAAGTCTCCTGCGTGTCGAGGCTGAGTCCTGTGACGCGCTGCGCGCCGGCGTCGAGCTGGTCGAGGAGCGCGGGAAGCTGGCGATAGCTCGCCGAGCCGCAGACCATGCGCACCCAGGGAGCGCGACGGAAAATCGCTTCGCCCTCCTGCTGCGCGACGCAGCCGAGCACGCCGATGAGTTTGCCTTCGCCGGCGGCGCCACGAAATTCTCCCAGACGCGAGAAAACTTTGTGCGCCGCTTTTTCGCGGATGCTGCACGTATTGTAGAAAACCACGTCGGCGGCGGCGGGGGAATCGGTTTGGCGATAGCCGCGTCCGAGAAGAACTCCGGCGACTTTTTCGGAATCGTGGACGTTCATCTGGCAGCCGAAAGTCTCGAGGTAAAACGTGCGACCAGATGCCACTTCTTCAGACGCAGCGGAATCCGACATTAAGGCTTCAGCGCCGGGCGCAGGAGCGCCGACAAGGGACGAAAGCGGGATGTCAATGCGACCGGACATGACCATTTCGAATCTTACCACACCGGAAGCGCGGAGACTTGGAAGCGAGTTCAAGGGAGGGACTGACGAGTCTGTGTGGTAGCTACAAAATCGATACCTCAGCGGCTAAAGCCGCGCTCATATCACCGCGGTTACGGCACGACTAAAGTCGTGCCCTGACGAAACCCGCCCTGCCCTGACAAAAAATCCCAAAGCCGGCACAGGCTGAGAGCCTGTGCCACGGTTCGTCAGGACCGGCTACGGAATAACGAGACTGTTCTCAGCGGCTGCCCTTCGGCTACGGTACGGTTGCCCTTCGACTCTGCTCAGGGTAAAAAACCGTGCCCTGACGAAAAAGCAATGTCCTCAGTCCGCTCTTCTGGCGCGAGCCGTGAACTTTTTGCCTCATCTCTGCGTATTGTGTATCGGATGTCCAAGCGCAGCGTCAAAGACACATAGGGCCAGAGAAAAAGAGCAAGTCCATTTGGAGGCCGAGGAAAAATCATGTCATCACTGGGAAATCAATTGCGGCAAGTATTCCGGCGGCTGGGGCGAGCGCCGATGTTCACGGCGATCACGCTGGTGACGCTGGCGGTCGCGATCGGCGCGAACACGGCGATTTTCAGCGTTGTCGAAGGCGTGCTGCTGAAGCCGCTTCCCTACCCGCATGCGGAGCAGTTGATTGACCTTTCGCACTCCGCGCCCGGCGTGAACATCAAAGATGCGGGCATGTCGCCCTCCATGTACTTCGTGTATCGCGAGCAGAGCCGCACGTTTCAGGACGTCGCGATGTTCAACAACAATACTGTGACGGTGACTGGTGTGAGCGAGCCGGAGCAGGTTAACACATTGGACGTAACTGACGGGACACTGCCGATCCTCGGCGTCTCGCCGACGCTAGGGCGGCTGTTCAATCCCACGGACGATTCTCCGAGCGGCGTGAAGACCGTGATGCTGTCGTATGGTTACTGGCGAACGAAATTCGGCGGCGACCCGAATGCGATCGGCAAAAACCTGACGATTGACGGCGACCCGCGCCAAATCATCGGCGTGCTGCCGGAAAATTTCCGGTTCATGGATGACGAGACTCCGCCGCTCGTTCTTCCCCTGCGGCTGGACCGCAGCAAAACGACTCTCGGCCGATTCAGTTATAACGGATTTGCCCGGCTCAAGCCCGGCATGACGATAGAGCAGGCCAACGCCGACGTGGCGCGAATGATTCCCATCACTTTCGACGCCTTCCCTTCTCCGCCGGGATTCAGCCTGGACTTGTTCAAGAAGGCACGGATCGCGCCGTATCTGCGGCCGTTGAAACAGCGAGTCGTCGGGGACGTGGGCGCGCTGCTGTGGGTGCTGATGGGCGGAATCGGGATGGTGCTGCTGATTGCCTGCGCGAACGTCGCGAATTTGCTCCTGGTGCGCGTCGAAGGGCGGCAGCAGGAGCTGGCGATTCGCGCGGCGCTGGGCGCGGGAAGGGGACGCATCGCGGGCGAACTGCTGTTGGAAAGCGTCGTTCTGGGATTGATCGGCAGCGCGCTCGGGCTTGGACTGGCGTATGCCGCCCTGCGGGCGCTCGTTTCCATCGCGCCGACGGGCTTGCCGCGCATCAATGAAATAGGAATTGATGTGCCCGTGCTGCTCTTCACGCTGGCGGTCGCGCTTGGGGCCAGCTTGCTCTTCGGATGCGTTCCCGTTTTCAAATACGCAGGCACGCGCCTGGGCACCGGACTGCGCGAGATCGGGCGTTCGCTCACACAAAGCCGCGAACGGCACCGCGCGCGCAGCGTGCTCGTCGTGGTGCAAGTGGCGCTGGCATTTGTGCTGATGATTTCTTCCGGCTTGATGATTCGCACGTTCCGGGCGCTGACGCACGTCAATCCGGGATTTACGGATCCAAGCCAGTTGCAGACGCTGCGAATTGACATTCCCACATCCGAAGCGAAGGAACCCGACGCCGTGGTTCGCATGCAACAACAAATCACGGATAAAATCGCGGCCATCCCGGGCGTGACGTCGGTTAGCTTTTCGAACGCCGTGCCCCTGGACGGGAACCGATGGACGGACCCGGTTTTCGCGCAAGACAAATCGTATGCTGAAGGACAGCTTCCGCCGTTGCGCCGATTCGAGTTCGCCTCGCCCGGATTTCTTGCGACGCTGGGCACGTCGCTCATCGCGGGCCGCGATTTCACGTGGACCGATACGACCAATAAGGCGCCAGTGGCGATGGTATCCGAGAACATGGCGCGCGAATACTGGGGATCTCCCAGCGCGGCGCTTGGCAAGCAGATCCGTGTGGGCAGCAAGGACGACTGGCGGCAAATCGTCGGCGTGGTCGGCGACGTGCACGCCGACGGAATGGACCAGCCGGCTCCGACCGCCGCTTACTGGCCGATGCTGGTGGAAAATTTCGAAGGTAATTTGACGGGACTAGCGCGCCGCTCGGCAGCGTTCGCCATTCGCACGCCGAGGGCAGGTTCAGCGAGCCTGATGAAGGAGGTTCAGAAGGCCGTGTGGTCCGTGGACGCGAATCTTCCGCTCGCCAGCGTGCACACGCTCGATTATTACTACAAGCAGTCCATGGCACGGACTTCGTTCACGCTGGTGATGCTGGCGCTGGCGGGAGGCATGGCGCTGCTGCTCGGCGTAATCGGGCTCTACGGCGTGATTGCATATTCGGTGTCGCAGCGGACGCGCGAGATCGGCATCCGCATCGCGCTGGGCGCGCAGCAGCCGTCACTCATCGGCATGTTCGTCCGCCACGGAATGTGGCTCGCCGCCGCGGGCGTGCTCTGCGGCGCGGCCGCGGCCATCGCGTTGATGCGATTGTTGTCGTCGCTCCTGTTTCGCGTGAGTCCCGCTGATCCGATTACCTACGCCGCCGTTCTGGTTTCCCTGATTGCGACGGCGGCGATTGCCAGCTATCTGCCTTCGCGGCGCGCCGCAAACGTCGATCCGGTGGAAGCTCTGCGCGGGGAATGAAAACCGAGACCTCCGCCGATTCCACCGCTCCTTAAACGTGCCCGCGAAGCGGAATTCACCAGCGCTTCGGGAACAGAATCGCCGCGCTCTGTCGCCGTTTCGATGTGTCGTGTCGTGCAACAGAAAATATCGGAATACGATACGGTGGTTTGACCCCACTTGCGGCCTATGCTACGGTAAATTTCGGGTTCGAGGAATCTTCCTCGGGGGCTAGAACATTCCGCACGCGGCCGCTGTAATCTTCGCCGGACGGCTCGCCACAATCCTGTTCCAGACGAGCTGGGTGGCGCGAATTGACCTTTTGATTCTCATCGGGCTGTCGCTCTTCTCCTGGGCCATCATCTTCCAGAAATACCGTCTGTTCGGGACGATCGAGCCGCGAACGAAGCGGTTCATGCAGCTTTTTCGCTCCGGCCGCGGACTGCCCGACCCGGTTTCGCTCCGCGCGGGCGCGTCGGGATCTCCTTTTGTGAGCGTGTACGAATCGGGTTACAGGGAACTGGAAGGACAACTCGCCGGCGGCAATCCCCATCCGGGTAAATTGAAAAATCCGCGCGCGGTGCAAGTCGAAATGCAGCTCGCTTCCGCGGATGAAGTCCGCGAGATGGAAAGCTGGATGCCGTGGCTGGCGACCATCGGCTCGATTTCGACGTTCATCGGGTTGTTTGGCACGGTTTGGGGCGTAATGGACGCGTTTTCCGGATTGGGCGAAGCGGGAGAGTCCAGTTTACGCGCTGTCGCGCCCGGAATCGCGGATGCGCTGATCACAACCGCCGCCGGACTTTTCGCCGCGATACCCGCTGTGATTGCCTACAACATTTATCTTCACCGCATTCGTGATTTTGCCTTGCGGATGGACAATTTCGCCTCGGAGTTCGTGGCGAAAATCGAAACGCTGTATTCGTGATCGGTCATGCCGCAACTCTCGCGACAACCCGGAACCACATTATCGGACATCAACATCGTGCCGTTCGTGGACGTGATGCTCGTGCTGCTGGTGATTTTCATGATTACGGCGCCGATTCTCGAATCGGGCATTCGCGTGGAGCTGCCGAAAACCAAGACGGTGAAGGAAATCACGCAGGCGCGGATCATCGTGACGATTGACCGCGCGCAGCGCCTCTACCTGGGCAACGACCCGGTGAACATTCACGAGCTGGGGAAGAAAGTGCTGGCCGAGGACAAAGACGTGAAAAACACGCCGGTGTATGTCCGTTGCGACTCGCAGGTTCCCTTCGCAGTCTGGGCCATGGTGATGGACACGCTGAGGCAATCCGGCATCAATAATATAAGCGTGGTGACGAAGCCGCTGAACGGAGAGCCGCGAACCGAGTGATATGGAGTTAACTTTCCCTCGCCAAACCGCGATGTCGTTGCGAAGCCCGCTGAAGTTCTCAGCGGCGTTTCACCTGCTGCTTCTCTTCAGCCTCGTTATCTCAACTGTCTTGTCGCACCGCGGCGAAACCTGGGGCGGCGCCGGCGGCGAAGGCACTATCAACGTCAATCTCGTGGGAAACATTCCGGCGGTTCCCCTGCCAAAGCCGGACGTGGTCACGACGAATCGCGTCGTGGATGAAACGAAAGGCTTGTACAAAGAGGAGCCGCAGCCGAAATTGCCCGACGATTCCAACGCGCTTTACTTGCCCAAATTTGAAAAGGAAAAGCCGCAGAAGATCGTGTCAAAACCTTCGCGCGTGCTCGATAATCCCGCTCCGCCTCCGCCGAACGCCGTGCCTTACGGCAAGGGAGGCGCGCCGCAGATTCCTTATACCTCGTTCATGATGGGGCAGACGTCGCCGGGAGGAATGGGAATCTCCGGAACATCCGGCGGCGCATTCGGCGCGCAATTTCCGTGGTACGTCGAAGCCGTGCAGCGGCGCGTGAGCAGCAACTGGCTGCAAGCGACCGTGGACCCGACAATTTCGTGGGCGCCGCGCTGCATGGTGACGTTCGAGATTCTGCGCGACGGCACAGTCACGAATATTCAGGTCACGCAGTCGAGCGGCAATCAGTCCGTGGATTCATCCGCGGTGCGCGCGGTGCGGAGTTCCAATCCGCTCGATCAACTGCCAGCGGCATACCGCGGGTCGTACGTGAACGTGGAATTCTGGTTCGATTTCAAGCGGCAATGAACGTTGCCGCTGCATGCATTCATCCACAAGTTGGCTGTCCGGCTTCGAGAGTGGAGGCCGTCAAGGGGAAAAGGGGAATGAATCGCTTTGCGGGACTTGTCATCGCCTTATTGGCCCTTTTGGGCGCAACTTTCTTATCGGCAGCAGTTCCGGCTACAGCGCAGGACGTTATCAAGACCGGAACGGGCCTGGGAGTGGAAAAGGTCAAGCTGGCGGTGCCGGAATTCGCGGCGCGAAATCCGGAAGCGGCGCCGCTTGAGAAGATTTTTCATCAAGTTTTAATAGACGATCTCACCTACTCGGGGATAATCGAGATGGTCAGTTCGAGTTTTTATCCCATGCAAGCGCCGAGCGCGCCCGGAGAGCTGAATGCGGAGGCGTGGAGCCAGGCTCCGGCAAGCGCGATGATGGTCGCGTTTGGAAATTTGACGTCAACCGGCGCTTCCCTTTCCGTGGCGGGCTACCTGTACGACGTGCGGCAAGCTTCTCCCCTTTCCGTGCTCGAAAAGATTTACAATGGCGACGCGACGGAGGCCGGCGCGCGGAAGCTGGCGCATGAATTCGCCGACGACATCATTTCGCGGCTGAGCGGCGGCGTGGCGGGCATCGCGCAGACAAAGATCGCGTTCGTGAGCAATCGCACGGGG
Source organism: Candidatus Acidiferrales bacterium (assembly GCA_035934545.1). Taxonomy (GTDB): domain Bacteria; phylum Acidobacteriota; class Terriglobia; order Acidiferrales; family UBA7541; genus DAHUXN01. The sequence goes on from DASYXV010000066.1 coordinate 75,730, forward strand.
CACAAGGAAGTCTGGGAAATGGATTACGACGGCGCGAATCAGACGCAGTTGACGCACCTGGGCTCGACAGCGCTCACGCCGCGATGGTCGCCGGATGATTCGCGCATCGCGTTCACCTGCTACGAGCCTTACCAGCGCGTTGTCTCCGCGCAGATTTGCATGTATTCGCTGCTGACAAATCGGTTGATTTCGTTTCCGCGGTTTCCGGGGACAAGCGCGTCGCCTGCGTGGTCGCCCGACGGCACGGAGCTTGCGTTCATGTCGAGCGTTCACGGTGATCCAGAGGTTTACGTCACCGACGCGAACGGCCAGCACATGCATCAGCTGACGTATTCCGCTGCCGTGAGCACTTCGCCGACGTGGAACCCGAAGACAGGCCAGTCCATCATTTTCGTGAGCGACCGCGGCGGCCTTCCCGATCTCTATCAGATGAACGCGGATGGCTCCAACCTCCAACGGATTCCGCTTTCGGCGGCGACTGGCGTCGCCGCGAAGGATTTACCGGCGACAGGCTATGTTGTGGACCCGTCGTGGTCGCCGAACGGACAATTGCTGGCGTTCAGCTGGAGGCGGCCCCAGGGAAACTTCGACATTTACATTATGGATATCGCAACGAATCAGCTGGTCGAACTGACGCGCGATTCGGGGGAGAATGAACGTCCCAGCTGGGCGCCGGACGGAAGGCATCTGGTGTTCGAAACCACGCGCTCCGGTTCGCTGCAAATCTGGATGATGCTGGCCGACGGCAGCCAGCAGCGGCAATTGACCTTTACCGGGAAAAATGAGTCGCCAAATTGGTCGCAGAAATAAAAAAGAATTTTGTGCAGTTGTCTCAAAAGGATGTCTTAATTCCATGTCAAATATCTCGTCCCTGAGCTGAAAGACTCGCGCAGCGCAGGGTGCGAAGGAGGATGTTCGATGCAAAGCAGTTCGATTCGCAGGCTTCTCGTATTCGTTAGTGCGTTCACCGTTCTCGCGTTCGCCGGCGCCTGCAAGAAGAAAGTGGCGCCGCCACCGCCTCCGGCTCCCGCTCCAGCTCCTGCTCCAGCGCAGCCGACGGTGACGATGAACGCGACTCAAACCACAATCAAGAGCGGGGAAAGCACGACGCTGAATTGGTCGTCCACGAACGCCACCGATCTGGATCTGGAACCCGCAATCGGAAAAGTGGCGCCGGAAGGCTCGACAAACGTCAGCCCGGCGCAATCCACAACGTACACAATCACGGCCACTGGCCCGGGCGGCACGGCGAACGCCAACGTGTTGATCACCGTTGCGGCTCCGCCTCCACCGCCACCGCCACCGGCGCCAGCGCCCGACATCAATGCGCTGTTCAGCCAAAACGTCACGGATGCCTACTTCGATTTCAACAAGTCCGACATCCGCGACGACGCCAAGGCGGCGCTGCAGAAGGACGCGGAGTTCCTGCGTTCGTATGCTCAGGTCAACGTGACCGTCGAGGGCCATTGCGACGAGCGCGGCTCGTCGGAATACAACCTCGGCCTCGGGCAGCGGCGCGCGGATTCCGTGAAACAGTATCTGGTGTCGCTCGGCATCTCCGCGGACCGCATCAAAACAATGAGCTGGGGCAAGGAGCACCCGTTCTGCAGCGAGCACGACGAAACTTGCTGGCAGCAAAACCGCCGCGGCCATTTCGTGATGCAGCAATAGCGGTAGAAGGAAGTCACACCCGTTGACGCCGCAGCCCGCCTAGGCGGGCCGCGGGGCCGCGGCGTATTCAAAGGAGGATGTCCATGCGCGCTAGAACCGTCGTTCTGAGCTTCGCGCTCATCATCGCGGGAGCCATCGGCGGCGCGATGCTGGCCCCGCCCGCGGCCGACGCCGTATCTCGCGAAATCATCGAACTCCAACAGTCCGTCGCCCAGATTTTGCAGAATCAGCAGGACCTGCGAAGCAACATGGACTCGAAGTTCGCCGCCCTGCAGACGCTGATTCAGCAGTCGAGCGACGCCACCACGCATCTCAGCGTCGCGGTCGGCTCGATGCAGAAAACTTTCCAGGACGCTCAAGCCAACAGCGGCGCGAACAACAGCGCCGTGACGCAACAGATGACCGGAATCTCAGACAACATGGCGGACATGCAGGCGCGCGTCGGCAAACTGGCGCAACAGATGGCCGACATTCAATCGACGCTGCAGACAATCAACGCGAAAGTGTCATCTGCGCCGACGCAAGCAAATCCCACGTCGCCGGATACTGGCACAGGCGGCGACGCTCCCTCGTACTCGCAGCCTGCGAGCGCGACCAAGCCGGTCTCGAGCCTCCAACCGATCTCCGGCGACACGCTCTACTCGAACGCCGTGCGCGATTACAACTCGCGGCATTACGACATGGCGCGCCAGGAGCTCTCCGATTATCTGTTGAATTTTCCGGATGGCCCCTTGGCGGCGAATGCGCAGTTCTATCTCGGCGAACTGTCGTATGCCCAGCGCGAATACGCCAAGGCGATCGACGCATACGACAAAGTCATCGTGAATTACCGTCGCAGTCCTCGCGTGGCTCCGGCGATGCTCGAAAAGGGCCGCGCGTACGTGCAGCTGGGAAAGCGCACGTCGGCAAAATCGGAATTTCGCGAACTGATCCGCATGTTCCCGGGAACCGACGAAGCCAAGGCGGCGCAAACTGAACTCCGCCACCTTCCCTAAACGGCGGGCATCTCTCCCATTAAGAACCGCCGCGCCACGCGGCCGTGCTTCAGGTATACTTCCCGGGCGGCGCAGGAATTGACTCCTCAGCCGCAGAGGCTGCCATGTCCGTCAACAAAGTAATCCTAGTGGGAAGACTCGGGCGCGACCCGGAGACGCGTTACACCGGAAGCGGCCAGGCCGTCGCCAATTTCACCATGGCGACGGATTCCACGTACAAAGACCGCGCAGGCGAGCGCCAGAAGCGCACGGAGTGGCATCGCATCGTCGCGTGGGGCAAGCTCGCTGAGATTTGCCAGCAATATCTGAAGAAAGGCTCGCAGATTTACATCGAAGGCCGCTTGCAGACGCGCGAATGGGAAGATAAGTCGGGTCAGAAGCGCTCCACCACGGAAATCGTCGCGTCGGACATGCGCATGCTCGGCTCGCGCGCCGATTCCGCCGCAGCTGCCGGAGCCGCCGCGGGCGCTTCCCGTTCAGCGGAATTCGAAGCTGCCGCGCCGGACGAAGCCGGATCCCAAGAGAGTGGAATCTCCGACGAAGACATCCCCTTCTAGCTCACAGGAAGCGCGTCACCGTGACCGTCATGTCGTCGCTCTGTTGCTTGCCTTGAGAGAATTCGCGGGCGGCGGCAAGAATGGCTCTCGCAATCTCCGCGCTTGGCTCGCCAAGATGAGCCTTCGCGCAGGCGATGAGCCGCTCTTCGCCGAACTCTTCATCGGCATCATTTCGCGCTTCAGTGATTCCATCGCTGAACATAATGATGGCGTCGCCTTTTTTTAATTGCAGAGATTCATCCGGGAACGCTGCATCCGCAAGAGCGCCGAGAATGGGCCCGCCGGCCGTGAGGCGATGAACTTCCGTCCCTCTCAGCATCACCGGCGCATTGTGGCCCGCGTTTGAATACGCAAACCGGCCATCCGGCGAAAGAATTCCGTAAGCAAGCGTCGCCAAACGCCACCCAAAGCCCCGCTCCGCGACGGCGCGATTCATCCGCGCGAGCGTCACAGCAGAACTATTGCCCGCTTGCGCTTCGAAGACGAACATCCCTTGCAGCATGGCTGCCAGCAATGCTGCCGCTGGCCCCTTGCCGGCCACGTCTCCCAGCGCGACGCCGATGCCGCTCGCGGGAAGCTCTGCGAATTCAAAAAAATCGCCGCCAATCGTCCGGCTGGCAATCGAATCGCCAGCGATGTCGTAATAGGCGCCAGTCCGCGCCGTGCGCGAAAGCAGCGACCGCTGCACCTCAGCGGCGGTATTCAGCTCGGTGTCGAGCCGGATTTTTTCTAGATGCTCGAGGACGGCGGAATTGTCGTAGAGCCGCTCGTCGCGCACGATCTTTCCGCCGGCGAACGTCAGCAGGATCACGGCACGATACGAAATCACGCCTCCTGTCGGCGGCAGGCCGAACCAGCCCTGATGGTCCGTGGCCGTCGCGGTTCCCATCATCGCCAGACGGTTGCCGTCCACCAGCACATCCGCGACGCGGACGCTCCAATCGGGATACGTGGAAAAAATGACTTCCCAGTTTCGCGCGATGGCCGCGCGGCCGTTCACCTGATGGAACACGGGGCTGATGAGGACAGCGTCATCGGCGTAAAGACTCACGAGCGTGGCGACGTCGTGCGTGTTCACCGCATTCTCCAGAAGGCGCGCAAACGCAAGCGCTTCTTCTCGCGCCATGAAAGCGCCGCTTTGACTTTGCTTCACAGTCCCCATGTGTGCTCATTCTAACTTGAAAAGGCGCTTTGGATGCGAATCGGAGGCCGTGTAAGGACGGAGCAGAGACTGAATTTGAGTACGGCTTGGAAACTTAATCGGACTTAATCGGATTGCGCCGCGGGATTTGCGGCGTCGGCGTCCTCATCTTCCGGAGATTTCAAAGTGGGCAGGACCAGACGAGCGATCTGGCGGCGCTCAATGCGGTAGTCGCGGCGCACGCGACCGTCGCGAAATTCCAGCGCGCGCTGGGAGTAGCTGGCAATGTCCGGCTCGTGTGTGACGAGCACGACGGTCAAGCCTTCGTCCTCATTCAGCCGCTGCAGGATGTCCATGATCTCGACGCTGGTGCGGCTGTCGAGGTTTCCGGTCGGTTCATCGGCGAGCAAAATCGAGGGGTGGTTGACCAGCGCACGGGCGATAGCGACACGTTGCTGCTGCCCGCCAGAGAGTTGCGAAGGATGGTGCATCGCACGATCCGACAGCCCGACGCGCTCAAGAGATTTTCTGGCGCGCTCGACGCGTTCCTCCTGCGGAATGCCTGCATAAAGCGTCGGCAGTTCCACGTTCTCGAGCGCCGTCGTCCGGGACAGCAGATTGAATTGCTGAAACACGAAACCGATCTCGCGGTTTCGAATGTGCGCCAAATCCTCTTTGCTCCGCTCGGAAACATCTGTCCCATTGAGCAAGTATCTCCCCTTCGTGGGACGATCGAGGCAGCCGAGAATGTTCATGAGCGTCGATTTTCCCGAACCGGACGCGCCCATGATGGCGACGAACTCGCCGCGGCGAATCTCGAGCGAGACGCCGCGCAGCGCATGCACCTGGATTTCGCCGAGGTCGTACGTCTTGTGTACGTTGTCGAGAACAATCACCGCGTCAGCGGCGCGCGCCTGAAGTGCATCCTCTTGCATTTGAACTGTGGCTCCGTGTGCCATAAGAATTTGACCTTGCCTCTCCTGAATCAGCGTTCCTGCTGTTGCTGCTGGCGCTTGCGACGCTCTTCGTCCAGCCCCTGGACGAATGCATCGAATTTCGCGCGCTGTTCTGACGTCAAAATGGCGCGGATCTGGTCGCGACCTTGTTGCCGGACCTGATCCCACTTGGGATCCCATTCTGCGTGCTCCTGTGATTCGAGCGCGCGCCTCTTGGGCTCCCACTCGGCGCGCTCCTGCGCGTCAAGCTCATGGAACTTCGCGCGCTCATCGGCGATGATGGTGTCAAACTTCCTCGCCTGATCCGCACCAAGCTGCAACTCCTGCCGGATTCGTGCGGCCGGGCCCATCCGATCTTGCGCCATGACGTGCGCATGCCACAGATGCTCGCCGACTGCCCCCAGCGCGATTCCGAGCGCGAACAGAATCACGACCAGCGTGACCGCCTTCCGCGAAATTCGACTATCGCTCATGACGTCTTTCGGCAATGGCTAACAGCACTTCATCGTCGCTCGACGGAACCGCGGACGGCGGCGTGAAACTATCCGTTGGCTGCGCGAAAGCTGTCGGCGTCGGCGCGGCGACGGTTGTAACCGCATTGCTGAATTGCATTCCATAAGCAAACATGAGCATGAGTGCGAGCGCCGCCGAGAAAGCCAGCCGCCACGCAATCGCTTCAAATGGCCGCCAGAAAATTCTCTGCTCCCGCATCCATGCTTCCGCCGCGTTGATCTTCGCCATCACGAGGTGCGTGAATGCCGGGCCGGGCTCCTCGGCGGGCTCGAACACTTTGTTGATTAAGCGCGAAGACAGCCGCGCTTCCTCCAAAGCTTCGCGGCAAGCGCTGCACCCATTCAGGTGCGCCATGAGTTGCTCGGCCGCGGGCCGAGGAAGCTCGCCCGTCAGGTAGTCCTCCAGGACGGCTTCCGATTGCTTGCAACGAATCACACTACTATCGTTTCTCATTTGACGCTCCTGACTCACGCCAACTCCTGCCCCCGGGGATTTCGCCCCATCCGCCGGCGGTAGGTATCCGCAAGCTTGCGGCGCGCCCGGAACAGACGAACCTTCACGGTGTTGACGTTGAGCCCAAGCATGCCGCCGATTTCCTCGACGGCAAAGCCCTGTGCTTCCTTGAGCACCAGCATCGTCCGGTCTTCTTCGGACAGCTCGGAAAGCAGCCGGTCGACAATCTCGCGCAATTCGGCGCGGTCGCTGGGATTATTCAACTCGCCGCCGCTGCTGACGAATTGCTCGACGTGCCTCGCCTGCTCCTCGCTCAAATCCGCCTCGTAACTGAGCGGGCGGACTTTCTTCTTGCGCAGGTAGTCCCAGCATTCGTTCACGGCAATTTTGTACAGCCACGTCGAAAAAGCCGAACGCATGTCGAACCGGTTGATCGAAACGTAGGCCTTCAGGAACACCTGCTGCGCCACGTCCTCGATGTCTTCCCGGCGCCGGAGAATGCCGCCAACGACCGCCATAATCCTTTGCTGGTTCCGGCGGACAAGTTCTTCGAACGCGCTCGTTGTTCCCTTTTGGGCCAGCCGGACGAGCTCGCGGTCATCCGGCTTCCCGGCGCGCGCGCGGGACGAGACCGCTATCGCTGCTGCGCTTGCTGCCACGTCATGTGGGACGTTGTCCATGCCTGCCGCGTTACACTTCCTCCCGGCTGGTTCCTATGAGTTAGTACTTGCGCGAGTCATGTATTCATGAAATAATCTCCGCATGATTATCGGAGACCGTTTACGTCTGTTGCGTGAAACAAAAAAGCTGTCCCAAGGGGATATCGAGAAACGCACAGGCCTCCTTCGCTGTTACATTTCCCGCGTCGAAAATGGCCATACCGTTCCGGCCATTGAGACTCTGGAAAAGCTGGCCAGAGCCATGGAAATCCCGCTCTACCAGCTATTCTACGACGGCGAAGAGCCTCCCGAACTGCCAAATCTTCCCAGGCGGAAGTCTGCTGATGATATCGCCTGGGGCAGCCGGGGGAAAGAGGCGCGTGCGCTCGGCCGGTTCCGGCGGCTTCTCGGAAAGATTGGCGAAGGCGACCGCCGGCTGCTCATGTACATGGCCCAGAAAATGGCCAACCGCTAGCAGCGCGGCGTTATTCTTCTTCAATCGTGGCGCTTATTCCCACTCGATGGTGCCGGGCGGTTTGGAGCTGATGTCGTAGACTACCCGGGTGACGCCGCGCACTTCGTTCGCGATGCGCACTGAAACGCGCTCGAGAACTTCGCGCGGAAGCCGCACCCAGTCCGCGGTCATGGCATCTTCTGACTCGACAACCCGAACAGCGATAGTGTACCCGTACGTCCGGTCGTCCCCCATCACTCCCACACTGCGCACCGGCAGCAGCACGGCAAACGCCTGCCAGACCTTGTCGTAGAGTCCAGCGGCCCGGATTTCCTCAATCACGATCGCGTCTGCTTCGCGCTCGATTTCGAGTTTGGCTGGAGTGACTTCCCCGAGTACGCGCACGGCCAGTCCCGGCCCAGGAAACGGATGCTTAATGAGCATCTCCTCGGGCAATCCCAGTTCCCTGCCGATCGCCCGCACTTCATCCTTGAACAAATCGCGCAGCGGCTCGATCAGTTCGAACGGCAAGTCCGCCGGCAGGCCGCCCACGTTGTGATGCGTCTTAATCGTCGCCGATGGCCCCTTCACGGAAACGGATTCGATGACGTCGGGATAGAGCGTCCCCTGCACCAGATAATGCATTTCGGCATGTCCCGCATCCGCCGTCAGGCGCCGCGCTTCGTCCGCGAAGACGCTGATGAACTCCGCGCCAATTTTTTTCCGCTTTTCCTCCGGGTCGGTCACACCTTTCAGACGCGCAAGGAATCGCTCCGCAGCATTCACTCCCGTCACGCTCAGCTTCAGTTTGCCGCGCAGGAGCTCAAGCGTTTCCTGAAATTCATTCTTGCGCAGCAGACCCGTGTCCACGAACACGTTCGTCAGCCTGTCGCCAATCGCGCGGTGAACCAGCGCCGCCGCGACGGCCGAGTCCACTCCGCCACTCAGCGCGCAAAGCGCCCGCGCGTCACCGACGCGCTTGCGAATCGCCGCCACGGTTTCGGAGATGAATGAACCTCGGTTCCAGTTTTTCTCCGCCCCGCACACGCCAAACACGAAATTCTTGAGGATCTGCGTGCCGCCTTCGGTGTGCTTTACCTCGGGATGAAATTGCACCGCATAGTATCTCTGCGCCGTATTTTCCATCGCCGCGGCGGCGTTCGCGGTCTCACCGATCGTGACGAATCCTTCGGGCAGGCTCAGGACGTGATCGCCGTGGTTGTTCCAGACGCGCCAGTGGTCGGGCAGCCCGCAGAAAATTTTGGATTCACGCTTGCGGTCGAGCTGCATCGGCCCGTACTCGCGCCGCTCGGCCTTCTCCACTTTGCCGCCCAGCGTGTGCGCCATCCATTGCATGCCGTAGCAGATCCCCAGGACCGGCAGCCCCATGCGCAGCACACTGGGATCGCAGACAGGGGCGCCGGGGTCGCAGACCGAGCTCGGCCCGCCCGAAAGAATCAGTCCCGCAGGGGCAAATCGTTTGATTTCCTCGATGGGCGCATTGCATGGCAGAATCGCGGAAAATACTTCCATCTCGCGAACGCGCCGCGCGATGAGCTGCGTATATTGCCCGCCAAAATCCAGCACGACGATGCCGCCCGGAACGCTCACGCCCGCTTCCCCCTGCCCCCGCTGCCTCTCGGTGGCCTTCCCTACCGCACCACGATGTTCACAAGCTTTTTGGGCACCACGATTGTCTTTAGGATTGCGTGCCCCTTCAACAACTGCGTCACGCGCGGCTCCGACAGCGCCCGCTCCCTCGTCTCGTCTTCCGTCAGTCCATCATCCACCAAAAGTTTCCCGCGCAGCCGTCCGTTGATCTGGATGACGACTTCGAACTGCTCCTCTTTTGCGAGGTCCTCGCGGTACGCAGGCCAGGACACTTTTCCCAATCCTCCTGAGTGTCCCAGTGTCTCCCACAGTTCCTCGCTCATGTGCGGCACGATGGGCGCGAGCATGAGCACGAGCAGCTCCAGCACTCGTTTTGCAATCTCCGGCCGCGCGCCCTCGTCGAGCGGCTCCTGGGCGTGAATTTCATTCACAAGCTCCATGATGAGCGCCACGGAGCTGTTGAAATGCCAGCGCGCTTCGAGATCGTTCGTGACTCGCTTCAGCGTCTGGTGCGCCTTGCGAAGCAACACCTTCTCTTTCGCTGTCGCGCTGGCAAGATCAATTTTCGCGCTCGGATTCGCTTCCACTCCGCGCAACTTTTCCGCGTAGCGCTCCACCAGCCGGTGCACTTTGTTCAGGAACCTCGCGCAGCCTTCAATTCCCTGCTCGCTCCATTCGAGGTCTTTCTCCGGAGGCGCGGCGAAGAGCGTGTACATTCGCGCCGTGTCGCAGCCGTATTTCTGCGCCATTTCGTCCGCGCCGACGACGTTGCCATGTGATTTGGACATGGCGCGCCCGCCTTTTTGCACCATGCCTTGCGAAAACAGGCGCTTCACGGGCTCGCGATGTTCGATCAGCCCGAGGTCGTGCATCACTTTGGCGAAAAAACGCGAATAAATCAGATGCAGGATGGCGTGCTCGATCCCGCCGATGTACTGGTCGATCGGAAACCAGTAGCGCGCCTCCTCGGCGCCAAAAGGCGCGCGGTCGTTGTGCGCATCCGTGTAGCGGTAGAAATACCACGACGAATCCACGAACGTGTCCATCGTGTCCGTTTCGCGGCGCGCGCGCCCCTTGCATTTCGGGCAGCTCGCGTTCACGAATTCCGGCACGCCGGCGAGAGGCGATTGCCCTTCGCCCGTCAGCGCAACGCTCTCCGGCAATTTTACGGGCAACTCGTCATCCGGCACGGGAACGATTCCACATTTCTCGCAATAGACGACGGGAATCGGCGTGCCCCAATACCTCTGCCGCGAGATGCCCCAGTCTTTCAGCCGGTACGTTGTTTCGCCTTTGCCGATTCCTTTTGCTTCCGCGTCCGCGGTCATTTTCTCAATGGCCTTCGCCGACTCGAGTCCGCTGTACTTCGCGGAATCGACCGCCCGGCCATAGTCCGTGTACGCCTCGTTGAGCTGGTCTTTCTTCAGCGCCGCGCCCTGCAACGGCTGCACGACGATTTTAATCGGCAGACGGTATTTCTCGGCAAACTCGAAATCCCGCTGGTCGTGCGCCGGAACGCACATGACCGCGCCCGTCCCGTAATCCGCGAGCACGAAATTCGCCACCCAAATCGGCGTCATCTCGCCCGAAAACGGATTTACGGCAAACCGGCCCGTGAAAATTCCTTCCTTCTCCGCTTTCGCCAGTTCCGCGGGACGAAGAATCTTCTGCCGCAAGCGATTCCACTGCGCTTCGATGGCTCCGCTGCCCGGAATTCCATGAATCAACTCCGGCACCAGCGGATGCTCCGGCGACAAAATCACGGCGGTGGCGCCATAAATCGTATCAATGCGCGTGGTGAAGACTTCAATGGCCTTGCCTTCCATCTTCGCCACGGGAAATTTCACGCGCGCGCCCTTGGATTTGCCAACCCAGTTCCGCTGCATGACGAGCACGCGTTCCGGCCAGCCCTCGCCGAGTTCCTTCATGTCGTCGAGCAGAGCATCCGAATACGCCGTGATGCGCAAGAACCACTGCTCGATATCCTTGGCTTCAACCTGCGTCGTCTCGTGACGCCAGCAGCAACCATCAACCACTTGCTCGTTCGCCAGGACGGTTTGGCACTGCGGGCACCAGTTCACTTTGCTCTTTTTCCGGTACGCCAGCCCGCGCTCGAGCATCCGCAGAAAAAACCACTGGTTCCAGCGGTAGTATTCCGGTTCACAAGTGGAAACTTCCCGCCGCCAGTCGTAGCTGAATCCGAAGCGCTCGCACGTCGCCTTCATTTGCGCGATGTTCGAATTCGTCCACTGGCGCGGCGGAATATTGTTCTTGATCGCGGCATTTTCCGCGGGCAAGCCGAACGAATCCCAGCCAATCGGGTGCAGGACGTTGAATCCGCGCATGCGCTTGTAGCGCGCCACCGCGTCGCCGATGGTGTAGTTGCGCATGTGGCCCATGTGCAGCGTGCCCGATGGATACGGCAGCATTTCGAGCAAGTAGTATTTCGGCCGCGCGGGATCGCGGTCCGCGCGGAACGCGCCCTGTTCGCGCCAGACATTCTGCCACTTCGCTTCGATTCGCTGCGGTTCGTACTCAGACACTCGCCCGATCACCTCGCCTTTCGTTTGCTCTTGTCCGCCGCCCTGGTTTTCAACTTGCGCTTCGCGCGCTCGTGGCGACGAATGCGAAATCCGTCAGCAGCATCCTTGCTCCCCTTCGCCTTCATCCCCGCCAATTTCCAAAGCGTCTCGATGTTCCTGCGGTCGTCTCCGGGCTTGTCGATTGGCGTTTCCAGGATGAATGCGCGCCCTGCGAGCAGCGGATGATTCAAAATCCTCCGAAAAGCCTCGCGCCCGATTTTCCCTTTCCCGATATGCTCGTGCCGGTCGAGCCGCAAGCCCAGCGCCGCCTTCGAATCGTTCACGTGCACGACGAACACGCGCGCGAGCCCCACCGTGCGGTCAATGACTTTCAGCGCCGCGTCCAAGCCCTCCGCGGTGCGCAGATCATGTCCCGCCGCAAACAGATGCGCCGTGTCCACGCACACGCCCAGAGGAAGCTGGGGACATTGCTCGATGATTTCCTGCAGCTCCGCGAAACGCGAGCCGACAGAGCTTCCCTGCCCCGCCGTGTTTTCGAGAAGAATCCGCAGCCTGCCCGCCGTGGTGGGCTTGCCCGCCGTGGCGAGGCCGCCTGCTTCTGTCGCCCCGGCGAAGTTCACTCCGCGCGACGCCTGCTTCAGCCCGTCAGCGATAGCGGCAATCGCCGCACGCATGTCCGCGCCGCGACTGCTCCCCGGATGCGCGACCAGAAAATCCGCGTCCAGCGCGAGAGCGCGCACAATTTCATCGTGGAAAGCCTGAATTGAGCGCACGCGCAACACGCGCTCGGGCGACGCGAGGTTGATCAGGTAATTGTCGTGAATCACCAGCGGGCCGAGCTTCAACTCCTCGCGCCGCGCGCGAAACCGTCGCGCGTCCTCGTCGCCGACCCTCCCGCCCCCCCGGCCGCGGCTCCACATCCGCGGGCTGGCTGAGAAAATCTGCAGCGCATTCGCGCCGAGCCGCGAGGCAATGTCGAGCGCTCCGGCGATGTCGCCGGCAATCGAGGTGTGAATTCCAATGCGGACGCTGCCATCCATCCACGCGGGCAGCAGCGGCTTGACTACGGGTTCCGGGCGGTATTCATCACCGGGGAGATACTGCTGGTTTGAACTGTGCTGCGGCTCTTCCATTCCCTCTGGGCGCTTCGTTGACTTCGAGTGAGCCACATATTCTAGCGGATTCCGCGCCCTTCCGCAAACGGTCGCTGCGGCAATTTTTGCGCACCGTTCGTAAAAAGAATCTGCTTTGAGAGATAGGCTCTCCCTGAGAAAATGCGCGGCGGTGGTTCAAGCTTGAAAACTTCGCTTTGCAGAACACTGGCGACGTCGCGCGTGGGAGCCGTCGCCATCGCGGTACTGCTGTTTGACGCGCTCTTGAACGCATTTTATGCCCTTTGGGGACCGCTCTCTGCCCTGTTAGCTTACCTTATTGATGCGATACTGATTCTTCGTCTTCCATTTCACCCGCCAGGGTTTACTTTCCAGGAGCGAATGCTCCTCACGACTGCGCTTTTCCATTCTATTAATTCTGTCATCGCCATCTGCGCCGGGAGCCTGCTATCTCGATGGGTCTACGGTGCTGGCCCAATTCGCGCCCTAAGAACCTACACTGCCATTTTGAACGGGAGGAACAATGCTTAGTCGGTTCAAGCGGGCTATCGTGCAGAGTTATATCGGCGCAATTGCGCTGGGCTACTTGTTCGCCCAAATCGTTTTCTATTTCGTCGGCGTTTTTGCTACTCCTGTAGCGACCTGGGCGACGGAATCGCACTTTCATCAAGATACGCATAATAATGTGACCCCAACCCTGTCCCTTCTGACCTCGGTACCCGACGTGATCAGATTCACCCTGTCTCTTACGCTCTGGTATCTCCTTTTGTGGTGGCTATACATGAAATCCTCCGGCCCTGAGAAATCTGAACCTTCTACGGAATCGCAATAATTGAAGGCGAACGTGAAGAATGCGCTCGCTCGCCCGCAGAAGCACCCGATTTGGCTGGCGTGATGGCTTACGGCAGGACCGAAAACGATGCCATCACCGAAGTCCAGGAATATGCCTTGCGTGGTCCATCGCATGGCAGTGGTGTCATTTGAAAAAAAAAGATGAAAAACTTGCTCTGGCGCATCTAAACAGGCGGATTGGCTTGCCGTCTAAGCGGCAATATCCTAGCGTAGCTGGATGGGGAGCAAGCGAGCATGGACGTGACAGATCACAGAACAAACCAGGACGACCAGGGAGCCACGCACAACGAAGAAGCGGCGTTTCCCGGGTTAACGGTTGTGAATCTACAGCAGCAGGCCGACTCGATCAGCCAGGCCTACAGGAATTTTGTGGTCGTGAACGTCAACAATCATTGCGTGCGACTCGCAGTGATGCAGGGGGAATTTCCCTGGCATCAGCATCCGCGCTCCGATGAGTGTTTCCTTGTTGTGGAAGGCGAGCTGGAAATAGATCTCGCGGACGGCCGCACATTTCACGTGAAGCCGGGAGAGGTATTTACAGTCCCGGCGGGTGTGATCCATCGAACGCGCGCACATGCGCGAGCGGTGAATTTGTGCTTCGAAGACCGCAAGGCATACACGGACGCGGTTTTCGCGGATCCAGACCGATAATTCTCCGCGCCTCGCCCGCGCCATCCCGGATGCGCGGAATGGATTCCTGCGTGCAACCCGCGTGGCGCGGGCACAATCGAAGCAATCTGATTCAACTCACAGCCGAATCAAGCGATTGCCTCGCGACAACCGAGGCAGGATACGTTAGAATTTTCGGTTTTGGATTCCGGCGGCATGAACACGCGGAGGAGCGGGATGAGGCGGGGTGGAAAAACACTTGGGAGCTGGCTCGCCGTGGCGAGCGTGCTGGCGGCTTGCGGCGCGCTTGCGGGTTGCGGCGGGACGCCGAAGCAGCCGCAGCCGCTGGCGATCACGGCTATCTCGCCCGCGAGCATCCCCGCAGGAACTCCCGGAATTACGCTGGTGGTCAGCGGAACGGATTTCAACACAGGGACATTTTTCTCGTTCGGGGCGGACAGCAAAATCGCGCCGCTGCAGGTGTTCCAGCAGCCGTGCCAGACCGCGCCGTGCGGGCAGACAGCCATCCTAATTATCCCGCCCAACGATATCGCAGCGGCGGGGACGGCGAAAGTGGTTGCGACGACCAGCGGAGCGCACTCGAATACCGAGACGTTTTCGATCACGTCGCCGCAGATCGTGACCATGTCGCCGCTGGCAGTGACGGCGGGCGGGCCCCGATTCAGTCTCACGCTCGAAGTGGTGAACGCTGGGCCAAACGTGCAGGTGCTCTTCGGCAAGGACACGACGCCGCTCGTGCCGGCAGGTCCTGTGTCGTGCAATCCGCTAACGGCGTGCGCGGTGACGGTCGCGGTGCCAAAAGCGGACATCGCGACAGCGGGGCCGCTCACGGTGACGGTGGCGAATCCGTTCGCGACAGCGGGCGGGACGACGACGACGAATTTTCTGGCCGTCAAACCGGGGACTGGAACATTTCCCGCGCTGGAATCAGCGAATGGAGCGACGCCTGCGAATGGAGCCAGTACGCATTCCTCGGTCTCAGACGGCGGCGTGTACGTGGCGTTTGATTCTACCGCGACGAACCTGCCGGGCGGCACGACGAGCGGGCATTCGGAAATCTATCTGACGGCGAACTGCTTCGGCGCGGCGAATTGCACTCCGGGGACGACGCTGATTTCCACGGGCTCGGGCGGCGCGGCGGGAACGGGCGGCGTGAATGGAAGCGACCGGCCGCAGATTTCCGCTGACGGAAGATTCGTGGTGTTCGAGAGCGACGACACGAATCTTGTGGCGAATGCGACGGCGCTGACGGAGCAGGTATATTTGTATGACTCCTGCAACAGCATTTTCGGCACAGTGAAAAGCTGCACGCCCGGGATCACGCTGGTCAGCGCGGACTCGAGCGGGAACGAAGGAAACGCGGCGAGCGCGAATCCGGCAATCAGCGCGTTCGGACTTTATATCGCGTATCAATCGGTGGCGACGAATTTGACCTCGACCGCGGTGAATGGAATCACGCAGCAGGTTTATCTGTTCTTGAGCTGCAATGGCGCCGCAGGCGCGATCGCGGGATGCACGAAGGGCACGGAGCTACTCTCGTTTGACCAGAACAGCAGCGCGGGAGATGCGGATTCGGTCAGCGCCGCGATTGACCCGCTGGGGATGAGCGTCGCATTTCTGTCGTCGGCGGACAATATCGTTCCGGGCTTGCCGTCGAATAGTGTTCTGCAGGTTTACTTGCAGCCGACTTGCCTAGAGGCAGTTCCCTTCCTCGGGCCTTGCACGCAGCCGACGGTTCTGGTATCGGCTGACTCCGGGAACAATCCTGGCGTTTCTGGCCTCAGCAGAGGCGCGGAACTGGCTGCTGGTGGAGGACTCGTCGTTTATAGCAGCGATTCACCGAATCTCTTGCCTGCTGGAGTCACGAACGAACAGGTCATCGGGCGTAACATTTGTCTAGGGCTGCCAGGTACCACGCAATGCGCTCCCTCGGGAAACATTGTTCTTTCTGTGGATACTAGCGGAGTGCCGGGAGCGGCCCCGAGCTTTGGCCCCGCCATCAGCGGAACCACGGTCGCCTTCACTTCAAGTGCTCCGCTAGTGCCGCCCGGAGCAGGGCGCCAGCTTGAGGTGTATAGCGCGAACGTATGCCTGCCGCCTGCGGGTTCTTGCACGACCAATACAACACTTCTTTCGGTTTCCGCAAGTGGTGTGCCCTTCTTAGGTACTCTTGGCAACGCTTCCATCGGCGGCGGGGGATTCGCGACTTTCTCAAGCTCGAACAGTGCATTGCTCATTTCGCCGGAGATCTACCTGGCGATATCTCCCGTGGCGCCAGCCGGAGCCGTGACGAAACTGCGGAAGGTCAGACCCGAGTAACCGAGCCTCACTGGCTCGCCGAGGAATCTTTTCAGCTAGCCGCGCACAAACGACGGTGACGGGGGTCACAGACGGGGGCGCGGGAAAAGCGGTACAAGGGTCGCGTGGGGATGAAGGCTACGGTGGGATGGAACCTCCAAGACCTAACGGATTGCGGAGTCCGAAGGCACAGAGATTCACCTTGGCCGACTTCTGCAGTGAAGCAACAGCCAGGGATTGACCAGTCGGCTGCCCTCCATCCTCCGAAAAGGTGCGGCGGCTGGCCGCGAAGCGAAAACGAGACGATCAGGAGTTTCGACGCACCGGCGAACAACTGTCAGATGCAGTTCGTGACCAGCCGCTGCCTCTAGCAATTCCCCTCTCGAAGTTCAAGCCACGGCGAGCGATTGCGCGATGGAGTGCGTCCGTGCAAATCGAGTCGCAGCCGACAGGCGGTCTTGGGCGGCAAGGAGAATGACATGGACAGGCTGAAAGGATTGGTGGCAATTGTCACCGGAGGCGCGCTGGGAATCGGTCGAGCGGCTTCCCTGCTGATGGCGCGCGAAGGCGCGAGCGTCGCCGTGACGGACGTGCTCGACGCGCAGGGCGAGAAGACAGTTGCGGACATCCAGGCAGCGGGCGGACGCGCGGAATACTGGCACCTGGACGTGTCGAAGGAATCCGAGGTGCAGAGCGTCTTCGGGAAGATCAAGGCGCGGTTCGGAAAAATTGACGTGCTGGTGAACAACGCGGGAATTTCGGGGGCGAACAAGCCGACGCATGAAGTGACGGAAGCGGAATGGGACAAACTGATGGCGGTAAACGTCAAGGGCGTGTTCTTCTGCACGAAACACGCGATTCCGCACATGAAGGCGAACCGCGGCGGCAGCATCATCAATTTGTCCTCCATTTACGGGCTGATTGGCGCGGCGGACGTGCCGCCGTATCACGCCTCAAAGGGCGCGGTGCGGCTGATGAGCAAGAACGACGCGTTGATTTACGCCGCGGACAACATCCGCGTGAATTCCGTGCATCCTGGATTCATCTGGACGCCGATGGTGGAGAATTTCGCGAAAGAGTCGGGCATGGGCAAACAGCAGGCTGACATAACGCTCGGCGCGAAGCATCCGCTGGGACACGTCGGCGAACCGGACGACATCGCGTGGGGAATCGTTTATCTGGCGTCCGCGGAATCAAAGTTCGTGACGGGATCGGAGCTGGTGATTGATGGCGGGTACACCGCGCAGTGAGTGAGAATGAATCAAACGAGAACTCCCGCCGCTGGAATTAACTCAAGTACGAAGCCGAATAAGAAGCCGACGCGGGACTATCTCTGTGCCGCCCTCCCTCCCCCGCCAGAATCAGTACCGATGCGAGGCAGCGCGGAGGATTTGGAAAAAACCAAGAGGGCCAAGGACACGGCTCGCGGCGAGGACTCCGCCGAAGAGAGCGCCGAGGATGCCATGCGTCGCGGCGTCGCTCCCAGTGAGATAGAGATTGCGAATCGGCGTCGCGGGCGCGAGCCATGATTTGCGATAGCGCTCCGGCGTTCCCGGGTAACCATAAATAGTTCCGGAGGGCGCGGCTGTGAAGTGCTCGAACGTCAGCGGAGTGCCGAGTTCCGAGTATTCGACCAGGTCGCGGAAGCCGGCATTGTGGAGTTCGATGAAGTTCAGAAGCGCTTCGGTGATTCGCTGCTTCGCGGAATCGTAGTCGAGGCCGCGGCGGCGCCACGGCTCCTCGTGAAACACTTCAAGCGAGCGGTAAGAAAACGGCGCGATGATCTCCGCCGTGTGACGCTTTGCCTCCGCGTCCTTCAGCGACGGAAACGAAAGATAGGCCATCGCGGCACGGCCGTCGAGCAGAGCGTCGCGGCGGGCGAACATTTCGTCGTGGTCAAACGAGGAAAATATCCAGTGATTCTCTCCCTTGAAGCCGAGAACGCGAGGGTCGCGGCGAAGGCCCACAAAGAGTTCGACGACTTCAAACCCTTGGGGCGGGGATTTCAGCTCTTCGCGAAATGGCAGCACAGCCGACGGAACTAGATGCGCGAAGGTATTCCACGCGCCTGCGTCGGAGACGATGACAGGCGCGCGAAATTCCGCGTGGCTGCCTTCCCTGCCCTTCTTGATTTGAACTTCCACGCCGACGGCGCGATTCCCTTCGACGATGACTTTCGAGACTTCGTGATTCGGAAGGAGTTCGCCGCCCGAAGCGCGAATTACCGCGCCCGTAGCTTCCGCGATTTCGCCGGAGCCGCCGCTGGGATACCACGCGCCGTTGAGGTAATGCGCGGCGATCAACGCGTGCGCCGCAAACGCGCTCTGGCCCGGAGGCAGGCCGTAATTCGCCCACTGCGACGCAAGCAGGGCGCGAAGCTGCGGATCGCGGAAGCGCGTTTCGAGATACTGTCGCGTGAGACGCATCGGCAGGTTTGACGTGAAACGGTTCACCAGGCCAGTCGTCCAGCTGATCGGCGGAGGCGCGGCGAAGGCCGTGAATCGGCGTTGCAGCCACTTCATCGAGGATTTCAAATCGCGGAAGTACTGCTCTATGTTCGCTTGTTCCTCGGGAAACGCGGCGATCAAGTCGCGGCGGTAATTCTCCTCGCCTTTGCTAACGTTGAAGCGCACGCCCGGATACGAAAAGATGTCGTACACATCGGGCATCGGATTCCATTTCACCCCGCCATCCGTGATGAAGTCGAATAGCTGCCGGCCCAGCATGCCATCGCCCATCTCGCCGACGTAGTGCAGGCCGATGTCCCACGTCCATCCGCCCGGGCGCGTAAACGTGTGGGTGAAGCCGCCGATTTTGAAGTGCCGTTCGAGAACGAGGACGCGCCATTTGCGAAGCCGCGACATAAGGCTCGCGAACGTGAGGCCGCCAATGCCGGAGCCGATGACGATGGCGTCGAATTGGCGATCAGGCGGCACGAGGTTTGGATTCAGGAATTGGCGCCAGGGCTGCGGGCGAGCTCTTCGAACTTATAGCGAGTGCCGTGAAGGGATTCGACAAGGCGAATGAGGCGTTCCGACTGCGTGAGAGCTTCCTCGGGCGAAGGCGCACGCGAGCCGTCGGCGCGCTTGAGTTCGACTTGGGAGTGGTCGGAAGAAATCTCCGGCTCCCAGCCCATCTTGCGCAGCTCGGCGAGAGCGGCTTTGCGTTCTTTTTCGGGTATCGTTTCGGACTCGCCGCGGCGGCGAATCAGGTATTCGTAGCCCAGCTCGCCGATGGCCTTTGCGAGATTCGCGACGACGCGATCGAGGCCGGCGCCGGCGAAGTCGGAGGGGATGAGGAGATTGAGCTGGCGCCAGCCCGAGCCGACCAGCTCACCTTCGAAAGTGTGGGTGCGGCCTTTCTCTTCATAAACGACGCTGGCGAGATTGCGCGCGCCGCGCTGGATGCGCAGGGAAAATCCACGGAAGTCGGCCGCACGGGGCGTCCGGCGATTGACGTACACGCTTGCTCCTCCAGGCCCGACGGGATGATAATCAAACGCGCGCGAAAAAGCGATGCGTGCTCGCACTGGCACGCCTGGGCGTGCAGGCACTCCTAGCTACGCGCGCAGGCGACCAGCCCTCCGTTGATTTTTTCACATAGTGATTTCTCGAAAATACTTTTCGCGCAAACAATTCTTATAATGGGCTTTCGACTATGAGCGGCAAAAATACAGCTGAGCGGAAGTATCCGCGAAAGCAATTGCAAAAAGGCATCGCCGTCGCATGGCAGAGTTCGGGCGGCAGGCACGCGGGCCGCGCGAAGACACTGGGCATGGGCGGGCTGTACATTGAAACGACCGAGCCGCTCCCCGCGGGATCGTACATTCAGGTGCTTCTGGACACTCAGGAGGGGGAGGTACGCGCACGGGCGGTCGTGCGCACCGCGGATGCCGACGGAGGAATGGGCGTCGAGTTCGTTGGAATGGACCAGGCGGCGCGGGCGCATCTGCATTCGCTGATCAAGAAGCTCCTCGCGTGAGCCTGTGCGGCGCGCCGTTGTTTGCCGCGCATGGATCCGGCGCCGCGTCCGCGTTGACTTGACGCGGAGCGAATCTTAAGATGCACCACACATGCCCGAGCCCCAGTCACTCATTGGCCGCACCATTTCCCATTACCGCATCGTCGAAAAGCTCGGCGGCGGCGGAATGGGCGTCGTCTATAAAGCCGAAGATTTGGAGCTGGGCCGGCATGTAGCGCTGAAATTCCTTCCCGAAGATCTGATTGCCGATGCGCACGCGCTGGAGCGTTTTCGCCGCGAGGCCCGCGCCGCCTCGGCGCTCAATCACCCTAACATCTGCACGATCTACGAAATAGGCCGGGCCGATGAGCGTTATTTCATCGCCATGGAGTACCTCGAAGGCCAGACGCTCAAACATCGCATCAGCGGCAAACCTTTGCCTACGGAGCTAATTCTTGAACTGACCGTTGAGATCGCCGACGCGCTGGACACCGCACATTCGAAACGAATCGTTCATCGCGACATCAAGCCCGGGAACCTCTTCATCACCTCACGCGGTCACGCCAAAATTCTCGATTTCGGCCTCGCCAAGCAATCGCCGCTCGACGCGGGAAAGACGCTCGGCTCGCGCACCCGCGACCTGAGTTCGGCGCCGGGCGAGGAGCACTTGACCAGCCCCGGAGTGGCACTGGGGACAGTTGCCTATATGTCGCCGGAGCAGGCGCGCGGCGAAGAGCTCGACGCGCGCACGGATTTGTTCAGCTTCGGCGCGATGCTTTATGAAATGGCCACGGGCGCGCTGCCCTTTCGCGGCGACACCACAGCGGTCATCTTCGCCGCCATTCTGGAAAAACCTCCGGTTCCTCCCGTGCGCCTCAACCCCGATGTTCCTCCGCGCCTTGAAGAAATCATCAATAAATCCCTCGAAAAAGACCGCAAGCTGCGCTACCAGACCGCCGCGGACCTGCGCACAGACTTGCAACGCTTCAAACGCGATTCTGACTCGCATACCCAAGTGGAACTCAATTCCGGGGCTGAGGAGGCCACGGGGAAAAGAAAAACGGCCATTTCATCTGGGCGAAGGTACTGGCGATCCCCGCTGAAGATTGCAGCGACAGTTCTTGCCCTTGTTTTCAGTATCGGCGCGTGTATCGCAGCCTGGGCTTATCTGCGCCGAAGCACTCCGATCGACTCCGTTGCCGTGCTGCCATTTGCCAACGCCTCGGCCGATCCCAATGATGCGTATCTCAGCGATGGAATCACCGATACCATCATTGACGATTTGTCCCAGATCCCAAGCCTGCGAGTCACGGCGCGCAGCACGGTGTTTTACTGGAGGGGCCGCATTAGTGACCCGCGAGAGCTAGGTCGGCAGTTAAACGCAGGCGCAGTGCTCACCGGGACAGTGACCCACCGCGGCGGCACATTAGCTGTGCAAGTTGATCTCGTCAACGTAGGCGACGGCTCCGAGATGTGGGGCAAACGTTACGACCGCAAGCCAGAGGATATGTTGGCGATTCAAGAGGACATTGCGCGCGAAATCGTCTCCAATTTGCAAATTCGCCTGAACAACAACGAAGAGGGCCGGCTGGCCAAGCGCCCCACCGCGGATCCGGAAGCTTTCGACGATTACCTTAAGGGAGTTCATTATGCGGAGACTTTCACCCCAGAGGGGTTCAGCAAGGCCATCGCTTATTTCCAAAAGGCCGTTGACCGCGATCCTTCCTTTGCCCTGGCCTACGCGGGCATTGCAGAGTATTACGGTGATACAGTTGACTGGCTGATGCCCCCGACGGAGGCCGAACCGAGGCAGGAGGAAGCAGCAAAAAAGGCACTGGCGTTGGATGGCACGTTGGCGGAAGCTCACACTAACCTGGCCAACTACTATTTCTGGTACGCGTGGGACTCGAACGCGGCCGAGAGCGAATTCCAACGCGCCCTGGCATCAAATCCCAATCTCGCTGACGCGCACGCGGCACACGGCTGGTTTCTGGTCTGGATGGGCCGCGCAGATGAAGGTGTGGCGGAAAACCGCCGGGCGGTGACGCTTGACCCATTATCGTCGGTGGATAATACCTTGCTCGGGTACGGCTTGTACTTTTCGCATCGTTATGACGAGGCTACCAAACAGCTCAACTCGACAATTCAGATGGATCCCAATTTTTGGCTGGCGCGCGACGCGCTGGGCTGGACGTATCTCCAAACGGGCCAGCCTAGACAGGCCATGGAGCAGTTTCGTCAGGCAGTGAAGATCAGTGGCCCTACTATCCCCGAGCCAATGAGCTCGCTCGGGTACGCTTACGGAGTGACGGGAGATAAGCAAAATGCTCTCCAGGTGATTCAGACCCTGCTGGACGAATCGAAGCACCAATATATTTCGCCTTACATGATCGCCCTCGTCTACGCCGGCCTGAATGATAAGGACCACGCTTTCCAGTGGCTCGAAAAGGCCTATCAAGTGCGCTCCTGGTATTTGGCCGCCCTGAATGTGGATCCTAAATTCGACCGCCTTCGCTCCGACCCGCGCTTTCGTGATTTGCTCAACCGCATTCATTTCCCAAATTAAATCTCTGGCCAGCTCAAATACGCTAATCCAGGGCGGGAAGGCTTATCCGGCAACAGAGAAGGGATTCAAGTGCCGACCACAGGCGACGCGTTGACTTGGCGCGGCATGCGACATAAGATGCCGCGGCTGGAAATCCAGCATAAGCGGAGAGTTCGGCGTGAGCGAATGGCACTACGCGCAGGAGAACAAGAGCGAAGAGCTGGCGGAACTGCGCTACTTCACCATGAAGAAGCGCCAGGGAAACGACGAGATCCGGTTTCATATCACGGTGAAGGAATTCGCCACACCCCCGCCGGGGCAGCACGTGCGTTTTTTTGCGGAGGCGGACAAGGCAGTCAACCAGAACTCGGCGCCGATTGTGCCCTCGGGCTGGGGCGATACGGCGCTGAAGGCGCTGGCCGACTGCCTGCGCATGATCCGGCAGTTTCCATACGAAGGCCCCGCGGAAAGCAAATAGCGGCAACGAAGGGATATTTGTGGACATCACGCGAAAGCCGATCAGGCCGGGAATCGTCGCGCTGGAAATGACGGGCCGCATCCTGATGGGCCCGGACTGCCAGTTGATCGAGAAAGAGGTCGAGCAGGCGCTTGCGCAGGGCGATACGCGCGTTATTTTTGATTTGACGGGCGTGTTCCAAATAGACAGCGCCGGCGTCGGTAAAATCGTGATGTGCTACACGCGGCTGAAAAAGTCCGGCGGGGATCTGCGGCTCGCCGGAGTCAAGGGAATGCTCGACGGCGTTTTCAAAATGACGCAGGTGCACAAAGTCATCGGGATGTTTCCGACGGCCGCCGACGCCGCCGAGAATTTCTAATGCGCGTCGTTTGGTTTTGAGCTGTGCAAGTAATGAAAACTAATTGATAAGACAAGACTTACGGCAGCCCCATTGACTCCCGCAACCGCTCAGTGTTCTAATTGTTGTGGTTGTTGTTGTGATTTTTTCGTAGTAGTGATTAGACTGGAGTGAAGCTCTATGAGTGCCAAGGCGCGAAGGGCTTTGGAACGTGCCTTCAGGACAATCGAGGAAAATGCTCCTCGTATCAGCAAGAAACTCTCCAAGACTGGCGCCAAGACCAGCGCCGTATTCGTGTATTCTGCCGCGAAGTACTATAAAGCTCTGAATAAACTTGCTCAAGGGTGATCCCGCCAGCTTGCATGTTGGGGTGTGGATACGTGGAGAAAATCCACGACAAACTGGTGGCTCGGCTCTGGCCCGGAACCGATCCCATTGCAGTGAATGAATTCAGAAGCCGGGAACTTGTCGAATCCGCGGTAAGCAGACCTTTTCAAACCGCCTTTGGCCAAGACATTTATCCGACGTATGTCGAAAAAGGGGCGGCGCTTTTTCATTCCCTTGTAGCAAATCACGCGTTTCACAACGGAAACAAACGAACCGCTGTAATAGCTCTCGACCACTTCCTGGTCGCAAACGGGTTCATCCTGTTTCTCCCCAACGACGATATGTACCTCCTGGCTGAGGAAACTGCGAGCTACAGGCAACGAGGGGTATCCCACGAAGATGCTCTGGCAAACATCGTATCGGCGATCAGAGACAATGTCGTGTCACTGGAAGAATTGAGAGCCGAAATAAAGGTATACCCGCAGCTAAGGAAGGCTTATGGCTCATCAGTTAAGATGCGCCGTGCAGTGCGCCAAGACGGGCTAAATAGGCTAATTCGCTAGCTGTGCGCCCATATTCGTCCACGCCCGCTTCGTCGAAGGTGCGCTTGCCCGCAAGAACAGCTTCGCCGAGAGTCGCCAGATGCGCAGCGTGATTCTGGGGCTGGGGATCAGACTGGACGAGTACATCGCGCCACCGAATGGCGGCGTGGATTTTCTGTTCATGCCGATAGTGAATGAACTCTGCATCGGCATCGTTCCCACGCTGCTTGGAGAAGGCATTCCTCTGTTTCCCAGCGGGTTCCCGCAGCGGGAGTTCGAGCTCCTCGAAAACAAGACCTATTCGCGGGGATGGTCGCGCTAAAGTACAGGCGCGCGTCCAAGAAGCCGAAGAAAAAATCCTGATCCTCTTCCTCCATCCAGGGATGAATTCCCGCCGAATGCGCATTACGCCTGCAGGGTGATGTTTGGCCGGATGTGCCGCGAACGAAAATGTTTCGGCGCCGCGTTTGCTTGACAAGCACGCGGAATCCGGTGAGACTCGCGGCACCCTTGTAGGCCGTGTTATCTTGGGGCGCGGCCTATTCGGCGCATGACTTCATTTTTTCACCCTGTCGACTTGTGCCCCAGGTACGCAGATTTTGGAGGAACCGAAGTTAACAGACTGTCGAAAAGATTTCTTGCCTCGTTCCTGCGGCGCTGCAAAGAGGTTTTTTCATCAGCCTGAAGTATCCCGTTTCAACATTTGAATCATTCGCGCAGCTCGAATTGAGTTCCGATTCGGCTGCGTTCCCGCGGCATGTACTAAACGCTGCGCCGCGGCCAAATTCACGCGGAGGACTACTGCGGATGAACCCGAAAAAGGTGGAAGAACTCGCACTTCGAGTGGTAGGCGATATGGGCGGAACATTCACCATGGCGCTGGGATACATCGGCGACCGGCTGGGTCTTTTCAAGGCCATGGCGGGCGAGGGGCCGATGCGAAGCGCGAACCTGGCCGTGCGGACGCAGCTCAACGAGCGGTACGTGCGCGAATGGCTGCGCGCGATGGTCGCCGCCGAATATATCGAATTCGACGTGAACACGGACATGTACTGGATGAGCGAGGAGCAGGCGCACGTGCTCGTGAACGAAGACAGCCCGATGTTCACGGGCGGGATTTTTCAACTGGCAACGCCGACGGTATGGAACGTGCCGAGAATCATCGATGCTTTCCGGAACGGCGGCGGAATTCCGTTTTCGGAGATTGGCGAGGACGTCTGCTGCGGAATCGA
This sequence comes from Candidatus Acidiferrales bacterium, assembly GCA_035934545.1. Taxonomy (GTDB): domain Bacteria; phylum Acidobacteriota; class Terriglobia; order Acidiferrales; family UBA7541; genus DAHUXN01. Next base: position 101,596 of record DASYXV010000066.1, read on the forward strand.
GCGGATGTTTCGGCCCGGCTACATGAATTTCCTGGTGAAGGACTGGCTAGGCGCAATTCCCGGGCTGAATGAAAAGCTGGAGCGCGGCGGGAAGATCGCAGACGTCGGTTGCGGCGCGGGACAGTCCACCGTGATCATGGGGAAAGCATTCTCGAAATCGAAGATCATTGGAATTGATTATCACGGGCCCAGCATCACGCGGGCGCGCAAGCAGGCCGCCGACGCGGGGCTCGAGAACGTGACGTTCCTGCAAGCGCCGGCGCATGAGCTCCCGACGGCCGAGCCTTTCGACCTGATTTGCAGCTTCGATTGCATTCACGACATGGTGGATCCGCGAGCGACGGTGCACGCGATTCGCAAGGCGCTGGCAAACGACGGCGTGTATTTGTGGTCCGAACCGAACGCGACGGAGAATGCCTATCAGAACAGAAATCCCATCGGCAAAGCTTTCCATTCCATCAGCCCGCTGCATTGCATGACCGTCTCGCTGGCGTTCAATGGCGCCGGCTTGGGGACCGTGATCGGCGAAAACGGCGCGCGGGCGCTGGCCAAAGAAGCGGGATTCACGCACTTCGAGCGGCTGCCAATTCAGAACCCGTTCAATCAATTTTTCGCGCTGAGGAAGTAGCGATCCGCCTGCGCGGAAGCATGCTCCAGCGGGTGTGGGCGCTCTTTCGGGACGAGCCGCTTTGGCGCGGCGGAGGGTGTGGACCCGCCACCCCCGACGGCGGGCAAGCGGCGGGTGTCGCGTAAGACATGCTCCCAAGTTATCGATTAGAAAATGGCATGTGGTTTGGTTTCTGCAAGTTAAGCTGAAGTCTAATAACGGCAGATTTCGACATAATTTCCTGGGCCTCTGCAGATGGCGAAAAGCATATCCCTCACGGGCGTTCAGCAAAGCGGCGCGGACCGCCGCAGTCCAAAGCGGGCTGCGCCCGCAGAAGCGAAAAACTCGCGGGGTGAACCCGCCGCTACGAAAGCGAACAGCAGATAAAGCAAAGCGTACCCCGCCTCCTGCGGCGGGCAGGCTCAGGACAAGCCGCACTCCCAAAAAGAACAAAGGCGTGACAGCCTGGAAGCTGGCCGAAAGGACAGTGGCATAGACGGCACGGAATTGCACGCGACTGAATTGCGCGAGCGTGGCGGCGGTAAAATTTCGTCATGGAATGCCCGAAGTGCAAGACGGTGAACGTGGACACGGAGCAGTTTTGCCGGCGATGCCACATGACGCTGCTCTACAAGTGCCCGTCGTGCGGCGCGACGCAGCGGCACGGCGTGACGTGCGATCACTGCGGCGTGGATTTCGCGAAATACATGCACATGGTCCTGTCGCAAGAACAAGTTCGCGCCGACCGCGAGCATGACAAGGCTCGCGGGAGGGCTGACTCGTGGAAACAGATCATCCTTCTGCCGTTTACCGGCGGCCTCTCCCTCATCAAGATTTTCCGCAATCGCACCCGCGCCTAGCAGGAATTGAGGGCGTTTGTCGCCCGGCAGGTTTTCCGCGCGCGCATCTTCGCAAAGAGATGTAGAATCCGCGCAGGGACCCACCTCTTTTCAGGGAGGAAGACAAATGGCGGAAGACCCTTCTCCGGCCGCTCGACCGGCCGAGGTTTGTCCTGGGAATGACTTGGTTGCGACGCGGTGGTCGGTCGCGATCTGGTGGATATGCGGCGCGGCGATTATCGCTGGATTTTCCACGCCGCGCTGGCGACCACTGCTCTGGATCGGCGGCATGGGCATTTCTGGCGCGCTTTGCGTCGTCAACGCGGCGCGCTGCCACCGCATGCACTGTTTCATTACCGGGCCAGTGTTTCTGATCGGCGCGTTGCTCGCGGCTCTCAACATCGCCGGCGTCACAGCAATTCCCTGGCAGTGGCTGGGCTTGGGCGTGGTCATCGGCGTGGTAGTGGGAATGATGATTGAGAACTTCACGGGGCGTTACGCCAAGAAATGAAGCGTGGCGAGGGGCGAAGGACGTCGCCGCGCACACCGCTGCGCGTCACTGGCCGGCTTGCGCGGCGGCAAACGCACGCGGATCAAAGACAGTCTGAATGGAAATTATCCTGCCATCTTTTACCTGATACCAGGACGAGAAGAACGTGGTCACAGTTTTGGCCTTGAAGTCATAGAGAACACAAACGTCATCTCCATCCACAAACACTTTCTTCAAATCGTAATTGCCTCGCTGCTGTTGCATCATGGCGAGGAATTCCTCCGGGCTGCGAAAAGCCTCCCCGCCCGGCCCTTTCACGCGGACATTGTCGCCCAAGTATTTTCTGACGGATGCGTAATCACCACTGTCCATCGCTTTGATATAAGACAAAACAACTTCCTTGGCGCTTTGTGCCTGAGGCATAAGAGATTCCTTTCTTTAGAGATATCTCGTTTCTCTTCGGCCCATTATTCCGCTGGCCGGCTAAAACTGCGGTGATGGTCATCACCGGTGCGCGACGGAAGTCTTTTTAGCCGCCGGCGATGGCGCCGATTACGTAGAGAGGTTCGGCGCCTTTGGCGACAGCGTCGGGCAGAGGCGCGTCGGGCGAATCGTGCGTTATGTCCTTCTCACATGCGAAGAATCGCAGAAATGGGCGGCGCTCTTGCGTCACGTGGTCGCGGATCGTGCCGCAGAGCATGGGATAGCGCGCTTCGAGAGCGTTGAGAGCCGAGCGGAGGGTGACCGGGTCTTTGACTTCGAGGTTGACCTCCCAGTCGCACTTTGCCAGGGTGCGGAGGTGCGCAGGAAGGACGACGCGGATCATTTGAGCGTTTGGACCTCGACGGAGAGGACGCCGGGCAAATGCTCGGCGATGGCGGACCAAGTGTTGCCGGCGTCGGCAGAGGCATAGACCTGGCCGCCGGTCGTGCCGAAATAGACGCCGCACTTGTCGAGCGAATCCACGGCCATGGCGTCGCGAAGGACGTTGACGAAGCAGTTGCGCTCGGGCAAACCCTTCTTCAATTCCTGCCATTCGTTGCCGCCCTTCTTGCTGCGATAGACGCGCAGCTTGCCGTCGAGGGGAAAATGCTCACTGTCGCTCTTGATCGGAACAACATAAATCGTTTCCGGTTCGTTCGCGTTGACGTCGATGGCGAAACCGAAATCCGTGGGGAGATTGCCGCTGACTTCGCTCCATTGGTCGCCGGCGTTGTCGCTGCGCATCACGTCCCAATGCTTCTGCATGAAGAGCACATCGGGCTTCTTGGGATTCATGGCGATGCGGTGAACGCAGTGGCCGACTTCGGCGTCCTGATCGGGGAGAAACTTAGATCTCAAGCCCTTGTTGATGGGCTTCCAGGTTTTGCCGGCGTCGTCAGAACGGAAGGCGCCCGCGGCGGAGATGGCGACGTAAATGCGATTGGGATTCTTCTTGTCGAGAATGATGGTATGTAGGCACATTCCGCCGGCGCCCGGCTGCCACTTGGGACCGGTGCCGTGGCCGCGCAGGCCGGAGAGTTCGTGCCACGACTTGCCGCCATCGGTGGTGCGAAAAATCGCAGCGTCTTCGACGCCGGCGTAAGCAGTATTGGGATCGCTGAGCGACGGTTCAATGTGCCAGACGCGCTTGAATTCCCAGGGATGCTGGGTGCCGTCGTAAAACTGATGCGTGGTGAGAGGCTTGCCGGTTTTTTCAGAGGTGTCGTAAACAAACTTGTTGCTCTCGCCTTTCTGAAGCCCAAACTCGTCCTTCTGGATTTCGCTGGGTGGCGTGCCCGGCTGGAACCACGTCTTGCCGCCATCGTCGGAGCGCTGGATGATTTGGCCGAACCAGCCGCTGGTTTGCGAAGCGAAAATGCGATTCGGATCCACCGGCGAGCCTTTGAGGTGATAGACCTCCCAGCCCGTGAAATGCGGGCCGTTGACCTTCCAAGATTTTCGCTTGCCATCCGACGACAGAATGAATGCGCCCTTCTTCGTCCCGACCAGAACTCGTACTTTGCTCATGGATCACCCCTCCCTAAATTTTTGCACGCGCGCCGCCACAAATACAAGAACACGCTGCAAGAAAACCTGCCCGGTGCTCCAAGATTGCGCACCGACCGCTACACAAGCAGCGGCGAGCCTGAGAAAATTATTTTAGCCGGTACTTTTGAGGCTTCGAGTCTGTCCGTTCGATCAGCTTCCTCGCTTCCAAATCGAGTTTGACCGTCTCGCCGTACCAACTGACATTTCCCGAGAACCGCCCATGCAATTTTCCCTTCAGGAAGCTGAACAACTCCGTGTGTGTCAGTTCCCTGCCTCGCAAGCCGGAAAGGATGAGATTCTTCACCGCTTCATATTTTTGCTTGCTGATGTTCCTTCCGCTCTTTCCCCGCGGATGCCTGGTTTGAATCTTTGCCTCTGGCATTCTCATTCTCCTGACGAGCTACAAAAAGCTGCCCGGTACACCAGCATCGCACACCGACCGCGCTTCACGAACTGCAACTGCAAGCCGACAGAATTGAGCGCGCCCTATTTCGCGCTCGAGGGATTGGCCGGAGGCGATCCCTGGCTGGCCGGGGGAGTGATTCCGTTCATGCGCAGATACTCCACCATCTGACCGTAATGATCCTGGACGTGCGCGCAGTCGAAACTGGCGAGGATGAGGCGCGTGTTGAAAAAACCTGGCACGCCCGGGCGAGGAACAGACGGCTTCGGGAGCACCGCGGCAGCATTGTCGGCCGTGATGGTGGAGGTCGCCTGGTGAGCGAAGGCGAAGGAGTCCTTCAGATACTTGATGATTTGTTCTTTCGTCTGAATGGAATCCGGCCCATTCATCGGGCCGTTCAACTCCTTGTCGTTGACGCCTGGCGGCGGGTCCTGGCCGAGGAGCGCGCTATAAAAAGCATAATTGATAGTGGCTACGTGTTTCACTTGCTGCGCGAAGGTGCGCACACCCTTGAAATCGCCGCCCGTCGGCGCAAAGGAGTACTTATCGGCGGGCATGGCTTCGGCGGCGCCGACGAACAGGCGTTCAACGATGCCGAGCTGTTGATTCATCACGGATGCGATCGTTGACGGCGCCGAGGGCTGCTTCTCCTGTTGCGCCGGAGCCGCGAGGCAAACTGCGAAGAGTGCAACTGCTGATGCGAAGAACCTGACTGCTGTTTTCATCTTCTGTTCTCCTTTTCCAAATGAGCCGAGGATTCCGGGCGCTCCACTATTTTTCCTGCAAAGGGATAAGGGCGCGCAGATGCGGATTGCGCAGATAGAGCGCACCCCAAATTAGCACTCCGACAATGACCGGGATGATCGTCTCAAACCAGGGATTGCCGGACCGCAGGTTTAATTCGGTTGCCCCACCGAGATAGCCGGTCAGCAAAATCGCGCCGAGGATGGAAGTTCGCGGGATCACGTAGAACACAATGCAAACGAGCAGGATCCCTCCGATCACAGGGGCGAGGCGCAGTGGGTACCCGAGCTGCGCGAATGCCTGCGTGACAAACGCAGCCTTCATCAATTTCGTGACGCTGTCGAAAAGCAGAAATAGCACCAGCACGGCGCTGATGATGCGGCCGGTCCAGAGCGCCTTGCTCGAAACAGGAGCCGCATGCGCCATAGTGCTCATGAACTGTTCCTCCGAATTTCAATAACGGGACTCATTCTACCGCAATGGCGGGATTGGATGCTCGTAGACGATTGGAAGTCGCACTGGAAGACCCGAAAACTTCGAGTGACACGCTGACCGGGCAGACCGAGCAATGGTTCGAATTGGGCTTCGTTGCCCGGGGCGAAAAGGCAGTCGATTGGCTTGCACAGGGCCTGTGAATAGCATGAGCGCCGGTGAGGCTTCAAGAAGAGGTATAATGCGCGGCGCGCGGACATCGCATCGAAACCGCGGAACACCGGAGGGGCGATGAAGGGATTCATCTGGGGCGTGTTCTTGACGATATTCGCCGGCGGTTGCGCCGCTCTATTCGTGGCGCTGACGGGGCGCGTCTCAATGCGCGCCGACGTGCCGCCGTCGCAGATCGAAACAGAGATTGCCGGGCGCGCGTTCGACGCGAGCGTGGAGCGAAATGCGCCGAAGGCCACGAATCCGTTCAAGGCAGATGAGGCGACGCTCGTTGCCGGAGCGACGCTTTACCGCGACCACTGCGCGGCGTGCCACGGCGATCCGGTGCATTCGGAATCGCCGCTCTCGAAAACGCTCAATCCGCCCGCGCCGCAGTTCATGAGCGACAGCGCCGATATGCCCGAAGATCAGAATTTCTACATCATCCAGCACGGCGTCCGCTGGACCGCAATGCCCGGATGGAAAAACGCGATGAGCGACCAGCAAATCTGGCAGGTGGTGACGTTCCTGGCGCACATGGATTCGCTGCCAGCGGCGGCGAAAGATGTGTTTGTGAACGCGCAGCCGGGAACGTTTCAGTTCCTTTCCACAGCGGCCGCAGCGACTGAAAAACCAAAGCCCACAGGGTCGTCGCGGCACAACCCACATAAGTAATGCCGAACTAAAACGGGATCAGTCTCAAAGGCCATCGCTCGAAGCGCGTGAATTCCGCGGCGCTCGCCGACATGGCTCGCGCCGCGGAGCAGAACTATTTCGGCGGGACGGCTCCAAACCGACGATTACGTTCGGCCGACCGCGTTGCCGCCGCGTTGGCCGTAGGGATAGGAACTGCGCCGCTCTTAGCCGCCGCTGCGTTGACGAGGCTGTAATCGCAGCCCTCGACGTTTGGATGATTGTCGTCGCAGGGGATCAGTAGGACGACGCGAGAATTTCCGTCTGAAAGCACTCCCTGGCCGACAATCTCCCCGCTGTCATTGATGTTGTATGCGCCAATTTCGCAGGCGGCACATGATAGCGTTATGTCTGACCCTGGGAGAATAAGGGACTGCAGCTCGACCATGGAGCCGTTTTCCCACAGAAAAGAGTGGTAGATCGGGCCATCGCACCCATCGTCGAAGTTGACCTTAGCGCATAGGACGGTAACTCCGACAGCCTGGTCTTTCACGTTGACGCTGTATGCGGTGCCCGCAGTGTCATCGTAGAGGAGTCCGAGATCTGTCATGACGCCATTCTTCCAGACAAAAGGATGGTGGAGCTGTTTTTGATTGCCCGGAGGGCACGCCGTACAGATGGCCGTGACATCCGACTTTCCAGAGACGTGGCCGGCGCTATTTAGCCATTGCGCCGTGGTGTTAATTCCTCCCAGCGTGCCGAGATCCGCGACCACGCCTTTGTCCCACAAGAAGGAATGCCAAGTCGTGTCCCCGGTCAGATTCATCGTGCCCAGCACCTGCCCCTTCTCATTCAGCCAAGCGGCGATGCCAAAGGTTCCGCCAAACATGCCGGAAGGGGCCCCCGCGACGAGGTCGACCATCTTGCCGTTCTCCCAAAGAAACGGGTGAACGGTAGGCCCGCCGGTCGCAGGGTTGACATTGAAGTCCACGTCGCTGCTGCCGGCGACCTGTCCGTTCTCGTTGACGAAGAAGGCAGCGCTGTCCGGGCCTCCCAAGGTTCCCAAGTCTTGCATGGTTCCGTCACGCCACAGGACTGCATGCGATTCGGTTCCATTTCCAAAGAAGAAGTAGTTGAAATAGGGAGGTCTGAACGGGAATGGATCAGTGGTCAAGTTCAGGGCCGCCCCGGCCACCTCGCCCCCGCTGTTGACAGCGCCCGCTCCGCTTTGATCGCCACCGAGTGTACCCAGATTGACAATCTTGCCGTCCTTCCATAAGACGGCCAGAGGAGCAGGGAAACCTGTGAGTGGGTCGAAAGCATTGTCGAGGGATTGTCCGGCGACAAACCCGTTATCCGCGATCCAAAAGGCAAACACGGACCAGGCGCAATCAAAGCACGGCGTTTGGGCGCCAACCGTGGGATTTCGGGGCAACACTCCGAGATTGGTCTGGACACCGCCCTGAAAACGAAAGGCGTAATTAACCTGGCAGCCGTCAAAGCAGAACGGATCGGGAATCGGGGTATCGCCGCTGCCCAGCACAGCCCCTGCGGGGTTGATAATCCTATTAAACGGGACGAACGGGGGACCACCAGGCCGGTCAATACTGCTTGTGGGACCGCCGAACGTCCCCATCTGGATGAGTTTGTAGTGATGGTGCTGCGCTGGTTGATTTTGTTGCGAAGTGTTCTGGGCGGGCGATATTGGTGGCATCGCCATGGCTGCGAATCCGACCACAAGCGCCGTTAAGACCTTGATCTTATATTTCATCGTATCCTCCAACTGAGTTTCTTCTGGGGAGCGAACGGGCCGATTGGACCGCATCCCTCACTCCGAGAATTCTTGTGCGAAGCCACTCCGCGCTTCGTTGCAGCGAGGCAATGTGCGACGCCCGCGAAGCGATTCCTGCGGGGCACAGTAGCCTGGTACTGAAGCGAGGGCAATGGCTGGCAGGCTAGTTGTTGGTTAGTTTTGTGTTAGGAGCCAAGTGTTTGATTCGGCAGGGCTTCTTTAGTTTGGCTGCGATACTCCATTCTTGTGGCGCTAATTTCTTCGTCACGTGCTAGAATGAGGCACTCACCTGGCGAGGCAGTGCCCATGAATCGGTCTGTGCCCGATTGCTCCCGCGTCCGCTTCGGGGCGTTTGAGTTGGACAACGCCGGCGGTGAATTGCGCAAGGCGGGCGTCCTGGTGAAGCTCCAGCCGCAGCCGTTCCGTGTATTGTCGCTGCTCACTGAACATGCCGGGCAAATCGTCGGCCGAGAAGAAATCCAGCACGCGCTGTGGGATGGCGACACCTTCGTGGATTTCGACCGCAGCATCAATTTCTGCATCAACCAGATTCGCGCCGCGCTGAACGACGACCCCGAAAAACCGCGCTACGTGGAAACGCTTCCCCGGCGCGGCTACCGTTTCATTGGATCCGTGGAAGCGCAGCCCGTCACTATTCCGGCGCAAGCGCCGCGCGCCGAATCCGCGCCAGTGGCCGAGGCTGGAAGAGATGCATCCGCGGTCGCGGCGAGTGCGACGGTCAGGACTAGCTCGAGTCGCCGCAAGCTGCTGCAAACGGCTTGCGGCGTCGCAATCTTCTTCCTGGTTTGGTTCGCATATTACTGGCTGACGCCGATTCCCCCGCCGCACGTAATCCGCACGGCCAAGATCACTTCTTCCGGCGACGTGGATGCCTGGGCGTCGGCCCCACTGGTCACCGACGGTTCGCGAATTTACTTCCTCGAAAGAAGGGGGGGCGTTTGGCCAGCCGCGGCGACTTCCATTAACGGCGGACCCACGCAGAATGTTCGATTGCCATTCCGAGATAATGCGAAGATACTGGATATTTCCCCTGACAGAGCGGAGTTCCTTGTGGGGGACTTTACCGTGCGGGGCGATGAAATGCCGCTCTGGGCCGTGCCGGTGCTCGGCGGATCTCCTCGCCGTATCGGCAACATCAAGTCCGAATTTGCTGCATGGTTCCCCGACGGCAAGAGGATTCTCTATGCCAAGCCAGATGGAATATATCAGATCAATCAGGACGGCACGGAAACGCATCGGCTGACCCCGACGACAGGCACACCCAACCATTTTTCGTGGTCGCCCAACAGCCGTGTCCTGGGCTTTACGCTCCGCGATAACAAAACCGGAACGACTTCACTCTGGGAAGTATCTTCTGACGGAGCCAACCCCCACCGTCTGCTCTCCGGCTGGAATGATTCCGCAGGAGTGTGTTGCGGCTCCTGGACGGGTGACGGAAAATATTACATCTTCTCCGCTGTACGCGACGGGCATCGGAGCATCTGGGCAATTCGAGAATGGGGAAACCTCTTCCATCGCACCAGCCGCCAGCCAGTGCAATTGACGTTCGGGCCGACCGGCTTCGGGGAACCTCTCGCTGAGAAAGGGCGTAATCGAATCTTTTTCTCCGTCGATCCAGGTTGGGGCGATAATCTGGTGCGTTACGATTCCAAGACCAGGCAATTCGTTCCGTATCTTCCGGGGATTTTATTCGCCAACGATCCCCTGGCTTTCTGGCACAACGAGTGGGCTGCCTACTCTGCCTGGACAGGGGGAGAGGAACCAACAGAGATCTGGAAAAGCAGGCCGGATGGCACCGGCCGGCAACAGTTAACCTCGTTTCCAAGGGGAACCATGGGCCCACGTTGGTCACCCGATGGAAAGCTGCTTACCTTTATGGGCTCCGCATCTGGCAACCAGTTGAAGTCCTACGTGATGTCTTCGGACGGCGGCACGCCACAGGAGCTCTTGCCGGCGGGTCGCGCCAGCACTGACCCCGACTGGTCGCCGGATGGGAAAAGGCTGGCTTTTGACGTGGGTGCCAATTACATGGGGTGGGATGAATCGGAGGCGGGCATCTATCAGATTGATTTGCAGACCCGCCAGTACGCCAAACTGCCTGGGTCAGATGGTTTTAGCAATCCACACTGGTCACCCGCGGGACGCTACATCGCGGCTGAAACTAACGATGCGCACAAGCTGATGCTCTATGATTTCGAGACGCGCCGGTGGTTACAGCTGGCGCAGGCAGTGCTGCTAGTGAATCCCACGTGGGCCAACGACGGGAAATCCATTTACTACCAGGACGCCTTCGAACCCGCTCAGCCCATCTATCGCATCTGGATTGCCGGACACAAGCGAGAGCGTGTCGCGGACTTCGAGGAGCTCATCAATTCCGGAGTCGTCCGATCCATGTTCGCCGGGCTGGCCCCCGACGGCTCGTTATTGGCGAAAGTGAATCGGAATTACGGCGATATCTTCGCGATAGACCTCGACCTTCCCTGATTGTTGCCGACTGCTAAAGGTTGAGCGGCAATTCTTCCAACCCGCGCAGGACGAGACTCCTCCGCCAGCGTAAGGATTCCGGGGCTGCGCAAGACGCAGATTCGAAAAGCGCCGGAACCATGAGGTTAACGCAATGCGCCCTTCCAGACGCGCCAGCAGGGTCGTCGCGGCACAACCAGCACAAATGATCGCAGACTGAAAGCGGACCGGGCTCGAAGCCAGGTGTTCGAACCGCGTGGATTCTGTTTCCTTTGCCACCGCCAGCGCGCGGCGCCGCAGCCGAATCCGCATTGGCTCGGCGCTAAGGAGCTCTGAACGACTTACCGCAGCGGCTTAAGCCGCGCGCAATTCCATCACTTACGGCACGGCTGAAGCCGCGCCCTTACACGACAGCGTAGCATCGCGATGGGACAGGTGGCGCATCGGCGACATCAGTTGGCGTGTGGGCGCGATGAGGATTCGGCACACGGTAAAATTACTGCATGGATTGCCCGAGATGCGGCACTGCGAACTCGGACGGCGTGCAGTTCTGCACGAACTGCCACGCGACACTGTTTTACAAGTGCCCCAAATGCGAGCACACGCAATCGCACAATGACGTCTGCGAGAAATGCGGGACGAATTTCGCGATGTTCTGGTCGGGATACCTGGCGCACTCGTTCGAGGAACAAGAGCAGCTAGAACACGACAAGCTGAAAGCTGAAGGCATGCAGGCGCTGAATGCCGCGACGCTGCCCTTTGCGATGAGCCGCGGGATTTCGCGATTCCTCCTGTTTCAAATCATCGGGCGGGCCATTTCGTATTTCCGGTCGCGATAGAGGTCCCCTCCAAAGGATTCCTGAACTGCCCCGAATCCCCTAATCTGTCAGAAACTCGAGATCGAAATTCATTTGCGATTAGAAATTCGTAAGTGCTGTGTTTACAGCGACTTGACGTTTCGCGACTGTGCATCTCATTTGCGATTAGAGACGGAGCGGCGGCGAAGTGCCGAATGTCTTTTCAAGAGCTTTTGTGGCAAGCGCAAATTCCGTACCTCAGCGGCTAAAGCCGCTCAGCTCTTGCGAGGCTAATGTCATGGCTTAAGCCATGACCCACAAAGATTACGAAGTGGCGACACGAGATCCGTCAGCGGCCTGTGGTCAGGATTCAGACGAGCGGGCGGGGCGAAGCTCGTATTCGGTCTGCACAAGACCGCCCTTGAAGGAGCGCGTTGCCATATGATGAAGAAGAATGTCGCGGGGGAGCGGGCCAAACAGCGGGACGCCCGTCCCGATCAGGACCGGCACACGCGTGATTACGAGCCGGTCGATGCATCCGGCTGCCAGGAATCGTTGAATCGTGATGCCGCCGTCAATGTAAGCGTGCTTGAAGCCGCGCGATTTGAGGTGAGAGACGATCTGGGCAGGATCGCCGGACATCTGCTCGACGACGCCACCTTTGACCGATGAGAAATCGAGCGGACGGCTGCTCAGAACGATTACGGCCTTCTCTTTGTAAGGCCACTCACCGAATGTCAGGACAACCTCGAAGGTCTTGCGGCCAATTACGATTACGTCGACGGCGGCGTAGAATTCCTCGAAGCCGTGGGGCTCCTGCCCGCCCGCGTCCAGGAAATCGAGCGCATGGTCAGGCCGGGCGAGAAATCCATCCACGCTCACTCCGCAGAAGACAGAGAGCTTTATGGGGCGCCTCCAGAGCGGCGATAGTGTAGTTATGTAAAATGCGTTGAGCAAGGAGTTGATGCGACGCGGGGCGTCGCACGGGCGCAGCAAGCAGCGCCCCTACAAGAACGGTGGCGAATCGTTACGAGGGATCGACGATGAGCTGGCCTTTCATTTTTCCGTGGCCGAAGCCGCAAAAGTTGCAACACTTGAAGGTGTAAGTTCCCGGCGTCTTGGCTTCGAACTCAACCGTCACGGACTGACCTTTTTCGATTTTCCAGCAATCCTGGTGATCGGCGAAGATGAGGCCCGGATCGCCCGTCTGCGCGGCGCCATCGGGATAGGGCAGGAGCTTGAAACCGTGATCGTGGTCCGTGGCCGTGATTTTCAGTTGGACTTTGGCTCCCTGCTTGACGTGAATCGGCGAGGGATCGAATTCGTATTTCTTCGCCGAGATCTCAATGACTGGAACGTTGCCTGCGGCTTGGACACTTACCGCCGCGGCTGCGATTGCTTTTGCGTTTCCGTTGGCGTTCGCCGGGCGAGCCAGATTGCCGCTCGCCAGAATCAATAAAACAAGGCCGATCATCGAAGAGATTCGCCACGCTGCTCCGCGCATCTTCCCTCCTGAACTCGTATTATGCCTCGCATTTTGGATGCGATTCACCGACGGCGAGATGCAACTTATGCGGGGGATGGCAAGATCGCTCGACTCGGCATCGGCGAATGAACGGCCACCACCACGGCGCGAGCAGCGAGGAAGCGGCGGACTCAGGCGGCGGAGGAGCCGCTGGCGGCGCGCGCTCGTTCGTCGCGGACGGCGGAGACGAGATAGGCGAGAATCTCCGGCGAGATGGCGCGAAGATGATGCTTTGTACGAACGTGCTCGATGGCGCGAGCGACCGCTTCGTCGCCGCTTTCGCCGCGGGCGACGAAGTCGCATCCGGGAATCAGGTCAGCGCAGCGGAGAAATTTCGGCATAGCCGCTCCTTTGGATGACTCTCCGGCCGAAGCCGGCTGTGGGCTTACGAGTCGAGGAGGCGCAAGGAGCTTACGCTTGGGCAGGAGAGGGGTCAACAGGATTTGAGCGCCTGAAGTGAGACGCGCAGAACTTTCAAGCGAATTTGGAAGTGACGGGCACTCCCGGCTGCCTCCGCCGCCAGGCGCCCGAACTCAGCAGATATCCAATGAACACGACGCAGATCGGGTCTATCGGGTGGCGGTACTCCGTTCCTGGATGCGTGATGTAATAAACGACTGGATAACTAAGTAAGACCAGAAGGAGGGGCAAGACACCATCGTGATGGAAAAGGAGCGCCCGCCAAGCGGCCAACAACAAGAGAAGTGTGATTGCGCTGGTAAGCGCGATGTTTGGAAGGGCGAATGGCTCGCCGGCAAGGTAGTCCTTTCGGAGGGTCCAGAAGCCAGTCCAAGTGAAGATAAAGCGCCGTAACGACAGGCGAAGGTAGAGTCCGGGATGGCGCTCCACGAAATCAAGGGAAGCCAGCTTTTTCTGGCGAGCGTAGCCCAGCTCGCCGAGGCGCCGAAACTCCTCCATCTCCGCAGGGCTGTGCGCGGGATTGGTCCAGTCGGGATAGAGGTCCGAAATGTCGCCCGTGTTGCCCTCCCAGAAGGTCATCCAGAATGTGCTACGAAAAGGGATAAAGCGATGAAAGACCGCGTAATTGCGAATGAACCAAGGAGAAACAGTCAAAAGGAGAACGAGCAAGGCCGCACCGGAATTGACAAGCCAACGAGTTCCAAGCGTCTTGGAGCGGTACGCAAGCCATGCGAGGAGAAAGGGAAGGGTTGAAAGAATGACCGCGTTGGTCAGAGCCGCGACTCCCCACAGCAGGCCATACCCCGCCCAGCGGCTCGGTCTTGATTCTCCTTCCATGGCAAGCGTGATCCAAACCACGAGAGTCAGCATCAGCGTGTCCAAGCAGAAACCCCAAACGTAGCTGCTTGCGAGGTAGATGGCATAAGGGAAAAACGCCCAGATCCCGGCAGCCCAACGGCCAGACGAGGCGCCGAAACAACGTCTGGCAATGAAATAGACCGGGATACAAGTCAGCGCGGAGAAGAGAGAGTTCAGGATAAGAACGGCCCAAGCAGCGCCAGTCGAATAGATGCCGAAGATACGAAACATTCCGGCAACGAGGTAAGGATAAATAGGACATGTCCATGCCGTTGGGCCTGTGTTGCCAAAAAGCGGAGAGCTGAAGCCTTCACCGCTGGCGATAGAGCGGGCGATTCTGCCTTCCTCCCATCCGAATTCCCAGTGATTGCGAACAGGGTCGGTGATATTGCCAATCAAAAAGGGAATGACGGCGACCCTTAACGCAAAAGCCATTATGAAGATGAGAGAGACCATGCGAATTTCTTTGCGAGTTGTGAAGTTCTCAAACATAAGTTGGGCGAGGCGGCCGGGAGGGAGCTGCGAATGGAATTCTTCGGCTTTGACCGCAATCCCGGCGAGACACTATGCAATGGAGTAGTTGTAGCGTCAACTCAAAACAACCCTTGTGAGGGAAGCGATGCACCGTGGCATGCGCCGTAGCGCAAATGGCTACGCCACGCCAGGAGTAGGCATAGGGCATCTCCGCGAGGCGCAAGGCCAGCGCGACAGTAACCGTCAGTAGAAGCATCCGCCGAGAAGATGAGGATGAGAGGTCCAAGGAGCCCCTTCGTTGTTGCCCGGGCGCGAAGACGCTGACAAGAGAAAAGGTGGGCACAAGTATAGCAATCGAAGTCGCAGCGACGCGATTTTGTCACGCTAGATTGTCCCCAGGGCTAACTGGCTAGGAAGTCTTCTTCGTCTTCGGCTTTTTTGCGCTGCGCTTCGAGTGCGAAGACTTCCTGGTGGAAGATTTCTTGTGCGATCTCTTGGAGCCCTGCGCCGCAAGCGCGGCCGATGCAGGCGCGTTGGGCGCTGACGCATAAGCAGGCAGGACGGCGGAAAAACCGCACAAGACCAGAATTGCAAGCAGCTTCTTCATGATTTCTCCTTTCATTCATTTAACTCAATGCGCGGCGCCTCCCGAAGACGATGGCGCAGCTCGAGTCTTGGGCTCATCTTTGCCGTTATCGCAGCCCTGAACTTGCGTGACACTCGTGTTGAGAAACTTTTGGAAGACGCAGCCGATATCAAACGAGGTGCCAAATAGGAAGCGCAGGTCTCCTTTGCTGCTTCCCAAACTGTTTCCCGTTCGCGTGTTGGAATCGAATCCGATCATCAAGAACGGAACACGCGGAATGCGGAAGCGCCCTTCCATACCGAGCCGCCAAGGGTGATCCAGAATGGCGCCCGTGCTGGGGTTTGTCTTGGGGAAGTTTTCGTACTTCCCGCCAACGATATCGAGATAAATCTGCGGATCGGGCGGGATGCGCTGACCTTTCTCTTTGTGGATTCTATACAGTCCGAGACGAGCGCCGACTCCAAAAAAATGAAAGAAAGTCTGATTGTTCAAGGTCGTCACGGTGGTCTGAGCGCCGCCGGGAGCGCCCGTGGTGGACTGGGCAGAATCCACAAGTGTCTGAAAGCCTCCCTTGACGAGCGGCGCGAGAAAAAGGACGTAACCGTGATTCGGATCATCCGGGTCGGCATAAACTTTGCCGTAGTAGGGAAGATAAAGCCCTCCGGAGATTAGCGCGGATTTCTTGGATGCGTTAAAGGTGTCAATCAAGCCCGAACTGGAAGTCACGCAACCGGTTGCCGTGGAATTTTGCGTGCAAGAAGCGACTGGCGCCGTCGTGAGGCGCGCATCGAAAAATGTGTTGGCCTGCTTCGGCCGCAGACCGACGCCATCGGTGTCCCAGGAACTGGAACGCAACCACATGTTGTCCACATTGAGCGAGAGAAAGACGGCGCTATTCTGGAACTGATTGTTATCCTGCGAGAGAATCACACCTGCCGAAAAGAATGCGCGAGTCGGGCCCAGGTTGTATTGTCCGACTCCCGGCGACGCGCCAGATGTACCGCTGGAATTAGATGCTGTGGAGGAGCTGGTTTGGCCTGGCGCTGGCGTTGGCGTTTGGGTTTGCGCACGCGCGAATGAAGGAGCGAGCAAAAGCGCAATTGCGACAACGACGCTGCGGCTGGGCATGGCGTCTCCTTACAATAGTGATTAACTTTAGGAATGTATATAAATCCACGACGTATATGTCAAGTGGATTAACTCAGCCAGACAAGGCTGGCCGCAGATATTCTCGGACAAGGAAATCAAAAGTGCTCGGTCTCGTCGGATTCGGAGAGAGGCGAAACGGCGAGGTCGCCGGAGATGCGCGCCCAGGCGCTGGTGCGCCAGTTGTCGGTAGGTTTCGCTTCGACGCTCCAGCCGGCGACCGGCATCAAGAGGCGATCCGCGAGCGCGGCGACGTAAGGCTCGTACATGTGGCGGAGCTCGCTCAGTTTGACGTCGTCCTCGTTGCGGCACTTCGCCAGACCCGAAGTGACGAGCAGCCTGCGCAGATTTTGCAGCTCGGCGGCAGGCAGGCGTTCGCCATCGAGGGTACGCGGCGCACAATTCAATACTTGCGCGAGGTCCACGATGGCGTGGCGCGAAATCGCGAACGTCATGCGCGCCTGCCAGCGGAGCGCGCCATCGGCATAGGCGAGCAACAGCGCGGAGACGTCGAGAACGGCGGAGAGCGCGGCGAGCCACGACTGATTGTTATGTTGCGAGCGGAAATAACAAAGCACGGGATAAGAGAGATGGCTCTCCATCAGCTCCGCGGCCCACAATTCCCAGTCGCGGAGATATTGCACGAGCGCATCGGAGCTATTCGATTGCGCGTGGCGGCGCAGAAGAATGGCGGCGGTAGGAGGCGAGCCAGCGCGGGCGTCGAGGAGCGAGATATTCGCTTCGCGACGCGAGAATGCGCTGTAGAGCACCGGCAAATAACTAACGACGATGGCAAGGAAGCCGAAGCCGATGCCCGCTTCCGCGACGGTGATGACGCGAGCGAGGGCCGTCTGCGGCGTGACGTCGCCGAGGCCCAAAGTGAAAAACGTCGAGCCGCTCATGTAGAGATCGGTCCAGTAGCCGGCGCGCTCGCCGGGCGCGTTGATGGCGGAGCCTGCGGCGAAATGCAAAATCGAAAATGCGAGGATCAGTCCGACAGCCCATACGGCGAAAAGAAAAAGCAGCGAGAGCGGGCCAAAGAAGCTGAGAAACGATTCGCGCAGATTGCGTGACCTCACACGGCCGGAAATCCATCTCCAGGGCAGCCATGTGGATTTGTAAAAGACACGCGCGAGTCGAAATCGCCGCGTGACCCGCCGCGGCAGGATGATCGTCTCGAAGACGTCCCACAGCACGACGGCGAGAAGGACGAGGCCCGCCACGGCGGGCAAGCCCGCCCAGCCGGGCAGGCCGAAAATGGCCGAGGTCAGGGGCATCGCGGGCTCCTCCGGGAGCGAAATGGCTCCGTGCATTGTATGCGGAGTCGAGGGAAGTTGCCATGAGTCGGCGGACTCCAGGGGCGAGGTAAACTGGGGCGGGCCGAACCAGCCTGCAGTTGACAAGATGGAACGTGATGGCTAGGCTTTCCGGCCAATGGAAAGCTCAAAAGGGAAACTCCGGTCTTAAGAAGGGAAGCCATGCCAAAGAAATCCGAATCGGGAATTCCCCGGAGGGACTTCATTAAGACAACTGGAGCTGGGGCGCTGTCCGTTGGACTCGGCTCTTTCTTCCTGGGGGAGGCCGCATCCAGCGTAGAGGAGAAAGTGGGCCCGCCTAAAGCTGATTCGACGCGGATGACCGGGAAGATCGCAATGGAGGAGCACTTCACGCTTCCTGAATCTACCGAAGCTGGTTACGCCGAGTTACGGGATGTTTCCAATCTCCGGCTCAAGCTACTCGATGTGGGCAGCGGACGCATCGCGGAGATGGACCGCTGCGGTCTTGAGATCTGCATCCTTTCCCACAATGGACCTGCGATTCAGGCCATCCCGGAGGTTTTGCAAGCGATCGCCACGTCGCGCAGAACGAATGACTACCTAGCTGAGCACATCGCCAAGTATCCAAAACGTTTGAAAGGGTTTGCCGCGCTGCCGTTGCAGGATCCCCAGGCGGCCGCCCAGGAGTTGACGCGTTGCGTCAAAGAACTGGGCCTCTGCGGCGCATTGGTCAATGGATACTCACAAATCGGCAAAGCCGACTCGGCCGTTTACTATGACCTGCCGGAATACCGGCCCTTTTGGGCGACGGTCGAGAAGCTCGATGTGCCGCTCTATCTTCATCCTCGTTCACCCTTGGAATCGCGCCAACAAGATTACGAAGGACACCCTTGGCTCCTCGGGGCGGTTTGGGGATTCGCGGCCGAAACTTCGATTCACGCGCTGCGGCTGATGGGTAGCGGCCTGTTCGATGAATATCCTAAGCTCAAAGTCATCCTCGGCCATTTGGGCGAAGGATTGCCCTTCAACATTTGGCGCGTCGACCATCGCATCTCAAAATTGACACACGGGACGAAAGCGAAGCTGCCCGTGGGCCAGTACCTGCGGGAAAACTTCTACATCACTACCAGCGGCAACTTTCGCACGCAGGCGCTGACCGACGTAATACTCGAAGTCGGCGCTGACCGCGTTCTGTACTCCGTTGACTATCCTTTCGAGGATATGGCCGAGGCCGCCGACTGGTTTGACCACGCGGCCATCAGTGAGCCAGACCGCTTGAAAATTGGCCGCACGAACGCCCAGATGTTGTTCCACCTCTGATGAACACTATGAGGTTGGAGCGCGCAGGCGGAGACTAGATTCGCGACGCCTGCCGTTTCGAGAGGCGCAGGAAAATAAGAGTTGAGTTAGAGCGCGGCCGGCATCAAGCCGACATGCGCCGGCGAATCAAACCGCCGAGCCCCAAAAGACCGATGCCCAGCAGGCTCAAAGTGCCCGGCTCCGGCACACCAGGGGTTCTACCGAGTGTACCCGTCGCGCCATTGGAGAAGGATGCGATCTGTAAATCAAATACCTTTCCTGCTCCCCAATCAATATTGCTCCAATGGTAGTCTGCCGTGAAAAACACCAGGGTCGAGCCCTTGCCGCCGGGGCCGACTCCCTTGCTGCCGTTGAAGCCGTTGACTGTGCAGGTCGCATTGCCACTCTTGGCTTTGGGTCCAGATCCCTGAATGCCAGTTCCGCCGCCGCCGCATGTAAGGACCGCATTCTGAGGAAGATCTCCCTTGAAAATGATGTCGAGGGAATTGATCGTCGCGCCGGTGTTGTTGTCGAGCGCGAAAAACGCGGAGGAGCCAGTGGTCGTGAGGTTCGGCACCGTGAAGGAGCTCAGGAGAAAAGGCGTTCCTGAGTTTGTGCACCAGTCGCCGCCGTTGCCGTTCTTGGTGGGGCACTTCGTGGGAGCTGTAAGACTCACGATGCCTGCCGAAGCGGATTGCGGCGTGACGAAGGCTACAACTACCAGAACTGCGACGAACACCAGCGCAACATTCGCGAATCGCATAACCACCCCCATGCCAACCCTCAGGCGGGGAGCAATCGCAGTACCAATCGGCTGGTAGTACTATCCGTCTTATTTGGTTCGAGATGTCCACTCGTGACAAAAAGCTCGTTGCAATTCATTGCGCATATGAGGCAGTCCATTGCCGATTCTCAAGGGCTGCTGGCCGCTCGCCTTTGAGCGTTTGGGCGCATCTGTCAAGAATGCCCGGCTGCGCAAATGCGCTTGACGATGGCGCGCCGAGGCAACTAGTGTTTCCTGCCAATGAAGACCGCGATGAAATTGCTTTCCTGCGAAACGCGCGCGGAATGGCGCGCATGGCTGGCGAAGAATCACGCGGAGATGTGCGAAATCTGGCTCGTTTACTGCAAGAAAGGAACGGGCAAGGCGAGCGTGTCTTACGAAGACGCGGTGCAAGAGGCGCTGTGCTTCGGCTGGATTGATGGCATGGACAAAAGCCTCGACGCGGCGCGCTACGCGCAGCGGGTCACGCCGCGCAAGCCCGCGAGTTCGTGGTCGGAGTCGAACATCGCGCGCATGAAGCGGCTGATCGCCGAGGGCAAGATGACGCCTGCGGGCCTTGCCGTGTTCGAGGGGCACGAATCGCGGCGAATCGAGCCAAAGCCGACGGCGTTGCCAAGGGTGCTCGAGCGCGAGTTCAAGAAAAACCCGGTAGCATGGAAAAACTTTCTGGCGTTCCCGCCGGGCTATCGCCGGATGACGATTGGATGGGTCGCCAGCGCGAAAAAGGAAGAGACGCAGCGGAAGCGGCTCGAGAAATTGATTGCGTTCTCGGCGAAGAACAAGCGCATTGACCTCATTTGAGCGGCTCGGCATTGGAGTGAAAGGTCGCCTCTGATGAGTTTACTGGCTCATGTAATACGGTTGACGTATAACGTGATGCATGCTATCCTGCGCGTGTGATTCAGGGCTTTGGCTCAAAGGAGACCGAGGGGCTTTTCCACTATCATCACAGCAAGCGCTACCGCGGCATCGAACGCGTCGCTCTGAGAAAACTGCTCCAGCTCCACGCCGCGACAGAATTGCGGTTCCTGGCTTCGCCTCCTGGGAATCAACTGGAGGCTTTGCACGGAGACCGCAAAGGGCAACACTCGATCCGGATCAACGACCAATGGCAAATCTGCTTTGTCTGGCGGAATCGCCATTGCTACCAGGTGGAAATCGTCGATTATCACTAGACGCGAGGAGCGGAACAAACATGAATAAGGCCGAAAAGCTGATGCCTCCTGTGCACCCCGGAGAAATTCTCCGCGAGGACTTCATGAAGCCGCTGGGCCTGTCCGTCAACAAGCTGGCGCTCGAATTACACGTGCCCGCGACGCGGATAGGCGAAATCGTGCATGAGCGCCGCCGGATCACCGCGGAGACGGCTCTGCGCCTGGCGCGATACTTCCACACCAACGCGGAGTTTTGGCTCAACTTGCAGAACTTCTACGATCTGGAAGTATCCCGGCGCTTGGGAAAGGCATTAGAGATAGACGAGCAGGTACGTCCGGCACCCGCACTCGTTTCCTGAGCAGGGTTTGTGAAAGACCACGCCGATGCCGGGCCGGACGAGCCAGTGCGGGCGGAGTTCTTCAGCGCCGTGACAGCGATAGAACCGCGAGGCAGAACCTACTGTGGTTTGCTCTTCTGGTTTTCCTCTGCGCTTTTCGCCCTTTTGATTTCATTCTGCAGCTTCTTGTCCCCGGCCATGGCACGGCTCATTTCCTCAATGTCCTCCTTCACTCCACCTGCCTTGGAACGAGATTTCCGCCTAATCGGCGGAGGCGGCGCGGGGGCGGAATTTCACGAGATCGGTGATGCCGAACCATTCGTTGAAGACGGCGTGGAGCTGGTCGGACAGTTTGTTGTAGGCATCCACCGCCTCGGAAGGCACTGGAGCGACGCGGGTGCGCACGGGACGGCTGCCCGCGGGCGTCTCGATCAGGCGGACAACCGCATCGGCGACTTCCTGCGGATTGCCGGCGGCTTTACGGACGGCCTCGCCGACGCGCCGAGGAATTTCGTTCGCCGCGCCATAGGCTTCCGCGCGCGCCGCGTCCTCGGGCAATTCGAATTTGCCGAAGATGGAAGTGGCGTAAGCGCCCGGCTCGACGATGATGGAATCAATTCCGAGCGAGGCGAGCTCATCGCGATACGCTTCGGCGAACGCTTCGAGAGCGAATTTCGTCGCGCAGTAAAAACCCGCGCCGGGAATGGCGATGCGGCCCGCGCCGCTGCTGATGTGGATGAGCAGACCGCTACACTGGCGGCGCATGTGCGGCAACGCGGCGCGGTTCACGCGGACAGCGCCGAAGAAGTTCGTGTCGAAGATCTGCTGCGCCTGCTCGATCGTGAATGCCTCGGTGAGGCCGGAGACCGTGTAGCCGGCGTTGTTGATGACCACATCGAGGCGGCCCGCTTCGGCGATGACGGCGTCCACGGCGCGCGTGACCGAAGACTCGTCGGTGACGTCGAGCTCGAGAACGCGGAGCTTGAGCGATTCCCGCTGCGCGAGGGATTTCAACTCGCTCGCCGCGCTCTTGTTGTGGCCAGCGACGCCGCGCATCGTCGCGAACACGAAATAGTTTTTGCGAGCCAGGGTCTCGGCCATCAGCCGGCCGAAGCCGGCGCTGCAACCGGTAATCAAAACCACGTTTTCTCGCGCCACAGTCCACCTCTTGCCATGAACAACTTCAGGTGCGGAATTGTAGCAGAGGAGACAGGGACGATGCCGCAAGAGAGCGAACGCGACACAAATATTTGTGCGGCGGGCAGATGTCTTGACAACTATTCACCAATGAGATAGCAAAGCACCTAGATAGCACCATATCGTAAATCTATCCCCAAAGATAAATTGCAAGGAGCCAGCGATGGCGCAAATCAAACAGCCTCCCGTCACAGTGAAGGATCAGGTAGTAAGCCCGATCTTGGAAAAGAAGTACGCAGTCGAGACGGAATTACGCGCCCACGAGCCTGCCTCTACTAGAAAGGTCGCCGTGATCGTGAACCACGGGATGGGGCAGCAGGTGCCGTTCGAGACGCTCGAGCTGGTGGCGAGAGCGCTTTGGAACAACGAGCCAGAAGCGACTCGCCAGCCTATCGTGACGCGAAGGGTCCGGCTGGGAGTCCAGGATAAACCGGAAGAGAAGGAACTGCCTCGAGTTGAGGTTCGCCTAACGGGGGAGCATGGATCCGTCGAGGCGCACCTCTATGAGGCGTACTGGGCGCCGCTGACGGAGGGAAAGGTGAATATCCGGCAGGTGATTTCGTTCCTCCTGGGAGCGGGCTGGAGCGGCGTGCGTAACGCGTCGTCCGGACGCTTTCGCCGCTGGATGTTCGGGGATTGGCAGAATATCAGACTGAGGAGAATTCCTCTTGTGTTGAGTTTTCTTGCGGCGATTCTTCTTGTCATTTCACTGACCGTGATCAACGCGATGATTGTCGCGGCGGCGGCGTCCAATGCGATTGGAAGCAGTTCCACCTGGCCGCCTGCCGCTCAATTAGGTGTGTTGACACGAGATCTTTTTCTCGTCGTGGTGTCAGCAATTGCAATTTTCATCGGAACGGTGGTCCTGCCCTGGATCACGCGACTGAGATTCTGGATGCGCATAGGATGGGTTCTCGTATTTGCAGGTCTGGCGGGAATTGTTGGAGCTGGATTCTTCGTGTGCTGGCATCTGTCTTTCCGGACGAGTCTGTCGTTCTCGAACGCGGGGCCATGGGCGTGGGCGGCGGTCTTTCCCTGGCATTCGCCGGTTCCACATCTTTTCCAGTCGCGATTGCTCGTGATCGTTCTCTGGGGGCTTGCGATTGGCGCGAGCGCCCTGGCACGGAATGTGATTGTCGAATACGTGGGCGACGTGGGCGCGTACGTCGCGTTTCATACCGTGAGCGTGTTCTGGGAGGTGCGGCAGGCGATCCAGGAGCTGGCGACGGGCGTGGCGCGGGCGGTGTATCGGGCACGCACAGATAACGGCAAAGATTTCTTGTACGAAAAACTCATCGTCGTGGGACATTCGCTAGGGTCGGTGATTGCGTACGACGTTTTGAACCGGCTGGTAATCGAGGATGAATTCATGGACCCACGCCATCGGATGGAAGTCGCAACGCGCACAAGCCTGTTTCTTACGTTTGGTTCGCCACTTGATAAGACCGCGTTCATCTTCCGGACGCAGCAGGACATCAATTCGGCGGTGCGCGAGGCCAACTCCGCCGCGGTGCAGCCGACGATTCGCGAATATCAATACCGCCCGCAGCGGTGGGTCAACATTTGGTCGCACTCGGATTGGGTCAGCGGCTCGCTGGAATACTACGACGACTGGCGCCCCCCGCACCAGGGAGGAAACAAACGCGTCATGAACTATCTGGACCGCGACGCGAATGCTCCGCTCATTGCGCACACCCAATACTGGAAGAATGATCTCTTCGCGGACATCCTCTATGCGAGCGCCACGGGCGGTCGGCAGCCAGCCGCCGCGCAGCCACCGCAGCGACTGAGGACACTGCGCGCCTTTATCTGGGCCCAGCCCGTAAACCCAGTGAATTCGGCCTACCGGCCGGTGTAGGAAGCTAGGCGCGCTGGCGTTCGTCTCGTGATGGATGGCGGCGCGGAGGCGGCGGGAGAGTCAGGCGATTTTCAGCTCGGCTTCGGCAACATCCAGGCGGCCATAATCAAGAAGAGATCAATAACGATCGAAAAAGCGATTGGCGCAATGAAGAAATATCGCCAACTCAAAACCGTCACCGCGATAAAGCAGACAGCTAACGCCCAAGCGGGCCCGCTCAGCCGCGCCAATGTCTCCGATGGCAGCCCGCCAAACTGCCAGGTCAAAACCGCAGTGAACAAGAGAAACACACTGACAAAGAAGCCGAAGCCGGAATAAAACTCCCAGTAAGTCCGGCTAAAACCTTGCGCCTGAAAATGAAACGACCGCATTGACTCCACAACCGAGTTCGCTCCCCACCGAGGATCAACTTTGCGAAACCCGAGCGTATGACCCGCGGCAAAAAGCAGGAGAAGAACAGAAACGATTCGGTACAGGAGTTGCGATTTCACGTTTTCTCCCGAAAACTAACTGCGGGAACGTAGCATATCCGCCACTCGTCGTCAATTTTGCCGCGTGTGTGGGTTACTAGGCCGCGCTGGCGTTCGTCTCGTGATGGATGGCGGCGCGCACTTTTTGCAACATTTCGGGCGTGAATTCCCGGAGGTCATGCATGATGTGCGCGTGCTGCGCCAGGTTGATGATGACTTCGTCGGAAGTCTCGCCGCGGATCACGCTGGGACATCCGGGAAAAAGATCGCCACAGCGCAGAGTCTTCGGCATGAGTCCCCCCTTGACCTCATGATTCCAGATGCGCTTGGAAAGGCGTGACTGGTGGGAGGATGCTACGCCCCGGCATGTGCGGCGTCAACTGAAAACGGTCCTGATACGCGTCGCGCTCGAATCAGGCGGCGCCGGCCCACTGCTCGTGAATCGCGGCGCGGACAAGGGCCGCAATTTCGGGGGTGATCTCTTCCAGGTGATGGGCTTCGCGCGCGTGCTCGGCGGCCTTTGCGACGACTTCATCGCGCGAGGCGCTGCTGGCTACGTACCGGCACTCGTGAAAGACTTCGCTGCAGCGGAAAACCTGCGACATTTATTTCCCCCGGCTGGGCGATTCGCCACCTAACCCGATTCCCTCGGAAGCAAATGAATTGCCACACTTAACCCCTGGGGGTACTTAATAAATCCAGTTATTTCAAGCTGCGTGTGAATTTCCGAGGCGTCATTGCAGAAGATGCGGCGGCGGTGTGCAGGAAAGCTGCATGAGTTGGAAAAATTTTCCCGTACTCGTATTCCCCAGTACTAGCAAGGTACCAGCAGATTGAGGATTTCGAGCCCGCGGCTTTCACTGAAATGCGGCTTGCGCGGATGCGGCGCGGGGAGCATAATCGCGCTACCTGAGGTGGTCGCGGGAGGACGTGTCCACGAACAAGATGTCCCGAGACGTCCTCGCTTGCGCGACCGGCCGGCCCGCCACGGCGGGCAAGTTCAACCGGAGGGAAATTATGCAGCTTCCGTTCCCTGCCCCCGGAAGAAATTATTTTCACATGCCGGATTCGCGCGCATTCTTGCGCTGCGTCATCGCCGCGGCCTGCGCCGCAATTTTGCTGACCGCAATCGCGCCCGCGGCGCGCGCGCAGAATTACGCGGACGATTCCCGGTGGGAACTCGGCGGACACTTCGCGCTCTTGAACCTGCCCTACCAGTGCAGCGGCCAGACGAATTGCAACTCTGGCTCATCGGGTTTCGGCGGAAATCTTAGTTACAATTTATCGAGCTGGGTCAGCCTCGATTCGGAGATGAATTTTTTCCCGGACAACGGCAATTCCGCGACGATGGAGACGGGCGGGCAGGTCACCGAAGGGCTCTTTGGTCTTCGCGTGGGGCCGACGACGAGGAAATGGGGATTTTACAGCGTGCTGCGACCGGGATTCGTCAGCTTCAGCCGCGTGCTCTCTGGCACGGCGCCGGGAGGAGTCGCGGGAGCGGCAACGGGGCAGCGGCAATTCACGGCAACGCTGTTCGCGCCCGATGCATGGCGCTCGCCGACACTTTATTCCGCGCAGACGCTCTCCACAGCGAGCCTGGGCTTTTCGCGCAGCACGAATTTCGCGCTGAATTACGGCGAAGCGATTGAATACCGTCCGATCAGGCATTTGGCGCTGCGATTCGATATCGGCGACACGATCGTCACGTATCCCGGCGTGTCCGTGCTCGGGCCGTTCAAGCAGCATAATTTCCAAATCTCACAGGCGTTCGTCATCCGGTTTTGACGCCGATTTCCCTCTTTCCGATTTCCCAGCCACGATTCCATTCACCGCCCGGCTACTCCACGAAAACAACTTGTAACAAATGACCCGCCAGCACAGTAAGAGAAAGTAGAAGCAGAAATGGAACTGCTCGAACGATTCGCGCAGGGCGATGACGACGCATTCGAGACGCTTTTCTGGCAGTTCCAGGGCGAAGTGTACGGCTGGATTCTGCGCATCGTGCGCGAGCCGGCCGCGGCAGAGGAGCTGACGATTGACACTTTCTGGAGAATTTACCGGGCGCGGGCGCGTTTTCGGCCCAGCGGGAGTTTCGGCGCATGGGCCCGACGCATCGCCACAAACGCGGCGCTGGACCATTTGCGGCAGCGAAGATACACGGAAGAACTCCCGGAGGAGCTCGCGAGCGGCGATTGCCCCGATCCGGCGCTTGAGCGCGAAACGCGCGACCAAATCCGGCGAGCCTTCCGGCGATTGCCGGCCAAACTCCAGTCCACGGCGTCGCTCGCGCTCATCGAAGAGCGTCCGTATGAGGAAATCGCCGGGGCGCTGGGAATTTCCGCCGGTGCCGCGCGGCTGCGAGTCCATCGCGCTGTGCGGATTTTACGAAGCCATCTTGCTCGTTTAGGACTGAAGCCATGAAGAAACGCGACGAAGACAATTTGCGGGCCGTGAGCGAATTGCTGAAGCGGGCAATGCCTCCGGTGAACGCGGAGCCGCGGCGCGATTTGTGGCCGGCGATGGAGCGCCGTTTGAATGGCGAGCGGCCCGCGGGCGCGCCGTGGTACGACTGGGCGCTTGCCGGAGCGGTTGTCGCGGCAATCACGATTTTTCCGCAGCTATTTCTCTTGCTGGCGTTTCACTTGTGAACCATGAAGGAGGAGCCATGAACAGACATCTCTATCTTCGGGCGTACATGGCGGGCATCGCCGTGCCGACGGCGTTTTTGATCGTGCCGCTGACCGTTTTCTGCATCGCGCGATTCGCGCTGCAAATTCCGGTCCCGATCGAGCGCACGCTGATCTTTCCCATGGCGCTCGTCCCGAATATTTATGGCGCGTGGAACATCCTGTACGTCGGCGCGCTGCAGCGGCACAACTGGCCGATCGGCGTCCACGGCGCGCTGCTTCCCTTCCTACTTGCGCCGCTGGGCTTTCTGCTGGCGACGCATCTGGGATTCGTCACGCCGGAGCCGCACGGGATCGCGTATTTCGGCACGGTGCATTTCGCCTTCTCGCACATCGCGATGGTTTTTCCCATTGGCGTCGGAGCGTACTACCTCGTCTGGAAATACATCGTCAGCTTCCTGAACCGCGTGCTGGAGATTGGGCAATGAGAAGCGAGGCGATTTCGCTCTTCCCCTCTGCGATAGTGGAAATATCCCCCGGGGGGGAGATAACCCTGCGCGCTCGAAGGCGCGGCTCAAACGCGAAAGGAATTCAGAGGACTAAGGCTTGCCCGTCTTGTCACTTCCTGGCTGCAGGGGCGATGCGGATTGCGACTCGGGCGCAATGATCTTCCGGCCTTTCAGGATTTTTACGTAGTCATCAAGGGAAACATCACAACTAATGAGACCGGCCAGTTGCTCTTCGTTTACCTTGAGTTGCTGCCTGATCTTATCACCCGGCTGTTCTTTGTTTCCTTGGGAACGTTTCGTGCGAACCACGGTTTGACCATTGTACACGAACCAAGCAAGGCGATCGCCAGAGTTGCGAGTTCTTAGTCCTAACTTATTGACGATTTTCTCGAATTCGTGAACCTTCATGGCCGATGCGCGATGTGCTCTTTTAGAACGGCCAACACTTTTTCTAAATCAGGACCTAGATGAGATTCGTCAGCCGCAAGGGAATGGAAGAGCTCAGCAATTGTGTGGCCCAGGTCGTCACAAGCTATGGAGATTGAGTTTCCCATGCCGAACTCGTCTACCTCTTGCCACGACGCAACAACGCCATCTTGGCGAAATTCTAAGTGCACTGGAATCGGTTTAAGCACACGAAACCGAAGATCATTGATTGTTCCCAGCAACATCTCTGACGGACGTACACCGAGTTGGTGAATCTCAACGTGAATTCTTTGAAGCACTTTTTGCCGTACAACCGGCTGAGACCGAAGCCCAAATTTCCCCGGTGATGGGATGAACTCAGGCTCAGGCTGGCCTACTCGAATTTCTAGTCGTGGGGCAGTAGCGGACATAGGTTCTATTTTCCTCCTGGTGGGGCTGCGGGCGGCATTTCCATCTTCCGAGCTCTTATGAGCGCCCTACCTAAGTAGATGTCGTTTGCGAACAATTGGAATTCGTAGGTTCCAAATTCCGGGATCGGAAGACCTTGAAAGTTCATTCCCAGCTCCAGGGGATCTTCCGGAGTATTCCAGGCTGCATTGGCTGATACTTCCATGAGCGGAGACTCATCCTTCAAATTTACCATGCGCACCTTAACTGTGTAAGGCCCGGCCCCCTCGACCATCTTTGCATACAACCCTACGCTGTTTATAACAAAGGGCACGATTGGTGAATGGACAATGTCAAAAACTCCCACGAGCGTCTTCTTTTGGGTTCCAACGTCGTGGATCACCGTGTCGCACACGATGAACGCTAAGAGCGTCGGAATTGGGCTCGTCTCGGCCAAGAAACAAAGTGTAAGCGCCCGCTTTCCGGGGCTTGAGCTTAGTATCACATCGAAACCCCTTAATGCAATAGACTTATCGTACTGTCGCCATTCTCTTCAATACAGGGCATTTACGACACCTACGCAGGGTTTTTCACCCACCCCGCCTTCGGAAATATTCGCCCGGGGGGAAGAGGCCGGCGCGTTCGAAGGCGCGGCCGAGAGTCTTCTTCACTTCGTTGAGCCAATAATCGAATGTCCCTTCGGATACGCCGACAAGAGTGATCGCGCGATGGTATTCGGCGCCCCAGAGAAAATAAATGCGGAAGAGTTTGCGACGGCCTTTCCATTCGGGACGCGACAGAGCGCGCTCCGCGATCATTTCGTAGTCGGCGACGAATTCTTCGGCTCGCGCGCGGTCGGGACGCCAGTGATAGCCATCGCTGGGCGTGTCGAGGTCCATGGCGGCGAGGCGTCCCTTGAGGAACTCGCGCAGCGAACGGTATCGCCCGTGACAGACGTCGAAAACTTCCTGCGGTTTCATCGCGCGCCCTCCCGAGTGACGACGCTCGAACTGCGAGCGCCCGGATTCGTCCCGCCGCCGCTCAATGCTTCAAGTCGTCCACAGTCACCAGCTCGATCGTCTCCACCCACTGATCGAAACAATCCTGCCAGCCGCGCAAATACCCGCGCGAATATTCGGCCGCGAGTTTCTCGCGTTCGCGATGGACGCGCTGGAGGTCGAAGACGTCGTGCTGTTCGCGACTGGGCGCGCGCCAGGCAAGCCCCACGCGATAGCGAATCTCACGCAGCGTGCGCGCCAGCAAGTGAAGCGGCGCGGGATAATAAATGCCGACGCGCCGGCGCGGCTCGTACCACGCCAGCCGCCAGCCGCGATGTGGCTCGCGCCCGTGCCCCAGCTCGCGCTTGAACAGGCCATTCATTGCAGCTTTTGCGGCACCATCCAGGGCCGGATGATCTGGAAACGCGGATTGCAGTCGCAAGTCCCCGGACCGCGCTGCCTCCGGCACGCCGATTCATGCGTAATAATGATCTCGCTGAAATTGCCAGGCGCGAGCTCGCCGGCGACGAAGAGAGCGACGAGTTTATCAATCGTGTTGTCGCGGGAGTCGTTGGGTTCAGTCTCCAATGTTCGCGATGGGTCGCGATGCGATCTCCGTTTCATCGGCGCACCTCAGGTCCAGCGCCAACTCTCAGTTCGCGAGAGATCGCGTCATCCCTTAAGCGTTGCCGAGACGCGTAGGCAATTGCAATCGTTCTAGCCGGGTTGAGTGAGGAGGCGATCCGGGCGTCGGAAGATTCATGCGATTCATGGCGTGTACCGCCCAAGAATTCGCTCGTTCGCGAAAAGGAATCCTGCGTAATCGCGCCCTCGCTGACTGCAGATTCGCGTTTCAGCGGAGAAAATGAATTGTCTTTCTGCTTTTCTATTTGTCTTTCTATTGCTCCACTACCAATCCCTCTTGCAAGTTCCGCTGATTCTGCATTCTCCGCATGCACAGCCCCGCAAATTTGAGGAGGGGGGTCGTCAGATTTGGGGGGAGGGTCCGCAAATGTGAGGAGGGGCCGAACATGTCCGGGAGATTTCCACAGTTTTCCCTCAGACCTTTTGCTGCCCTGTTGAAGGCTTTCGGCATTCCCCCGACTGACATCGCGAACGAATTTTTTCGCTTTCTGTATCCGCACGACGACTCCGCCGGGAGCCGTCGTCGTCTCGACGTAGCCTCCACGTCGCAGCACCTGCATCCACCGCTCGAGCGATTTTCGCGAGAATCCCGTCTCCTCCTCGATCTCGCGGTAGGTGACCGGCCGCCCCCCGAGAACGAAGCCTACGCCCCCGCTCTCGCGCGTTTCGCGGAGGACGAGCCAGCCGTAAAGCCATACAGCCTGTCCCATACGCGCGTAGTGCCGCGCCTCGAAAAGCACGCCGCGCAAGCCCGCGTTATAGTTTTTCCCACGCACTCAGGCCGTCCTAAGGCACTGAATTTTCAACACACGCCGCAGTACAGCACGAAGATCCGGCGAAAGCCGCGGCTTGTTGCGACAAGTCGTTCAACCTTTGCGATTGGCGGACGCTGATAGCAGAATCCGCAGAACCTCGGCCCGGAAGTGGCCGTCGCAAATTTCAATTTCTGTTCCAACTGCGCGACCCGCTGTTGCGCCCTCTCCTGCCCCCGATTCTCTGGAATAGCGCGCCACCGGCGCATGTGCTCGCGTTTGTGCATGCGGAGGCGCGCTTGTTGCTTTCCGATTCGCCAAATGGGATTCGAATTTGAATGCATCGAGGCACCTCCGCTGCGCCTGTCACGCTGTGGCTCGTGCGAGCCCACTGCACGCCCGGCGTCAGTTCCAATTCCCTGAAATAATTTCAACAGGCTGCGATGTTCCGCGTTGACACATCTGTTACTTAGATTAGTATTGACCCACTGAGTGATTTTACGCTCAGTAACCCTTCGCGTCCCCGGAGGCCGGCTCGTGAAAACTAGCAAGCACTTGCTCGATTATCTTGCGATTTGCTCAGAGACTTCCCTCCAGGCTTTCGAACTTGCTCGTTTGAATGAAGTCGCGAACCTTCACCAACAACTGACTCAGCAAATCGCGGCCACCGTGGATGAAATCGTTGAAGCCGACACACAGGCGCGCCTTGCGAGATGGATGGGCGGTCGGCGCCGCAAATCACCTCGCCGGCCTTCGCGTTCTTCTCGTCAGAATTCCCACATGCGTGAAACCCAGTATGCCCTTCCTCTTCTCGCTGCAGTCGAGAATGGACGACAGATCGCCTCGCCGGCGAATCCTGAACGCCTCCTGCGCCTCCCCAAGCTCTCCCCCAGCTCAACCGCTTCGCAACCTTCACCTCGACTAAGACTTGCTTCTGCCGGATAATCAGAGTGGTTATTACGTTCTCATGTATCATGATGTAACCGTAGAGATTGTTAGCCTTCCCCGGATTCTCATCTGGACTATCGGTTCTATCGGATTGAAACTTGCTCCTGTGCTGCCCATCGATGCCGGCTCGCCGCATAGTCTAGTCGTTTGTTCTTTGCAGCTATTCTTAAGGCGTTCGACCCGTCAATTCCCCTGGTAGCGAGAACCGCTCTGTTCTCAAACAACTATATATTAGACGCAGGTGGCCGCCGATGCTTACGCATGTGGGCAAGAATGGAAACGACGCAAATTGTGGTAGTCTGACCACAGGACATTGATGAATTGAGATTGATGCACAGACCGAGCGCTCGTGGAGTGTTGATGATTCTCAAGACATCTGCCGACGAGGAACAAGACAGATGAAACAGCGTACTGAAAGGGATTCCTTAGGCGAAAAGCGAGTACCTGCTGATGCCTATTACGGAATTCAGACGCAGCGAGCCATCGAAAACTATCCAATAAGCGGTAATCACGCGCATCTGAATCTGATTCAAGCGATTGGCTTCATCAAGAAGGCGGCCGCGCTGACGAACCGCAAACTAGGTCTGGTGCCGACGAAGATCGCCGATGCAATTATTCGAGCTGCAGACGATGTCATCTCTGGCAAATTGAATGATCAGTTTGAGGTGGACGTGTACCAGGCTGGCGCAGGCGTGTCCTTCCACATGAACGCAAACGAAGTGATTGCAAATCGTGCCATAGAATTGCTCGGCGGCACACGTGGGGATTACTCGGTATGCCATCCCAATGACCATGTAAATTTCGGGCAGTCCACGAACGACGTCTTTCCTACGGCGATGCGCCTCGCGGCCCTCATGCTACTCGATGAATTGCTCAAGTCACTCGGGCGGTTGGAATCATCCCTCGCACACAAGGCAAAGGAATTCGATCGGGTACTAAAGTCCGGGCGAACTCACATGATGGATGCTGTTCCGATTCGCCTTGGACAGGAATTCCACGGTTACGCGACGGCAATCCGACGGGCCGGTGAGACGATAAAACAGGCTCAAAGTCTGCTGCGAGAAGTTGGGCTCGGCGGCTCCGCTGTGGGAACGGGCGTGAACACACACCCGAGATACCAAAAGCTTGTCGTGGCCACCCTCAGCAAAGTGTCTGGAGTAAGGTTGGTGCCGACCAAAGATCTTCGTTATGCGATGCAGTCGAACATCGCCATGGCAACGGCGTCGTCGGCACTCAGAAACTTGGCTCTAGAACTCATAAGGATCGCAAACGACCTCCGACTGCTCTCGAGCGGGCCAAACACGGGGCTGGCAGAGCTACTCTTGCCGGCATTGCAGCCGGGGTCCTCAATCATGCCTGGGAAAGTGAACCCGGTGATGGCGGAGCTAACCGCGATGGTGGGCTTTCAGGTGGTCGGAGCGGATATTGCGACGGCAATGGCCGTGCAAGCGGGGCAGTTAGAGCTGAACGTGATGATGCCGACGATGGCGTTGAATGTACTGCACTCGGCTGAGATATTGAAGAACACCATGCGAGTGCTCGCGGAGAAGTGCGTGGATGGAATCAAGGCGAATGAGGAGCGTTGCCGGTACTACGCTCAGGCAACGATATCCATTGCGGCGGCACTGAATCCTTACATCGGTTATGCGGCGGCGGCGGAGATTGCGAAGGAAAGCGTGAAGACTGGACGTCCGGTGACCGAGATCGCTCTGGAGCGCAAGCTACTTGATGAAAAACTTCTAAAAGAAATTCTCGATCCCTATCGAATGACGGAGCCGGCAGCGCCGATCAAAGCTGCAAAAAAGAAATAACCAAGTCCCTTAAACTTTTCACAATAACTACAACCCCCACATCAGGACACCTTCACGGCCTTCGGCGGCCAAGCTTCGAGGAGCTGCTCCTTCGTATACACCATTGCATTGATGTCATACGGGGCTAGCTCAAAACCGTGGCCGTGAGTGATGGCGTCGGTGGGGCAGGCCTCGACGCAATAGCCGCAAAAAATGCAGCGGGAATAGTCGATGTTATAAACTTTGGCGTAGCGGTCGGCGTCGGAGATGCGATTGTCCGCCGTGTTCTCGGCGGCTTCGATGTAAATACACTGCGCAGGGCAGGCGGCAGCGCATAGAAAACATGCCACGCATTTTTCAAATCCGTTTTCGTCGCGCTGCAAAACATGGATGCCCCGGTAGCGCGGCTGAAAGTGGACAGGCTCGGCGGGGTAGTTCTCCGTGGTCGGCTTCTTGAACATGGTCTTGAACGTGACGCGGAAGCCCTTGTAGAGAACGACGAACGTGCGGCCGAATTCCTTAATGATACACGCCATAGATTTTTACTTTAACAAAGACCTCGTTCGGCGGCAAATTGAAATCGCTCCGCTATGAATTTCATTCTCCCGGGGGCGAGACGGGCGGCGGCTCGCTCGGTCCCGCGCTGCCCGTGATGGCGGCGATAATCTGCCGCCCGTGGAAGCGGCCATTCTCGATGAAAATCTCTCCCGTGTGTTTCCCGCCAAGAAGCACTCCCGCCAGATAGATTCCTTTGACATTGCTTTCAAGAGTTTGAGGATCGCAAGCCGGTTTTCGCGATTCAGGATCGAGGCGGATGCCCAGGCTTTCGAGAAAACTGAAATCGGGATGGTATCCCGTCATCGCGAAGACGGCGAAAGCGGGAATGCGCTTCGCACTTCCTCCGTTGCACACAACAACGGCTTCCGGCTCGATCTTCTCGATGCGCGTCTCGAAAAGCGCGCGGATTTCTCCGGAGCGAATGCGATTCTCGATGTCGGGACGCACCCAATACTTCAAAGTTCTTCCGAGTTCCGCGCCGCGATGAATTAAAGTCACCTTTGCGCCAGTGCGAAAGAGTTCGAGCGCAGCTTCCGCCGCGGAATTCTTGGCGCCGACAACGACGACTTCCCTGCCCCAGTACGGATGGGCTTCGCGGAAATAATGAGACACGTGGGGGAGATTTTCGCCCGGGATATTGAGAAGATTCGGCAAATCGTAATAGCCCGTGGCGAGCACAATTTTGCGAGACTCGCGGCGCTGCTCCGCGCCATTCGCCGAACGCGAAGAAACGATGAACGCGCCATCGCTTCCAGACACCGATTCCACTTTCTCGTACTGTTGGACCTCGACAGAGTAGTGCTCGGCGGCGCGGCGATAATACTTGAGCGCTTCGGCGCGGGTGGGCTTGCCTCCCGCAGTCGTCATGGGGAGGTCGCCGATTTCCATGCGCTCCGGCGTCGTGAAAAAATTCATGTTCGTGGGGTAGTGGTAGAGGGAGTTGCAAAGGCAGCCCTTGTCCAGGAGCAGCGGCCGTAGCCCCGCACGTCTGGCCTCTATCGCGCAGGCAAGCCCCGTAGGCCCCGCGCCGATGCAGATCAGGTCGTAAGTCTGTCCCTCGTGCATTTGACTCATTAGAGACGGTCGCCGCGCGAATCTAGCTTTGACATCCGCTGCATTACTATGCTTTCCATTCGATTGCTGAACTCCTAAGATCCACTTTGAATTTCCGAAATCAGGGCGAAGACTTCGCGAACAAAAACACCTCAAAAATTATCGATTAGAAATTAACACTGGCCTTTGTTTTCAACAACTTAGGCTGATTTCTAATAATTTTCATTAACGATTAGAAATCTCCTCTCGAGAAAGCCAATTAGCGCCAAGGACAGGGCGATCTGGAAAGCACCAGATGGCGCTTAAGCCAAGTCGCGGTCTGAATCTCATAATTGCTTCTCATCCTCACGAAAAAAGCCTAGCACGATGCAGATGTCTTTTCCACAGGTACATCCTGTGGAAGAGGGCGTTGAATGAAGTGGCGAACAGAGACTCCCAGCGCTGACTTACTCGGACTTGCGCTCTTCGTGCTGGGCGGAAGTATGGGTATAATCGGCGCCAGCGATGCCTTTAACTTCTGGAACCAAACTCGGGCCGTATGAGATTCAGTCGCCGATAGGCGCCCTTCCTTCGTCAGGGCAAGCAGGCGGGATGGGATAGGTAACGAATGCTGGCTGCGGGAAGCAAATTAGGTCCATACGAGATCCAATCGCCTCTTGGCGCGGGCGGGATGGGAGAGGTGTACCGCGCGCGGGATACACGACTCGGACGCGACGTGGCCATCAAGATTTTGCCGCAGCATCTGGCCAGCACGCCCGAAGTCCGCCAGCGATTCGAGCGCGAAGCGCGCGCCGTCTCCAGCCTGAATCATCCGCACATCTGCACGCTGCACGACGTCGGCCATCAGGACGGCACCGATTTTCTCGTGATGGAGTATCTGGAAGGCGAGACGCTGGCGAAGCGAATTGAAAAAGGCCCGCTGGCGACGGCAGATTTGCTGCGCATCGCGATAGAAATTGCTGACGCGCTGGAGAAGGCGCATCGCCAGGGCGTGATTCATCGCGACCTCAAGCCGGGCAACATCATGCTGACGAAAGGCGGAGCGAAGCTCTTGGACTTTGGTCTGGCGAAAGCAGGAATCGTTTCGACGACCGTGGATTTGTCGAGTTCGCCGACGGTGAGC
>DASYXV010000082.1:0-335747 GCA_035934545.1 Candidatus Acidiferrales bacterium
TCATTCTGTGAGAATGAGTTAGCTAGAGTCAGCGAGAGGCAGGAACAGCTAAAAGCAGCAATTGCAACATTC
This sequence comes from Candidatus Acidiferrales bacterium, assembly GCA_035934545.1. Taxonomy (GTDB): domain Bacteria; phylum Acidobacteriota; class Terriglobia; order Acidiferrales; family UBA7541; genus DAHUXN01. The sequence goes on from DASYXV010000082.1 coordinate 73, forward strand.
AAGGCAAATTTGAAGCGAAAGGCTCCGTGGCCGGGCAATGAATCAGCAACGCATCATTAGCGCACGACCAAGATTTGGGGAAGAAGCGATGGGCGACTTATCAGCAACTGGCGCTGGGCGCAGCCCGGGGTAGATTTGATACTGTGTAAGCTATTGAGCAATAAGAGGTTATTGTCGTGGGCCGATTGTCAGCAAATCGCCGACCTGCAGGCCGCGGTTCGCGAGGAATGGATTGGCGGCTTTCAACGCATCAACAGTGGTGCGGTAGGCGCGGGCGATGGACCATAAAGTCTCTCCGGCGCGGACACGGTGCTCGACTGGAGAGGTGCGCGAAGCAGCCTGCACGGACGCAGGGGACTTCGCGCCGGCCTTGGAGCGCGCCGCGGCAACCGTGCCGCTGGGAGGCCCGGTGGCGTAAACGTTTTCGTAGATCCGCAGCGTGCGGCCGCGTGGCACGCGTTCCGTTCGGATGTGGTTCCACTGCTGCAGTTCAGAAGCGCTGACGCTGAACCGCAGCGCGATGCTATCGAGGGATTCGGCGCGAGGCACTCGGTAATGAACCAATCGAAGGCGCGGCGGCGCCGCAGGGACAACAAGCTCTGTCCCGTCTGGCGGAGGCTGTTGGGGATCCAAATCGCCGTTGGCGTTCTGGAGCGAGGCCAGCGTCACATGATATCGCCTGGCAATATCGCCCACAGATTCACCCGGCTGGAGTTTGGCGAGCCGCCAGGATGTCCATTTGTCCGGCGGAATCGCGCTAATGGATTTGCGCAGCTCGACAGCCGTGCCTTGCGGCACGTGAAGAGCAAAACCGGGAGTTGTGGGAGTGATTCCACGAACCAATTCCGGGTTAAGAGACTGGAGATCTTCGAGGCTCGCACCAGTGGCATCCGAAACAAGCTGAAGGCTGATGGAGCGGTCCAGCGAGACGGAGTCAAACTGGAGCGGCGGATCGGGATCTACCTGAATGCCGTAAAGAGCGGGATCTTTCGCGATCAAAGTGAGCGCAAGAATGATCGGAACGTAATTCTTCGTTTGCGCCGGAAGCGTGTTGCGCTTCTCCAATTCCCAGAAATCCGCGTAGCCTGTTCGCTCAATCGCGCGGGCGACGTTGACCGGGCCGGAGTTGTACGCGGCCATCACAAGATACCAGTCGCCGAACATCGCGTATAAGTCTCTGAGATGCTCGGCAGCGGCCTGCGTCGCAGCGGCGGGGTCATCCCGCTTGTCCAAGAAATAATTGCGGCTAAGCCCGTATTCCTCGCCGCGGTAAGGCATGAATTGCCAGATGCCGCGAGCGCCCATGCGCGAAAGGGCTTTTGGCTTGAACGCGGATTCAGCCTGCGCAAGATAGATGAGGTCCTGCGGCAGACCCTGCTTCTTGAGAGTGGTCTCGATCATGGCGCGGTAGCGGCCGGCGCGCTGCAGGCCCATCTCGACGATTTCGCGGCCGCGTGGAGAGTCGAAATAGCTGAGGTATTGGAGAACCAAAGGGTTGATGGTCAGCGGCAAGTCGTGGGGGACTGTAATCAATTCCTTTTCCGCCATGGCCGCGAGACGCGGGTCAGTGGCGGGCAGGCTCTCTAGACCGGCGATTTCTTCGATGGGCGCGGTAGATTCCGGTGCGGCCTGCGATTGGCCCTGGCTTTCTTCATCGCTCGTCATGTCACCGGTGTCGCCGCCGGATTCGGCGACTGCCTCGTCTTCCTGCTCGGCTTCGAGTTCGTAATTCTGCATCGTATCCGTGATCTGATTGAAAAGCTGCTGAAGGCGAGGATCGCGCGTTTCATCGAGGCCGCTCTTCATCAGGAGATTCACGGCGGCGTTGAAATCCTTGCGCGCTTCGGCGAGCTGGCCGGCCTCGTACGCTTGCTGGCCCGCATTGTATGCAGATTGAACTTTCTCAACCAGGAGGTCCACAGTTGACTGTGGCTGGGAAACGACCGGTTGCAAATCCGGGATATCCTTCGGATTGGGGAGTTCCTCGGGCATCTGCGGCTTTGGCGGTGTGGCCGGGGCGCTTTGCGCCGGCTGTGGCTGAGGCGCGGCAGCAGGCGGACGAACTTTCGCCGCGTGCTTTGCGGAGTCCTCGCATCCAGAGATGGAGGCGAGCGCCAGCGCGAAGGCTGCGCCGATCAAATAAAATTTAGCCGTAACTCTCACTCGCCCTCCAAACCAGGCCTCCAAGATTTGACGTTTAAAGCGAACAAAACGTCGCCTTGGAATTCCCCCTCGATACATGGCCGGGTACCGTCCGTTGCTTCAAAAATTGTAAAGACGGGGAGCGGACGGGTCAACCGGCTATTCGGACAGGGTTGACGCATGAGAGACAAGGAGTACTAAGCCGGAGATTGGACGAAAGGACAGGCTTGGGCAAAGTCGCGATGCAGACGCATGTCGCCCTGCGACAACCTCAGGATCTTCGACCCTTCGGCACAGCTCAGGGCCCACAACGGGAGGGCCCTTCAACTAGCGTAGGGTAAACAGGCCCGACCCCAACGAGTGGCTGTAAGTTACGCCAAGGCCTGGCGCAAGTCGGCGATGAGGTCGGCGGGATCTTCGAGGCCGACGGAGACGCGGACGGTTCCCGGCTCGACTCCGGCGCGCTCGAGTTCGGCGCGAGACATATTGTAGTGCGACGTATAGATCGGGAGGATAACGAGGGATTCGACTCCGCCGAGGCTGGCGGCGAGGTAGAAGAGGCGGACGCGGTCACAGAAGCGGCGCGCGGCGGCGATGCCGCCCTTGAGATCGAACGAGAGCATGGCGCCGAAGCCGGTCATCTGACGTTTAGCCAATTTGTGATCGGGATGCGAAGGCAGGCCCGGATAATGCACGCGGGCGACTTTGGGATGTCTTTCGAGGAATTTCGCGACGGCCATGGCCGTCTGGCACTGGCGCTCGATGCGGACGCCGAGCGTCTTGATGCCGCGAATCAGGAGATAGGCGCCAGCAGGGTCCATGCAACCTCCGAGATAGATGATGTTTTCGCGGACACGCTTGATCCAATGCTGGGAGCCGGCGACGGCTCCAGCGAGAAGATCGGAATGGCCGCCGAGATACTTTGTCGCGCTGTGAACGGTCATGTCGAAGCCAAGAGCAATGGGCTTCTGGAGCATGGGGCTGGCGAAGGTGTTGTCCACGATGGAGATGAGATTGAAATGGCGCGCGAAAGCGATGGCGCGATTCAAATCCACGAGGCGAAGCGAAGGGTTCGTGGGCGTCTCGACGTAGAGGACGCGGGTTTGCGTCGTGACAAGGTCTTCGACGCCAGCGAGATCTGCCTCGACGTGGCGGACGCGGATGCCCATGCGCGGGAACAGGTCGCGCATCAAGCGGTACGTCCCGCCGTAGAGCTGCGCCGTGGAGATGACTTCTTCACCGGCGCTGAGAGCGGCGAGAAGGGCGCTCGAAATCGCGGCCATGCCGGAGGCGGCAACGACGGCGGCTTCGGCGCCTTCGAGCGCGGCGATTTTCGCTTCGGCAATGGCGAGAGTGGGATTGCCGTAACGCGTATAGATGTAGGCGGAGCTCTTGCCTTCGGCCCAGCGCTTCATCTCGGCGGTAGAGGAGAAGGTGAACGTCGAGCTGCGGATGATTTCCGGCGCGACCGGGCCTGCGCGATGGAATTTCGATTCGCCAGCGTGAATCGCTTCGGTGGCAGCAGACCAGGATGCGGAGGATTTCTTGGCTGATTTTTTCATGGCAGCCAAATGATGGAGCAGGACGCGGCAGGATGCAACGCCAGCACTCGAAGTTGAAGAGCCAAATTGGGCGCAGACATTTAATGGCCGGAAGGAAAGATCAACCTCTTCGCAGTCTCGCTCGCTACCTGGATTACGATTTCCTTCATGGCTCCAGCGGCCGAACCTCTCATTTTCGTCCAAAGCCTCTGGAAACGCTGTGCGGCTACCGGAGTTCTTGGCGTATCCTTAGTGAGGTCATCAAAAGTCTCCTTTAGCTGGCGCTTTTCCTCGGCGTCCAGGTCCCCTGCCTCGTCCGCCAGTTCACGCGCTGCCTGCAGCCTCGTCTCAGTCCATGGGTAGGCCTTACCGCATTCGTGACAGAATGAAGCTACCTGTCTGGGAGGCAGGCCGGCCACGTTGGGAACGTGATAGTAACCGCGAATCGGCGTCTTGCACTGCGGGCATTCAGTAATCGTGGCAGATCCGCATTTCGTGCAAAACTTTTCGGAATGGTCCTGCCGGGTCAGTGCGTACGCGTTTATGAGATGCCCATTCAGGCAAACTTGCGCGGTGTCGTAACCACGCCTGTCGGGTCTGATCGGATACGCCACGGGCGGATTCTCGCAATTTCCTCCATGCCGGTCAACATCGGAGAACAGCGCTAGGCGCTGGCGGCTTCTTCCTCCTCGGCGTGAGGCTTGTGCGCGGCGATGATTTTTTCGGCGATTTCGGCGGGCACGAAATCGTAGTGCGAGAACTCCATCGTGTAGCTGGCGCGGCCCTGGGTCATGGAGACGAGGTCGTTGGCGTAGCTGAGCATTTCGGCGAAGGGCACCTGAGCGCGGACGATGACGTTCTGCCCACGCGCCTCGGAGCCACTGATGCGGCCGCGGCGCGAGCTGATATTGCCCATGATGTCGCCGGAATACTGGTCGGGAGCATAAACCTCGACTTTCATAATGGGCTCAAGGAGCGCGGGCCTGGCCTGCTTCATTGCTTCCTTGAACGCGAGCGCGCCGGCGATCTTGAAAGCGATGTCGGACGAATCCACGTCGTGATATTTGCCGTCGTAGAGGCTGGCGCGGAAATCCACCACAGGAAAACCAGCGAGATAGCCGCGTTCGGCTGCGTCGCGAATTCCCTTCTCGACCGAAGGAATCCAGTTATGCGGGATCGCGCCGCCGAAGATGTCGTCCACGAATTCGAAGCCTGTGCCGCGCGGAAGCGGCTCCATCTTGATGCGGCAGAGGCCGAACTGCCCGTGGCCTCCGGTCTGTTTCTTGTGCTTGCCTTCAGCGTCGGCTTTGCCGCGAATGGTTTCGCGGTAAGGGACTTTCGGCGGCTTGAGCGTCAGCTCGACGTGATAGCGCTTCCTAAGCTTGGCGACAACCACTTCGATGTGCTGCTGGCCCGCGCCGGCGAGGAGAAATTCTTTCGTCTGCGGATCGCGACTGAAACGAAGCGCCGGGTCTTCCTCGAGAATACGGTGAATCGCGACGCCGATGCGATCCTCGTCGGCACGCGTCTTGGGCTCGATGGCGAAGGTGATGGAGGGTTCGGGGAGGCGCGCGGGAGGATAGTAAACCGTGGCGGCTTTGTCGCCGAGCGTGTCGCCGGTGGTGGTGTCTTTTAATTTCGCGATGGTGCCGATGTCGCCAGCGTGAAGCTCAGGGACAGCAGTCGCGGTCTTGCCCTGGCGCACTTCGAGATGCTGAAAGCGCTCGACGGAGTTGCGATTGAAGTTGGCGACGTTGGCATCGTTGCGCAGGATGCCGGAAACAATTTTGAAATAACTGATACGGCCGGCGAAAGGATCGGCGATGGTCTTGAAGACGAAGAGCGAGAGCGGCTCTTTGTCGTCCACCTTGCGCTCGACGGCGTCGCCTTTGCGCTGCGGCTCCTTGTAGGCGGTAACTTTGCCGCGCGCGGCCGAGGAGGGAAAAACATCAACGATGAAATTCAGAATGGCGTCGCTGCCGATGTTTTGCAGGGCCGAGGACGCGAGGACGGGATAGATGCGCTTGTCGAGGACGGCTTTGCGAAGACCCTTCATCAAATCCTCGACGGGAAGCGTGCCCTTGTCGAAAAACTCCTGCATCAGATCGTCGTCGCCTTCCGCGACCATTTCGACCAGCGCTTCGTGCGCGGCCTTCGCGGCTTCGGCGAGATCGGCGGGAATTTCGTCAACTTTGGCTTTGCCGTCGCCGCCCGGCGTGTAGGTGAGCGCCTTCATCGCAACGAGATCAATCACGCCTTTGAATGATTTTTCCGCGCCGACGGGGAGCTGGACAGGCACAGCGCCGCGGCCGAAAACTTCCTGAATCGAAGCGAGTGCGCGATCGAAGCTGGCGAGTTCGCGGTCCATCCAGTTGATAAGGAAGGCGCGGGGGAGATCATATTCTGTGGCGAAGTCCCAGACCTTCTCGGTGACCACCTGGCAGCCCGCAGAGGCGTCGACGAGGATGACCGCGGCGTCGGCGGCGATGAGGGAAGCTTTTGTGTCGTTGATGAAGGTGGAGTAGCCGGGCGTGTCGAGGAAATTGATTTTGGTTTTGTCGGCGGCCCCGGCGGCTTGCCATTCGGCAAAGGCGATGCCGGTTTGAATGGAGATTTTTCGCGCGATCTCTTCTTCGTCCCAGTCCGTGACGGTCGAGCCTTCGTTGACTTTGCCGAGGCGCGGCGTCATCCCCGCAGTGAACAGCAACGACGACACGAGCTGCGTCTTCCCCGTGTCGCCGTGACCTACAATGCCAACGTTGCGGATTTGCTCCGTGTTATAGGTTTTCATGATTCACCTCGAATTGCAGTTTTCTAGCGGCGGCCGGACGGCCGAAAGGAAAATGGCAGGTACTGGCGTTTGTGAGGCGCATCGGCGGACCGCTTCGCCCCCTGCGGAAACCGCGATGCTAACACACGCGCTGGCCTAGCTCAACGGCCTGCCAGGCAGACAGGGGGCGAGAGCCGGTGGTGGAGAGCAGGCCGGATCAGGGCCGCAGCAATGCCTTCCCCCTCTTAGAACTCATGTTCGGGGATTAAGGAGCGACGAAGAAAGAGCCGTCAGGCTGGATGTAGCCGTAAGCCATGCGGGTGGTGGAATACGCAGCTGCGGGCCGTCCGACGCGGTCCAGGAGAATGAGTCCACCGGTTCCCCCGCCACGTGCCTCCAGAATGCGCACACATTCCTTCACAACCACATGCGGAGAAAGGCCTGATCTCCGCTCTGTGTCTCGCACAGGAGCGACCGGGCCGCGAAGCATTTCTATGGCGGTCTTGGCCATCACAATTCGCATGATGGCCTCGCCGTATCCGGTGCAGGAGACCCCACCTGCCTCGTCGTCCGCGTAACAGCCACAACCGATCAAGGGCGAGTCCCCGACGCGCCCGGGAAACTTGCAGCACGTCCCTCCCGTGGAGGTCCCCGCTGCGATGCTGCCCTCGGAGTCGCGCGCAACCGCGCCAACCGTGCCATGCTTGTGGCTGAAGTGGTTCTTCGCGGCGTGCTCGCCGCGGCTGCACTCGCGCCAGGCCACGCGCTCGCGATCCAGGATGAGTTCTTCGGGTTCGCACAAAGGAATTCCGTTCTCGCGGGCGAAAAGTTCCGCGCCCGCTCCGGCGAGCATCATGTGGTCGCTCGATTCGAGGATTTTGCGAGCGAGGCGGATGGGATTTTTGATGCGCTCGATGGCGGCGACGGAGCCGGCCTTGAGCGATCCGCCGTCCATGAGAATGGCGTCGAGCTGTACGCGCCCATCGCGATTGAGATGCGAGCCCGTACCTGCGTCAAATGTGACGTCGTCTTCGAGAATTACTATCGCCGCCTCGACGGCATCGAGGGCCGCGCCGCCACGCGCGAGAATTTCCCTCCCCGCTTCGAGTGCACGGCGAACCCCGGCGCGGCAGTCGGCTAACGCCGCGTCGGGTATGTCCCATGCGCCGCCATGGACGATGAGCGAGAAGTGCTGGGAGGACACGTCAGAGAACAAGGCCCAGGAAGATGAGAACCGGCCCGACCACCAGCACGAGGCTGAGGCCGAGCATCATGCGAAGAATATGTTCGCGGCTGGAGCTAAAACGCGAAAGCCTGGGGCGATCTGGCGAACGCTCGACCGATTGCTGCGAATTGCGAAGCGAGGCGCGAAAGATTCTGACCCAGGCGACCGTCCAATAGACGATCTCCCTGCGCGAAAGCCAGAGCAGATGCGCGCCGGCGCAAACAACGAGAATGCCGATCAGCGAAAGCGGGCCGTGCATCACTGAGCTCCCCTCCGAGCGCCGCGCACGTACATGTCTCGGAAATCGGGATGGCGCTCTTGCGTCGCGGCAGGCTTGGCCTCATGTTCTTCCGTTTTTTCGGCGCGCCGGCGGCCTTCGGTCTCGAGCCAGGTATGACGGATGCGATGGATGACCGTGATGTTCGGACCAATGGCCAGAATCACAAGGGCGATGCTCATGCGCCCCGTGAGAGCGCCCAAGATCAGCAGGACGATGCGCTCAGGGCGTTCCCAGAAGCCGACGCGGCAGCGTTCGATGAGGGATTCCGCGCGTGCCTGCGAGTAGCTCACCAGAACCGCGCCAGCCATGGCAATGCCGGTAACGAGCGCCCAGCCGAAACGATTCACCGTGGAATAGTAAACGAGCAGGCCGAGGAAGACTGCAAGATCGGCGTAGCGATGAAGAATGGATTTCAAGAACGCGCTGGCCAGATCGAGTTTCGGCTGGCGATTCGCCAGAGGCCGCGCGAGGAGGTCACAAATGGCGGCGGGAATCAGCGCGATTCCCGCTGTGACGAATTGCCCGGCACCGAAGAGCGCGCCGGCGGCGAGGCACAACACGAATCCGGAAATCGTGAGGAGGATGGCGGGGACGCGAAGGGCAGCAAGCGCGGCGGCTGCGTGTTCAAGGAGCCAGCGAAAGGGCCGGGCTAGGCGTTCGATCTGCATCTATAAACGCTTACCCCCGCTATGCAACGTCGTAGATGGTCACGAGGCTCGTGACTTCGAATTCCTTGGTGCCCGCCGGCGTTTGAACCTGTACTTCATCGCCGACTTTCTTCCCCAGGAGGGCGCGGCCGATCGGCGAGGAAGTGGAAATCAACCCCTTCGACGCGTCGGCTTCCTCAGCGGTTACCAGGTGGTATTCCATCTCTTCTGACTTGCGAATGTCAAGCAGGCGCACGGTCGAGCCATAGGCGGCGCGGTCGCGCGGGAGATTGTTCAAGTTGAGCATGGAGATTTCGGCCATGCGATGGTGCAACTGGCCGAGCCGCGCAGAAACGTAGGATTGGCGCTCCTTGGCATACTTGTACTCGGCATTTTCGGAGAGGTCGCCATGAGCGCGAGCCTTCATGAGTTCCTTGGGGAGCTCGCTGTGCAGCTCGTGCTCGAGATGGGCAATCTCGTCCCGAAGCTTCTTTTTGATTTTTTCGCTGATGTCAGTCATTTTGGCGCGTGAGCGATTGCCCTGCGCGCGTTGCTTCCGCTGGCCCGATGTAGTTTTGCTCCGCAAGGCTCGTGATTTTCACAATGCCAATTTCATTATAGGGGATTTGCCAGTCGCGCCGCAATGCGATGTCGCTGTATCCCCATCGTCACGGACCAGGAATCGAGGCTAGCCGGGCCAAACTCGAAGCGGTTCCGGTTAAATAGTTCAAGGAATCCGGGCGTCTTCCTCGCGCGCGGGGTAGGCGAAATGAAAGACGAGAAACATCAGAGCCATCACAACAAAACAGAAAACGCTGGCTTCCGGTCCGACCGAGCCTCCTGTCAGCCAGCGCGGCCCATGGAAGGAAGAATTGAGCAAGTGTCCCGGGGCAACAAAGCCGCTGTCCGGCGCGCCATAAACGAACGTCTCGCCGTAATCCCAGGCCGCGTGCAAACCCACCGCAAACCAAATGCTACCTGTGCGCCAGAGTGTGAAACAAAAGAAGAAGCCTATCACCCCGGCGGAAAGCGCGCCCGGCCAAGCCTCACCGGCGTTGCTCAGGTGCCCAGCTCCGAAGACGAGCGAGAGGAAAACCGCCGCGGGCCAGAACCGCATGCCCTGCGTCAGAGTGAATTGGCTGTAGCCGCGGAAGAGGAACTCCTCGAAAAATCCCGTGAAAAGAAAGGCTCCTGCCCAGGCCACGGCGTATTTTGCAAGAGCCGATCCGGAAAGCGCGACATTGCCGAAGTTCAGGCCATGGAGCGCGGCGATCAGGACCAGAGTGAGAGTGATGGAGACGAAGCCCCAAACCACTCCCTGCCAGAATCTCTTGCCGAACGCTTCGGCGCGTGGCAACCCGTAGTCTCCTATCCTGCGCCCCTCGATTTTTGACATGATGAACGCGGCAAAAAACAGACCGATTACGAGAGCGCCCTCCTGCGTGAGAACACCCTTGGCGGTAAATAGAGCGGCTGGTGATTGGCCCTTGTCAATGTGGAGGATGCCGGCCGCTACCGCGGCTAGGATCAGGAAGCCTGCGCTCACAAAACAGATAAGTAGGAAAATGAGCCAGCGCCAGCCGACGCGGATTCCATGCGCGCCGACGAACATAGAGGCAATTCCGGCCTCGATTCGGTCTGTCGCTGTCGGCGGAGGTGGGTCGGATAGGGGATTCTCATTTACCGGCATGCCCATCGTTCAGTTCCTCGCTTCCGCGAAACGATATCCGGGAACTGCGGCTCCGTCTAAGGCAAGAATTCCGGGGGCGCATGTTACCCGATTGGCTCATGCGATGCCAGCACCGGCCAATTTCAGGGGCGTCGGCGAGGTTGCGACGCATGGTTGCGGCTGCTAGAATCAATTCTTTGCGCAGGGGGGAGCATAGAACACAGTGCTCCGGAATCAGACTCGTAATTCCCTTTCATAACCGCGCGCAGGCCGAATGCCTGCCAGGAGGCTCAGCTTGGCGAAATACGATCTTGCGATCATCGGGAGCGGCCCCGGAGGCTACGTTGCGGCAATTCGTGCCGGCGAATGGGGCCTGAAGACCGTGGTCATCGAAAAGGACCCATTCCTCGGCGGAACCTGCCTGCATGTCGGCTGCATCCCCACGAAAGTCCTGCTGCATCACGCTGAACTCTACGAAGATTTCAAAAATGCGACCGAATACGGCTTCGAAGTAAAGGATTTGAAGGTGAATTGGCCGGCAATGATCGCGCGGAAAACGAAGATCGTGAACAAACACGCCAAGGGCATCGAGTTTCTGTTCAAAAAGAACAAGGTGGAATCGCAGCAGGGCTGGGGACGCATAACGGGACCGGGGCGAATTTCCGTGGAGAAGGACGGCAAAAAGACGGAAATCGAAGCTACGAATATCATGCTGGCCACCGGTTCCGATGCGCGGTCGCTGCCGGGCGTTGAAATCGACAACAAGACCATTATGGACAACCGCGGGATGCTCGACATGCCCGAGATTCCGAAATCTCTGGTAATCGTCGGCTCGGGGGCTGTCGGCGTCGAATTCGCTTCGATCTACCGCACATTTGGGACTGACGTGACCCTCATCGAAAAGCTGCCGCGTCTTGTGCCGCTGGAAGATGAGGAAATTTCCGCGGAACTTGCGAAAGCGTTTCGCAAGAAAGGGATTCGATTTGAGCTGGAGGCCGATGTCGAAAGCGTGAAGAAGGATGTGAAGGGCGCAACGGTCACTTACAAAGACAAAGCGGGCAAAACGCAGACCGTCACCGCAGAGAAGGTCCTCATCGCCGTGGGGCGCCGGCCCATGACGGAAAACGTTGGCTTGGAAAAGACAAAGGCAAAAGTCGAACGGGGTTTTGTGCATGCGAACGCATATAGCGAGACGGCCGAGCCGCATCTGTACGCGATTGGCGACATCGTCGCGGGCCAGCCGCAACTTGCGCACGCCGCTTCGATGCAGGGCATCATCGCCGTGGGACGGATGGCTGGAAAGCCTGTGCAGCCGTTTGACCGCAACAAGTGCCCGAATTGCACGTTCTGCGAGCCGCAGATTGGCTCGGTCGGCTTGACCGAAAAGCAAGCGCGCGACGCAGGTTACAAAGTGAAAACGGGGAAATTCCCGTTCGTGGGGAACAGCAAATCCTCGATTCTCGGGCGACATGAAGGATTCATCAAAGTCGTTGCCGAGGAGAAGTACAATGAAATTCTGGGGGTTCACTCTATCGGCTCACTATCGACGGAAATCATCGCCGAGGCAACCACGGCGCTGAACCTCGAAGGCACGCTCGACGACATGATGGCTCAGATTCACGCTCATCCGACCGTGTGGGAAGCGATGGGCGACGGATTCAATTCCGTACTCGGTTTGACAATTAACGCATAGTGGCAGCGCGGCAGGAGCCATGCTTGTTGAAGGAAGCGAAGCAGTGAACTGGAACGAAAAGACATGCTGGATTGCTGAACTCGGGCTGATCGCCTACGAGCCAGCTTTTGATTTGCAGCGCCGTCTAGTCGCCGCGCGCAAGGCCGGCTTGATTCCCGATGTGCTGCTCCTGTGTGAACATCCGCACGTCATAACACTGGGACGCAACGGCCATCGCGAGAATCTTCTGGCTTCCGAACACCTATTGCGGCAAATGGGAGTGGAGTTTCGGCCAACGGACCGCGGCGGGGACATCACCTATCATGGCCCGGGACAAATCGTCGGCTATCCGATTCTCGATCTCACGGGAATTCGCCGCGACGTTGCCTGGTATGTCCGCCAACTCGAAGAAGCGATGATTCGCGCCACTTCTGATTTCGGCATCACGGCAGTTCGCAAGCCGGGAATGACGGGCGTGTGGGTGGAAGGCGCAGATGGCAGCGCCGCGGAAAAGCTGGCGGCCATCGGCGTGCACTTGAGCCGCTGGGTCACGTCGCACGGCTTCGCGTACAATGTCTCGACCGATTTGCGCTACTTCGACTTGATCGTGCCATGCGGGATTCCAGATAAGCGCGCGACGTCCCTTGAACGGCTTCTTGGACGCGCCTTGGGGCGCGAAGAAGTGGCACCGCGGATTGTTGTGCACTTAGGCGATGTCTTCGGACGCGAGATGCAAGCTGTTTCGCGCGAATCCCTCGAGCAATTCCTGGAGGAATACGCTTCAGAGCAATACGCAGTGACAGCCCACGCCGTGGCCTAGGCTGCGGATTACAGGATCAATTCATGGGTTTCGCGGAAAGACTCGAAGTGGAATAATAGGGCGGCAAGCAGGGAGCCAAAGATGAGCACTCCGCTCACGCGGGAACAACATCTCGAACTTTATTACTACATGAAGCTCAACCGCATGCTGGACGAGCAGCTCGTGCGGCTGTTCCGGCAAAACAAAGTGGTGGGCGGGCTCTACTCGAATCTCGGACAGGAAGCGACCTCCGTCGGCACGGCGTACGCGCTCGAAAAACGCGACTGGATCGCGCCGATGATCCGCAACGTCGGCGGGCTGCTGGTGAAAGGTTACAAGCCGCGCGACATTTTGATGCAATACATGGCGCGATACGATTCGCCGACGCAGGGGAAGGATGGCACGAGCCACTTCGGAGACTTGAAGGGACGGCACGTCGTATCGCCGATTTCGATGCTGGGCGATTTGGTTCCGGTGATGGCGGGCGTGGCGATCGCTGGACGCTACCTCGGCCAGAAAATCGTGGCCATGACGTGGGTTGGCGACGGCGCGACCTCGACCGGGGCGTTCCACGAGGGCCTCAATTTTGCGGCGGTGCAGCGCGCGCCGCTCGTCCTCGTCGTCGAGAATAACCAGTGGGCTTATTCCACGCCTGTGTCAAAGCAGGTGCCGATTCACGACCTCGCGGAGCGCGCGAAGGCCTACGGGATTTCGAGTTCAATCGTGGACGGCAATGATGTCGTCGCCGTTTACCAAACGGGCAAGCAAGCGGTGGACCGCTGCCGCGCGGGCGATGGCCCGGTGCTGATTGAAGCGAAAACCATGCGCATGAAGGGCCACGCGCAGCACGACGCCGCCGATTACGTTCCGAAGGAGATGTTTGCGTACTGGCAGGCGCGAGACCCGATTGCGCGCTTTGAGACCTATCTTACAGAAAACAAAATCTGGGACGCGAAGACAAAGGCCGATCTCGATGCGCGCATCGAGAAGGAACTGAAGGACGACCTGGAGTTCGCCGAGAAGTCCCCCTTCCCGCCGGCGGAGTTGGCCGAACAGGGCGTCTATTGCGAAGGCTGCCACACGATTGAGGCGGAATGGAAGCGGCCGAAGGCGGAAGTGACGCCGCCGAAATCGAGCGTGAAGCCGGAATGGGAAGTCGCGGATTATGGCGGCTTCGACGTCGCATCGGCGATGGCGAAGCAGGCCGCTGCTTCCGGAAGAAATGGCGGGGCGGCCGCAAAACCCGGAACGAAGGTTGCCGCGGCAAGCATCAAACAAAATTCAAAATCGAATGGAGGCGCGGCGAAGGCCGCCCCGCGCGTCCCTTTTGGCCGCGGACCTCAGGGCAAATCATCGCCGGCGGGCAGGACGGGGAGACGATGACATGGCGCCGGTGACGATGCTCGAAGGGATTCGCCAGGCGATTTTCGAGGAGATGGAACGCGACCCGGCGGTCGTCGCGATCGGCGAGGACATCGGAGTCTATGGCGGCGCGTTCAAAGTCACAGAAGGTCTCCTCGAACGCTTCGGTTGGGAACGCGTGATTGATACGCCCATCAGCGAGACGGCGATCATCGGCGCGGCCGTCGGAATGAGTTATCAGGGCCTGCGGCCCATCGCCGAGCTGCAATTCATTGATTTCATCGCCTGCTGCTTCAATCAAATCACGAATTTCGTCGCGAAATCGCATTACCGCTGGGGCGCGCCGGTGCCGATGGTGATGCGCGGGCCTTCCGGCGGAAACGTGCACGGCGGGCCGTTCCATTCCGCGAACCCGGAGATGTATTTCGTGCACACGCCGGGATTGAAAGTCATCTACCCCTCGACGGCCTACGACGCGAAGGGCCTGCTGAAATCCGCGATCCGCGACAACAATCCGGTGCTTTTCCTCGAACACAAATTCCTCTACCGTCGGATCAAAGAAGAATTGCCGACGGACGATTACACCGTGCCGATTGGCAAAGCCATGGTGCGGCGCGAAGGGCGCGACCTGACTATCGTCACCTATGCGGCGATGATGCACTCGTCCCTGGAAGCCGCGGAGACGCTGGCCAAGGAAGGCATCGACGCGGAAGTGGTGGACTTGCGCACGCTGCTGCCGCTCGACAAGGAAACGATTCTGCAGTCGGTGAAGAAGACAAACAAGCTGCTCATTGTGCACGAGGACACGCGCACGGGCGGCATCGCCGGGGAGATCGCGGCGGTCGCTTGCGAGGGCGCGTTCGAGGACCTGGACGGGCCGATCCTGCGCGTCACGGCGAAGGACTCGCCCGTGCCCTTTTCACCGCCGCTCGAGGAACGTTTTCTTCCGAACGTGAACGACATTGTGACCACGGCGCGCGAGCTGGCGCGCTACTGAAGAATTCCCAAGGAGAGAGAAATGGCTACTGACGTCATCATGCCCCAGATGGGGGAAAGCATTTTCGAAGGCACGATAACCAAATGGCTGAAAAAGCCGGGCGAGAAGATTGAGCGCGACGAGCCGCTCTTCGAGATCTCGACCGATAAGGTGGACGCGGAAATCCCTTCGCCCGCTGCTGGCGTACTGAAAGAGATTAAGGTCGCGGAGGGTCAGACCGTGCCGATTCAGACCGTCGTCGCCGTGATTGACGCCGGCGGCGCTGCCGCTGTGGCCGCGGCGCCCGCTCCTGCTCCCGCGAAGGCCGAAGCGCCAAAACCTGCTCCCACGCCAGCTCCGGCGCCCAAGGCTATTCCGGATCCTCCTCCGGCACCGGCTGCAGTGGCGAGGCCTGCACCGATGCAGGCTCCGGTTGCGGTTGCCAGCGCAGCAGCTTCGGCCAGGCCAAATGGCGACAAGATTCGCAGCTCACCGCTGGTGCGCCGCCTCGCGCGCGAGAATAGCGTGGATTTGTCACTCGTCCCGGGCACGGGCGCCGGCGGGCGTGTCAGCAAACGCGACATCCTTGCGGCGATTCAATCAGGCAGCGCGCGAGGAGGCGCGGCCACGGCTCCGCGTCTCGCCGTCGTTCCGCCGCCTGCGGCGACTGGCTCGCAGGCGCACGCGGCATTCGAGACCGCCGTGCCGCGCGAGCGAATGTACTTCGGCAGCTATACCGTAGAGCCGATGACCGTGATGCGGCAGAAAATCGCCGAGCACATGGTGCTGTCAAAACGCGTGTCGCCGCACGTCTATTCGATCGACGAAGCCGACGTCAGCGGCATCGTCAAGCTGCGCAACCAAAAGAAAGACGAATTCGAACGTACCACGGGCGCGAAGCTGACGTTCATGCCGTTCTTTATCCGCGCCGCCGTCGAAGGCCTGCGCGCGTTTCCCACCGTCAATTCTTCTGTGGATGGGACGAACATCGTCTTCCACCGCGAGTGCAACATCGGCATCGCCGTGGCGCTCGACTGGGGATTGATCGTCCCGGTAGTGAAGAACGCGGAGGAGAAGAATTTCCTCGGCCTGCAGCGGGCCATCAACGACCTGGCCGAGCGCGCGAGGACGAAGCGCCTCAAGCCCGAGGAAGTCCAGGAAGGGACTTTTTCCATTACAAATCCGGGAGTGTTTGGCGGGCTCATGGGCTTGCCGGTGATCAGCCAGCCGAACGTGGCCATCTTGGGACTGGGCACAATCGAGAAGCGGCCGGTGGTGGTGGACGACGCCATCGCCATCCGCTCGATGGTGTACCTCACGCTCAGTTACGACCATCGCGTCGTGGATGGCGCCATTGCCCACCAGTTCATGGGGAAGGTCAAGCACTTCCTCGAGAATTGGACGGAAAGCGTGCTGTAGGCTTCAGGCGAGGCGTGGGGTTCGAGGGCGGGCTCATCTTGGCCCGCCCTTCTTGTTTCAAAATCGTGTTGCTTCCCTAGGAGAGTCGCCACTCTGTTTGATGAAGCTGCCTACTGCAGTCGCGCGCGCAGGCGCTCCGCGAACATCTCGACCTGCGGCAGAGGTACGAGGGCGATTTTCTGTTCGTCGAACAAGCGCACGATGAACTGATGCCGCGAATTTTCGATGAGTGGCGCGACTTCCGTGATGGCCGTGAAATCCGAGTGCGCGTACTTTGCGCGGATACATTCCGCCGTGTAGGCCAGGACTTTCGCCTGGGCGGGGTCGCGGCCGAGCGACAGCGCCTGAAGGTAACCTCGCGTGCCGTTCATGCGGTAGGCGTAGTCCATGCGCATCGGATCGCCGGCCTGCGTGAACTCCTCGATCTTCACGCCCCGCTGCATTTTTCCGAGGATCTTGTGACGCCGAAAGACGTCGCTCAGCTTCGCGCGAATCCACGCGCGCGTGCTTTCGAGCATGGCTGCCCCGCGCCCCGGCCGAGGTGGCAGCGCGACATGGTCGTGATAGAGCCGGTCGAGTTCCGCATCAAAATCCTCGGCAAACACGGCTTTTTGCGAGCTGAATTGCAGGACGTTGGAGAGAGTGGAGTCGAGCCTCTCGATCCATCCCGTCGTCCCGTCGCCAGCGGCCGCCAGTTGGGACTCAAAATGCGAGGGCAGGGCGCGCAGCAGGGCTTCGTCGGCATTCGGATGCAGGCGACGCACGCGCACCAGCTCCGAATCCTCCTCGATCAGGCGCGCTCGAGCGTGGCGCTTCTGCGGGTCCTCGAGCAATACGCCGACGTTGACCCACTCGTCGCGGACGAGATTCGGTGTATAGCGCAGGACCCGGTACGCCAGCGTACTTCGGTTCGTTTCAGGCATGGCTCACGTCCAGTTGGGAAACGGCACCCGGGAGGATTTCCGGG
This sequence comes from Candidatus Acidiferrales bacterium, assembly GCA_035934545.1. Taxonomy (GTDB): domain Bacteria; phylum Acidobacteriota; class Terriglobia; order Acidiferrales; family UBA7541; genus DAHUXN01. The sequence goes on from DASYXV010000082.1 coordinate 17,542, forward strand.
CGCTCTCAATCAATTCTCGCACCAGCTTGCGCCGACGGAGAAGCTGCTCCAGCATCTGGTACAGCGCGTCCTGGTCGAAATTGTACCACTCGGGCGGAATCTCGCTCGAGATCTCGTCGAGCACGTCCGCGTCGATGCGCTGCTCGATCCGAACGATCCACGGCTCAAACGCGTCCCAGCCACGCACGCGTTCGTAAACGCGGCTGCGCGCGTAAATACCGCGCAGCGGGGCATCGGGAAAATTCCACTCCGCGGCGTTGAAGCAGAATCCCTGGTCAATCATCAACGCGCGGTAGCGGTCGGCGCCCGGCGCGCGCAGGAAAATCGCCTGGCGGCCGTTCGTGTTGCAGGTCCACTTGTCGAACGCCAGCATCCCCGCGAAATCCGAGAGATTTTCGGTTTCGCGAAGCTGCTCGTCCGGCAGAAAATCATACGCCGCAGTCGCGGCGGGGCTTCCCGGATACTGCGAGCCGAACTCGAGGCCTGGCGCACAAGGCACCCGCCCGCGTCCGAGCTGAACCACCAGCTCCTCGGTCAGCGCGATCATCTCCGGGCGCACCTCAACCACTGCCACGGGCGCCACAGGCAATCCAATTCTGGCCGCTAGCCTCGTGCCTAGCAATTCATTGGCCAGAATGCGCGTCCCCTGCGGGTTGTTCTGGAATTTTACGACGTAGTAGTTTTCGTCTTCACAGCGCATCAGATGCGACTGCGCGCCGCCCCTCATTCGCCGTATGTGTTCCATCGCCAGCGGCATCGGCGCGTATGCTAGCCACCGATTCGACTCACGGCAAGTGAAACCTTTGCCAATTTGGGAATGATTCAGCTTGCTCCCGTGCAGGCAAACGAAACTTCACACCTTCAGCCCCATCCGCCGCATCAGCTCGAGCGCGTTACTCTTGGTCACGACTCCGTCGCGCAACTTGTAATCGAAATGCATCTCATCGCGCTCGATCTGATCCTCGAAATGCGCGTTTCGCGCGGCGCCGTGGAGCGATGCAGCCACCTCCGTCAGCGCCAAATCGTGCGTCGTGATGATCCCGATCGCGCCTTGCTCGACGAGCGCCCGCAGCAGTCCCTCTGCACCCACGCAGCGATCGTGCGAATTGGTTCCCTCGAGCAATTCGTCCAGCAGGTAGAGCAGCGGCATTCCGTTTCGCGTCAATGCGAAGACGTCGCGGATGCGGAGAATCTCCGTGTAGAATCCCGACCGGCCTTCCTGCAGCGAGTCGGTCGTCCGGATGCGCGTCCCCAGCACCAGTGGCGCGAGTCGCAAACTTCGCGCGCGCACCGGCGCCCCGGCCATCGCCAGGACGGCGTTGACGCCCACGGTCCCCAGCAGAGTGCTCTTGCCCGACATGTTGGAGCCACTCACAAGCAGAACGCGCGTATCCGCGCCCAGCCACACCGAATTTCGCACGCATCGCGCCGCGGGAATCAGGGGATGCCCCACCTCCTCGCCTTCAAACATCGCTTCAGCGCGTGGCGCGTCTGCGAATTCCGGAAAGGGATCGGCGGGATGCTCATACGCATAGCCTGCAAGGGAAAGCAGCGCTTCCATTTCGCCGGCAGCATCAATCCACGATCTGACTTTCTTGCCGCAGCGTCGCCTCCACGCCTCCGCCGCCCCTGCGACCTGCACGGTGTAAAGCAGCGGCAACTCGGCCAGCTTCGCCGCCAGTCCGTCGCGGCCGTCAATCCACATCGTGATGTGCGCTAGTTTTCGGATTTCAGCCGAAGCCGTGAAACTGCTCCCAACCAGCGTTCGGCGCAGTTCCTCAAGTCGCGCCGACTCGAATTTCTGCGTCGCAATCCGCTTCAGCACGAGGGAAAACAGAATCAGTGCTTCGGCATCTGCCCCCACTGATTCGATCACATTCTCCGCGCGTCGCCTGAGCCACGCGAGCGTACCAGATTCAAGTACAAGGACAGCAAGGAATGGCACCACGGAGTCATTTGTAAACCAGTAGACAACTGCTGCCACAGCGGCAATAGCCTGTGCCGCGGCGGCGCAGCGCATCACCAGTTTCCCAAGCAGCGCGTCGCCTGGCGCCTCAACCCACGAGACAAAACGCTTCGGGTTGAGTTCGCCGCGCAAGCTCTCGCCTAGCACCGCCATGTCTTCACGCAGGTCCAGCTTGTCCCGGAGCTCGGCGACCAGCTTGTGCCGCTCGCGCAGCGTTGCGACCGTCGAGGCGCCGAGGAGCCAACTCGCGAGGCACTCTTCTCCCATCGGCGTACGCGCGGTCGAAAGCAGCTCGAACAGACCGCCACGGCCGAAAATGTCCAAATCCTCCGCGTATACGTGCTTCGCGTCGCGGAACCTCTCTCCCGCCTCGCCGATTCCGGCCCAGCGGTCCTCGATTCGTGAAATCCCGCGCTCGTAAAACGCCGCTGCCGCCCTCGCTCGTGCCTGCGCGCGCAATACGAGCTCGTGCCAGACCGACAGCGCGATAAACGCTGCGACGGGAAGAAGAAGCCACGGAACCGCCGCGAGATGCCGCCACAAGCAAATCCATGCCAGCACAAGCCCCACTGCAATCGTCAGCAGCTTGAGATTTCCTGCGCGGATGTGCAGCGCTTCCTTTTCCGCTACAATTTTCCGCCGTTGTTCCAATCGTTCGGCGTAATCCTTGGCAGGCAAGCTCATCGCGGTTGTGGACATTGCGGAATACAGTGTACCTGACGGCAACCGCTTTCGGAGGCTAGCAACTGAGCCGCTTCTCGTGGGCTTCGAACCTTCTCGGGGCACTCGTTCCGCGCTGCGATGATGCTATACTGTCTGTCGCATTCCGTTTGGCCCGTCCGCGGAGAGGTGGCCGAGAGGCTTAAGGCGGCGGTTTGCTAACGCTAAATCGGCCATTCGCTAACTGACAGAAAATTCAACTAAATCCCTTTGCCAGCCGTCAGATACGATGATTTTCAGTTTTGTGGATTTTGCTGATTATTGCCTATTTTGTGCGGTTTACTGTGACAATTTCGTGACAGTCAAAGACTTCAAGCCCTTGCGCACCTGACTGTAACACGCTCAGATTTTACCGAGCGGTCCAGAGGTTCAAACATCGTATGGTCCTCTGCGCAAACTTTGGGGGCAGATCAGGTCAACCAGGAGTGGTGACTGCGAATTCTTACGGTTGTGGTGGGGATGTCAGCAGAGCCTAATAGGTTTCAGAAAAGCTTGGCACGTCTGAGGCGTTTGAAAAACTTATCTGCGAAGGGCTTGGCAAGGTCGGATAAATATTCGCCTGGTGGGTAAATGGCACGAGGACCTTCGCTGAACGTGTCGGTGTACTCGGCGATTTTGTTGCCCGATTGGTTGATCAGCCAATAGTGGATTCTTAGCTTAGCACGGTCACCTCCTACCGAAGTCTCGGGCATTAAGCCGCGGCACGTATTGAAGGTGTCGCACCACTGTAAGACTTCCGCTCCGAGCGTATATACCGCGCTATTCGTCTCCTTGGGCGGTTGCGTGACCACCTCGAAGTACTTACTGCCCCTGGCCCTCAGTTTGACGACCGTGCTGGCTTGAAGCGACCGGATGACGTCGCCTTCCCATGCGTCGCTCCGCGGAACGTTCTCGGCAACGGTGAATGCATTCACCACTAGAGTGGGTTTACTCTGTGCACTCGCAATTATTGCGAACATTGCAGGGCAAAGACTCACGACTACAAGCTTTCTCACTTTGTTATCCCACTGGTGTCGACCGTGTCCCGGATTTTGGATGGAACGCCCTGAAGTTCTCTGAGTGAATACCGGCATCAGCAACCTTTTCTCTAATATCGCGAGCTTCCTCCGACGAGAACGAAAGATCCGTTAAGGGAGGCGGAAGGCCCTCTGGGTTGTCAACTTTGCCCTTGACTAGAACATGTCAGCCGAATACATGGTTGATCCATGTCATGGTTACTCTGTTTGTTTCAATGAGTGTCTTGCGCCCGCTCGGACTTCCGCATGTAGTTGCCTTTCGAGCGTTAAGACTTCCGTCCTGAGAAGGCCACCTCAACCCAGTTTTAAGTTTCTCAGACTATTATAGTTATCCATATGTTAGCAAACAACCGATAGTACAATACGTCAATTGAACTACGCACTTGCCGAGCCTAATTACGTATATCTGCTCGCAACCCGCGATGCAAGGCGCCCTGAGTAGAGGTGGGAGCGCATAACATTCGCCGACGCAACTGTCGAAAATCTCAGACGCCACGTCTACGCAGACAGAAAAGTCGCCCACACAGAAATCCAAGCATTGAGCAAGTTCACATGCGCGGTCGCAGCCGCCACCGCCAAATCCCCCGCCGCCACCGCCACCACCATCACCGCCTCCACAGTCTGGGCCTTCACAGGAGCATCCGAAGAACGGATCGCACTCGCAGACGTCAAACGTCGGATCGCAGAAGAATGGGTCCCGCCCGTCCACGTCTCTGTGGTCAATCGGATCATTCCAAACATAGCTGTACCGGTTCTGCATCTGCGGATTCGTCTTTCGCGGGCACACCGGATCGGTGCTCGCAAATCGCCCCAGCCGGTTTACGTGATACCGAAACTTTGCGTAGTCATTGCTCGACTCCGCGTCCCTCTCGTAGGTCGTAAAGTGCCACTTCATCGTCGTGTTGCTCATGTACCAATCTTCCCCGAAGGGAAAATGTCCCTGGCTCCCCACCACGTTTCCGTTCCCATCCATGTTTAGACGGTCCGAAACTTGGTCGTGACCGTGATAGAGCAGAGTGCTGCCCGCGTACTCTACAAACAAAGCTGTGTTCCGGTAGATGTACTCTTCGCTGAGCGTTCCGTTCGCGTATTCGTCCAGGACTTTGTTTCCAGAGAAAATGTAGACAGTCGTCGTGCCGCTGAATGCTTTCTGCACCCGCAGGCCTGTGCCATCATAGGAGTAAGTAGCCGTGCCTGCGCCATCAGCCGAGCTAACGGCCCGATTCTCTGCATCGTAGATCAACGTGTTTGCGCCGTCGTTCGTCGTGTTCCCATTGGCGTCGTAACTATACCCAGCGGTGCTGATATGATTCGTCGCCGCATTCACCGAAACCGAGTTTGCGGGCGCTGTCCCTGCGGTAACCGTTTGCGAGAGCCTGTTTCCGTAGCGATCATAGCTGAAGGACAGGCCCCATTTGGGATAATTCGTGGAACCATTGCTGACTGCACTCGTAAGCCTGTTCAGCGCGTCATAGGTATAAGCCATGTTGCGTCCCGAGTCTACATTGTCAGTAATGCCCGTGATTTCGTTGTCGTTCGCGCCCGCCGTCCCGATTGTGTAGCTTTGGCCGAATAAGGTGGTGCCTGATTTCACGTAATTGGTTGCCGTAAGCTGCTCCCGGTCCGCCGAGTAGCTGAAGTTGGCGACAACCCCATTCCCCAGACCGAACGTCGTGGGCTGGAAGTCGGCGTTGTACTCCGTTCCACTCAGATATGTGGTTGTTCCACTCGCGATGCTCGCAAGGCGTCCGATCGAATCGTAGCCATGTTGCACGACGCGGCCCGAAGGATAAGTTAGAGAGGTGATGTCGCCTTCCTCGTTGTATTGGTAGCCGACCGTATAGTTGTTGCCGCTTATTACGTGCGCCTCTTGTGTTTTCCGTCCGAGAACATCGTAGCTGTACGTCGTGCTTCCGGTGCCGTCCGTCAGCGTCAGCAGCCGCCCATTGTTGTTTTGACTAGGAGTTGTCCCGTACGCATATGTGACGGTGGGTGTGGCAGGGACGCCCGTCGAGCCGACGTTATAGCTGACTTGATGCAGCCGATTCAATGTATCGTAGCCGTAAGTTGTAATGACACCCCGATTGTCGGTCCGCTGAGTCCTCTTGTCGAAGTTATTGTACTGATAGCTGGTAGTTCCGCTTTCGGGATGTACTTCGCTCGTCAATCGGCCCGCGTCGTCGTAATTGTTAGTGCGGGTTTGGGAGCCTTGCGTGATCGTCGCCAGCCCGTTCAGCACGGTATAGGTGCGTGTCGTCTGCAATGTCAGCGAATTGTTGTTCGATGGGTCTGGCTCGTAAAAGCTAACGAGCCGCCCGATTCCGTCGGTCTGAGTCTCCTTCTGGTGACCGGCCGGATCCGTGGTAGTCACTGTCGGCCCGGAATAGCTGTATGTTGCCGTGGAATTGTCTTGCAGAATTGTTTTCGTGGGACGGCCATAGGCGTCATATTGGGTCGTTTTCCAATACTGGGCGCTCGACGTGTATGGATCGCTCTGTTGGTACTTTCTGCCCACCGGGTCATATTGGAGTTGCGTGTTTGAATAGACGGTTCCTGAACTATTCGAGACCGTGCCCTTTATCAAGCGTCCTAATCCATCCTGATACTCAGTCTTGATATAGGCGTGAGAACTGTCAACCGGGTTGGTTATTGCAATGGTGTGCGCGGAATCGTTATAGGCATAAGAGATTTGCGCGCCGTCAGGCCGAGTAATCGTCAATGGCCGATGCATGGAGTCGTAGGAGTAGGACGTTTGCTGGTTATTGGGATCCGTCTCGGTTGCTTTTTGTCCCGTATAGGCATTGTAAGTGAAGCTTGTTGTCACTTGTGGCCCCCCGGTAGCGCCACTGACAACGGAATCGGGATAGGCATAATTTGTGGCCGACGAAAAATTCCATTTCTTCGATTGGCAGCAATCCACGTCGGCTTGGACCAGATTCCCGAACATATCGTAATAACGGTTCTTAGTTATCCCGCCGCTGGGAGCGGCAGCATTCGTATAAACCGTAGCGGATGTCGGGTTCCCTCTCGTCGTAAACGAGCAGCCGTAGCTCGTGTCATTGTGTTGGACAATTCCTGTGGGGCAGGGGCTGATCGTGGTTCCGTCGTAGCTCGTATCTTCCCGGTAATGGATTGTGCCTGATGCATCCGCAATAGTCTTCTCAGTGACGCGATCTATGATGTTTAGGTTTGTGTAGGCACTCGTTGAGAGATAAGTGTAGGTTGTTGTTCTTAAGAGCGCGCCTGGCGCGCCACTCCCCCAGTCATATTCCTTCAACTGGTCAAGAAGACCGTTAGAATCGTATGCGGTCGCTCGCTCCGACTGCTGATTGTTTCCCAAAATAATTGTCCGAGTCGCTGGGGTTCCATTGCTGGTCCACGTTGTGTTAATCGTGGCCAACAAAGTGCCGCTCGTTGAGCTTCCTTGATAGATTTGCTCGCTCCAGGTGCTGCCATATGTGTAGACCGTTTGATTGGCTGCCGAATCGTAAGGCATCTGCGGCATCGTCTCTGTCGTGGCCCAGTTTGAGCCATTCAGCGCCCGCGCGTACTGAAAGGTGTAGGAATTCGTGCCATCGTTAACTATGCGAGTCAGATTTACAATTGTACCCACGCCACACTCAACCCCGTCATTTGAGCCTCCATAGGTGTATTGAATGTAGCCGCCATTGGGCAAAACCATCTTCTGTACTCGGCCTGTGTAATAACCCGAATTCCCAGGGGTAGGCTCGTACGTGAATGTGTACGACTGTCCGTTTGGTAAAACAATCGACTGCGGCACGTTTGCGCTGCCTGTGTACTCCACAACCCCGGAGCACGCGAAGTTCGTCTTGATGTTGAGCGATTGAAGATTGAGTGTGATCGTCTGGAGGGTGCCAGTCGTGTCGTAGTACTCATATTTGGTGGTAGAACCACTCACGATTATCTTCACTGCGGTATGTCCGGCTGTGTCTATCCAATCTGTCTCGCCCTGCTGGGGAGATGTCGCGCTGATGTAGTTTCCGTTCGTGTCAGCCACGCCACCAAAGATGGTGTCGCCGCTCTTGTTGATGACCGATTGCACTGACCCGTCGGAACTGCCGAGAGTAATAAAGTATCCGCTTGCGTCAGAGGCATGGCCGGTAAACGTGCCAGAAAAGGTGTCAGACCCATCGCATTCACTGTAATCGTCCTCCCAGTAGACACCTGGGAAGCTATGCACGGTCCCCACCGGGTCTATGTACGTGTAGTTTTGCTGCGTCGTCTTATCAATGTATAGGCAACCCTCGCCAAGAGTGCATTTGTTGCAGCGCATTCGGCTCGTGCTCGTCGTGAAGTGCGTGCTTCCTACCGAATACGTGGTGGACCACCCCAACGGCGGAAGGTTGGGGTTTAGCACCCATGCGTTCCCGGATTTGGTCCAAATCAAAGAATTATATATGACGCTAAAGTCGAAGTTCATGCCGCGTCCAGGACTCTGGACTATCGGTATGGCAATGATGGAGTTCAGATCCTCAAGGTTCGTCGAATCGAATTCGCCGCGCTCGAACGAACCGAAGGGCGGAAATCCCGTAGCTTGACCGAGAGCAACCCCGCTGATCATGAAGATGGCGAGCAAACTCAGGATATAGCGTCGCATAGGTCCCCCTATTGAACCTGAAAAGACGAACTGGTTAACCCAGTGTTGAAAGCTACGCTTTGAATCGTGATCGTCTGCCACGGCGTTCCGTTGTAGGACTTGTTGATTTGGAAGGGGTATTGAACACCGTTGACGTTCGTATAGTTTGAGAAGAATACTTCGACGGGGATGCTGGGCACCGCACCTCCGCCTGCCCGCCGGTTGTACGCAATCTTCACGGGAAGAATTGAAACAGAATCGAGCCAGATGTCTTTCGCTGAGAAGGGCGCTATTCTCTGCAATCTGGGATTGGAAGCAAACGAGTTCCAAATCCTGACATGCTGGACTGACTCTCCACTGAGGGTCTCTTGCCCAATGTATTGAAATACCTCATCAGAGTTATTCAAAGCGTCCATCAGAAGCGGAAGGGGAAAGTCAGAGCACAGGTCGGCGACACTCAATTCCATAACGGCATTCGTCGATAGAGTTCCGTCAACCTCTTTGGCTAATCCGTTCGAATAAACCACCGACCTCTGGGTGTTCGGCAGGGTGATGTTCTCTGCGGTCTGATTCGTGCCTAGCGTGAGAATCTGAATCGTTCCGGTCTCGTTTGAAGACCCCTCGACAATATTTATACTCCCGGTTGCAGAAGAATCCGTAGGAGCCACGATTGCCATTGCCGCAACAGATTTTTGAAGCAAAGAAATGGCAAGAGGGTCTTTTGTGGTCGCCTGCTGTCCGCCAATTGGAAGTGAAACAAAAGCAAAGATTATAGCAAGCAGGGCAAGTGGCCCGAATCGCATAGGACACCTCAGAGAGAGAATGTCAGCGTTAATACTCTCGGATCATATATATGTCAATAGGAAATATTTCCATAGTACTTTTCAATTCTCAGCTCGCTGCCCCCAATGGCCTAAATGGTTGGAATCATTGGCTGTGCACGTCGCGTCTTTTTGCAAGGCTAGAGGTCCCGTTACAGCAGGACGGAGGCTTGGAGGGCAGTAAGATCAGCTAAGCGTGAGGGTTGGAGTGCCTGGAACTCTTTCTGGGGCACTTTGATGTATTTCCAATTGATTCTTGTGAGGCTAGAAGCAGTTTCGCACCAACGAATCGCCGCAACGTCCTTTCGTAAGACATCCACGTTCTCTTGGCCCTTCGTTTCGAGCAGCCAATGAGTTCCAGATTTGCCCACGGCAACGAAATCCGGCTCATAGTTCCGCAAATTCATGGCATTGTCGGTGTATTCGACTGCGAAGCCAAATGCACGCGGGAGCTTCGAAAACGCTTGCACGTCGGCGGCATTGTCCAAGAACTTCGCGAATTCGCGCTCGAAATCATTGTCGCAAGGGACAAGATTGAAAACGCACTTCTGGCCTTCCCACACGGGCCGTGACCACGGGAAAGGCTGGCATGTCGAAAGCATCCTCGCCGGTTCGAGAAGTTGCGGTTGTTGTTCTTCGATTGTCAGCGCCTGCAAAGCCTTCTTGAAAACATCCACGCACACGTAGTGCGCAACCGCCGTGCTCATCGCCTTCACAATGGCAGGATCATTCAGGTCTTCCAGATGCCCAAACGCCTTTTGCTCGAAGAACTCCCGAATCTTTGGAGCCAGTGCCGCAAACTGTGCTGGAAGCTTCACGGCTTCCGCAATCCGCCGAGCATAGTAGCCGATTACCTCTTGTGCCGTCTGTGGCTCTGGAATCGTATACTCGCGCTCGAATTCCTTCTTGAGCGTAATGATGTCGTAACCCTCGTAGGTGAATGTCTTTGTACGCGGATCGTCCTCGCTCTTTGGCAGCACAATTGATTGCAAGCCCATTACGTCAAGCCCTGCAATTTCCTCCGCAAGGCTCTTCTTCCGCACAAGGGCCGGGCTTAGCACAGGCAAGCCAAGATCGAATTCCTTGCGGTCTTCGAGCGGTAAGATCGTGACTATATGCAGCTTATCTTTTCCAAGCTCGAACGTATCGAACTTCAGTTCTTCCAGCTTTTCCAGTTCGTCCACGAAATCCAAGAAGGCCTTGTTTCCGATGATATCTACGCGCTCAACATAAGCGTTCGGCAGATCGCGGAACATAAGCCGTAGGCCGCGTCCGATAGTTTGTTCCGGGAGAATGTTTGCCTTCGCCGTGTAAGGTCGCAAACCGACAACCACGGTCACGTTTTGCACGTCCCAGCCCTCGCGCAACATCAAAACGCTCACGATTGCGTTAATCGGACAATCGTCGCGATCCACTTCGCGCACAGCTTTCCGCGCTAAATCGAGGTCTTTCTTGCTTATCTCGCCTTTCGTGTCCGTGTGAATGACTTGCGTTTTCTCATTTCCAAATTCTTCGGGGTATTTCGTTCGGAGCCAGTCCCCAACGTCCTCCGCGTCATCCGTACTATTCATCATAATGAAGAGGACCGGTTTCTTTTTCAGGGCCTTCAGTTGATCGCGGTATTCTCGCCAACGTTCCACACCCGCCGTTAGGTAGGCTTTGTAACGGACGCTTGCTACGTCGGACTTTGCCTCGGTGATCTTTGCAATTCCCTTCATTGGTCGCTTGACGATGCTGTGAAGAATCGCCTGCTTCAGCGGATAATCCGAAATCGTCCACGGGAAAATCCCGCCCTTTTGGAATTTCGGAGTCGCTGAAAAATCGAGCTGCGCAGCTATCGGTGTCTTTGTGTGCAAGCTTCGAATGACTCTATTCCACTCATTATCCTCGTCGTGTGTGTGATGGGCTTCGTCGTTAATGACAAGCAGTTTTCCCGCCCTAAGCGCGATCCGTTCTCCGAAATCTGTCATCTCCAGTTTCTTTGTCGGCGGTTTGGGGCCAAGAACCGCAGTCATCTCGTCCGGCTCATCTTCGTTCGAGCGATCCGGTCTTTCATAGAATTGCTGAATGTTGCTGAGGAATAGCGTTCCCTCCGCGTGCGCTTTCTCGCCTTCGCCCCGCATGACGCAATCGAAGTCCCAGAAGATTTCCAGTTCTTTCGGAATCATCGGGTCAGCCCGAAAAATATGTCCACCGTCAAAATCCATCTTGAGCCGTTCAAACACGATTACGTTTGGGGCGATGACAAGGAACGTCTTTGCGTAGTCCTTGGCGATCTCGCCGGTTTCTCGCATCGCATTGAAGAATTGCCACGCGACAGCCAGCGCCATGACCTTGGTTTTTCCGCTTCCCGTCGCCATCTTGATGCAATAGCGGGCAAAATCATCAAACGGAGGGAGTCGCAGGTCCCTCAGATCCGTGGCGTATCGTTCGAGCAAGCCTTTGCGCGTGCGAATCTTCTCGAATTCCCAAACAAAGATCAGTGTTTCGATGGCTTCTTGCTGCGATTCGTGATACGCGAACTTCAATCCGGTTCGCGTCTTGTGGTCGGTGTAGAACCAATGATTCAGCAGGATGCGCGTCGTGTCCGTGATGCCCTTGTATCCGCCCGCCTTCCAAGCCTTCACTGCTTCTCGCAGCGCGGGCACACAGGGTCCGGTCCGCAGCTTGCTCACAATGTCCAGCAACTCAGTTTGCGCAGGTGATGCTGTTTTGGCTTTTCTTCGCGGCATAGCTGGGATGTCTTATTTCACGGAGACTTCTAGCGTTTTTGTCGTGTCGTTCCCCAGAATATCAATCACTTTCACCACGATTTGGTATTTTCCCGGTTCCTTGTACTCGTACTTTGTTTCGAGTTCGATTTTGGGGTCTCTGCGTGTCCGGTACGCCTGCCATTGATTATGAAAAGTGTCGTTCTTGAAATCCCAGTCCACGGCCCAGTAATCCACCAACTGGCTCCAGTGCTTGATCGCCTTGCGCGCTTCTTCGGGAATATCGTCCGTCGGGATCACGAAATCGCTGAGTTTGAGTGTCACTTCGCGACTCTTTTGTTTCAAATCTACGGATAGCGCGCCTAACTCGAAGAATTTCACGTCCCCTTGTTCGACCGCCTTCTTGTCTAGGACCTCGCGGGGAATCTTCTTGAACGAAACATCCACGCGCGATTGGGCGGCAACCTGCTTCGCAAGTTCGTTGACCTCAAGAGCGAATTCCCAGCCGAGAATGTCCACGCCCGCCTTGGTCGGTGCGTCTTTGCCTGAGCCAATGGCCTTCCATGCCTCTCGCGCAATGGCTTTCACGTCTGCTTGTGTCACCGGCGCATCCACGGCGGCGACATGCACCATCCGGCCGCTTTTCGTCCCATGCAGCCACGTGTATCCTGTCATCGGCGTCGCGTGGTAGAGGTCCAGAATGAATTTGCGATAGGCTGCTTCTCGCCCTCGTTGCTCTTCCAGGTGATCTTTTCCATTCGCCGGAAATTCCGCCACCTGCCACGCTTGCCGCTCATATTTCCCGAGGTTCTGGACAACGAAAGGCTTTACGTTCGGAATGCCCAATAGCCGCTTTCGCGTTGTGTGGATTGCGAATCGGCTCAGATCGCAAGCAATCCAGCGACGATTCAGCTTTTCAGCGACAACTGCCAGGGTACCGCTGCCTATGAAGCAATCCAGAACGAGATCGCCCACGCTTGAGGAAGCATTGAGTATCCGACCAATTAGAGCCTCTGGTTTCTGAGTGGGATACCCGACACGTTCCTCCGCTTGGGAGTTGATCTCGGCAATGTCGGTCCAGAGATTTTGTACGGGCATTCCTTTGAGTTCGTCAAGGTAACGTTTTCGTCGGATGCGGCCCCCGCGATCCTTGGGAAAGTACAGTCGACCTTCGCGATCCCATTCCTCCATCTTTTCTCGTGAAATAGCCCAACCGTTCCTTGGCGGCTTATAACCCTTATATTCGTACATCAAGTTTGGGCGAGGAGACGGATTTCCAAGGTTGTCTGCTTGAAACCGTCTGCCCGTGTCGTCGACAAGTGTAAATTTTGCGGCGATGTATTCCTGGTACTCCGGCGCATCTTTGTTGTATTGAGGTGCAAGCAAAGTATTGTCCGACGCAGCATAGAAAAAAATCGTGTCGGTGCATATCCCAAACCGATTAGATTCGTGAACGGAGCTACTCATCCCTACTCGACGCTTCCACGTCAATTCATTTCGAAAATTGTCGCTCCCAAATACTTCATCTAAAATTATCCTGATGTAAGAGTTCACCCCGGAATCGCAATGAACATAGATGCTTCCGTTCTGGGCCAGCAATTCTGATAACAAAACAACTGTTGAATAGACCCACTCCAGATATGAGTCTAGGCCGTGACCCCAGGTATCGCGATAAGCTTTTTGTTCAAGAACTGACGGCTCTTTTGTAAAACGAGCCGTTCCATCTTCGGAGCCATCAGACTCATCTGGAATGTTAGTGGTGAACGAGAAGTCTGCGCCTGTGTCGAATGGCGGATCGATGTAAATAAGGTTCACCTTGCCAGCAAGTTCGGGCAGAAGCGAGGGCAGGACGTACTTCTTGTCGCCCCAGATGAGCCGGTTGCGCCATTCCGTATCGCGCCCGCTGGCAAAAAGCTCAAGATTGTGCTGCCGGTCCTGCGTGCTCTCGTTGACCGTCTCGATGTTTTGAAACGGCAGCGCAATCCGCACCGGCCCTTGCTTTTTACCGTCCTTGTACTTCCCGTCCCAGATAAGCTCCGTCATTTTCTAGATTCTTATATCACAGCGGAATGGCAAATCCGTAAGCTGCATTCCATGTTTTGTTGAAACGACTCAATTCAGGATGTTCTTTTCTTCGTTTCGCGCAGTATGACCGCGATCTGTCGCAGGGCAGAGCCTGTGCGTAACGTTACGTACGTCACGTTACGTTGCTAATGCTAAGGAGTATCAAAAGGCCCGCCCTCCCGAGAGTATTTCATGCATGAACGAAATTTCCGCTCCGCATTTTCGACAGGCTCCATCGCGTGCGGGACCTTTATAGCCGCACGAACACTCCACGTAGTATTCATGTCGAAGAATCTGATGTGGTGATTTGGTACGCTGTCTAGCTCGTTCCCGTCCGCAAACATCACGAGATGAGCGAAAGGTAAGGGCTGGCCTCCCGCCGAGAGAGTCAGCAAGGAAGTTGACCCGCGCATCGGAATCCTTCGGAAAGTGCTTATCGTGGATTAGTGCCAGAATATCTGAGACCTGCCAGGGCATGAAGTTGCCGGTGTAGGGCTGTCCGTGGTTCTCAAAGGCAGCCTCGACTTCCTCTTTGGTTCGTGCGCCCAATAGCGGGGTTTCAAGTCGCTTCCAAATCTGCTCCAACTGATACCTGTAGTTATCTGCCCTGCCAATCACGGTACTTGCCGGAATCTTCGAGGGCCGTCCCCGGCCTCTTTTTCCGTACCCCATGTCAAGAGGCTTTTCGCGGTTCTGGGTTGATTTCTTGCGTTTTCGCATTTTTGCGGAAGATTCCGAGAAACCGAATCTGAATTTTACGGAAGGTTCTCCGAGAAAGCACCGGAATTATGCGGAACCATTCTGACAAATTCAATTTTTGACAAGTGCCAAATCCCAAGTTCTCTGCAATTTCACCGCATAATGTACACACCCGGAATGTTCTCAGAAGCCAATGGAGCAGTCCGTGAGCAAGGTACAACGAAATGGCGACAACCACGAAGTTCAAGTTTCCTTGTTTGGTTTGCCTGGCTGTGCGCGAAGTCAAGCTGACGAAAAAGAACAAGCCGTACATAACGTGCGATCCGTGCGGTATTCAGGTATTCATTCGCGGCCCTGCCGGGATCGACGAATTTAACCGCTTACTCGAACGCGGCGAGCGTGAAGACTTACCGACTCGACTCAAGGAAATGGAAAGGCGCTACCGGCTGACTTGCCCTGAATGTGGCACCAAATTCTGGACGGAACGAAGACTCGTTAAGACGAGCGGGTTCGATGGAAGCTTCAAAGGCTTTTGCTGTCCGCAAAAGGGCTGCAAGGCAATCGTCCCTTGGGAGGGAAAAGAATGAACGAAGAGACAGGAATTACTGTCGTTGGGGCAATCGGAATCGTTGCGGTCGTAGCTCTCGCGCTTCTTCTGATTCGCCATTTGGCGAGCCAACAGAATCGTGGGCCGCAAGCAGGTTCGATTCAAGAACAGAACAGCCCCGAATGAGGCAACCCCTTGCGCCTACATGAAGCACAACCCGATTCGGAAAAAGCAATCATGGCTTGCAATGGCCTTCTGACGGTCCAAGAAGCCGCGCAGTTTCTTGCCGTATCCGTCTCTACGCTTTACGGCTGGGTCTGGCAACGGAGAATTCCGTTCGTAAAGATCGGCAGGGCCTTGCGCTTCGATCCCCGCGACCTCGCTGCGTTCGTAGAGGCCAATAAGCATTTTCCTCGAAAAGAGCTTTCACACTCCGATAGCCGCACGAAACCTTGTTACAATACACGTGCGGCTGGCAAAGGGTAGAAAAGAGAGCCGCAGATGGGTGTTTACAAACGAGGTCGCGTTTGGTGGATTGACTATTTCGACCGAAGCCGCGAGCGAATGCAGGAATCCTCGCACAGCACCAACCGGCGCGATGCCGAATCGCTATTGAATCTGAGAAAGTCGGAGGTCTTGCGGGGCGTATTTAGACGGCCCGTAAAGATCACCTTCGGGGAATTCGGCACACGCTATATGGAGCACGCCAAGGTCAACAAACGTTCCTGGTTGCGAGATGAACAAATGCTTGGACACCTGAAGAAATTCTTCGGGAATGAAAGGCAGCTTGCCGACATTACCCCGGCGGATATCGAGGGTTACAAGGCACATCGCCGAGCCGTCGTTTCTGGTTCGACGGTGAATCGAGAGATGGCTTTGCTCAAGCGGATGTTCAACCTCGCCATCGAATGGGACCTCTATCTGGACCTGAATCCCTTTCGCAAGGTGAAATTCTTTCGGGAATTCAACACCGGGCTGAGAGTTTTGAGTCCAGAAGAGGAAGAAAAGCTTGTCCGCAACGCAGCGCCTTATGTTCAGGACTTGATTCTATTCGCCCTGAATACGGGATTGCGGGTCGGAGAAGTCTTCTCGCTTCGCTGGGCCAACGTGGATTGGGAGAAAAACATTCTGAATGTCTTTGCGCCCAAGACGCAAAAGATTCGAGCTGTTCCGACCAACGCGGAAACTCGAAAGGTTTTGGAGTATTGGGTGCTAGGTAAGCGGAATGATTTTGTTTTCTACAATCCCGAAACCGGCAAGCCGTTTGTTGATCTCAAGGCAGGGTTTAAGCTTGCTTGCAAGAAAGCGGGAATACAGGGTGTGACGTGGCACACGCTGCGGCACACGTTTGCTTCCCGGCTAGTGGATCGAGGCGTGGACATTGTGACCGTGAAGGAACTGTTAGGGCATTCGAGCCTCACAGTGACGATGCGTTACACGCACACGAATCTCGATTCCAAGCGAGCAGCGGTCGAGAAGCTACTACACAATGAGTGTGACAAGAGTGTGACAGTTTGCACCAAAATGCAGCAACCAAAGAGCGGACTGTCACAAAACCGGGTCCTAAGCTACAATGCAAGAAGAACTTAATTTCGGAGAGGTGGCCGAGAGGCTTAAGGCGGCGGTTTGCTAAACCGTTGTACGAGCTAAAACTTGTACCGGGGGTTCGAATCCCCCCCTCTCCGCCAGATTTCCGCCAACTGCTTTTAGCGGCAAGCTCTCACGCCCGCTCTCGTCCTGAATTGTGTGCCCGGTTCTTGTTCTTCGGTGCAACGAGAGGCTGCTACTGCGGCCCTTTGGCTTGCCGATAAACTCTTCTACGGCCACTTAGAAGCCAGCTTCCCCGGGCGTCCTTGGTAGCGGTGAGCATTCCCCTTTGTCAGAAGCCTTCGAGGTTGTCGTGAGTACTTGCTTGTAGATTACCGTGCAGCCAAGCGTGGATGAGTCTTGTCTTCCCGCGCGTGAATGTTGCGTCGAATGGTTCAACGTGCTTGATTACTGGAACCGCTTCTGGGGCGAGGTGGTTTGCGCCTGCCCTGCAGAAGCAGCGGACTCCTTAAGTTTTGCCCTTTCAACGCTCGCATTGCGCCAGAGTATCGCGTTCAGCGTTTGTGCGTCGGCCCGGTCAGGCTCTGAGAAATCCATCCGCGAAGATTCCTTTGCTCCGGGGGCATTCTTTCCGTTCGTCTGGTAGAGAAGCCCGTTTCGCAGGTTCCGGTCATCGGCTACATACGGCGGCTGCACTCCGGGCCCGGCAAAGAGGGGTGCGATCAGTGGCGCGTGCGCATCGAACAGATTCATCGGAGGAAGTCCGAGCAAATCCTCCATCGTGTGAATCATGCTCACAGTCGTGTAGAAATGATGATCCACGAAAGGCTGCTCCGGACGCGGGGAATACTTGCTAATCACGAAGGCGATCGAGCGATGCGCATCGACGTGGTCGGCTCCGCTCTGCGCATCGTCTTCCACAATGAAGATCGCCGTATCATCCCAGTAGGCGCTGTGCGACACCGCATCCACCACGCGCCCGACCGCCAGATCGTTATCCGCGACAGAGGCCCGCGGCGCGGGCTTGCCGACGCGTGTTCCTCCCGTGTGATCGTCCGGGAGATAAAGTTGTATGAACTGCGGCAGCTCCTGCGCGGTACCGCGAGCCTTCACGAATTCTTGAAACTCGCGAAGAAATTCGTCGGTTCGAAGTTGGTCGGGATAATCGATCGCGAAATCCGGATAGAGCGGATCGAGATGATCGCGCTGCGCCTTCTTTGTCGCGCGGACGTCTCTTAATCGAGGAATCGCCCACGGCCACGGGCTCGGCCCGCCGGGGGGATTGCCGACATTGGGCGGTAACGCATCCCCCTTTTTGATTTCCTTTGTGGGACAAGTAGCGGAGACTGGCGATGGCCTGCCCTCCCTCGGCGAACTCACCTTCTCGTCTTTGCACCAAGTGACCGCCATCATTTCTCCGTAGATTCGATACGTGAGATTATGCCTTGCGAGATTGTCCCAGAGAAATCCGGTCCCAGGATCGTCCATTTCGGGGACACCCTGATCCAGTGTGTTGCCGAAATCCTCGGGCCGCTCGCTTCCGCGATAAATAATGGGCCACACCTTTTCGATGTAGTCGGAAGTGGCGGAAGCATCGGACCACAGGTGACCATTGGCCGACACGTCTCCACTGTCATAAAAGTTGTCGAGCACGCCAAACTGCGCGGCGAGCCTGTGTTCGTTGGGTGTAATGCCAGCGCCGTACATGGTGAGCGAAGGATCGCCGTCTCCGGCTGGCAAGTCCCCGAGGACTTGATCGTAGGTGCGATTCTCCTTCAGAATGTAAATCACGTGGCGGATGGGATTCTTGCCGCTTGCAAATTGGATCTTGCCAGGATCTGTGTGGATAAGATTGTCCTCTTCAACCTGCCGCGTGTACTTCGACAATTTCCTATCGATGTCGTCGAGGCGCAGCCTTTGGATCGAGCCGCCGATCAGTGTGGCGATATACGGATGCGGGTCAGGATGCAACCCGGACTGCACCCTCGCCCTTCCATTGTCCGGTCCGCTGCCTTCACCTTTAGCGCTCGCGATGAGCAAATCGTTTCCCGCAATGGAGAGGGCACTGGGATACCATTCCGTAGGGATGAAGCCAATGGGCGATTCCAGATCACCCCGACTTGGAGACTGCTTATCGCGTCTAACTTCAAATACCGCAATGGCATTCAGCGAAGCGCCGGCGGCATAGAGGCGCCTTTCGTCCGGTGAAAGCGCCATGGCGATGGTGTCGGCGCCTGCCGCACCGTCTTTTCCAAGTGCAGGACGGTAGCATCGCAGCGGGACACCTCTCTTCAAATCCACGGCCGCGATGCCATCGCCTTGCGGGATGGCCGCATTGCCCATGGCAACATAGAGGGTCTCTTCGCTCCGGTCCAGAAGCATGCTCGTCGGATGGGTACCAGGTACAACAGGATCCGAAGGACGCCATAGCTCAATTCGTCGCGAGACTCTCCCGGTGCGGAGATCCAACTCTGCCACCGCAGAATCATTCCACAAGCTGACCCATGCCTTGGTTCCAGTTCTGTTCGCGATCGCAGTGTACGGATACGCCGAAGGCACGTATCTGCCCGTGCCTAGGTCGAAGGATTTAAGGACTTGACCAGAGGCGACATCGAGCAAAATGACGTTGTCCGCGAGATTATTTGCTACAAGCAATCGATCACCGCTGGCAGACCCCAGAACAGTGAACCCGGCTGGATACGCCGGCGCAGTTCCTTCCAGGTTTTTGTCAACCTCGTAAGTGAGTTTCTTGGCTTGCGCAAGCGGCTGCGCAGGAATTCGGATGATACGTTCTGGCGTGACCGCTCCGCTTGTAAACTTGTAAACGGCGATGCCGCTGTCGGTGACCGATGACATCGACGCATAAAGATGTTTGCCGTCGCTCGAAAAAGCAAGGCCGATAAAGTAGCTTTGCAGGGTTGACTTTTCGTCGGCTCGCAGGCGGTCGTCGGGAAAGTCGCGCAGCTGATTGTTGCTGAGGTCAAGAATGGCGATCGACTGTCGCAACCCGCTTTGTTCCGTGCCATATCCCTGATTGAGGATTGCGGCGTAACGATTGTCGGGACTCAGCGCGATCGTGGCAGGGTAGCTGTTGGTCCGAGCAACGAATCCCGGCACAGGAACGGTGAGAGTCTTGCTCGTTGGAAGATTGATTTGCTGCGCAAGCCCGCTTGCGCGCGTGACCACGAGGAATAAATAGAAAGGGAAAATTGCCGCACACAAAGTGCCGACGATCTTTTTCACAGTAGAATGCCTCCGTTGGGTCGCGCCGTCTGAACTTGAAAAGCGTAGCATAGAGAAGGATAATGGTCTTGAATGGATTTGACCTGTCTGCGGCGCTGCAACAAGTGTTTGATGAGAGTATAGTGATGAAAACCCTCACGGCGTTCGGCCTACCTCATTGACTGAGGGGCGCGGCCTGATTTGCTATCGACGCCGTATTTGCCTGGACTCCTTTTCTCAGTTTGAACCATCCTGCACGCTTGCGCAGATTGACAAGCACATCAAGTCAGCGGTAGTTTGATTGAGTTGGGATTTTTCGTTTCACGAAAGGGAGCAGGTTATGCATAGGAAAATTCTTACCGGCGGCGCATTTTTAGTCTTGGCCGGCTTGGCCTGGGCGTCAAACGAGCCCTGGAAGGCGAAACCTTACCAACAATGGGACAAGGCCGACCTCGCGGTCGTTCTCAACGATTCTCCCTGGTGCAAAAAGGTCGTTGTCGATGTGAGCTGGGAGCGCACTCCATCCTCCGACGGTCAACCTGGAATGCCTGCGAGCGACCAGACGGCCGCACTTAGTGAGCACATGGCTCTGTCGAAGGGCGGCACGCCGGATACTTCCCCACCGGACCCAAGCATGACCTCAGCCGGCTCAAGCGGTCCCCAGACGCCGCAGACCCCATTCTATATCCGCTGGTACTCATCGCGCGTCATACGCGAAGCGCTCGCGCGTGAAGCTATCATCAACGGCAGAATATCAGAGGCAGAAGGAGCCAAGCTCCTGGCCGAGCCAGTCATCGATTACGAAATCATCGTCCTTGGCCCGGATATGACTCCCTTTCAAAACCTCACCGAGGATCAGTTGAAATCCGGGTCTACTCTCGAGGGGAAGCAATCCAAGCAAAAAGTCACCCCAGCCTCCGTTCGAATGAACAAGGGTCGCGACGGCAGAACCAACAGCATCGTATTTTTCTTTCCCAAAAAGACGAGCAGCGGCGCTGACGTTGCGTCGGCCCAAGAGAAAGGCCTCGAATTCGTCTGTAAATTGAAGGGCCTCAATCTTCGCAACGAATTTGACACTCGTAAGATGGTTGATGAAAAGGGCGCGGATTTCTAAGAGAGAATTCAATTTCTTCTGTGAGAACGCTCTCCCGGTGCGATTTTGCCATCGGCTCGATTTCCAGCGGTTTACAAAATTCGCCTACAAGTCCTTACATATACATGCGGGAAGCGTACAGACGTCGGCAGTGGGGACGCGGATTTGACACTATTGGTGGATATCCGTAGAATCACCTGATTTAGGTGAGAGTTTATTCTCACCGAAGGGCCTGGAAAGTGGACAAGAAGCGGCTGGAATACTACAAGAAGAAACTACAAGCACGGCGAGATGAACTCGTGAAAGCCATCGCCCGCACCGGTCAGGAAGGCCGCGAGGCGGACGAGGATCCCACGGTGGACCTCGCCGACAAGGCCGCAAATTCCTACACCAAGGAGTTTCTCTTCGGCCAGACGCACAATGACCGCGCGCTTCTCGCGTTGGTTGATGAAGCGCTCGTTCGCATCCGTGAAGGCTCCTTCGGTCTCTGCGCCTCGTGCGAACAGGAGCTGCAACAGAAGCGCCTAGAGGCAGTGCCGTGGACGCGTTACTGCATCGCTTGCCAGGAAAAACAGGAAAGGGGTCTTCTTTAGTATTCGGCTTCTTGCCTTCCGGCGCAACCCTTCCTAAGTGGATCCACAGGCTCTTTAATCCATAGTCACAGCGAGCCAGCCGACATCTTCATTTCCACTTCCCTCTCCGCTCGGAATGCAGTAGGTTTAGACGTTCCCTATCGGTTAACTCAATGCCGTCGCTCATCCGCGCTGCCATGGACGCGCTCGTCTCGGTGCTGTTTCCAGCTCCGTGCCGAATCTGCGGCGAGGTTCTGACCACGGCAAGCCTCCTGCCCATTTGCGGCGAATGCCTTGCTTCCCTCGCCCCTCTCTGCGACCCGTGCTGCAATCTCTGCGGCCGGCCCTTCGCTTCCGAGCTCGCGAGCGACTCCGTAACTCCCTTGTGTTTCGCCTGCCGCGGCGGAGTGTATGCCTTCGACTGCGCGCGCAGCTATGGAAGCTACAGCGATGAAATGGCGCGAGCGATCAGCCTCTTGAAGTACGAAAAAGTGATGCGCCTTGGCACGTGGTTCGCGGCTCGTCTGGTGGAAAAAGTTCGGACCGAGCCCGAAATCTTTGCCGCCGACGTTGTGGTGCCTGTCCCCTTACATCCCGCGCGCCGCCGCGAGCGCGGCTACAATCAAGCGGAACTGATCGCCCGGCCCGTGGCCAGAAGGTTGCATCTCCCATTACGTGCTTACCTTCTCGTCCGCACAAGACCGCGCCCGCCGCGGCTTTTGCTATCCCGCCGCGAGCGATGGGAATCCGTCCGTGGCGCTTACGAAATGCGCCGCGGCGCGAAAGTTGACAACCTCCGTGTCTTGCTGATAGATGACGTATGTACGACGGGCGCAACCCTGGATTCCTGTGCGCGCGCCCTGAAACGAGCAGGCGCGAAGAGCGTAACAGGATTGACGGTCGCGCGAGTGGTCACAGGAAACGTGCCTCTCCCGCCATCGCAGTCAAGAAAGAAGGCAATCCCAAGCGCAACGCCAAGCATCTGATAAAATGGCCCTATGAGCCAGGCGGGCGTTCTGCTTCGAGCCTAGCGAGCAAGGATTTCGAACAACGAATGGACTATCGCCACAAAGACGTCCTGCGGCCCCGACCGATCATCTCGATCCCGGGAAGCCGCACCTCCATCGGCGCGGAGCTCCCGAAACGGGAGTCCATGTCGGGATTTCGCCGCCCCTCGCTGATGCAAGCCCCAGTCCTGGTACTGAACGCGACGTTTGAGCCCATTAACGTAACCGCAGTGCGCCGAGCGCTCGTCCTGATGCTCAAGGGAGTCGCGCAAGCCGAAGAGACCCAAGCAGGAGAGGTACATTCAACGACCAAATCCGTATCCGTGCCTTCGGTGATTCGCCTCCTGACTTACCGGCACATCCCCCAGCAGAGCCGGGCTCTTTCGCGGAAAAATATCCTCTTGCGCGATCGCAATACTTGCCAATTTTGCGGCCACATCTTCTCTGCTTCCGACCTGACCCTCGACCACGTGGTGCCGCGTTCCCGCGGCGGCCGCTCCTCCTGGGAAAACCTAGTTGCTTGCTGCTACGAGTGCAACAATCGGAAGGGAGATCGAACTCCAGAAGAAGCCGGACTTAAACTGGCGCGCCGGCCGCGACCCTTCACGCTGCACACGTCTCGGCAGCTCATGCGCCTGATCGGACACAAAGACGAGAAGTGGCGGAAGTACTTGTTTTACTGAGGCAAGCCGCAAGTCATCACCCGAGACGCGGATGCCTGAATCTTTTCCGCAACGCTTGAGCAACCTTTCATTTCTTCGCGCATCTATATAGTCAAACACTCTAGGACACACCCCGGGAAGTGGCTTTGGGAGACCAAACGCTACTTCCCTTCTTCTTTTTCAGGGCACTCGCGGAAATTCGCAGTCACTGCCGAAGGACCACTCGCAAGCCGCGCCGCCAATTCTCGCTCACGCCGATTCGCGTAACCTGCAAATCGGGCGAAAGGTATCGCAGCACGATTTCATTCGACGAGTGGAAGCGGAGGCTCGGCGCCACCAGCCATATCAGCGGAGGGTCTGAACGAAGCTCGATGCCATTGAAATAACCGAAAGAATGAAAATCTCCTTCGGCTAAATGTCGCTGGACGCGCAGCCAATAATCCACCGCTTGGAGCGGAAGCTGCAAATCCTCTGAGGCTTTCAGCTCGATTACGACCAGCCGGCCCTGCCGCGTCACCCCGAGAAGGTCCATTACGCCGCGATCCCCTGCCGCCAGCGCGGGCACTTGCGAGTAGAGAAACCGCGTATCCAGCTGCGCGTCGAGCCGCGACGGTTCGGCTTGCACCACCGTCTCCAGCCAGCGCTCCGGCGCAGCACGGTAGAGCGGATCCTTGGTATCTGAACTTACCGGGCTGCGTTTCAGAGCGAGCCGTTGCAGCAACGTTTTCAGTGCGATCCATCCCGCATCCCCGGCGAGCAATCGCCGCTCGTCGCCCATTCCGAAGTGAATCTGGCCAGCCGCCCATCGCGCAAATTCCAGGCCGCGAAAACGCAACGCGACTTCACTTGTTCCCGACGGAACGCTGGCCTCAATCGCCGTTGGCTCATCCGGAAGAAGCATCTGGATTCGCCCAATAAGATCCCGGGCAGCCGAAAGAGTGTTTTCAATTTCTCGCCGAGGGGTAAGCCTGCTCTCGACGTTGCCGCGCCCAGAAATGTCCGCACGACGCACGCGCCAGTCGCGCTCACTGAATTCGAATACGTCGAGCCCGACGCTGGGCTGCAAGGCGTGCGCCCGCTCCAGCGTGATTCGGCTTTGTCCCTCGGGCAGGAATAATCGCAAGCCCTCAACGGCGCGGCGCTCGGCATGTGAGCGAGCCCAATCGAGCCACAGCAATCCGAAACTCAGGATTCCTTCGAACGCCGCCGAACCTTCGAACGGTGAAACTCCCATCACCGCCCACGACGCCTTGCCCTCGGTCATGATGCCCCGCGTGTAGAGCGGTGAAAAGGAGCGTTTCAAATCCGCTGCGGTGGTTAGCGATTCCACTCGCGCGTCGGGGAACTGTTCGGCGAGCATCCGGCCGAACCGCGCGCGGAACTGTTCACGGCTGATTCGCGCCGCGGCGCGCGGAGTGGTGTTCTGCAGAAAATCGAGCCGCGCTGGCTTTGCCCGGCCGAAGCGCTGGACTTCGAGCTGAATCCGGCCCGGTTCGTTGGCAGCGATGCGCTGGATGGTTCGGACGAGGTTACCTTCGGTTGACCACAGATGAATCAGCGCCTGTCTGCCCCTACGGCGGATTTCCCAGCGGAAGCCGTCGAGCCCTGCAAGCCATTCGCCGTCTTCGTGTACTTCAACGGCGCCAGTTTCAATGAGCCGGCCCAAGTCTTGTTCCAATTCGTTCCACTCATCCATGGAAGGGGAAACTGCTTCAAAGTCGCTGGAATGTCGCTGCCTGCTCTATTCCAAATCGAGACCGCTGACCCGCATCGCCGGAAATTGGCCGTTCCAAGTCGCAGGAATGCTCTCAAATCCGATTTGAATGCCTTGTGTCTCCCCCGCAGCCAGAGGGCGAATGCTTCCGCCAATGATTCTCCGCGTATCGCGTAACACCACGTTGTTCGCCGCATCGTAAAACTCGATCGTGACGTCGGCGGCGCGAATCGTTCGCGGCCCTGTGTTCGCGATGTCGCCGTTCAAGTATGTGACCTTCTGATGAAACATGTTCTCGTAGGCCGACATATTCAAGTTGTTGAATTTGATTTGGACAACGTAGGCCTGCTCGGCTGCACCAAATGCGAGCGGCTTCTGCGCCACAGGGCTCGGCTGCTCCGAATGGCTCAACGCCAGATAAAATGCGGCGAACAAGATCACCATGATGACTACGCCGGCCAGGAACGGTCCCGCAAACCCGTGTTTTTGCTCGTCTTCCACGCTGAACTCCACAAATGAGATATCGCTTAAGTAATGACGCCGCTTTCAGCGGCCGAACGACAACCGCAAAATGAGCGGCTCCGGCAAGCCCGCTTTTTCCATTCGCTTTTGCACCGATTCTACTTCATAGGGCACTCGCCAGAATTCCACCTCGCCGCGAACCGTATCTGCAATCGCAAATCCTGCTCTGGGGTCGCCATCGCGCGGCTGGCCCACCGATCCCGGATTCAGCAAGTAGCTGGTTCCTTTCCGAAGCTGGAATTTAACCAGACTCTCTCCTTCAGCCGGCTTGAATCGCAGCGTCTGCACCTGGTTGTCAGAGCCAAGCGCAAATCCACCTTGCAGATGCGTATGACCGAAAAACGTTACCGGCGATTGCGCATCGAGCAGGGCTTCCAGGGCCTGCGCCGGCGCGACAACGTACTCATCCTCATCTCGAATCGCTCCGTGGACCAAACTCACTCCATTGAATGCTGCAGGGCCGGCCGGCAATTTCTCCAAATACTCGCGATTCTCTGGCCGGAGCTGCTCGCGCGTCCACAGCGCGGCTGCGCGCGCTATGGGATTGAAGTCGTCGGCGTCCGTCAGCCCGCAGCCGACCTTGTCGTGATTGCCGCGAATCGTCATCGCGCTGATTTCCCGGATGAGGTCAATCACTTCATTCGGATCCGGCCCGTACCCTACTACGTCTCCAAGGCACACAGCCTTCTCCCACTGGCCCTCTGCTGCAGCCAGGGAAGCTTCCAGCGCCGTCAGATTCGCGTGGATATCGCTCAATACCAGGTACCGCATTGCCCTCCGCGCCTCTCGAAGCTCTGGGATTATAGACGATGCCTCTCGTCCATGCACGATTCGCCAGACGCCTGCACCATGGGTGGCGAGAGCACTATCGGATCAGCATGCAGTCGCCGTAGCTGTAGAAACGGTAGCCGCTTTCCACGGCATGCCGGTACGCCTTGAGAACGTTTTCGCGTCCGGCAAAAGCCGCCACCAGGGCCAGCAGGCTCGAACGCGGCAGGTGAAAGTTGGTTAGCAGTTGATTCACAATCCGGAACTGCTTGCTCTGATAAATAAAAATAGTCGCTTCCGCTCTTCCGGCTCGGAGCTGGCGGGAACTCGTCGCAGATTTCTCCGCTGCATCTTCCAGCGCACGCACCACCGTCGTCCCGATTGCCAGCACTGGCCGGCCCTCGGATTGCGCGCGCACAATCGCCTCGGCTGTGGATTCGGGTATCTCGTAAGCCTCGCTGTGAATGTGATGCTCCTCCAGATTTTCCGTGCGTATCGGCTCGAATGTCCCCAGGCCCACGTCGAGGATGATCTCCGCTATCTCGGCGCCTCTGGTTCGCACCCGCGAAAGAATCTCTTCAGTGAAGTGCAGCCCGGCGGTCGGCGCCGCAACTGCTGCGCCCACCCGCGCAAACACGGTTTGGTAGCGCTCTCGGTCGAGCGGCGAATCCTCGCGCTTGATATACGGTGGCAGAGGAATGTGCCCCAGTTTTTCGATCAGCTTCGTCAAATCAGTAGTTGTCGAAAACCGGAGCCTTCGAATCCCGTATCCCTCGCGCGCCGTGACTTCTGCCTCCAGCTGCCCTTCGCCAAACACCATCGTCTCGCCAACCTGAATTTTTCTCCCCGGCCGCACCAGGGCTTCCCATTCTCCTTTCCCGACCGGCCGCAAAAGCAGCGCTTCCACTCTGGTGCTCAAGTGCTCGTGCCGAGCCGGGTCGTGCTTCGCCGGCGGCTGCGCATGAATGCCTTTGCGATGCCCAAAAAGCCGCGCCGGCAAGACGCGCGAAGTGTTGATGACAACGAGTTCGTCACCGCGCAGCAGATCGGGAAGCTCACGGAAGTTTCGGTCCTCCCAAGCGCCAGTGTCTCGTGCGAGCAGCAGCATCCGGGACGCATCCCGCTCCTTGAGCGGCCACTGCGCGATGCGCTCGGGCGGCAAATCATAATCGAAGTCGCTGAGTTTCAATTTTCTCAATACTTTCTCGCCAGCGCAGCGCGCGCCACTAGCCACGGCAGACGAATTATGCTATGAGTCCCTTCAATTCAGGCGGCCGCGCACGGTTGTCTCGCGATTCGACTCTATGGCTCGGTCGCGCGAGTCCTGATGTAGCGAAGGCTAAACCCTATTGCTTCGCTTGGGAAGAATATGACGGAAAGCCACGTCCTTATCAGCCAGCGAGGAGCCGAGCGGCTTCGCTCCGGCCACCTCTGGGTCTATCGCAGTGATGTCCGCTCGTCCGACGCCGCGGCTGGCGACATCGTTCGGCTGACGGATGACCATGGCAACTACCTGGGCCGCGCATTCTACAGCGACCGCTCCCAGATCACCATTCGCCTCCTCACTCGCGAGGACGTTCCCACCGACCGCGCTTTCTTTTTGGCGCGCATCCGCTCCGCCGCGGAAAACCGCAATCGCGTCGTCGAGGATACCGAAGCATTCCGCCTTGTTTATAGTGAGGCCGACCTGCTCTCCTCCCTCATCGTTGATCGCTACTCCGATTTTCTCGTCATTCAGACTCTAAGCCAAGGCACGGAACGAATGAAGGATGATTTTGTCTCGATTCTCAGTGAGTTGTTCTCCCCGCGCGGCATCCTCGAACGCAACGATCCGCGAGTCCGCGACCTCGAAGGGTTGCCCCGCAGTGTCTCTCTCCTCTTCGGCGAAGTGCCTCCGGAAATCGAAGCACGGCGCAACGGCATCCGCTTCCTGCATGACCTGCACAAAGGGCAGAAGACCGGAGGCTTTCTCGACCAGCGCGAGAACCACCGCGCGGCAATGAACTATGCCTCGGGCGAGGTCCTCGACTGTTTCACCTATCAGGGCGGATTCGCACTAACCATCGCTGCTCGGGCGGCTCAGGTTGAAGCTATCGATATGTCTGCTGCTGCCCTTGAGGTCGCCCGTCGAAATCAGGAACTGAACGGCATTCGCAATGTCACATTTCGCGAAGCCAATGCCTTTGATGTCCTGAAGTCTTATGACGAGGCCCGGCGCTTATTCGACATGGTAATTCTCGACCCCCCGGCGTTTGCCAAGAACCGGGAGAGCGTCGCTGCCGCCGTCCGCGGCTACAAGGAGATCAATCTGCGCGCCCTAAAGCTGCTCAAGCCCGGCGGCTGCCTCATCACCTGCTCCTGCTCTTACCACATCTCCGAATCCCTGTTCCTGCAACTCATTGCAGAAGCCGCAAATGATGCCCGTCGCTCTGTCCAGATTATTGAGCGCCGCACACAGTCCCGCGACCACCCCATCCTCCTCACGATGCCGGAAACGCTCTACCTTAAGTGCCTAATTTTAATAGTCTTATAGAATAATAGGCATAGTAAACATAAAACTTTACAGGCTTAGTAAATTACTTGACAGAAATACGCTAATATTATATAAACACGTTGCAGTCATCATTAAATGGGGGCTTCACACATGAACACCATTATGCGTTTGGAACCCTTCTGGAATCTCTCCACCCTCCAGGAGCAGGTGAATCGGCTATTTGAGAGCAACTTCCCCTCGCGCGGGAGCGAGTCAACCCTGACGGCTTGGGCGCCGGCAGTCGATGCCCACGAGACCGAGGACGAGCTGGTCATAAAGGCCGATCTTCCCGATGTTTCGGAGAAGGACTTGGACATCCGCCTCGAGAACAACATACTGACCATCCACGGCGAACGCAAGTTTGAGCAAAAAGTGAAGGAGGAGAACTATCTCCGCATGGAACGCGCCTATGGCTCATTCAGTCGCAGCTTTTCGCTCCCGAATTCCGTCAACACGGAAGCCATCAAGGCGGAATACAAGAACGGCGTTCTGAACATCACCCTGCCGAAGCGCGCCGAATCCAAGCCCAAGCAGGTGAAGATTGCCGTCAGCAACGGAAAGACCTGAAGAATGTCTATCTGGGAACTGGTGTCATGCCAGCCCCCCTGTAACTCGACACGCTATGATCGGACTAGGACAAAGGGGCCAAAATGTTGCGCTTCGACAAATTGACCGTGAAAGCCCAGGAAGCCCTCCAGGCCGCGCAGGAACTCGCCGCTTCCGCCAGCCAGCAGCAGGTCGAGCCTCTGCACATCCTCGCCGCGCTCTTGTCCCAATCCGAGGGCGTCGTCTCGCCCCTGCTCTCAAAACTGGGTGTTGCCACCGACGCACTCGCCGACTCTGCCCGCCGCGAAATCGATCGCTTGCCCAAAGTTTCAGGGGTCGCGCAGCAATTTATGAGCCCCGCCTCAAACGATGTTCTCAGCCGTGCATTCGATGAGGCCCAGAATTTCAAGGACGAATATGTCTCCACCGAGCATCTGCTTCTCGCCATCGCGCAATTCAGTCGCGATCCCGCTGGCCAGATTCTCGAGCGCAATGGCGCCCGCCACGATGCAATTCTGCAGGCGCTTGTTAGCGTTCGCGGAAGCCATCGCGTCACCAGTCAGAATCCGGAAACCACCTATCGCGCGCTTGAGCAATATGCCCGCGATCTCACTGAGCTTGCCCGCCGGGGGAAACTCGATCCTGTCATCGGCCGCGACGAGGAAATCCGCCGCGTAATGCAGATTCTCGCTCGCCGCACGAAAAACAATCCTGTTCTTATCGGCGAGCCCGGCGTGGGCAAGACGGCCATTGTCGAAGGCCTGGCGCAGCGAATTGTCGCGGGTGACGTCCCAGAAATCCTCAAACCCAAACGCATTGTTGCACTCGATCTTGCCGCCCTCGTCGCCGGAGCGAAGTACCGCGGCGAATTCGAGGATCGCCTGAAAGCCGTCCTCAAGGAAGTCACCGAATCGGAAGGCCGGGTCATCCTCTTCATCGACGAGTTGCACACCGTCGTCGGTGCCGGTGCCGCCGAAGGCTCGATGGACGCCTCCAACATGCTCAAGCCCGCGCTCGCTCGCGGCGAACTCCGCGCCATCGGCGCCACCACGCTCAACGAGTACCGCAAGTACATCGAGAAGGACCCTGCTCTCGAACGCCGCTTCCAGCCCGTGATGATTCCCGAGCCTTCCGTCGAGGACACGATTGCCATTCTCCGCGGCCTCAAGGAACGTTACGAAGTCCATCACGGCGTTCGCATTCAGGATGCAGCCATCGTCGCTGCCGCGATGCTCTCGCATCGCTACATTTCCGACCGCTTCCTCCCCGACAAGGCCATCGACCTTGTCGACGAAGCGGCCGCCGGCCTGCGCATGGAACTCGATTCCATGCCCGCTGAGATTGACGAAATTGAGCGACGCATTCTGCAGCTCGAAATCGAGCGCCAGGCGCTTTCCAAGGAGTCCGATCCGCATTCCCGCGAGCGCCTCAAGGAACTCGAAAAAGAACTCTCCGCGCTCCGCGAGAAATCCAGCGGCCTCAAGGCCCAGTGGCAAGTGGAAAAGGACGCCATCGCGCGCATTCGCAAGATCAAAGGCGAAATCGACCAGCTCAAAACGGAAGAGCAGCGCCTCGAACGCGCGGGCGAGCTCGCCAAAGTCGCCGAGATCCGCTACGGCAAGCTGGCCGCTGCCGAGCGCGAATTGCAGAAGGCCCATGACGAGCTCGCGCGCAAGCAGAAGGGCCGCGCCATGCTCAAGGAAGAAGTCGGCGAAGAGGACATCGCTCGAATCGTCAGCAAATGGACAGGCATTCCTGTTGGCCGTCTCCTCGAAGGCGAAGTCCAGAAACTCGTTCACATGGAGGAGCGCTTGCGCCAGCGCGTCGTTGGACAGGATGATGCCCTCGCGCGCGTCTCCAACGCTGTGCGCCGCAGCCGCTCCGGACTCGCCGATCCGCGCCGCCCTATCGGCTCGTTCCTTTTCCTCGGTCCCACGGGGGTAGGTAAGACGGAACTTGCTCGCGCCCTCGCGGAATTTCTCTTTGACGACGAGCGCGCCATGGTTCGCCTCGATATGTCCGAGTACATGGAAAAGCACTCCGTAGCGCGGATGATCGGCGCGCCTCCGGGCTACGTCGGCTATGAAGAGGGCGGCCAGCTCACCGAGCAGGTCCGCCGCCATCCCTATTCCGTCGTGCTCCTCGACGAAATCGAAAAAGCGCATCCGGATGTATTCAATGTCCTGCTGCAAATTCTTGAGGATGGACGGCTGACCGACGGCAAGGGCCGCACGGTGGACTTCCGCAATACGGTCATCGTCATGACTTCCAACGCCGGCTCTTCGACAATTTTCGAACTGGCCGCAAGCGATCCCAAGCGCGCCCGCGGCGAGGCCATGGAAGCGCTGCGCCAGATTTTCCGCCCCGAATTCCTGAATCGCGTGGACGACATCGTCTTGTTCAAGCCCCTCGGCAAGGAACAGCTCGAGCACATTGTGGATTTACACCTGGCGCAGGTGACGAAACTCCTCGAAGCCAAGCACGTCACCCTTCAGCTCACGCCGGTGGCTCGCGAGCTGCTCCTTCGCGAGGGCTACGACGCCGCCTACGGTGCGCGACCTCTGCGCCGCGCAATTCAGAGGCTTGTGCAGGATCCGCTCGCGCTCGAAATCCTCGATGGCAAGATTCTGCCGGGCGACGAAGTCCTCGTGGATGCGGATGCAAAAACAGGCGAGATGAAATTCCAGCGCGAGAAGAAAAAAGCGGGCTCCGCGAAATAGTCTGGCAGCTCATACGTCGATCCTTAGGAAGGATTGACGCCAGAAGGATGGCGACCTAGACTGAAAATGGGACGAACCAGGGGGATCAAATGAAGACGATCAAGACCACATTGCTGCTCACCGCGCTCACGCTGTTGCTCATCTTCGGCGGCCAGTTCATTGCCGGCCAGCGCGGCATGACCATCGGCCTGCTCATCGCCATTGTCATGAACGGCGTCTCCTATTTCTTCTCGGACATAATCGCCCTAGCTTCGAGTCATGCCCAGCCGGTCACGCGCGAGCAGGCGCCACGCCTCTACGCTGTCATGGAACGTCTCGCGGGCAAGTCCGGCCTCCCCATGCCCAGGCTTTACGTCAGCTCTCAACCCGCGCCAAACGCCTTCGCCACGGGCCGCAACCCGCATCATGCCTCGGTATGCGTCACGGCTGGCCTGATGCAAATCATGGACGACGAAGAACTCGAAGGCGTCATCGCGCACGAACTTTCCCACGTCCGCAATTACGACATCCTCACATCCTCCATCGCCGCAACGCTTGCTGGCGCGGTCACCTGGCTCGCGGAAATGGGTAAGTGGGGTTTGATTTTCGGCGGCTGGGGCGGCGGACGCGACGACGATCGCGAAGGCGGCGGCATCGCCGCGATTCTGATGCTCTTTCTCGCTCCCATTGCTGCCCTATTGCTGCAACTCGGCATTTCGCGCCAGCGCGAATACCAAGCGGACGCCTCCGGCGCAAAGCTGGTCGGCCATCCCTATGGCTTGATCAAAGCGCTGCAGAAACTTGGAGCCTACAACAAACAGATTCCCATGCAAATATCACCTTCGGCATCTTCACTATGCATTGTCGCGCCTCGTCTTGGCCGGAACTTTTTCGCCGGTCTTTTCAGCACTCATCCGCCACTCGACGAGCGCATCGAAATCCTCAAGAACATGCAAATCAGCCGCTAAGAGAACCGCGCTTTTTCTGGGGTTTCCGGGCCACGGCAGAAATAACTGAACTCAGGTAAAGATTTCAGCCCCAAATGTCGCCACTTCGCACCTGTACTAAGGAACAGCAAAGGCAAACCATTGCAACACAATGACTTAGTCGCCAATCAGTGGTTCATCGGGATTGGTTATAGCCGTGCTCATTATCGCCACCGCAGGGGGAATCTAGAGTTTAAGGAGACTCAAACAATGAGCGAGTTAATGGGACAGGATACGCCGCAGGGCGTGGCAGCACCCCGATGGGTGGGAATCGTTGTAGTGGTTCTGGCTGCCGTATCTCTGATCGGACTTGGAGTCGGCTGGTCAGCCCAGCAGACCGCAAGGTCGAGTCAGCAGGCTTTGACGGCACAGGCGCAAGCCGACAAGCAAGCACAAACCGTGCTGGAACAGCGGCTGCAGCAAGCGGAAGAGGCGAACGCCCAGGTGCAAGGGCAGGTCAACGTCATTACCGACCGTTTGAAGCTGACGCAGGGCGAATTGACCAAGGCCCGGCGCCAGACCGTTTTGATCAAGAACCAAGAAGCCAAGGATGTCGCTCAGGTCCAGCAGCAACAGCAGCAGGTGACTGACGCGCTGGCCACCAAGGCAAGCGCCGACGACCTCAACAAGCTCGGTACCGACGTCAGCGGAGTGAAAACCGACCTCGACAGCACCAAGCAGAACCTCCAAATGGCGCGGGATCAGTTCGGCAACTTGATCGCGCGAAACCATGATGAAATCGAGCAGCTCCGCTTGATGGGCGAGCGCAACATCATCGAATTCACCGTGGACCGCAAGGGCGTGCGCAAGAAGGTCGGCGACATGACCGTCTTATTGAACGGCACGAACCCGAAGAAGCAGCTTTTCTCGATGGTCCTCTACGTCGATGACAAACGCTTCGAGAAGAGGAACCGCTCCGTGGACGAGCCAATCTACTTCTACACGCACGGCTACTCGGCGCCGCTTGAGCTGGTTGTCAATCAAGTCGCCAAGAACAAGGCCGTCGGTTACGTGAGCGTCCCCAAAACTTCGGGAACACCCACGGCAGCAGCGACGGGCACCGGCGAATAACTTTATCCCGTGAACCTCGCGTCTCGCAGTGGGCGCGAGCAGCAAGCGAGTGAAAAGGGAGGCACTTTCGAGTGCCTCCCTTTTGTACTTTCAGGGCGACTATCCTGCCTTGCTGAGGAATCTCATCTTGCGCTGGAGGAACGACTTCGCCAACGCGGGCAATTTTTCGTGCGGCAGCTTTCCCTGCTCGTAAAGCTTCATTTTGGCCTTCGCGGACTTCCGTTTCCTCTGATGCCGCTTCCAGGCCACGAAACGCTTTTCATTCGCCATTCTTGACCTCCCACCCAATTAGCCAGCCCAATGATTGTAGCGGAGCGTGGCATTCTTGCAACCCTCGCACCGTGATTCTTAGCGGCCATGCAGGACTTCAAGTACGATAATGCGCTATGCCTTTGCAGATCATCCAGGCCGGCCGCGTTCTCACTCCTCACGAAGAAATCCCCGATGCCGCCATCGTCGTTGAAGATGGAAAGATCCTTGCTGTCGGCCATCGCGATGCTATTAGTCCGCCCTCGGGCGCCAGGGAAATTCTCGCCCGGGACATGACCGTCGTTCCCGGCTTCGTGGACATCCATATCCATGGCGCTGGCGGCCACGATGTAATGTCCTCCACCGAAGAAGCCCTCGGCACGGTCGCGCGCACGGTCGCGCGTCACGGCACCACATCCATTGTTGCCACCACGGTCACCGCGCCGCCGGATGAAACCCGCAAGTGCCTCGAAGAAATTGCGCGCTATATCGAAGGCCCCACGAACGCGCGTCCGCCCGAATCCGCTGTCGCCGAAATCGTTGGCATTCATCTCGAAGGCCCATTCATCAGCCTCATGCGTCGCGGCGTCCATCCCGCCGGCGCCATCGCGAAACCTTCCGCCAAGCTCCTCGATCGCTATCTCGAAACCGCCGGCGGCCTGGTCAAAATCCTCACGCTCGCGCCCGAAGTCCCCGGCGCTCTCGAACTCGTCGAACGCGCCTATGCCCGCGGCGTGGTTGTCGCCCTTGGCCACACTGACGCTACATACGAGCAAGCCCACACAGCGATCTTCCGCGGCGCGCGCCATGCCGTCCATGTCTTCAACGCCATGCGCCCCTTTTCCCATCGCGAGACGGGTGTTCTCGGCGCCGTCCTGACGGATTCCAATGTCACCGCCGAAGTCATTGCCGATGGCGTCCACGTGGACGATCCGGCTTTGCGTCTCCTTCTCACAGCAAAAGGTCCGGATCTTGTAATTCTTGTCAGCGACGGCACCGCCGCAACGGGAATGAAAGACGGCTCCTACCGCCTCGGCACATTCGATGTGACCGTGTCTGGCGGAGTCTGTCGCAATCGTGAGGGCAAACTCGCCGGCAGCACCTTGACCCTCGATCGCGCCGTGCAGCATATGGTTCGTCTCGGCGTGCCACTGATTCAAGCTGTGCGCATGGCCTCTCTGAATCCCGCTCGTCGCATTGGCTTGGCGGACCGAAAGGGAGTCATCGCTCCGGGGGCGGACGCCGATCTGGTCTTCCTCACGCCCGAACTCAAAGTCGCGCGCGTCTGCGCTCGTGGCGCTGGCTTGTCCTAGGAATTCACCGTCAGGAATTCAGCGGGATTTTCAGCTCTTCGGCAAGCTTGTAGGGGTCGAACGGGCTGTTCGCAAAATATCTTCCGCCGATTTCCAGCGTGGGCACTTTCCTTTTGCCGTGATTCACGCGCATCACAAGTTCTTCGGCCCCGGGCGAGCGGTCGATATTCACTTCGCGGAATTCGATTCCGCGTTCCTTAAGGAACGTTTTCGTCCGACGGCAGTCGCCGCACCAGGACGTCGTGTACATCGTAATCGGGGCCATGCGAAATCGGTCTCTTGCTCTCGGCTAATTGTTAGGATGCGGCAAGCTTAGGCTGGATTCAATCCTGCGACCTCCCCGATTTCCAATCATGCATCAACGGGGACGAACCTGGGCGAGGCGAAGAATTCTTTACTGGCTGGCAAATCCGTCTTTCGACGCAGCCTGTTGCCGGGCCAGCGCGCGATTCAGGGCGTAAGTAGCGCGGTCCCAATCTACATCTGGCGTCATGCCCTTGGCCATGCGTGTCCGCGCGCGCTCCGCCGCGGCCTTTGCTCTCTCCACATCAATCTCCTCGGCCCGCTCGCAGGCGTCCGCCAGCACGATCACGCGCCACGGCAAAACCTCCGCGTACCCGCGCAGCACCGCCAGATACTGCAATTCCTTCCCCTTGCGGTAAATCAGCGCCCCGATTCCCAGCTCCGTGAGCAGCGGCGCATGCCCGGGCAAAATCCCCATGTACCCTTCCTTGCCCGGAAGCTCGACGGACTGCACCGTCTCGTGCAGCACGTGCCTTTCCGGCGTGACGATTTCGAGCTCGATATTTTCCGGCAGCATGTCTCGCGTCCTGCTCTATCCTTTCGACTCTACGCCGTCGCGGCCATCTTCTCGGCCTTTTCCTGCGCTTCCTCGATTCCGCCCACCATGTAAAACGCCTGCTCCGGCAGCTCGTCGTGCTTTCCTTCCACGATTTCCTTGAATCCGCGAATCGAATCCTCAATCTTGACGTACTTACCTTCGAGTCCCGTGAACTGCGCCGCCACGAACATCGGCTGCGACATGAATCGCTGTATCTTCCGCGCACGCGCCACGGTCAGCTTGTCCTCTTCCGGCAATTCTTCGATTCCCAGGATGGCGATGATGTCCTGCAAATCCTTATAACGCTGCAGCGTCGATTTCACCGCTCTTGCCGCGTTGTAGTGCTCCTGCCCCACGATGCGCGCGTCCAGAATGCGCGAGAAGCTCGCCAGCGGGTCCACCGCCGGATAAATTCCCAGCTCCACGATCTGCCGGCTCAGGTTCGTCGTCGCGTCCAGGTGCGCGAACGTCGCCGCCGGCGCCGGATCCGTGTAATCATCAGCCGGCACGTAAATCGCCTGCACCGAAGTAATGGATCCCTTCTTCGTCGAAGTAATCCGCTCCTGCAATTCGCCAATTTCCGTGTTTAGGTTCGGCTGGTAGCCAACAGCTGACGGCATGCGGCCCAGCAGCGCCGAAACTTCCGATCCTGCCTGCACGAACCGGAAAATATTGTCGATGAAGAGCAGCACGTCGAGCCCTTCCGCGTCGCGGAAATATTCCGCCACGGTCAGCCCGGTCAGCCCGACGCGCAGCCGAGCTCCGGGCGGCTCGGTCATCTGACCGTAAATCAGCGCTGCGCGCGACTTCTCCGAATTCCCCGGCACGATGACGCCGCCTTCCGTCATCTCCAGCCACAGGTCGTTCCCTTCGCGCGTCCGCTCGCCCACGCCCGCGAACACAGACACGCCGCCGTGCTTCATCGCGACGTTATGAATCAGCTCCATGATGAGCACGGTCTTGCCCACGCCCGCCCCGCCGAAAAGTCCGATCTTGCCACCCTTGAGGTACGGCTCGATCAGGTCCACCACCTTGATTCCCGTCTCGAACATTTCCAGCGACGTCGATTGCTGGTCAAGCGGCGGCGCCGGGCGATGGATCGGCCAGCGTTCTGTGTATTTCACCGGCCCCAGCTTGTCCACGGGCTCGCCGAGCACGCTGAGCACGCGTCCAAGTGTTCCTCGCCCAACCGGCACGGAGATCCCTTCACCTAGGTCAATCGCCTTCATCCCACGGACCAGTCCTTCCGTCGGCTTCAGCGAAACGCAGCGCACACGGCCTTCGCCCAGGTGCTGCTGCACCTCTGTGACGATGTCAATCGGCTCGGCCACGTCGAATCCTTCGCTCGTGATCTGCACCGCGTTGAAAATCAGCGGCAGGTGGCCTTCCTCGAACTGGACGTCCACCACGGGGCCGATCACTTGCACCACCTTGCCCGTCCTCAGCTTTTTCTCATCTGCCATCGTAAAGCTCCCTCGCCTCTCAGGACGCCGCCGAAGCCGCGCCGCTCACGATTTCAATCAATTCCTTGGTGATGCTCGCCTGACGGATCTTGTTCATCTCCAGCGTCAGATCCGAAATCAGTTCGCCCGCGTTGCTCGTAGCCGAATCCATCGCCGTCATCCGTGCCGCGTGTTCCGCCGCCGCCGATTCCAGCAGCACACGAAACACTTCCGTGTCCAGGTACCTCGGCACTAGGTCCGCGTAAATCTCGTCCGGCGACTCCTCATAGAGGTAGTCCACCGGCGTCAGTTCCGTGGCTGCGCCCTCCGTTCTCATTCCGCCCCGAGGTTCGTAAACCGGTTTGGGCGGGTCGAGCGGAAGCAGTTTTTCCACCAGCAGCCGCTGCACCATCACGCTCTTGAACTCATTGCAGATGGCGTAAACCGCGTCCACTTCCTTCGTCGTGTAGAGTTCCGCCACGCGCTCCGCGATCTCCTTCGCGTGCCGGAATTCCACTCGCATCGAAATGTTGATGTACTCCCCGGCCATCTTCCACCTTCGCCGTCTCAGGTACTCCACGGCTCTGCGGCCCACTCCGATTCCCTGCACGTCCTTGCCTTTTTGCTGCCGCAGGAACTCCGCCGTCTTCCGCAGCACGTTCGCATTGAACGCCCCGCACAGCCCTTTATCCGATGTGATCACCAGCGCCAGAACTTTATTCTCCGGCCGCTTTTCGAGCAGCGGATGTTGCGGCTCCGTCACGCGCTCCATCGCCGACTGCAGCACGCGCCGGATCTCCTTCGCGTACGGCCTCGCCTTGAACACTCCCTCCTGCGCTCGCCGCAGCTTCGCCGCAGCCACGAATTTCATGGCGCGCGTAATCTGCTGCGTATTCTTCACCGAGCGTATCCGCCGCCGGTAATCGAGTAGTGTGGGCATTTGCTGGTTGGGATCGGCCGCTTAATTCGCGGCCGCGGCTTCCGCCGTCTTGCGGCTCGACACGAACCTCTCCTTGAAGTCGTCGAGCGCCTTGCTAATTTCGCCGCGCAGCGAATCGTCGAACGCTTTCTTCTGCGCCAGCGTCTTCAGCACGCTGCCGTAATTCGTTTCGAGGAAACTGTACATTTCGCGCTCGAACCGCCCGACGTCTTCCACCGGCAGGTCGTCGAGATACCGGTTCGTGCCCGCATAGATGATCAGGATTTGCTTCTCCACCGGCAGCGGCTCGTATTGGTTCTGCTTGAAAATCTCCGTCAGTCTCTGCCCTCGGCTCAGTTGCGCTTGCGTTGCCTTGTCGAGGTCGGAGCCAAATTGCGCGAACGCCGCCAACTCGCGGAACTGCGCCATCTCCAGCCGCAGTGTTCCCGCCACCTGCTTCATCGCCTTGATCTGCGCGTTCCCGCCCACGCGGCTTACGCTGATGCCCGTATTGATCGCTGGCCGGATGCCGCTGTTGAACAAATCCGATTCCAGGTAAATCTGCCCGTCCGTGATCGAAATGACGTTCGTCGGAATATACGCCGAGACGTCTCCCGCCTGCGTCTCAATCACCGGCAGCGCAGAAAGTGACCCGCCGCCAAGATCCTTGTTCATCTTGGCTGCGCGCTCCAGCAGTCGCGAGTGCAGGAAGAAGACGTCCCCCGGAAACGCTTCGCGCCCGGGTGGACGCCGCAGCAGCAGCGAAATCTCGCGGTACGCCTGTGCGTGCTTCGACAAATCATCGTAGAAGCACACCGCATGTCGGCCCGTGTCGCGGAAAAATTCTCCCATCGCGCACGCTGAGTACGGCGCGATGTATTGCATCGTCGCGGCTTCGGAAGCCGTCGCCGCCACCACGATGCTGTACTCCATCGCTCCGTTGTCCACCAGCGTCTTCACCACCTGCGCCACCGTCGAGCGCTTCTGCCCGATCGCGCAGTAGATGCAGATCATGTCGCCCCCGCGCTGGTTCAGAATCGTGTCCAGGATGATCGCTGTCTTGCCCGTCTGGCGGTCGCCGATGATGAGCTCGCGCTGCCCGCGCCCGATCGGAATCATCGCGTCAATTGCCTTGATTCCTGTCTGCAGCGGTTCGCGCACCGGCTGGCGGTCAATCACTCCCGGTGCAAGGCGTTCGATGGGGCTGCGCTTGCTCGTCGCGATGGGCCCCTTGTCGTCCACAGGCTGCCCCAGAGCGTTCACCACGCGCCCCACGAGCGCGTCGCCTACGGGCACGGACATGATCTGCTTCGTCCGCCGGACCGTGTCGCCCTCCTTGATTTCCGCATAATCGCCCAGCAGCACCGCGCCCACCTGGTCTTCTTCCAGGTTCAGCGCGATTCCGAAAACGTCGTGCGGGAACGCCAGCATCTCCCCGGCCATGGCCTTGTCGAGCCCGTGAATGCGCGCGATCCCGTCGCCCACGCTGATCACCGAGCCAACTTCCTCCACAGCCATCACCTGTTGGTAGTTCTCGATCTGCTCGCGAATGATTTTTGTAATCTCGTCAGCCTTGATTGTGGCCATCCATCGCTCCTGTCGCGATTTCGCCTCTGGCGATTCCTCTTATTGCGCTTCCAGTTGCGCGCGCAGCCGGTCGAGCTGTTCGCGCACCGATCCGTCGTACACCGTCGACCCGATTTTCACCTTCGTCCCGCCGATGAGCTTCTCGTCCTGCCGGTAGCGCGCCTCGATCTTCTTTCCGGTCACACGCTCCAGCGCCTTCCCCAATCGCTTCCGCTCCTCCGCCGAAAGCTCCCGCGCGGAGATCACTTCAGCTTCCGCGATGTTCATGCGGCTGTTCAACTCCGCTTCGAACGCCCCACGAATCTCCTCCAACATTCCTGTCCGCCCCTGATCGATCAGCACGAACACGAAATTCCGCAGCTCTTCGTCCAGCTTCATCTTCTGAATCAGCTTCGCGACCACTTCGTGCTTCGCCTCGCGCGCGATTGCCGGGCTCGCCAGTAAGTTCCGCAATTCCGCTGAACTCGCCACCAGCGCCGCGAATGTCTCCACCCCGCTCTTCAGCGCCTCGCCGGACTTGCTCTTCTGCGCCGCGTCCGCCAGCGCAGCCGCATAACGCTGTGCCAGCGCGCTCAATTGACGCTCCCTTCCAGTTCCGTGAGGAAGCCGCCAAACAGAGCCGATTCCGCCTTCGGAGTCATTTGCTGCCGCAGCAGCGCCTCGGCGCGCTCAATTGCCAGCCGTGCCGCCATGGCCTTCAGTTCCGTTCGCGCCGCATGTTCCGCGGCCAAAATCTCCACGCGTCCCGCCTGCTCGATGCGCTTCGCTTCTTCCTGCGCCAGCGCGCGAATTCGTTCGATTTCTGCTGCAATCTCTACCTTCGATCGCTCGCGCAGTTCGGCCACTTCCGCGTCGAGTCTTGCCAATCTCGCCTCGGCGTCGCGCTGCTGCCGCTCCGCCTCTTCGTGCGCTCGCGTGCTCTCCGCGATGGCCTCGCCAATCTCTTCCTGCCGTCGCCGGAAAAATGGCGGAGACTTCTTCCAGAAGAAATAAACGATGATTCCGGCGAAAATGAGGAAATTCAGCCAGCGGTAGATCCACCCAGTCGTGGAATTGGCCGCGTCTTGCGGATTCGTCGCGGCCAGCGTCGGTAAGGCGGCGAGCAATATCGCGCCAGCGGCAATCGTGAAAGTCCTTCCGAACCGCGTCACGCGCCGCATCATCGCGCTTCCTCGCGCGGGCCCTGCGGCTTTGCCAGAATCATCTGCGCGATGCGCGTTGCCAGGGTTTCGCTCTGCGCTTCGAGTTGCGCCTTCGCCGCGCCAAACTCCCGCGTGATTCGTTCCTTCTCTCGCCGCACCACGTCCTGCGCCGCGCTTCGGGCCGCGCGCAGCACCTTTGCCCGCTCCTCCAGCGCCGCCTGCCGCGAAGCCTCCTGCTCCGCAAACACGCCCGTCCGCACTTTTCTCAGCGCTTCCTGATACGACCCTGTCTTTTCTTTTGCCGAGGCCTGGATCGCTTCCGCGTCGGCTTTCGCCTTGGTGATTCGCGCGTTGCGCTCGGTTAGGACTTTCTCAAGCGGCTTGAAAAAATTCGCGCGCAGGAACCAGTAAAACAAAAGGAAAATGACAATCGTGGGGACTGCTTCGAGGAACAATTCGCCGAGCTGTCGCAGGATCTGCATCGCACACGAACGCCGCTCTCGTTCTGGCCTCCCAAGGATTTCTTCCCGCTCGGCGGCTCGCCACCGCCCAGGGCACACGCATTAGCTCGGTTGAGCCAATTAGTATCGCATCCCCCTGGGAAGTCGTCAACGGCGCCTCGCGCCACGTTCAAACAGTCCCTGCGTCTAGTGAACCTAGGAGGAGAAGCCTTTGCGACCTCTGTGTCTTTGTGTTGGATGCTTTTCAGGCGGCGCCTCGTGGGCGCCGAAAGTGGACTCCTTGAATTGTACGGCGCCGCGATCTCGCGGGATTTTCCTGTGCGAATTTCCTTGACTGCGCCGTTGACTTGTGCTATATAATTCAAGTGATTATGCGCCGCCACATCGCCATACCTACCCTAAGCGTGGTCGAAGGGTCGCCCGCGCTTCCCCGAGGCCCCCGGTGGAGTTTCCTCGCCGGCTAACCTCTCACCCCCTGCCAATTCCCGGCGTCTCGCAACCAAATCACCCCGAAATATAATTTTTTTAATCGGAAATCAAAATTATTAGAAACGCCCCTAACTTATAGAAAACAAACGACGGCACCCCGTTCTAATCGGGAAGAATTTTCATTTTTTCAATCAGCTCCCCCCCTTCCTATGAATTTCCGTAGCCCCTTCCTGCGCCCTCGCTCCTTTGCTTCCTC
Organism: Candidatus Acidiferrales bacterium; assembly: GCA_035934545.1. Lineage (GTDB taxonomy): Bacteria > Acidobacteriota > Terriglobia > Acidiferrales > UBA7541 > DAHUXN01. The sequence continues at coordinate 60,265 of DASYXV010000082.1, forward strand.
TGCCTCCGTGCTTCTCTGCCTCCTTGCTTCGTGGAACTCTTTCCTTGCCCCAAGCTACTCCCAGGGCTACCCTTCGCGCTGCATTGCAATCCATCTCCGAGGCATGAAAATGGACAATTGGACACGGCGTAGATTCTTCCTCAGCGCGCTGGGCGGCGGCATTGCCGCGAGCGCGAGCAAAGCCTTTGGCGCAGTGCTTCCAGACAATGGCGCTGCTCCGGCGCGGCAAACCTCCGGCTCGTCGAAGGGCAAGCGTCCCCGCATCATCTCCGCGCACAATGGCTTAAAACATCTCGACGCCGGCATGGCCGTGCTGCGCAGCACGGGCGACACGATGGACGCAGTTCTCGCCGTCGTCGTGCCCGTCGAAGACGATCCGCACGAAAATTCAGTCGGCCTCGGCGGGCTGCCGAACGAAGACGGCGTCGTGCAGCTCGACGCCTGCGTGATGCACGGGCCGACGCGCCGGTGCGGGGCCGTGGGCGCAATCGAAAAAATCAAGAATCCCTCGAAGGTCGCCCGCGCCGTCATGGAGCGCACCAATCACACGTTCATCGTCGGACGCGGCGCCACGCGGTTCGCGATTGACCAGGGTTTTGAACCGATGAACCTGCTGACCGAGGAATCCCGCCTCGCCTGGCTCGCGTGGAAAGCCAAGTCGTCGAAGAACTGGCGCCCGGGCCTCGACGCGCTGGATTTCAAAAAGGATCTCGCGGAGATTCTCGACACCCCGGAGCGGCAGGCGCTGCGCCCGTGGATCGAGCGCGTCGTTGCCAATCCGCCCACGGGCACGATCAACTGTCTCGCCGTGAACGAGAAGGGTGAAATGTCCGGTGTCACCACGACCTCCGGCTTGGCGTGGAAAATTTCCGGGCGCTGCGGAGATTCGCCGATTATTGGCGCGGGGCTTTTTCTCGATCAGGACGTTGGCGGCGCGGGCTCGACCGGCCGCGGCGAAGAAGATATCAAAATCGCCGGAGGCCACACGGTCGTCGAAATGATGCGCAAGGGGATGTCACCAACCGACGCGTGCCTCAAGGCGCTTCATCGCGCCGTTCACAACTACGATTTCGACAAATCGCGACTGAAGATGTTCGACTTGCAGTTCTACGCGATGAACAAGGACGGGGGATACGGCGCGGCGACGCTGTGGTCCTCGAAGGACCATCCATCGAGCTACGCCGTTCATGACGGCACGGAAGCGAAGTCCGTGCCTTTCACGCCGCTCTTCGAAGGCGCGGGAGGTGACTACTGAAGCCCCGCTGCGCCAAAATGATTCGCGGGTGAGCGGCGAAGCGAAACTGCGTTTCGCTGGCGCAAAATATGGAGCAGGCCAACATCGTCATCATTGGAGGAGGCGTGGTCGGCTGCGCGATTGCGCGCGTTGCCTCCGCGCGCTGGAAGGACATCTTCCTCCTCGAGCAGATGCCGAAGCTCGGCATGGGCGCCTCGACGCGGAATAGCGGCGTCATCCACTCCGGGATTTATTACACTCCCGGCAGCCTCAAGGCCCGCCACTGCGTCCGCGGCAACCGCCTGACGTACGAGTTCTGCGCCGCGCACAGCGTCCCCCACCGCAACATCGGCAAGCTCGTCGTCGCCACGTCCGCGGAGCAAATGCCGAAGCTGGATCAGCTTGCCGCCAATGGCCGCGCGAACGGTGTCGAGGGATTACGCATCGTGGATCGCGCAGCGATCCGCGCGCGCGAGCCGCACGTCGAGGGCGTGGCTGCGATCGAGGTACCCTCCACCGGAATCGTGGCAAGTGAAGACCTGGTGAAGGCGTTTGCGCGAATCGCCGCCGAGCAGGGCGCGGACATCGTTGCGCACGCGAAGGTCAATCGCCTCCAGCCGAGGGGAAACGCCGTGCGCGTCACAAGCGACGCTGGAGAAATTGAGACGCGCTGCCTGGTGAACAGCGCGGGGCTTTTCGCCGATGAAATCGCGGCGATGATGGGCTCGGAGATGGCCAAACACAAAATCTATCCTGTTCGCGGCGAATATTGCGAACTCGTCCGCGCGCGCTCGGAGATGGTTCGCGGCCTCGTCTATCCTTTGCCGCATCCCGAGGGTTTGAGCCTCGGCCTGCACCTGACGAAAACGCTCTGGGGCGGCGTGTTGCTTGGCCCGACAGCGCACTACATCTCCGATAAAAATGATTACGAAGGCAATCGCCCTCCCGTCGAAGAGTTCGCGCGCATGGCGCGGCCGCTTCTGCCGGAACTTCGCGTCGAAGACTTAATGCCCGCCTATTCCGGCATTCGCGCGAAGCTTGCGCCGCCCGGCAGCCATCATGCGGAGGATTTCATCATCGCGCGCGACCCGCAGTTCGCAAACGTGATTCAGCTCATCGGTATCGAATCGCCGGGATTGACGGCGGCTCCTTCGATTGCGGAACAGGTCATCGAAATGATTGGAGAGATTCTTCAGTAGAGAGAGTGATGGACACAATGATTCGCTATTGGACGAGAGAGGAAACGAAAACGAAACGGATGCCCTGCGCTTGGAGCTTTGGCAAACCTTCCGCGAGTGCGGCGAGCGTCACGGGATGCGGATGGCCGATGGCGATGGCTGAGCCCTGACGTGTCGCGTCGCGGGCGGCGAGATTGAGTTGCGCGAGCACCGCTTCGCGCGTCTCCACGTCGTCGAGGAAGACGTTGCGAAATGCCGCGGGGACTCCCACCTGTCTCGCGGTATCGTAAGCGACCGTGGCCGCAGTGGTGCGGCTGTCCACGAAGAAAAGATTGCGCGCGCGAAGCGCGGCCGTCACTTCGGCCATGAGCTGCGCGTCCGCCGTGGCGCGTGAGCCTTCATGATTATTCACGCCAACGGCATAGGGCACGCTGGCTAGCATGTCCGACACCACGCGGTCCACTTCGTCGGCGGACATCCCGACGCGCAATTCGATCGCTTCCGGTTTCGCAGCGCTGCCTTCGGCTTCCATCGGCAAATGGAGTATCACCTGATCGCCGCTGCGGAATGCTGCCGCGGCGATTTCGGCAGAATGATCCTTGTGCGGTAACACAGAGAGCGTCAGAGGGAAAGGAAGGCTCAGAATTGTTCCCGCAGCTGCGGGATCGGCGCCGAGGTCATCAAGAATGATTGCGAGCCTCGGCGCGTTTCCGTTAACTGGGGAGCCCTGGCTCCTGCTTGCCGATAATGCCGGCATCAGAATTTCGATGGTTTGTGTCCGGCTGCCACTCAGCGAATAATCGAAGCGAATCGCTTCGGAAGTGCTGGAGCGTGGCGTCCGCGACAGGCCATAGCGCACGGCGGCGTGGTCGAGTGCGGCTTCGACTGCTGTCGTCTTTGCACCAGGTCGGAGCTGAATAAAGATGTCGTCGGCAATCAGCCGGGCGCGGCCGTCCACCCGCTTGCTCATCTCCGGCTCAATCACGATTTGCGCGTCGCGACCGGCAGCTTTTTTCGCTGCAGCCACCAGGTCGCGCGTGATTTTGCGAAGTTCAGAAGTGCTGTGCGGCTTTTTGGCGCAGCCTCCGAGAAAAATCAGAAGGCCAAAAAGGAGAACTTGCCATGTGACATGGCGAAGGAATTTAGATTGCCGGGAAATGAAGCGCGGGCTCCGAGCCGCCACGAGAAATTAGGCGGCCTTTTGCGCAGCGGCAGGAGCATTCAGAATCTCGATCGCCTTCTTCATGACAGGATCATCGGCCGAAGGAAGCTGCCCTGGCGGCGGAGGCGCGAGCTGGTCTTGATTTAGCTGCGCGACATCGCTGAGCGCCTGAGGACGCACTTCAACGTTTGGCGCAACACCTTCCTTTGGAATCGATTTGCCGTCCGGCGTGAAGTAATTCGCGACAGTCAGAATAATCGCAGCGCCGTCGTCGAGCGTGATGAGTTTCTGCTGCGAAGCGGTGCCAAACGTCGCTTCTCCCACGGTATCGCCGCGATGATTATCGGCAACCGCGGCGGCGAGAATCTCCGCCGGTCCGGCCGTGCCGTTCGAAATCAGCACGGTCATCGGCGCTTTCCAGGTTTGTTTCGAAGGATCGGCGGAGAAAGTATCGGTTGACACAGTCTGGCCCTTGAGCGTGCCTATGGTTCCAGAGGATAGAAAAAGTTGTGCCGTCGAAATGCCTTCTTCGTCCGGTCCGGAAGCGCAATCGCGCAAATCGAGGATCAATTTTTTTGCGCCCTGTTGCTGGAACTGTGCAAGCTTCTCCCGGATTTGGTCCGTCGTCCCGTTCTCAAATGCGGGGACGCGAAGATACGCAATATCATTCTGCAAACTCTCTTGCAGCAAATGCGGCGGCTGGAGCTTGGCGTAGGTCAGCGTCAAATCAAATGGATCGGGCGTGGTGCGGCGAATCACTTCGACTTTGACGGTCTGGCCCGGATCGCCCGTGAGGAGCACTTGTGCCTGGCCGACGGACATCTGCGTCGTGCTGAATCCGGCGATGGACTCGAGCAAATCGCCGTCGCGCAATCCTGCTTTCACCGCGGGGCTGTCGGGCAATTCGGAAACCACTACTATGTAGCCGAATCGCTTCGAGAGGAACACACCCACCTGGCCACTGGACTCGTTCTTTAGTTTCTTTTCGTAGTCGGCGAATTCAAGCGGGCTCAGATAGCTGGATTGCGGGTCGAGGGAGTCGAGAAGGCCATGGAGGGCGCCGGCAGTGACTTTATGAATGTCAGGGTCTTCGACATAGTCGTTCTGAATATGATCGAGGACTTCGCTGTAGACCGTCAGGGGAAGGTAGGTTTTGTCGCTGCCCGTCTTGCCCAGCGTGTAGCCGACGCCAACATAAGCAAAAACCATAACCGACAGCGCCAGAACGACCTTTTTCCATAATGAACTCATATTTTGTTCCTGTCTCGGGAACTTTGCCCCGGCGCTTGAAACCTGCGCTTGAGACTTAAGCCAAAATTATACCATCACCGGCGCCGTTTTATCAGGAGCCGTGGCCCTTGCGGCCTGGACCGCAATCCTTTGATGACTTTGGCGGCCGGGCAGATGGCTGCGCGTAATTCTTGCTCTTGAGCAGGTCGCCGCGACGAGTGTTCCGCTTGCCGAGCTTCTGGTTGATGAATCCGTGCCCCACGGTTCTTCCTGTGTTGCAGTCTGCTGGCTATTCTGACAATGAGATTGCGATCAGATACGAATCACTTCGGAATCATTCCGATCGTCCCCAGCCACGTCTCCACCAACTCTGACCACCTCGCTATCGGAAGGTTCGTGCGCCGCAGTCCGAACGCATGTCCTCCGTGCGCATACAGATGCAGCTCCACGGGAACGCCAGCGTCTTTCAGCGCAATGTAGTACGCCACCGATTGGTTCACTCCGTCCACGTTGTCATCCTCCGCCTGCACCAAAAACGTGGGAGGCGTCTGCCGCGTGACCGGAACATTCGGATTCAATCGGTAACCCTTGCTGCCAACCCACAGATGGCCCGGATAAACGCCCACGGCAAAATCCGGGCGGCAGCTTTCTTTGTCTGCCGCATCGACAAGCTCGTACAAGCGGCGCTCAAAGTTCGTGCTAATCTCCGCCACCAGATACCCTCCTGCTGAGAACCCAAGTACTCCAATTTTGTGCGGGTCGATGTGCCACTCCGCTGCGTGAAGTCGCACCAGTCCCATCGTCCTCTGCGCATCCTCTAGCGCCAGCGTTGGCGTCACAAGATTGTTGGGCCGGCACTTGCAGTGCCAGTCGTACGGCAGGCTCGGCACGCGATATTTCAGCAGGACGCACGTGATCCCCTCGGACGTCAGCCAATCGCAGACCTCCGTGCCTTCCAGATCGATGGCCAATCCCTCAAATCCGCCCCCGGGAAACACTACAACCGCAACTCCCGTGCTCTTTTCCTTTGGCGAATAGACGATCATCGTCGGCCTCGCGACGTTGGACACCCACACCATCGGACTGCCGGCAATCAGCCCCTTCGGCCTCGCCACAAGTTCCGGCCCAGGAACGGGCTGCGCATGCGGCGCCGCTCCCGGCCAGATCGGTACCTGCGCATGCCCCGGCGACGGCTGCCAGCCGGGCGTCTGCGCGCTCACACCGCCAATCGCAAGGACAACACAGACAACAGAGAGCAAAGGCTTCATCACAATCCTCACAGCTTAATGTAACTCGTCGCTGCCGGAAGCTGTTGGTCGGAAACATACGGGCCCTTATCAAGGGGCACTTGATTCGATGCGAAACCCCCTACGCGACGGTCGCGTGGTGGGAGAAGGAATGCGTCCCCTGGCTGTGCTCTGAATCTTCCTCATTGGCAGCCTGGATTCGGGTGACGTAGGTGCGCGAGATCCGATCCTGCCACGTGAGGCGGTCTTCGTCCCAGAGCGCCCAGAGGAAGCCGAGCATCAGCGTCCCGCCGGAGAGAATGTAGCCAAAGCTGCGCCAGAAGAGCTGTCGCGTCTCGGGGAACTCGCCATCGGGGCCGACGGCAGACAGGCAAAGCAATTGCATCCCCGGCGTTGCGCCAGAGAAAACCGTGAACAGGCTGAAGTAGAGCGCGTAGATGAGGAAGAACGCCGCCGCATACACAACCAGATCCACGCGCATCCAGCCGACCTGCCCGCCCATTGAGCGGAAGAGTTCGAGGAAGCCGGCGAAGACTCCGACAAGAAATGCGGCGTCCAACGCGCCAGCCCAGCGTCGGATGGATAGTTCCGCGACTGGATTCGCCGAAGTCTCCGACTGCACGGTGAAATTGTCCACAATGGAGAAGTTGAACTCCGGCTGTGAGACATGGATTTCGACGCGTTCCGCGGGCCGAAGCCGCGCAATCGTCCGCGGCGCAACGGCGGTGGCGACACTTTGCTCCGCTCCCTCGTCATTGGCATCGGGAAAGGCGGCAGCGAAAGGAAGCGCGGACTGCAAACGATCCTGCGAGGAATGACCACGCCGCGCGCGATAGACTTCCATTCGGCGGGCAACCTCCCGGCGCCATTCTGGTTCTTCGGAAGTGGCCGTTGGCGGGCGATTATTTAGATGGAGCGGAGCGTAAGGAGCTTCGCAGAAGGGACACACATCCACGGCTTGATTACTGACGGCACCACACTGCGAGCAGACTTGAATCACCGGTTCGTTTTGCGCTGCGGACCGGATCCCTAGCGGGACGAAAGCATGATAGCAAACTTCGTGACGGAGGGCATACCGAAAATGACGGCGCCGTGTCGCGTAACGGGCAACCTGCTTTGCGGCTCTTTCAGGGGCGTGTTAGGCTCGACGTTTCCTTTCGGCGATGCGCCATCGGATGAACAAAATCTTTTCTCATAGGCACACGATTTGCCTCCTAGCACTGCTCGGCCTGGCGGCGATGTCCAAGCCGCCAGCCACCTTCGCCGCGCACACCCAGACCAATCTCCATCAGCAGGCCCAGGGTGAATTTACCCTGGAGGCAGACCAGCAGAAACAAGTCGGCAAAGTGTTTTATGCAGACGGCAACGTGGAAATCATCTACGCAAACGTGCGCCTGCGCGCCGACCATGTGGAATATAACGACGAGACGAAAACTGCGACGGCGAGCGGACACGTGCAATTCGACTACGAAGAACAGCACGTCGAGGCCAGCGACGCCACCTACAACCTCAAAACGGGCGAGGGCACGTTTCACAAAGTGCGCGCGACCGTGAGAGCGGAGCGCCGCCCCAACCCCGTGCTGCTCGTCAGCGAGAATCCACTTACATTCACGGCGGATGAAGTCAAACGAATTGACGAAAACACTTTTGAAGTGCGGCACGCCTCGATCACGGTTTGCAGACCCGACCGCCCTATCTGGAAATTCCACGCGCCCCGCGCCATCATTCATTTGCAAAAATCCGTCGAACTGTACAACGCCAGCTTTCGACTTTTCTCCATTCCCGTTGTTTACCTGCCCTATGCCTCCGCGCCCGCGGGACGAAAATTGCGGCAGTCGGGGTTCCTGGTCCCCGATGCCGGCCATTCGACGAACAAAGGCTACGTCGTTGGCGATTCGTTCTACTGGGCGCCGACGGAATGGGCCGACACGACGATCGGCGCGCAGTACCTGAGCCGCCGCGGCTGGAGCCAGAACGCCGACATCCGCATGAAGCCCTGGGAAAACGCGACGCTTGATGCGACCTATTTTGGCGTGATCGATCGCGGCATACCCGGCCCAAGCGGCACCCTGACGAAGCAGGGCGGCCACGAAGATCATTTCTTTTTCGACGCGCTTTTTCCGCACGGCTGGCGCGGCGTCGCGGATCTGAATCAGTTGTCGTCGCTCACGTTCCGGCTGGCATTCTCGGAAACTTTCGCGCAGGCCGTGACCTCGGAGGTGACCAATACCTCTTTTCTCACGAAAAATGCGAACGGTTTTAGCTTGAATCTCGCCACTCAAACTTATAAGAATTTCCTGAGCGCATCGCCCGAAACGAGAATTGATCTGCGGACCGCGCCGGAGATTCGCGCAAGCATGGCGGAGCGCGCGCCGTGGGAACGCCTGCCGGTTTACTTCGGCTTCGATGGATTCGCCAATGCGTCCCACCGCGAAACGAACATCGTGCCCGGATTCGCGACGCCTTCCTTCGTAACGCGCACCGAACTCGCGCCCAACGTCTCGATTCCGCTGCGCTGGGGGCCTTGGCTGGGAGTCACGCCGAGCTTCACGCTGCGCTCGACGCGCTACAGCGGCCAGGCGGCCAGCGGAGTATTTCTCAATACGCCGCTCGTGCGCACGACGGAGGAGTTCACGCTTGATTTGCGTCCACCGGCCTTCGAGCGAGACTGGAACGGAGTCCAAGCAGACTGGAGGCACGTGATCGAGCCGCGGGTGCAGTATCGCTACGTCAACGGGGTGAACGATTTTGGCCGCTTCCTCCTTTTCGACGACGACGACACGCTGACGGACACGAACGAAGTCGAGTACGGTGTGACGCAGCGCTTCTATCGCCGCGAAGGCGCCGGTGATTCCAACGAGGTCGCGATCTGGGACTTGAAGCAAAAATATTATTTCGATCCCACATTTGGCGGGGCGCTCGTCCCCGGACAGCGCAACGTCTTCCAGGCGCTCGATTCGCTTACGCCGTTCGCCTTCGCTGATAGTCTCCACCGTTTCTCGCCCGTCATCAGCGATCTGCGCATCGAGCCAGGAGGCCGCTACGACACGCAGCTTCGCGCGGACTTCGATCCCAAGCGCGGACAACTGACCGCGGTGGGCACGCTGCTCAAGATCCGGCCGTACCGCGAGTCCTTCCTGACGGTCGGGCAGTTTTCAACGATCAATATCCCGCAGACTTCGGCAGCGAACCCCGGGATAGTCGAGCCGTGGTCGAATCAAGTCCGCGCGCTTCTCGGCTACGGCGGGCTCAATCGCCCCGGATGGAACGCAGCGCTTGGCTTCAGCTACGACATCAGCCAGCGATTGTTTCAAAACCAGGTGGTGCAGCTTTCCTACAACGGCTCGTGCTGCGGAATCGGCCTCGAATACCGCAGGCTCGCGCTGGGCAACGTGAGAAACGAAAACCAGTTCCGCGTCGTCTTTCTCATCGCGAATATCGGTTCGTTTGGAAACTTGCGGCGACAGGAGGTGATTTTCTGAAGCGCCAAATTCTCATGCGCAACGAATTCGAGGAATTTACCATCGGCGAGGCAGCAGGGCTCGTCCGCCGGGAAAAAATCTCGCCGATCGAGATCACGAAATCAGCGCTGGCGCGGATTGAACAACTGAATCCGCGGCTGAATGCCTTCATCACCGTTACGGCGGAGCGCGCGCTGCATGAAGCTCGCGCCGCCGAGCGCGAGATTCTCCGCGGCAAATGGCGCGGGCCTCTTCACGGCATCCCCATCACGCTCAAGGACAATATCTACACCGAAGGCGTCCGCACGACCGCTGGTTCACGCATCCTCCAGAATTTCATTCCAAATGCCGATGCCGATGTGGCCGCCAAACTGAAAAGCGCTGGCGCGATTCTGCTGGGCAAGACGAATCTGCACGAGTTCGCCTATGGCGTTACGACGGGGAATCCGCACTACGGCGCGGCGCGCAATCCGTGGAACCTCGAGTGCATCCCAGGCGGCTCAAGCGGCGGGTCCGCTGCAGCAGTTGCCGCCGGCCTCGGATTCGCCTCTGTGGGCACGGATACAGGCGGATCGATTCGCATTCCCAGCGCCCTTTGCGGCATTGTCGGACTCAAACCGAACTTTGGCCGCGTGAGCTGCCGCGGCATCGTGCCGCTCGCGGTGACGCTCGATCATGCGGGACCGATTACGCGCTGCGTCGAGGATGCCGCCATCATGCTCGATGCGCTTTGCATTTCTGATAAGCCGCGCGGCTCGTTTCTGCGCGCCTTGCGATCCAATCAGCGGAAATCCTCGCGCAAGGAACGCCTCCGCATCGGCTGGCCCCGCGAATATTTTCTTGCCCGCATTGACGATGAAGTCCGGCGCGCCATCGAGGCCGCGGCGAAATGCCTGCAGAAGCTCGGCGCGCGCATCGAGGATGTTCCCTTGCCGCATCTTGACGAAGCGTCCGAGCCCATCACGCAAATCGCACTCGCCGAAGCCCTCGAATATCACGAAAGCCAGGGATACTTTCCCGCGCGCGCCGCCGAATATGGCGCCGACGCTCGCAAGCGCCTTGAAATGGGCGGCGCCGTGCGCGCAGTGGATTACTTAAAAGCGCAGCAAGCTCGCGAGCGGCTGCGCGCGGATTTCCGCGCCGCTTTCGAGCGCGTGGACGCCATTCTTGCGCCAAGCGTGCCGATCCCCGCTCCGCGAATCGGGGAAGACTCTGTGATGGTCGGCGGCGAATCGCAGTCCGTTCGCGGTGCGCTCGTGCGCATGAACCGCCCAGCGAACTCCACTGGCTTCCCGGCAATCTCCGTCCCCTGCGGATTCACTCGTTCTGGCCTGCCGATCGGGCTTGCGATTCACGGGCCGGAATGGGGCGAAGCAAATCTGCTGCGCATCGCGTTGCGTTACGAGCAAGCAACGGAATGGCACAAGTTCCGTCCTTCGCTATAGAGGCAACTTTCGCTTCAACGTTCCTCCGGTATCGCTCTGCGACGCGCGATCAGCCACTGTCCCGCATAAAAACCCCACAGCCCGGTAAGCAGTCCCGCGAAAACGTCAGCGACATAGTGATAGCGCCCATAGACAGTCGCGACGCACATGCAAATGAAGAACGGCATGCAGACCCAGAACAGCCAGCGGCGGTAGCGCCACGATGTAAGAATCGCCACCATCGAGCCCGCGACGTGCGCCGAGGGAAACGCCGCGCCGTGCACGCGCCCGAACCGTTCAACCAGCCCAATGAGGTGCGTCGAAAATCCGCCCGAGAGCTGCACGTGCTCGAGCGCGGCGAGCGAATAGTAGGGGCTCTCGACCGGCAGCAGCACGGAGATGAAATAAACCGTGTAATGTGCAATAGCCGTCGAAACCATCACGGCCCAAAACGCTTGACGATCATTTTTTGCACACAGCAACGCCGGCAGCATCACGAGATACAAAAAATAGGTCATATACGCGAATTGCATGAAATCGTTCAGCGCGGGATTCGCGAATTGCGCAAGCCACACCGAAGGATGCACGCCCGTCAGCGCGTGGTCGAACGCGATGAACCAGCGGTCGAGCCAGCCGGGGAAAATCGCGTGCACCAGGTAATTCAGTTCCTCGAACAATCCGATATAGAGCGGCAGCGGATACCAATGGCGCGCGAATCGCAGGAATTTCGAGTTGGGGTGCCGCAGCGATGCGACAGCTAAGACAACAATCGCTATCGCCACGACCGTGTGTCCTACGAAAAGCCCAGCAGGGTGAGCCAGATTCTTGTGCCAGACGGCAACCAGCAACTTCACCCACGCGAGATAAGTGAGGGTGACCCATTCGAAAGCTCCGCACGCTCGTCGCGCATCGTCGAGGGCCGCGGTCAGCCAGCGAGGCACGCAAATTCGGGTGAACATTCTGGTGGTTGCGACCGGCGCTCCATAATTTGCCAGCGTATTCCGTGAAGTTTCTGCGCTCACCGGTTTGCTCCAAACGAGGGATGTACAATCGAGATGAGCGCACGGCGCGGCTCCGATGAAGGCGGGATTGCGCGCGTCGCGACTGCCTCCGCTCTTGCTTCCGTCGCGTGCCATTCCAGAACCGGCCAGCCGCGCAAGTGCGCCAGCCGCTCGAGCAACTCAGTCGGATTCACCACGGTCGGAAACTCCACGCTCTCCAGTATCGCGACATCGGAATATGAGTTGCCGTAGGCAAAACTGCGAGTGAGATCTACGTCCTCAGTCGCTGCGATGCGCTCGATTGCGCGCCGCTTTGCCTCGCCACAGATGTGTTCGCCGCGAAGTATCCCCGTCCATCGGCCATTGCGCTCTTCGAGCTGCGTGGCAACAATTTCAACGGGGACCGGCAATCGCCGCGCCGCAATTTCGGCGAGCGGCTCTGGCGCACCTGTGACGAGGAAAATGCGATGCCCGCGTGCGGCGTGCCATTCGAGCAGCCGCAGCCCCGCCGAGAAAAATTGCAGCGGCCGCGTCGACAAGCGCACTTCCCACTCTCTTGCGACGCCTGTGCTCATCTCAGTGAAGTGGGCTTTGTTCCCTTGCGTTGCGGCTCGTGGATCCACTGCGACCATTCTCACGAATCGCGCGGCCCACCGCAGCATTTGCGCCGGCCCGAGTTTGCCCCGGCTGATGGTGTATCGAAGAAATCGCCTCTCGATGGATGGCGCAGGCAGCACCGTCCCGTCGAGATCGAAAAACGCCCCCACTTTGCTCGCGCCGTTCATCGCACGCCTCCCGCCGCCTTCGCAGTCACGGGACCTGCGGAGAGGAAATACCGCCGCCCTTCCCAGACGACCGGCACTGCGCGCACGAAGCAAAACGCGACCGTCGCGCCGACAAGCGTTTCCGCCGCGATGCTCATCCACGCAGTTTGCGCAGCAGTTAGCGCAGCCTCGGGCAGGCGCATCAGCGTCAGTTCCGCACCGAGGTAGCAGAAGCACAGGCACTTCATCACGCCATAGGCCGCGCGGCTCGCCCGCGACGCGACTAGGCTGCGTCCCCACCACGTTTCCAGCATGGAATTCTTGCCGAACCCGGTCCGTCCTGCGCGCGCCGCAACCCCGCGGATGAAATCGGTCAATGTGCCGCGTACGAAGAAGAAGACCGGAACCCACAGTGAAACAAGCCCCGTGACCGCGAAAAATGTGAAGAAAAGATTCTCCACCACGCGATCGCCAATAATGTCGAGCTGCGCGCCGAGAGGCGACGCAAGCTGTCGCCGCCTCGCCAAGTAGCCATCCAAGGCATCGAGGCTGATCGCGCCAATGGTCAGTGCCAACGCGCCCACGTCGAACCACAGGCCTCGCCCGAAGAGCGCAACGGCCATGAATCCCATGGCCACTCGCAGAACCGTGATTTGATTCGGTGTCATTGCCGCCTCCTGCCCGCCGCATTCGCTTCGCGGCTGCGAATCAGGCAAGGGCATGAGGCATGCCATTCGGATGATCTCCGCGACATTCCGCATTGATATGAGAGACGGCAGTTTAGGCAGAACGGACCAATTGACCTCCGTATTGCCTGACGAAGCCCGCTGACGGCTTCCGCTGACAGATGGTGGCTTTTCCATTACATTTTGCCGCCGTCGCGTTCTCGCATGCCAACCGCCGATCGGTCGTGCGCTTTTTGCAACGGTATGCGAAAATTGTGCGACGAATTGAACCGCGAAGCACAGCCGGGCCATCCAACAATTAGTAGTATTGAGTAATCCGAATCTCGATTGAAAGGGAGTCGCCGCTCGAAATGGAAGTCACGGCATTTACGGCCCTGCTCGCGGGACTCGTTTCGTTCCTCTCCCCGTGCGTCCTGCCGCTAGTGCCGGGATACGTTTCCATGCTCTCAGGCATCGGCGTTGAACAACTTCAGCAGGGCAAAGGCTCACGCGCCGAATTGATCCGCTCCTCGCTCGCTTTCATCGCGGGATTTTCCATCGTCTTCGTGAGTTTTGGCGCATCCGCCAGCGCCGTGGGGACATTCCTGCTGCGCAATAAAAACCTCCTCGCTCCTGTCGCAGGGGCGCTGATCCTGCTCTTCGGGCTGCACCTGATTGGCTGGCTCGCGAAAGTCTCAATCCGCGCCGGAGCCATCATCGGCGCCATCCTGATTCTCGCTGGAATTGTGATGCGTTTCGCGCCGCAGCCTTTTTTCGTGGATATTCATCCGATCCACCTGATTTCCGTCGCGCTGATATTTCTCATCGGCCCGGTGCTGACCCGCTGGCTGAACCGAGATTTGCACTTTCGCAATCTCGGCGGGCAGCCCGGAATTGTGAGCGGATTTCTGCTGGGCTTCGCTTTCGCGTTCGGCTGGACGCCCTGCATCGGCCCGATCCTCGGCGCTGTGCTGGCCATGGCCGCGACGCAGGACACCGTGGCACGCGGCATTTTTCTTCTCGCGGCGTACTCGGCGGGCCTGGCGATTCCCTTTTTCCTCACGGCGCTCGGAATCGGCCAATTCCTCAAGTTCTATCAGCGCTTTCGCCGCCACATTCACATGGTTGAGGTTTTGAGTGGCGTGCTCTTGCTCGCCATTGGCGGGTTGATTTTCATGAACCGGCTGACATGGCTTTCGGGTAAACTGGCATTTCTGAATCGTTTTTCGTTGTAGCGGGAGTCAACCGTGAATCGCAATTCATCTCGGATCTTCGTTGTCCTGGCCGTGGCTGGGCTCGCCGCGGCCCTCGCCGGGTGCAAGTCTGTCGCTGACGCAAAATCGGGAGGAAAACCCTCCGCTTCTGCGTCGGCGACATCAAAATTCCCGGACGAGCCCGACGTCACGTTCCAGCAGCTCCAGGGGGGCAGTCTCCCTCTCGCCAGCCTCAAGGGCAAAGTCGTCCTTGTGAATTTCTGGGCCACCTGGTGCGATCCCTGCCGCATCGAAATTCCCTGGCTGATCAGTTTCCAGCAAAAATATGCCAGCCGGGGCTTCACGCTCCTCGGCATCGCCATGGATGAAGAAGGAAAGAAAGTCGTGGAGCCGTATGTCGAGAAGACTCAATTCGACGTGGACGGCCAGAAGTTGACGATGAATTATCCCATTGTCATCGGAAACGAGGATGTCGCGGAGAAATTTGGCGGACTGTTCGGTTATCCGTCGAGCTTTCTGATTTCCCGCGATGGAAAGATCGTGAAGCGTATCATTGGCCTGGTCAGCGAGGACGAGCTCGCGCGCGAAATTGAGTTGCAACTTTCCGCTCCCGCGCCGGCTTCCTCGTCCGCCACCGCGGCTGTTCGCTGAAGTGTTGCCTGACATGATGGATGAGCACGAATTTCAACGGAAATGCGAGGCGGCTTTCGCCGGCCTGCAGAAGCGCCTCACTGAACTCGGCGATTCACACGACTTCGAAGTTGAGGGCGGCAGCGGCAAGCTCGAAATCCAGTTCAATGACGACGAGGAAACTCGCTTTGTCATCAGCCCCAATTCTCCCGTGCGCCAAATCTGGATTTCCGCGCTGACAACGAGTTTCAAGCTCGGCTGGTCCGATCAGGCAAACGCTTTCGTCCTCGAGAAGACCGGCGAAAACTTGAACCAAGTGATGAGCCGGATTTTGAGCCAGCAATTGGGAGCATCGGTGAGCGTATGAAGACGAAAAATGAATTTCCGTGCATTACCGCGCTTCTTTCTCGCGCGGCAGCCTTGGCAGTGTTGGTTTGCTTCTCGCTCGCGCCGCATTCTCGGCTGGCGGCCCAGGATCTACCCTCTCCCGCTGCTGTCGCGAGCCCTCGCACCTACGTTTCGCTAAGCCCGGTGCCTCGCAATCACGAATTTGAAATCGCCGTCGTCGTGCGCATCATGCCCGGGTTCCACGTGAACGCCAACAAAGTCTCCGAGAAATACCTGATCCCGACGACGCTAACTGCAAGTCTCCCCGCAGGCTTCAAGGAAGTCGAGACGTCCTATCCCGAAGGCAAGACTCTCAAACTTTCTTTTTCCGATACGCCGCTCTCGGTCTATTCGGGTAGCTTTACGGTTCGCATGAAGCTCAGCGCCGAAACGAATGCTTCACTTGGAAAGCAATCGCTTCCCTTGTCTCTTCGCTATCAGGCATGCAATGACACCGCCTGTCTCCCTCCGGTCAAAATTCCCGTAACCGTGACCATTGTAGCCGCGCCCGCAGGCGCAAAGGCGCAATCGATGTTTCCTGAGATTTTCGCCTCTTCCACAACTAGGAAGAATTGAGCCCCGCAACATTTTGGACGGGAGGATCCTTCTCGCTGGCCTTCTGAGGGGGAAAAGAGAAATTGTTACTGCGCGGCGGCAGCAGGAGTGGCGCGGCGCAGCCGCTCGATTACCCGCGCCTTTCCGAGCGCGACCATCGTCTCGAACAGCGGCGGCGCCACTGCGCGCCCCACGATTGCCACGCGCGTCGCGTTGATCAGCAGCCCGGCCTTCACGCCTTCCTTCTCTGCAAGCGCCCGCAGCGCGTGCTCGCAGGAATCGTGATTCCACTCCGCGACAGCGTCAAGCGCGTCGGTCAGCTTGCCGAGTAACGCCGGAATTTTCTCGTCCTTCCAGAATTTCTTCCGCGCCTCGGCGTCGTAATCGAATTCGTCGGAGAAAAACGCGCGCGCCCATGTCGAAAAATCCGTCAGCAACCGCGTCCGCGGCCGCAGCAGGTCCACAGTGTGCGCGAACCACTCTTTCTCACCCGCATCCCAGGCTTCATGCCACAGTCCTGAATGCTTCAATTCTGCCTTCACGTACGGCAGGAGCTCCTCTACCGTCAGCCGCTGCAAGTATTGCGAATTGAACCATTCCAGTTTCGCGCGGTCGAAAATTGCGTTCGTCCGGCTCACGCCGGAAAGCGAAAATCGCGAAATCAATTCCGTCGTGCGCAGAAATTCCTCATCGGTCCCCGTCGACCACCCGAGCAGCGCCAGGAAATTCCGGAACGCCTCGGGAAGGAATCCTTCTTCGGCGTAGGAGCTGACGCTTGTCGCTCCGTGCCTCTTCGAGAGCCGCGTCCGGTCGGCGCCCAGAATCAGCGGCACGTGAGCAAACACCGGCGGCGTCGCGCCCAGCGCTTCGTAGAGCATCGCCTGCTTCGGAGTGTTCGACAGGTGGTCCGCGCCGCGGATGATGTGCGTCACGCGCATGTCAATGTCGTCCACCACCGCGCTCAGCTGATACGTCGGCAAGCCCGTCGAACGCAGCAGCACGAAATCCTCGATCTCCGCGTTCTGGACTTCGCGCGGGCCGAAGACTGCATCGTCGAATCGCGTCACGCCCGTCCGCAGCGCGGCGAATCGTACCGCCCATGGTGCGCCCTGTCGCTGCTTTTCCTCGCGCTCCGCCGCGCTCATTTCGCGGCAGGGACACACCGCCGCACGCTCCTTCTTCTCCGCTCCCTCTTCGCCTTCTTCTATGGCTGCATCGGCGCCCGCATACTGCACTGGCTTGCAATAACACGGAAACGCGGCGCCGCTGGCAAGCAATTTTTCCGCCGCGGCCCGGTACATTTCCAGGCGCCGCGATTGAAAATACGGCCCCTCGTCCCATTCCACGCCGAGCCAGCGCAGCCCATCCAGGATTCCGTCCACGAGTTCCGGCCGGTTCCGTTCGACGTCTGTATCCTCGATCCGCAGAATAAGCGTTCCGCCCTCGCGCCGCGCGTACAGCCAGTTGAACAGCGCCGTGCGCGCGCCTCCGACGTGCAAGTAGCCCGTCGGCGAAGGCGCGAAACGAACCCGAGGTTTTGAAACACAGGTCATGCGCTCAGCAAATCTCTTTCATCCTCCTGAAAAGCTCTCATCTTATCGAAACGCGTGAGCAAAATCGAGCATGTCCCGACGGTGACTGGCGGGTACTTCCGTACCCTTGTGCTGGAGATCAAAATCTCTCTATAGTATCCAATCGACAAGGCTTAGCTATCTTATAGAGGAATTAGGCGAAAGACAGAAGCGAAGCTGACTTGGGAGAGGTGCGTGGAACGTCACCCGCTCCTCGCAACGCCACTGGCCGCAACCCAATATCTGCTATTCTCAAGCTGATTCCTTTCGCCCAAGCAGATGGAGCAATGAGTTGCTGACCCAGTCCGGGATTGTCGGTGTCGTTTTGCTTGCCGCAGCCATGCTCCTGGCTGCCTTCTTCACCTACGTCTATGCAATCAAGCGCCAGAGTTACCTCCTGATCTGGGCCGGCGGGTGGTTCTTCTTGGGTCTCTCTTCTCTTGGCCAGGAGCTTGAAACATGGATTGCTTCTTCGTCCTTGCTGCCGACGATCGAAGACTGGCTCTCGGCCGCCGCCGCCCTCTTGTTTCTCGCTGCCGTGCGCCTTTACTCTCGCAAGCTGTTTCGAGTCTTTCCATTTATTGCCGGCGCCATGCTTGCGGCGGTCTGGGCTGTTGCGTATCAGGAAGCTTGGATTTCTTTTCCTCTCGATCTTTTTGTGATCGTCCTTCTGGTCGCCGTCTCGCGCTTGTTTTGGCTCGAAGGACGCAAGCGCGAGTCTCCGTCCGACATTCTTCTCGCCGTCTCGTTTGTGACTTGGGGTCTGCTTCTGACCGGGATTCTCCTGCAGCGGCGGCTCGTCTGGCTGCGGAGCGCCGACCTTCATCTCCCCCTGCTGGTCCCTCAGCTTTTCTGCGGGGTCCTGATGGTCATGGCCGTCTACGAAGAGGAACGCCACCGCGTCGAGCGCAACATGCTGGCGCTCTCCAACCTGAACCTCGCCACGTCGAGCTTCGCCGGTGGCGAAATCCAGAAAATCCTCGCCCAGGCGCTCGAACGCGTCCTCAACGTCGTCCGCATTCCCAGCGGTGCGCTCTGCCTGCATTACGGCGACGAACAGGGACCGACTTCCGTCGTCACGACGGGCCTCTCCGATGACTTCAGCACCAATGTCCTCGAAGAAGATCTCGACGACCACATCGTAAAGCTGGTCGCGCGCCTAGGCGGACTGGTCGTCCTACGCGACCTGGCCAAGGATGGCCCGTGGGCCGCGCTCGAACGCGAGCCTTCGTTCAAACGCCTTCGCGAATTGCTTCTGGCGCAGAGCCTTCGCACCGTCGTGGGCATCAGCCTGCAAGCCAAGGAGCGCGTCCTGGGAGTCTTGCTCCTCGGCACTCCCGACCACCGGCAGTTCACGCCGCCGGAGCTTCGCCTGCTACTCGCCCTCGGCTATCAGATCGGAATGGCCGTGGAAAACAGCTATCTCGTCCAGCAGACTTCCCGCCGCAGCGAGGAATTGCACGTCCTCAACGAGATTGGCCGCGCGCTGAGCTCCACCCTCGACAATACGACTCTCTTCGAAACCATCTTCTCTGAAATGCGGCGGCTCTTCGATGCAAACAGCTTCTATATCGCTTTGTTCGATCCTTCGAGAAATGAAATCCGCTATGAGCTGGAAGTTGTCGACAACGAGCGCAAACCGAAGCGGACTCGTCCGGCTGCCGACCGCCTCACCGAATATATGATTCAGACGCGCCAGCCGCTCCTGATTCGCGAGGATTTCACTGCCGCGGTGGAGCGACTCGGCATAAAGACCTCGCGCGCAACGGGCTCGTTCTGCGGCGTGCCCCTCATTCTTTACGATCGCGCCATCGGCGTCATGGCCATTCAGAGCAGGCAGGAACGTGCTTTCGACGAAGGCCATCTCGAATTGATGCGTGTCCTCGCAAGCCAGGCTGGCATCGCCTTTGAGAATGCGCGCCTCTTCGCCGGCGAGCAAAAAAAGTCTCGTCACTTGACACTTCTCAACAACATTTCCGGTCGCGCGATCGCCTCGCTCAATCCCGAGGAAATGCTTCCCAAAATCGCCGAGGAGCTCGAACGCGGGCTTACCTACGACCACATCGGCATCGCCACTTTGGATTATTCCACCAAGGAACTCCTGATTCAGGCCGAAGCCGGCAAACGCCGCGACGCCCTCGGCCGCCGCATTGCCCTCGGCGAGGGATTGATTGGACAGGTTGCCCGCACGGGCCAGATGGCTATTGTCCGCGAAGTGACCCGGGATAGTCTGCGACTCATTTTGCCCAGCTCGGTTTGCGCCGTCGCGCTGCCGGTCAATTACGCCGAAGGGCTTCTCGGCGTCTTCTACGTGGAATCTTCCGTGCCTTGCGATTTCGACGAAGAGGAAGTGCAGTTGCTCCGCACCGTGGCCGACTTTTTCGCTGGAGCACTCCACAACGCCCTGACGTTCCAGAAGGCGCAGGAGCAGGCCATCACGGATGGCTTGACTGGAGTCAAGACGCACCGCTTCCTCATGGAAAACCTATCCTCGGAATGGAAACGCTCCACTCGCGCCGGCCGGCCGTTTTCACTCGTGCTCATGGATCTCGACCGCTTCAAATTCGTCAACGATTTTTATGGGCACCTCGAAGGCGACGTAGTCCTTCAGCGCGTCGGACTGATTCTGGAACAGAATTGCCGCCGTTCCGACGTTGTTGCCCGATACGGCGGCGACGAGTTCGTCATCTTGATGCCAGAAACGACGGTCGAACAGGCTCAGCAGATTGCCGGCAAGCTCCGCGGATGGGTCGCTTCCGATCCTCTCCTTCGCGACAAGAACATCACCGCCAGCTTCGGCATCGCGACGTTTCCTATTCATGGTTCGACGCCGCAGGAACTTATTCAGGTCGCGGACTCCTCGATGTATCTGGCAAAACACCAGGGCGGGAACGCCGTGTTCACTGCAGAGCATGCCGCTCCCGTCGACGCCAAGGAATGGAAGCGCGATGTCCTCGAAGCCTATCTCGGCGTCGCGCTGCACCGTCAATTCACTACTGGCCCAGATGCATTCGAAGATCTATATCAACGAGTCTGCCAGTTCTCACAATCGCTCTCCGACCATGGGAACGCTTCCTCGATTGAGCGCCTGCCAGCCGCCATCGTAGACACCATGACATCGCTGGCCTTTGCCGTGGATTCCAAGGATCAGTACACGCAGGGGCATTCCCAGAAAGTTTCGAGTTATGCCGCCCTAATCGCCCAAGCCGCCGGACTCAAGCCCGTCGAAGTCGAGGAAGTGCGCCTCGCCGCTTTGCTCCATGATGTCGGTAAAGTCGGCATCCCCGAATCCATCCTGAACAAAGCTGGCCCGCTCGACGCGTCGGAATGGGATACCATGAAATCTCACACCATGCTGGGCTGGCGGATTCTCGAATCTCTTCGCGCCCTGCACAAAGTTCGCGAGATGATTCGGCATCACCATGAATTCTTCGACGGTTCCGGGTATCCCGATCAGATTGAAGCCGAGCGCATCCCTCTCGGGGCTCGCATCATCGCCGTGGCCGATGCCTACGACACGATAACCTCGCCGCGCGTCTATAAGAAAGCTCGCACCGTCGAAGCCGCCTTCTCCGAAATCGAACGCTGCGCCGGCACGCAGTTCGATCCCGATCTGGTTCGCCTCTTCATCCAGGCTATCCGCAGTCAGCCACGCCCCATCCTTGAAGTTTCTCTCTCGGCCGAGGACTCCGTCCGCGATTCCTCGAAATAGGCCAGGATTAGTGATTCTTCAGAACGGCAGCGAGAACACATCTGCATGGGGAAGCTTGCGTCTCTTTGCAATCTCCGGCATCTTTACCAACGGGAGGATTTTATGCAGACCGCGACGGTGAAATGGGTGGGCGAAGAGCAATTCCTGGCGACGCTGCCTTCGGGCCACGCTGTGCCGATTGATTCCAATCGCGAACACAACTCCGCGCCCGGCCCGATGGAGCTGATGCTCGCGGCGCTCGGCTCTTGCACGGCCACCGACGTCGTCCTTATTCTCGCCAAGAAGCGCCAAAAGCTTGAATCGCTCGAAATCGTCATCACCGGGGAGCGCGCCGCCGAGCCTCCCACTGTGTGGACCAAGCTCGAAGTTCTCTATCGTCTCCGCGGGACGCTCGATGAAAAAGCCGTCGCGCGCGCCATCGAGCTCAGCCAAACGAAGTACTGCGGCGCCGCCGCCACTCTTCGCAAAACCGCAGAAATCTCATTCCGCTACGAAATTCTCCCGCAGGAAAAGCGATAGCGGCTCGCGCGGAAACCAGCCTTCGCAAAACTATAAAATTGGGCGCGCAGAAAAAGAGCCGGAGCAATTCGCTCCGGCCCGTTGACACACGCCTCTTTGCCGATCCGCTAGTGCCGCAGATCCACCTTCTCTGCCACCAGTGTCGGTGTCGCGCCCGTGTTGAACAGCAATCCTCCCGCGGAAACGATATTTCCGCTGGTCAGACTGCCGATACCTGTCACGTTCATCATCGCATCGTCGTCCGATTCAAACTCCGTCGTGGAAAGCACGTCCACCTGAATCGAACTGACGCCCGCGTTGCTGAAGAGAGGCGGCAGGGAGCCCAGCGTGAACATCGGCGGCGTCCCCGAGGCGTTGATCGCCGTGATCGTCGCCGTCACATCCGAGCGCACCAGTTCCACCTGGTCCGCCGTGATCGTGATGTTCGGCGGAGTTCCGCTCGGCATCATGCTGTTCGGATGGACTCGCACTGCCTGCCCGGCCATCATGTCGGTCAGGCTGGCAAAGCTCAGTCCAGAGGGAAGTGATATGCCGTTCGTGTCGATCGCGAAGGTGGCCTGCGGCGCCACGTCCACCGTCAGCGCGATCCCGACCGATACGCCCTGCATCTGCTGCTGGGTGAAAGCTTCATCGTCAAATACGACGATCTGGAAGCTGTTCCCGGGGGCGTTCACCGATGTGACTGTTCCGCGCAACGCAAACTCATTCATCGGCGAGAACAGCTCCACCTCCGTTGCCGTAAGCGAACCGTTCGAGCCTTGTTGCACTTCGACTCTTACTATCGCGCCCGATTGCAGACAGGAAAAGTTATTCGCCGAACAGGAATCCTCGAAATCGAATTCTGTATTCGTGGTTGTAGAGATGTTGGCGGTCATTCCGGCCATTCCCGTCTGCAGGGTGAAGCTCTGATTTGTCTGGTCAGTTCCAGTAATCTTGCCGACTAGTTGCATGTCATCTTCATGGTCGTTCTGCCCCAGCATGTTTGCGGCGGGGAGCTGAGTCAGGGTCACCGACGGCGTGATGGACAGGTCTCCAGACTGAATCGAGCTGTTCACGTCGAAGTCCATCCGCAACGCCAGCGGCGAAGTTGCAGCAAGCGAATCGGAAACGGCGTGGTCGGCGCCTGTACGGTCACCGATGTTTGGTTCAAAGTCGGCGAAAACTCGCACACTTGCCCGCTGGCGCAGCTTTGCGAACCCAGCGTCAGCGTGCCTCCTGTCTGGTTCAATATCGTCATTTCAGGGTTCGCGAAGCTCACCGTCACCCCGTTGTAAGTTCCAGACGGCACGTTCACGTTCGCCAATAACGCTGAGTCGGCCTGCAAATGCTCGAGTTCGACGTCCTCCGGGTGGCTCACCAGGGAAACCGGCTGGTTGCTCGTGTTGCTCGGCAATAGGCTCGCTCCTGTAATCTGCACCTCGAATGCCACGACCGTCACGCCAGTTGGCGGGTTATCCTTGACGCTGAAACTTACTGGCACAGTTCCCGCGCCGGGCTGGGTCATGGACATGCTGCCGCTGCAGCCGATCAGGACTGCAGCCGTGAACACCAATACTCCGACTCCCATAATGATCCTGTTCATGCGAATTCCTCCATTGACTTGTGACATCCCGAACATGGAAAGAACTAATTGGCTGGGATTAGGACGCTAAAAATTCGATGCATCCTTTTCGGCCGAAGTTGCCGGAAACCACAAATTTTAAGAATTATTTTTGTTGTATCAATTTGAACATCTTTGCGATCTCAAAGCAGGGTGAATACTCAAGTCGTGTCAACTTTGGGACAAATAACGCCGCTGGTTTACCCGCATGATTTCGATGCTGGCAAATTGTGTCAGCTTAGCTGGTGGCAAGCGCTTCTGCAGGGTGTGAGCCGCATCACTTTCTGACAGTTTTTGTCTCCGCATAATGATGTTTTATCTAACCGCATAAGTTTTCAAATGACACTTCTTGTCCAGTTCGAATTTTTGTATTTCAGGTACGAGCGCAGCTGGCCTGCGTTTGAACGGAAGGCAGGTTCTGCGCGAGCCACGCATCGAAGCCGCCGGTGACGTTCATCAAGTTCTGAAAGCCCGCTGCTTCGAGCAAACTCGTCGCAATCGAACTTCGGTATCCGCTCTTGCAGTGGACCGCGATGGGCCGCGCGCGGTCCAGATCGCCAAGCAGTTTTCGCAATTGATCGAGAGGTTTTAAGCAAGCCTGTTCAATGTGCCCTGCCTCCCACTCCGCGTTCTTGCGGACATCAATTACCTGCAAATTCCCATTCTGCTCTTCAATCGCACGGGCCAGGTCGAGTACTGAAATTTCAGGAACCTGGGCGGCTTGCAGGCCGGCTTTTTCCCACGCCAGCATTCCTCCATCGAGATAGCCCGCAACTTTCTCGATTCCCACGCGCGCCAGCCGCATCTGCGATTCGCGCAAACGCTCGGGATCTTCTGCAACGAGAATGATTTTAGAATCCAGCCCGAGCAGAATCGCCGCCCACGAAGCGTATTGTCCGGAAAGCGCGATGTGCAGCGCGCCGGGAACATGACATGCGCTGTATTCCGCCGTCGGCCTCGTGTCGAGCACGACCGCGCCTGACTCTTGCTGCGCCAGCACTTCGTTTGGCGGCAGGACTTTCAGTTCCGGCAATTTCTCGAGCGCCTCGGCGCCCTGCCGGTTAATCTCCGCGTCGAGGCGGAAATACTCAGGCCGCACCGGCAAATCCGAAGTCAGCATGTGGACGAATTCGTCGCGGTTCATGGGCCGAAGCGCGTAATTGAACTGCCTCTCTTTTCCGATTGTCGAACGCCGCTCCGGGCTGATGTTCCGCCCGCAGAGCGAGCCCGCACCGTGGGCTGGATAAACCTCGACTGCATCCGGCAGGCTGAGCAATTTCTTGTGCAGACTGTCATACAGCAGTCCGGCGAGCTGTTGCGGCGTGTGCTCCGGCGATAAATCTGGCCTTCCCACGTCTCCGATGAACAGTGTGTCGCCGGTCAGAACGGCCCAAGGTTCCTTCGCTCGCTCCAGATCCGTCACCAACACGCACATGCTTTCGAGGGTGTGCCCGGGCGTCTCCAAGAATCGGAGCACGGCCTTGCCGAACCGGATCTCGTCTCCGTCTTTTGCAGGATGATGTGGAAAGCCTGCGTCCGCCTTCGCGCCTATGTGAATCGTCGAGCCGGTGCGCGCCGCCAGTTCGCGGTGGCCGGAGACAAAATCAGCGTGCAAATGAGTTTCGATGATATGCGCGATGCGCAGCCCTTGTTTCGCCGCCTCTTCGATATAGATTTCGACGTCGCGCTGCGGGTCCACTACCGCCGCGACGCCCTCCGAGCCGATCATGTACGAGGCATGCGCCAGACAGGAGAGATAAAACTGTTCAAAATACATCACTCACCTCCGCTCGCTGGCGGCAATTGCATGTTCTTTGTCATTCGCCGCGCATACGCCCCCGGCGGATTGTGCGCCGTGGTGTTCGCTGCCTTGATGTACATTTCCTGCGCTTTGTCTTTTTCCCCCATTTTTTCGTATGTCTGGGCAATCATGCACTGGATGAACGGGTCGTTCTGGTTCGATTTCTGAAATTCGTCGAGAGCCGTCTTGTAATCCGCTCGGTAAAACGCGACGTAGCCCACCAGGTACGGAAAAAACGCTTCCTGCTGCGGATTCGTGCCCTTATCGAGAACGGCTTTCGCCGCGGCGACGTGTTTGTCCGCTTCCGCGAAATTTCCGCGACGCGCCGCCAGGCGCGCCATCGCATGTTCCCAGCGGAACTCCCACAAGTCCTTTCGCGCTTCCGAGATATTCGGCTCCTTCAATCCGGCGTCGTGCCCGGTGCGATACCATTTTTCCGCCGCGTCCAAATCGCTCGTATCAATGCAGACGCGCGCCGCCTCGTCGGCGATTTCTCCCTGCTGGAAAAAATCCTTGGTGGCGACGAAGTAATCGAAGACTTTCTGCTCGTGCTCGCCCGCCTTGGCGCAATCGCCCGCGAACGCGTACGACATCGCCATCGCGCGCTCGGTCATGGCCTTGATTTGTTCAGTGGGCGCGGAATCGATCGCCGTCTGGAAGCGCTTGCGCGCCTCTTCGCCCCGGCCCATCAAATCGAGGACGGTTCCGGCCGCATTGTTCGCCAGCAGGGAATTCGGATAGGTGGCGAGGACTTTTTGGAAGACCGCCAGAGCATCGTCGAGCTTTCCCTGGCGCGCCAGCGCGTTGCCCTGGCGGATGAACTCGGGCTGCTCCGGCCGTTGTGCTCCAGGCGCGCCCTGAGCTTGCGCGAAGAGCGCTACCGGAGAAACCAGTAGTGCCACGAGGACGCCGGCAATTTTGCAGTCGGTCTTCATTGCGCGGATTATCTCATAGAATTCTTCTTGGTTCATGCTGGCGCCCCTGTTGGTATTGGGTCAGTTTGAATTTTGACTCCCTTTCTCCCCAGGCTCGGCTAACCGCCGACCTGGGCGGCCCCGGCGAGCGGCACGCGTCTGAGTTGCGGCGCAGTGGCGCTCGGGTGTCACGATCAAGAAAATTCAAACTGCCCCACCACCCCCTATTTGGCAATTTCGGCATCGTCGGCATGGCCGCGATTGTCCGCGATTTTTTTACGATTAGAAATGAGCTCGGGGTTTTGTTTTGAACGGCTTACGGACGTTTCTAATAATTTTTGCTTACGATTAGAAATGGCCGTTCTTGAGGCTGGAGGTTTGCGACTGGAGGCTGGAAGCGCGGAAGACGAGCCCTGCAACAACGACCGGGATGCGAACGACGCATTGTTGGTAGAAGCGGCCTCCCCGCCACCCGCCGCGGCGGGTGAACTCTGGGCAGGCTCGCCACAGTGGGCAGGCGGCAGGGAGGAAGAGGAACGCACAGGCTGAGAGCCTGTGCCACGCTCCTGCTCAGGCTGAGCCGTCCGGCTCCGCTCCCTTCGAGTGCCACCGGGGCCTTCCGCCTGCGTTGCCCTTCGACTCTGCTCAGGACTAGCAGGCGCGGGCGACCCCCTTCGTTTCTCAGGGTGAACAAGGGTCGCCCCTACGGGAGAATTATGCGACTGGGCAGTCGAGGAGAGCGCGGAGAGTTTAGCTGGCGGAGGGGTGCCCGGTAAGAATTCCGACGTGTAGGCGACGCGGGAGGCAGGCTCAACCCATTCGCCAGAGTCGGTGAGGCAGGCGTAAGCGCGGACGGCGCGGACAATGACGGCGCCGGTACACTCAGTTGCGTCGGCCTGCTCGATCAAGTGTTCGAGGGACATACGGAGATTGGAGCGGCGACGGGCGTAGAGGCCAGTGGCGTGAGCGTGGCGATAAATCGGCGCGATATTGTCCAGATCGAAAAGGCGGCTAATCCACTCCGGATTATGCCAGTGGAGGAAAAGCTCCTCAATGGCGTCGCGGTCGGGGTGAGCGCAGATGAGGCATTTGCGGCGGTAGCGCCCGAGTTCGACGCGGCTTTGAGATTTCTGAGCAGCGGCGGCAGAAGCGATTCCCCTTCGCCGGAGACTGCGCCCGCGTGACGCGCATCCGGCAGGGCTGGAATCAAACCGCGCCTGAATTCGCGCGAACTGTTCGGCGAGCTGGTCCATTGGCGATGGAGCGTTTGTGGCTGCCTGCGGCTGGTTTGGATGCGGAGTTGTGGATTGAGCGGCAAGCTGATGGTTCTGCAGCTGTTTCGGCATTTTCGTTTCCCCCTGAGCCCGGCTGGGCATGTTGAAATTAAGGCGGCATTTTTTGGAATCTGCGCCTCCTGCGAGAACGCTAACAGGGGAATGCGGAAAAAATCTACTGACCTTAGGGCATAAAAGGGGACGGGTAGAAAACCTGTCCCTGAATCGTACCTTGGGACAGTAGGGAAAAAGGGTGACGAGAGAAGGCAAAGTGGCGTCGTGCCACCGCACTCCAAAAAAGGTGAGCTGTGCCCGCCAAAGGCGGCGGATACATGGGGCGGACACAAATGCTGGCGAGGTAAACCCGCCGCTACGAAAGCAAATGCGTCGCGACGCACACGTCGCGCGGGCGCAGCCCTTCGACTGCGCTTAGGACAAGCAAGCCAGCGCCCCTACGATTCGAGAGGCTCGAGGCTGGAAGAATGCGAAACTATGGCTCCGACGAATCAGGGCCGCTACGAAGGCGGAACTGTCGCGATGCGAGGCCGAAAAAATTCAGATTTGAAATTGGAAATTTGAAAGGCAAGGGAGGAGCAAAAAGGTTGGCGAGAGGATTGGCGATTGCGTACAATCGCCCACTGCTTCGCAAGCGAGAGGAGGCTAATGGCCAAGCGGATCGCAGCGAAAATCACCGGAGTGACGGGATTCGTCCCGCCGCGCGTGGCCACGAATTTCGACCTCGAAAAAATCGTCGAAACAAACGACGAATGGATCCGCACACGCACCGGAATCCGCGAGCGGCATTACGTCGATCCCGGGATGGCGGCTTCGCACATGGCCACGGCGGCGGCAACGGAACTGCTGAAAGCGAAAAATGTAAAGCCGGAGGAGATCGAACTCATCATCGTGGCGACGGTGACGCCGGACATGCTGTTTCCGGCGACGGCTTGCCTGGTACAGGAGCGAATCGGGGCGAAAAACGCATGGGGGTTCGACCTGTCAGGCGCGTGTTCGGGATTCGTCTACGCGCTGACTGTGGGCGCGCAATTCGTGGGCGCGGGAACGCACCGCAAGGCGCTGGTGATTGGCTCCGACGTGATGACTTCGATCCTTGATTTCAAGGACCGCGCAACCTGCGTGCTTTTTGGCGATGGCGCGGGAGCGGTGCTGCTGGAACCCGCGACAGACGGCGAGGGAATTATTGACTTCGCGAACGACATTGACGGCTCGGGCGGATGCAATCTGTATATGCCCGCGGGCGGCTCGCTCCATCCGGCTTCGCACGAGACGGTGGACAAGCGGATGCACTTCGTGCATCAGGAAGGCTCGCAGGTGTTTAAGTATGCGGTGCGGCGGATGTGCGAAGTGGCGGCGGGGCTGCTGGAACGCAATGGGTTCACGAACCGCGACCTGGCGCTCGTCGTGCCGCACCAGGCGAATGCGCGGATCATCCAGGCGATGCAGGAGCGGCTTGGCGTGGAGGACTCGAAGGTGATGGTCAATATCGACCGCTACGGGAACACTACTGCGGCGACGATTCCCCTGGGGCTGCGCGACGCGCTGCGCGAAAAGCGCCTCAAGAAGGGCGACTTAGTGCTGCTCGTCTCCGTCGGTGCCGGCTATACGACGGGCGGCATTTTGCTCCGTTGGGCTTACTAGAATGCGGCCGAAAATCCGAAGCAAAATGCGAATGCGAGGAGAGGTTTTTCCTTTGAGCTATGGATTAGTAGGAGCGGAGTTCGGCGAGGAAGGCTTCGTTGGACTTGAGGCGCGCGTCCATGGAAACGGCGACGAAGCGAGTGCAGGCGGCCATCTCGTTTTGCGCCCAGTTGCTGGCCTGCGGCAGAATCGCTTTCGAGAAGGAGGCGAGACCGCGGAGAAGCTGGTAATAGGCGCGGACGGCAACGAACCTGCTATCGGTGGAGCCGAGGTCCGGGCAGATTTCCGTGAGGGAAGAGATTGCCCGGAAGTCATTTTGCTGCACGGAGTTTGAAATGCTTTCCTGGGCCATCCGGAAGCGCTCGGAGACGGGCTGGGCAGCCGTGGCCAGGAAAGCCGAGCGCCAGAAGTGTATGGCGAACTGAGCGGCCATGGCTACTGACATCACGAAGATGAGCGCGGCAAACACCTAGTTTCTCTCGGGAACGATTCTGGCAGGGGATACGGCGGACTCCAATGGGACTATCGTACTATTTTGATGTGTCTAAAGGAGATAGAGTACATATCCGATTGCCTTCGGGGGCAGAATTCTGACGGCTATACCTGGTGAGATTCAGAGGATTTGCTGACCAGAGGGGCTGGAAACCGTAAGGGAGGGACGGTAATGAGATTAGCGGAGAAAGCAGGGCTGTGGATCTTGGTCCTTGCGGGGATGTTGACGGGGAGTGCTCTGGCGGCAACGGCGCAGAAGGCTGCGAACACAACTAATGCAGACGAGCAAGCAGTGCGGAGCGTGCTCTTGGACCAGGTAACACAGTGGAACAACGGAGAAATTCCGGGGTTCATGAAGGGCTATTGGAAATCCGAGAAGACGGAATTCGTGAACGCGAGCGGGATTTTCCGGGGCTGGGACAACGTGTTGCAGCGCTATTTGCGGCAATATCCGGACCGGGCGGCGATGGGGCAACTCACTTTCTCCGACCTGGAAATCAACTTGCTGAGCCCGGATTCGGCTTATGTGCTTGGCCACTGGCGGCTGGAGCGGCAAAGCGGCCCGATCGGAGGCGTGTTCACGCTGATTTTCCGGAAATTCTCGGACGGTTGGAAAATCATACACGACCACACTTCGCAGTCCCCAGCTGCACCGGCCGAAAAAGAGCCGTGACGAGGTTAGGCCAGAGCGCGATTAAAGTCTGGGAGTTGGCTACCATTAAATGGATGGGCCGGGCAGGCATCCACTTGTAGGCAGCTCTTACGCTTCCTCCTCACGCGCGAAGCTATGTGCTGGCCGAACTAAACCAATCCCACACCTGATTTCCAAGGCACGAGACAAGGGGCAAAGCACCTATCAATTGCGGGTTCCTCCGTGTCGACTGTGAACCACGTCCTAACAGGGACACTTGTTCGCATTCGGTACACCGCTCCGGGAGTCTACGACCATGCCTACCTCAGTACCGCTGTGAGACTCTTTGAAGACCTTGCAGCCCGCTGAATTGAATGCACTTGCAGAAACTTCCGATAAGCATCCATTCCAAGATAGCCATGCTCTGTGGAACTGGGCATGCTCTCAGAGGTTGTATAGAACCATTGTCGTGCCCGAGCCAAGGAGGATTCTTGCGCGCTCAAACGCTTCGGCTGTCACGTCGGCATGGGAGAGGCGTGCTGAAGTCTGCTCGCCTGCCGCTGAGGTTGCCGATGGTGTTGTTTCGTCCGCTCGGCACAACGGGGCAGCGTTTGGCATCCGTCTTACTCCTCTGCGGACTGTTGCTGTGCTTCAGCCGCCCCGCTCGTGCTTTAAATGACGACAAGAGCATCGCGCAGTACGTGCACAAGATTTGGGATTCCAATAACGGCCTGCCGGAAAACGATGTCCGCGCGATACTCCAGACGAAAGATGGGTATATATGGCTGGGCACGGAGGAGGGATTAATCCGTTTTGATGGCGTGCATTTCACGGTTTTCGACCACAGGAATACCCCAGCGTTGCCAGACAACTTGATTTCGGCGCTAGCGGAAACACCCGACGGCAGCTTGTGGATCGGGACATCAAGCGCTTTCCTCCGCTACAAGGACAACAAGTTCCTTGATGCCGCCAAACAGTACGGTCTCAATAATCGTGGCGTGGCCTCTCTCTGGGCCGCGCCCGATGGAACGCTGTGGATCCTGGCAGGAGGACAATTACTTTATTGGAGAAATGAGAAATTCGTGCAAACTGGGGTCACGATTCACGGAACGGCAGTTTCCACTTACAGCCCGAAAATCGCAACCGCTCCCGGCGGAAATACGTGGATTGGCACGGATGCAGGGCTGATCCTTTGGAAAGATGGCCAGCAAACGGTGTATACCACGCAGCAGGGGCTTTCCAGCAATGCGGTGAATACTGTTTGTATCGACAGCGAAGGAACGGTTTGGATCGGAACAGACAACGGCCTGGATCGCATCGTGAATGGGAATGTCACACCGTTCTCACTGGGAGGTAAAACTCCATTCCCGGCGGTCACGGCTCTTCTCGAAGATCGGGATTCTAATCTTTGGGTTGGCACTAGCACTAATGGTTTGTTTCGCGTGAAACGAGGCGAAGTGAACTCGTACCGCCCTGCGAATGGAACGCTCAACAATCAGATACAAGAAATTTATCAAGATAGGGAAGGGAACCTTTGGACAGGCATTAATGGTCTGGGAGTCGAAGAATTCCGCGACGGGCCGATTACCCCATACGGCAGGCTGGAAGGATTTGGCGAAGATTCGGCCTTCGTGGTGATGCAGAGCAGGGATGGAAGCATTTGGACGAGCTCCGTGGACGGAGTTCTGGAGCGCCTGAAAAACGGGAATGTCACGGTTTACAAGACAACACAAAGCTCCAGTTTAAGCCCCCGCGCCGTCTTTGAATCCAACGACGGAAGCATTTGGCGGGGTTTGAACCGGCTCAGCAGCGATGGAGAGATGCTCCCTGCTCCCAAAGGGCTCGAAAACGTACGTCCCAGGGCCATGTACGAGGACGCGCACGATTCGTTGTGGGTAGGTAGCGAATCTGGCCTGTGTCAGATTCGGATGAAAACCGGAACGTACACAAATTACACGGTGCGCGACGGCCTTGCCGCAAATTTGATTTTCGACATCATCGAAGACAGGAACAATGGGATGTGGGTCGCGACGAGTGGCGGTTTGAGCCATTTTCAGGGCGGACATTTTAAGAACTTCACGACAGCGAATGGACTCTCCTCTAACGTAGTGTTCGCCCTGTACGAAGACACTGAGGGTACCTTGTGGATCGGCACGGCCACTGGCCTTGATGGTTTCAAGGATGGAAGACTCATCGCCTATTCAGATCAGGCAGGGCATCTGGACGATAACCTCTGGGGCATTCGCGAAGACAACCTGGACAATCTGTGGATTTCGTCCAACAAAGGCATCCTTCGTGTGAGAAAGAAAGACCTCGCCGACTATGCGACGGGGAAGATCAAGACATTCCGGTCCATCGCCTATGGCGTGGAAGACGGCATGAGGGATCGGGAGTGCGATGGGGCGGTCCAGCCTGCGGCTTGGAAGGATCGCGACGGACACATTTGGTTTCCGACAGTCGCCGGCATCGTTCGAGTCGACCCGTCGCAGATCGAGAAACAAAAGGAAGCGCCGCCAGTCCACCTTGAAAGCGTGTCTATTGATCACAAGGCACTTGATCCGGTCGCTGGAGGCCGGGTGCCTCCGGGGGGGCATGAATTGGAGTTTCACTATACAGCGCCGACATTCGGAGCGGCCGACAGGATTCATTTCCGTTACAAATTAGATGGTTTCGATAGTGATTGGATCGAAGCGGGAACGCGGCGCGTCGCCTACTACACCAACCTTCGCCCAGGCGCCTATCGCTTTGAAGTCATGGCCAGTTCTTCTGACGGCAGTCGGAACGACAATCGGGCTTCGGTTGATTTCTACCTCAATCCTTATTTTTACCAGACCGATTGGTTTTACGCATTTTGCCTCTTGATCGCTGGCGCCCTCGGGATGGGGGTCTACCGGCTGCGGGTGCACCAACTTCGGAAGCGAGAGCGCGAACTGGTTTGGCTAGTTGATGAGCGCACCGGCGAGCTGAAACAGGAAATCGTGCAGCGGAGACAAGCAGAGGAATCGGCCCGGCGGGCTCAGGGAGTAGCAGAGGAGGCGACGAAAGCCAAGGCAGAATTCCTGGCGAACATGAGCCACGAAATCCGGACGCCGCTGAACGGGATCATCGGAATGTCCGACCTGGCGCTGGAAACCGAGCTGACACCCGAGCAGCGCGAATTCCTCGAAACCGTCAAGATCTCCGGAGATGCATTGCTTACGCTGATCAACGACATCTTGGATTTCTCAAAGATTGAGGCGGGGAAGATTGACCTGGAAGCAATTGAATTCGCTATGCGGGACAGCCTGGAGGGAACGCTGAAGACGCTGGCGCTGCGGTCGGACGAAAAGGGGCTGGAGCTTTTGTGCGAGATAGCTGCTGACGTACCCGATTTCGTGCGGGGGGATTCCGGCCGCCTGCGACAGATCCTCGTTAATCTGGTGGGGAACGCGATCAAGTTCACGCACGAGGGCGAGGTGGGATTGAAAGTGTCCGTCGAGGCCAGGGAAGGCACAGATTGCATGCTTCATTTTCTGGTGACCGACACAGGAATTGGAATCCCCCAGGAGAAGCTCCAACTGATTTTCGATCCGTTCACGCAGGCCGACAGCTCGACGACGAGGAAGTACGGAGGCACGGGGCTGGGGCTGTCCATTTCGAGACGCCTGGTGGAAATGATGGGGGGAAGGATTTGGGCGGAGAGCGAGGCGGGACGCGGAACGCAGTTCCATTTCACCGCACGGATGGGAATCGCCGATGCGAAGGAGATTGAAATCGGGACCATTGCTCCGCCGGAAGTGCTGCGAGGCGTACGGGTTCTGGTGGTAGACGACAATCGGACGAACCGGCGAATCCTGGAGGGGATGTTGAAACGCTGGGAGATGAAAACCACGTCGGCGGCGGGGGGAGAAGAGGCGCTTGCGCAGCTCACGGCCGGACGGGAGGCGGGCGAGCCGTACGGACTGATTCTGACCGACATGCACATGCCGGGAATGGACGGATTCACGCTGATCGAACAAATCCGGCAAAGACCGGAGCTGTCCACGGCGACGATCATGATGCTGACTTCGGCGGGGCACCGAGGAGACGCGGCGCGGTGCAAAGAACTGGGAATCTCGGCCTACCTGCTGAAACCGATCCGGCAATCGGAACTGCGCGAAGCGATTGCGCGGGTGCTGGGGGCAAAGGAAAACAAGGGCGCCATTCCGCTGGTCACGAGGTATTCGTTGCAGGACGAACGCGACCCGGCGGCTTGCTTGCGCGTGTTGCTGGCGGAAGACAACGCCGTGAATCAACTGCTGGCCAGAAGATTGCTGGAAAAGAGAGGCCACCGAGTGGCGGCGGTGAGCAACGGGCGCGAAGCCTTGAAGGCGCTTGAGAAGGAAAGTTTCGATCTTGTGCTGATGGACTTGCAAATGCCAGAGATGGATGGATTCGAGGCCACGGCGGCCATCCGGGAGAAGGAAGGAACGGCGAGGAACGGGAATCGTCAGATGGTGATCGCGCTGACGGCACATGCAATGAAAGGCGACCGGGAGCGGTGTCTGGAGGCGGGGATGGACGGATATCTGGCGAAGCCGATCCGGCAACCGGAACTGGACACGCTACTGGAGAGTGTGGTGGCGCACCGCATGCAGAAAGCGCCAGAGATGGAAACCGCGGAAAAGACTACGTAAGAACCGCAGATAAGAAACTACACGAAATGCCCCCAGCGGCTGAAGCCGCATAAGATTTGCAGCAGTTACGGCACGACTACCCTTCGACTTCGCTCAGAGTAAAAAGTCGTGCCCTGACACACCCCCTTTTTCTCACACAGGCTAAGAGCCTGTGCCACAAGCACGAAAGATGGCCTCCAGGGCGTCAGGGAATCGAGAGTGCGGCACCCTCGGGAGTGATGGCCTCGTAGCGAATGCTCTGCCAGAGGTAAATCACGCGAAGTTGCTTGCGCTGATGCTCGGCCGGGTCTCCGCCAAGCGCGGAGTTGGAAACCGTGAGCTGCAACTGCTGGCCATTGACGAGCGCGGCGACGCGATCGGTCACGTCGCGGCGGCGATCACCGGCCCCGTAGGTCGCCTGCAAAATTTGAAAGCTATCTCCATAGGAATTGCCGGCGCAATCCCCCGCGCCCGGAAGATTCAGAGTGTCTTTCTCGCTGACCATCGCGCGGCATTGCTGGCCGTTGAAGATATACACGACGCTGAGCTGCTTGGGCCTGTCCGGGGCGGGATCGCCGCCCATGGTGTCGTTGGTGATGCGCAGGCTGAACTGGTCGCCCTGAAGCTGCGAATTGAGGCGATCCGTCACATCGAAATAGCGATAATCGGCGCCATATTGCGCGCGGAGGATGCGGAGATTGCCGGAAATGTAATCGTTAGGGCTCGGGAGAGTGAGAGTGTCCTTCTCGTTCACGACTACATTTGCGGCGCGGCCATCATAGAGGTACCAGATCGTGAGTGTTTTCCTGCGATCATCGGCGGGATCGCCGCCCATCGTGTCATTGGTGATTCGCAGACGCAGCGTGTTGTTCTGAATCTGGGAATTCAAACGCGAGGTCACATCGGCGAAGTGGTTCTGCGTGCCGTAATCGGCGCGGAGGATTTGCAGACCACCTCCGCCGCCAAAGCCCGCGCCTTGTCCGTATCCGGCGCCTTGCGTGTATCCGCCACCGGTGGTGGAAATGGACAAGCTAATCGTGTCCTTTTCGTGATAGGAGAGGACTTCCTCGCGGCCGGATTCGTTGCGCACGCGGAGACGAAGAGTCTTCTGCGCGCCGTGAGCCGGATCGCCACCGAGAGCGTCGTTGTTCACAGTGATGTCGAGAGAATTCCCGTGGATGAGAGAAGCGACGCGGGAGGTGACGTCTACCCAGGTGTGCCCCGCGCCGTATTCGGCGCGCACGAGCTGCCAGCGAGCAGCCTGAGCGTAAGCAGTGAGGGACGCGGCTGCGAGAATCACTAATGAAGTTGCAAAGCGCTTCATGGCTGACTCCTTCAAATGATCCGAGATTCCGGGAAATTTCCAAAAAGCCTATAGCGGAATGGCCGTAGATATAAATCAGCACCGTAACGCATGAAAGTCAAGCAAGCGACGGAATCGCGTTCCAGAAGCGCGATGCAAGCAAGGAGTTTGGAAATGATGCTCTTGGGGACGCTTTCGCTCGCTGCGGGATTCGATGATAATCAATAGTTTGCGATGAGCCGAAGAGCTTCCATTCTCGTACTGCTCGCGCTGGCGCTCGGCATCTACGTGGGGACATCGGGCTGGCCGCCGCTACTCGACAGCTCGGACGCGGGGCACGCCGAGGCGGCGCGCGAGATGCTGGTGAACCCCCACTGGGTGATTCTGCACATAGACGGCATCCGTTACCTGGAAAAACCTCCGCTGCACTACTGGCTGGTGGCCATCAGCTACGCGATTTTCGGAGTGGGAACGTTTGCAACGCGGTTTCCGCTGGCACTGGCCGTGGCAGGACTTGTGCTGATGGTGTACGCGTTCGGGCGAAGATGGTTTGGCCAGCGCGCGGGATTTTATGCGGGCCTCGTGATGTGCACGTCGCCGGGACTGTTCCTTTTCACGCGGATCATGATTCCGGAGGCGATTCTGGCGCTGGAATTCACGGCGGCGTTTTATCTGTTTTTGCGGGCATGGCAGGGGGCGCTTTCACCGCGAGCAGGATACTGGGGCGCGGCGGTGATGATTGCGCTGGCAGTGCTGACGCGGTCGCTGATTGGAATTGTGTTCCCGGTGGCGATCATTTTCCTATTTCTGTGGGCGACCGGAAGACTGCGGGAATGGCGCAAATTGCCGCTGATATCGAGCGCGATCGTTTTTCTGATCGTGGCGCTGCCCTGGCACATCGCGGCGAGTTTCAGCGGGAGGGGATTCTTCGGCGGATTCCTGTGGTTCTATTTCATCAACGAGCAGGTGTTCCGCGCGCTGGGCTGGCGGTATCCGCAAGATTTCGAAGCGGTGCCGCTGCTGCTATGGATCGCAGAGCACATCGTCTGGTTTTTCCCGTGGATTGCATTCTTGCCCCCAGCGATCCGCGAGATTCCGAACTGGAGGAAATGGCGCGCGGGCCTGGACGAATCGGGGCAGGCCCTCGTGCTGCTGACGGTGTGGGCGGTGTTCATCCTGCTGTTCTTTTCGTGGACGAGGAGCCGGCTGGAGTATTACAGCTTCGGGGCGTGGCCGGCGATTGCGATTCTGCTCGGACTAGGATTGGCGCGCGCGGAAGAGCGAACGGCGCGCTGGCTGCCGAAGGTGCAGGGAGCACTGGCGGGAGTCGGCGTGCTGATTGCGGGAATTTTGGGGGCCATGCTCTGGGTTTCTCGGGGGATTCATTCGACCAGCGATATTTCCACGTTGATGCAGTTGCATCCGACGGCGTTTTACAGGCTGGCGATGTCGGATTTCATGGATTTGACGCCGGAGACGTTCGCGGACTTGCGTCACCAGGCGCTGACGGCAATGGGGATCGTGCTCATTGGATTGTTGAGCGCGTGGGTGCTGCGGAAGCGCGGTCGGCAGATGGCGGCGAGCGTGGCGATGGGCTGCATGATGGCGGTGTTCTTCTTCTGCGCGAACTGGGCGTTCGGAGTTTTCACGCCACACCTTTCGTCAGAACCACTGGCGAAACTCATCATGAGAAATTTCCGGTCGGGGGACAAAATCGTGCTGTACGGGGAATACGACGCGGGGACCAGCATTGGTTTCTACACCCGACAGCAAATTTTGATTTTCAACGGACAATACAACGGGTTGGAATTCGGTTCGTATTATCCGGACGCGCCGAAGATTTTTCTCGATGACCGCACGTTCTGGCCCGTTTGGAGAGGCAGCGAGCGAGCGTTTTTTGTCGTGCCGACGGAGCAGACGCGAGCGGCGCTGGTGCGGATGCCGGCGAAGGAAACATATTTATTCGCCTCCATGGGCGGAAAAGAGGTGTATGTGAATCACCGAGTCACGCCAGATGAGCCGACGCTGGCGGATTTTCATAAGGCGGAGCTGAGGGAGTGGAAGCATTAGCGAGGCGAAGTTCGAATTTGGATGGATTCTATTGCGCGGGATCGAGCGTATGATGCGGTGCGAGCACCGGAGCGGCCAGGCAAAGCTACAGTAAGCGAAGGAGTTCTCGTTGCGTGTGGTAATTACAGGCGGGGCGGGATTTTTAGGTTCGCATCTGTGCGAGCGATTCATCGAGCGCGGATGGGAAGTGATGTGCCTGGATAATCTCTCGACCGGCGCAGAAGCGAACATCGAACACCTGAAATCGAATTCGCGATTCCGGTTCGTGCGGCACGATGTGACGAAATACATAGCTGTGCCCCGGGAAGTAGATGCAGTGCTGCATTTCGCTTCGCCGGCGAGTCCGGACGATTATTTAAGGTTGCCGATTCAAACGCTGAAGGTTGGCTCGCTTGGGACGCACAACGCGCTCGGGCTGGCGCTGGGAAAGAAAGCGAAATTCCTGCTGGCCTCGACGTCGGAGTGTTACGGCGACCCGGACGTGAGTCCTCAGCCGGAAAGTTACTGGGGGCACGTGAATCCGATCGGGCCGCGCGGCGTGTATGACGAAGCGAAACGGTTCGCGGAAGCGATGACGATGGCGTACCACAGGGCGCACGGCGTGGACACGCGAATCGTGCGGATCTTCAACACCTACGGGCCACGGATGCAGCTGAATGACGGGCGGGCGCTGCCGAATTTCCTGTTTCAGGCGCTCACGGGGCGTGAGATCACGGTGTATGGCGACGGGCGGCAGACGCGGAGCTTTTGCTACGTTTCCGATTTGATTTCAGGAATTCTCGCGCTCTTCGATTCGGAGGAACATTTGCCGGTGAACATCGGCAATCCTCAGGAGATTACGATTCTGGAGTTCGCCGAGAGGATTCGCGCGCTCACCGGTAACAAAGTGCCGATTGCCTTCAAGCCGCTGCCGCAAGACGATCCAAAGAGGCGCTGCCCCGACATTCAGAAGGCGCGGAAGCTGCTGCATTGGGAGCCGAAAATAGGGCTCGATGAAGGGTTGCGACTGACGCTGGAATATTTTCAGAAAAAAGTTGCGGAAGCGAGAGCCAGCTCAGAAAACAGGGCCGACTAGGCCGGGGATGGCGTGTCCGAGCGGCCGATAGAGTGATATTCAAAGCCGAGGCCTCTCATCGCCGCGGGCGAAAGCAGATTTCGTCCGTCAATCACAAGCGGACGCGACATAAGTTGGTGAATCCGTTTCCAGTCGAGCTGCTTGAACTCTTCCCATTCGGTGACAATCAGCAGGGCTTCCGCATCGCGCGCGGTGTCGCAGGGGTCAGCAGCGCAGTCGAGATCCGGGAAACGAGCGCGCGCTTTTTCCATCGCCTGGGGGTCAAAAACGCGCAGGCGGGATCCTTCGGAGCGCAAGCGCTCGATCAAATCCATGGCAGGAGCGAAGCGAATGTCGTCAGTGTTGGCCTTGAAGGCGAGGCCGAGAATGCCAATCTGCTTTTCCTTGAGGACCCAGAGCGAGCCGCGAATTTTCTCGACGAATTTTTCGATTCGCTGAAGATTTACCCGCTCGGCTTCGCGGAGCATGGCGAAATCCACGCCGTTCTTTTCCGCCAGGCGAACGAATGCCTGCAGATCCTTGGGAAGGCAGAACCCGCCGAAGCCAAGGCCGGGACGAAGAAAATGCGAGCCGATGCGCGGGTCGAGCCCGACGCCGTGCATCACTTCCTCGATATTCGCACCGAGCTTTTCGGCGAGATCGGAAACCATGTTGGCGTAGGAGATTTTCAGCGCGAGGAAGGAATTGGAGGCATGTTTGATGAGCTCGGCGCTGTTGATCGTTGTGACGACCCATGCCGGGGGACTCGCGCGCGGGCAAGAGACGCCATGCAGGGGACAATTGAACTTTTGCTCGATGAGTGGCTGGTAGATTTCGTGGAGCTGCCGCTCGGCGATGGCGTCTTCAACGCCGACAACGATGCGCTCGGGGTGCAGGAAATCACCGACGGCCGTGCCTTCACGGAGAAACTCGGGATTCGAGGCGACGCGGAAATGCACTCCCGCCGCGCGGCCGTAGGTTTCGAGGGCGCGCTTGAGCTGCTGGCCTGTCTGCGCGGGAACGGTGCTTTTCTCGACGACGAGCATGTCGGATTTCGCTTCGGTGGCGATCAGGCGGGCCACACGATCAATGGAGCTGAGGTCAGCGTCGCCGTTGGGAAGTGGCGGCGTACCAACACAGATGAAAATCACGTCACTCGCGACAGCACGAGACACCTCGGCAGAGAAAGATAACCGCCCTGCGCGGCATGTTTTCTCAATGATGCCGTCGAGGCCGGGCTCGTAAATCGGCACTTTGCCGGATTCAAGAGTGGCAATTTTGGCCGCGTCGTTGTCCACGCACAAAACGTGATGGCCAATTTCGGCCAGACAAGCGCCCGCGACCAGTCCAACATAGCCTGCACCGATAACCGAAATCCGCAATGCGTCTCCTTTGCATATGAAAGATGGCTTTACCCATAGTAAATCGGCAATTGATTCTGATCCAGAGGCGCGAAAGCTCCAAGACGAAAATTTCGGGAGTCAGGCCTGATTCTGGCGCGAATGCATTTTCGATAGTACAATCCGCGAGGTTTTGCGCACCGGCGCAATTCCTCAAAACGGGGGTAGTGAACTTTCCATGGATATCGTGTGGGCGGGACTGGGAATCAGCGCGGTCGTCGGATTCGTTTTCTACATCATGGCCAGCCAGTGGGCGCGGCTGCTGAAGAGCCATTCGAAGGCCATCCGATTCCTGACGCAGCGCGTGCAGGCTCTTGAGGAAATGGAAGATCCACGGCTGCGCCGGAGAATCGACGATTCCGCGCCTTCGCCGCTCGAACAAGTTTATATTTTCAGTTTCCGGCTAAGCGATCGTTTCTGGGCCGACACGATCGGAGCAACGACAGAGCAGATGAAGTACGTTCGCGAACAGGGAACATTCCTAGGCTCGGCGAAAATCGAGAGGTGGCGCAGCCACATCACCGTGACACTGACGGAATTGCTGCCGCAGAGCCAGTCCGCTGGATGGCAGACGCGGACCGTAGATATGTATCCTGGGAAACAGAT
This sequence comes from Candidatus Acidiferrales bacterium, assembly GCA_035934545.1. Lineage (GTDB taxonomy): Bacteria > Acidobacteriota > Terriglobia > Acidiferrales > UBA7541 > DAHUXN01. The sequence continues at coordinate 101,657 of DASYXV010000082.1, forward strand.
TTCGGGCGCAGCGATCCTCTGGGAATTGCATTTGGAGCCGCCGGTGAATTCCGCGCCGCATGAGAAGCATCCGGCGCTGGAGTTGCGCTTCGAGGAAGAATTGCTGGTGCTGCGAGCGCGGCCTGGACGAGCTTCAGTGAAGAACGATGCGAAGATGACGCCGAACGAAAAGGTCATTTTCCATGTGCCGCTCGATGCGGACCTGCTGTCGGATTATCGCGTCAAAGAAGAGGACGCGGAGGATTCAGGGAGCGAAGCGAATGAAGAATTGGCGCGACAACTCCCGCGAACCGATTCGTGGCTGACTTTCTACCAATACCAGGATGAAAAGCAAGGCGTGGACTGGCAACTTTGCCTGCGCGATCTGGAGCGAAAGGACGCGTGGGAACAGTGGAAAGTCGTGGAGCCACAGCAAGTCCGGCGTGCCGGATAGCAGAATAGACGGATTGTCCCCAGGTTGTTTGCACGATCACGCTTGCCGCTCGAATCCGAAGGTCTCCATGAATGGAGGCAGAATGAAAACGCTCCACTCGACCTTTCTCGCCATCGCCTTCGTCACGATGGGAGCAAATGTTTCTTGGGCACAGGAGGAGCAAAAGCCGCCGCTCACGCTCGATGCATTTTTCAACACCGTGTCGTATGGCGCGGTGCAGATATCGCCTGATGGAAAGGCAGTTGCGTTTGCCACACAGCGGCCGGACTGGAATGAGAACCGCTTTCGGAGCGACATCTGGCTCTGTCGCGTGAGCAACGCAACGCTTGTGCAATTGACGCGATCGGGAAAGGATTTTGGCCCGAAGTGGTCGCCGGACGGCCGCTGGATTGCGTTTCTTTCCGGGCGAACGGAGGGAACCCCGACGGAAGCTGAGGCGGATCCGGAAAAAGAAAAATCCGTGCAGCAAGTCTACATCATCGGGGCAGGAGGAGGCGAGGCGTTTCCGGTAACGATCGGCACGGAAGAAGTGCACGATTTCGACTGGTCGGCGGACTCGAAGAAGATTTTTTATGCGACGCAGGAGCCGTGGCCGAAGGACAGGCAGGATGCATATAAGAAAGAGTGGAATGACGTCGTGAGGTACCGCGAAGCGGAACGCAGCGACCGCATTTACTCGATTGATGTGGCCGCGACTATCGCGTGGATTCAAGCCGGCGGAGAGAACGCGGGAAAACGGCCGGAAGCGGAGGAGATTGGTTCCACGTTGTACCGCGTGGCGCAACTCGCGGCTGCGCCGGACGGGCGGTGGCTGGCGTTCATGACGGAATCGCGGTCCGAGCGCGGCGAGTCGCCCGAGCCGTTTGGGATTTACTTGATCAATCTGGCAGCGGCAGCAAAAGGGGAAAACGATCCCGCTCCCGCGCTGACGAATCCGCAAGCATTTCTAGATCACATCGCGTGGTCCAACGATAGCCGGCGCATATTTTTCAGTTTTCTGAACGGGTCGGTGGAAGGGCCCTATCAGGACGCGCAGGGGAGAATTTATTCCGTGAGCGTGGAGCAACTTCCGGCGGCGAAGTGCGGCGCACCCGGAAACGGGTTAACTTGCGAACGCTGGGGAAGCCAATTCTACGGCTCGATGGATGGTTTCACCGCGCTTCCTGGAACGGGATTACTGGCGGCGGGAATGGTGGGGACCGAAGTGCAGCCGTATTTGCAGATGAGCGCGGGAGCGGAATTTGCCAAGCAGCCGGGATGGGCGGGGACGTACACAAACTTATCAGCGGCGAAAGAATCTCCGCGCGTGGCGTTCGTTTACTCGTCGCTGCAGAAGCCGGCGGAGGTGTACGTGGCGGATGATCCGTCAAGACTGAGTGAGGCGAAAGCAATCACATCGTTCAATGCGCCGCTCACGAAATTCGCGCTTCCGGAAGGGAAACCGTATCGCTGGACCGCAGATGACGGGACCTCGGTGGAAGGAATGCTGATCTACCCGCCCGGGAAATCCGGAGACAAGTACCTGCCCATGCTTACGTTTGTTCATGGAGGGCCCGAAGACGCGGATGGGAATCATTTCGAGGCGGACTGGTATCAATGGGCGGACCTAGCGGCGACGGATGGCTGGCTGGTATTCGAGCCGAATTACCGCGGCTCGGTCGGATATGGGGACAAGTTCGCGCTGGGGATCGTTCCGCACATCGTTTCGCGGCCGGGGAAGGACATCCTCGAAGGAGTGGACGCGCTGGTGAAACAAGGCCTCGCCGATCCAACACACTTGACCATCGGCGGATACAGCTATGGCGGGTACATGACGAACTGGCTGATCACGCAGACGAGACGGTTCAGGGCGGCGGTGACAGGCGCGGGAGCCGTGGAGCACGTGGCGAACTGGGGGAATGACGACACCACGTTCGACGACGCCTATTTTCTCGGCGGGGTGCCCTGGGAGGCGGAAGAAAACTACAACACTGAATCGGCGATCTGGCAGATCGGGAAAGTGAAGACGCCGACGCACATCGTTGCGGGAGCGGACGACATTCGCGTTTACGTGGGAGAGGACTACTTGCTCGAACGCGCGCTGCACACGATGGGCGTTCCGTGCGACCTGCTAATTTTCCCCGGCGAAGGGCATGGCTTAGCGAATAATCCGTGGCACGGGAAGATCAAGGTGCGAGAGGAATTGAAGTGGCTGGAGAAATACGGACGCTAAGGGAGAGGCGGTCAGGATTTCACGAGGAGAAAGTTGCCGATCAACAGGGCGTCCGCGCCGGAGCAGAAATAGCTGCGCACCGCGTGGCGCGGAGAGAGCACCAGAGGCTCACCGAAGAGATTGAAGGACGTGTTGAGCAGGACAGGAGCGGGCGCCTGCTCACCAAAGCGGCGAAGGAGTCTGGTGAAAAGCGGGTTGACATCCGCCGCGACGACGTGGAGTCGAACGCGGTCGCGCGGCAAAAGATAGTGAGCGAATCGCTCGCGATGCTCGGGCCGGACGCGACTCATGTTGGCCATGAAACACGCCGGTGGAGTAAAAATAAAATATTTCGCCGCATCTTCTTCCGGGACGGAGAGCGCGAAAGGCCGGAATGGCTCGCGATGCTTGACGTAGTCGTTGAGATTTTCCTTCACGTAAAGCGCCCAGGGCGAAGCGAGCAGGCTCCGATTGCCCAGGGCGCGAGGACCAAATTCAGCGGGCCCATTAAACCAGCCGACAATTTTTCCCGCCAACAATAGTTTGAGAGTTTCCTCGATTTTCTGAGAGTCGGAAGAGAGCCAGCGATAGGAGGCCTTGCAGTTGTCGAGGACTGCTTTGATTTCGTCGTTGGAATAACGGGGGCCGAGATATATGTGAGGAAGCGCATTCGCAACGCGGGGCTTACCGGATTGCCTGCGGGCCAAAAAGGCCGCGCCGAGAGCCGTGCCTTCGTTTCCGGCGGCAGGCTGGACGAAGACGCTATCGGATGCCGATGCCTCTTCGATCGCGGAGACGAGAAGCGGATTGAGAAACAGGCCACCGGCAAGACAGAGATTGGCGATGCCGTGACGCTTTCGCAAGTACTGCGCAAGTTCGGAGACGACGACTTCACAGGCGTGTTGAAGGCTGCTGGCGAGCGCGGCGCGGGTCGAGTCGTCTATTTCTTTCCCTCGGTGAAGTGAGATACCAGTCTGACGATAAAACTCGGAGGAAAATGCGAGTTGGCCAGCATAACCCCGCTGGAAATAGCGCGAATCGAGCCGAGGATAAAGGTTAGGCGAGCTTCGCGACATCCGCAGGAAAATCTCGGCGAACACAGGTTCGGCGGTCTGACTGAGCCACTGCGTTTTGTGTTCTTGTTCGCGCGGACGATAGCCGAGAAGCTCCGTGAGCTGTGAATAAACCCAGGCAAGAGAGTGTGGAAATGGGATGGAATGCTCGACGCGAAGTCTGCCGCCCTCGCCGATGGCGACCATGCCCGAGAGGCCGTCGCCTTGCTCGTCCATCGTGAGAACCAAAGCGCGGTCGAAAGGCGAAGAGTAGAACGCGCTGGCGGCGTGGCAGAGATGGTGATCGAAGGTTAAAACAGGAACGCAAGCTTCGCCGGGGAGCAAGTGAAGAATCCGAAGATTATTGAGTTCGCGCGCCAAGTCGCCCAGGAATTTGCTTTCGTAGTAGCCGCTGGAGATTGGCGACAGGGGCAGATAACGCGCGCGCATCGAGCTGCGGCGCACCCAAGAATGCCAAGGCCGGCTGGCGACAGCAATCGCGCGGACGTCGCGCCAGTCGATGGAAGCACGATCAAGACAGAAGCGAATGGCTTCGCGGGGAATCCCGGAGCTGTTGCGCGAGCGGGTAACCTTCGATTCTTCGATGGCGGCCAAGAAGCCGCTGTCGCCGAGGAGGGCGGCGGCCGTGTCGTGAGCCAGCGCGGATAGCCCGAGGAAATACATTATGGATTTTTCAGGCGTTGTTTCGGCCGAAGGAGCGGCCGTGAGTGAGAAGCCCGCGAAGGCCCATCAGAATCAAGCGGGGCTGGCTGAGGCAGACGCGCCAGAGAACTTTCAGGGCTTCATCGCGGGAATACTGGCTGAGGGAGCGGCGCGCTGGCGCGTTCAAAGAGTCCACGAGGCGGCTATAATCGTCCTGCTGAAAATGATGCATGGCGCGGCGAATGAGGAGATGAAGATCGAGTTCGCGGCGCAACTGGCGAAGCTCGCGACTCGAACCGCCCTGCAGAATCGCTTCGGCAACCCCTGCGGCGCCGCGCAGGCCGGTGACAATTCCGCCGACGGTGCTGACTTTGACTTGCGCAGCCGCGTCGCCGACAAGATACACCTGGCCGCCGCCCAATTTTTTGCGGATTGGCACCCAACGAGTGTACACAGGGATGCGTGCGCCCTGAAATGCGAGAGGTTCAAGTTTGCGTTTGATGAGGAAAGATTCGAGGTGCTGGCGGGCTCCCGCGCCCGGTTCGCCGATCAGGCCGAGTGCGCCGCGTTCCTCAGATTCGGGTATCAGCCAGTAAAAATACGGCGTGTCGGAGGGGACGAACCAGACACGAACGGTGTCGGGCGACATGTCCTTCGGAAGCTGCACGATGGCTTGCACCAGAGGAACGGTTTTGGGCTTGGGCCACCCGGCGGATTCGGCGACGCGGCTCAGCGCACCATCTCCACCAACGACTGTCTCCGCTGAGCAGGTCTCTCTCGCTTTTGTGGCTGCATGTTCAAATTCGACGGAGATGCTATCCCGGCCCGCAGCCATACCGCGGAATTGGCGGCCGAGGGCGAGCTGCGCGCCGAGCTTTTGAGCTCTCGCGGCAAGGCCGCGAATCAGCTTCGAGCGTTCAATGATGAGATCGGGCTGGTTCAGGCTAATGGTGGCGGCGCGGCCGTCGGTGAAGAGCTCGAATTTGCGGATTTCGTTGACGACGCAATCTGCGGCGGCTTCGCCCAGAACATCTTTCATGCGGCGCGTGACGATGAGCGTGCGTTCAGCGGGTGAGAGAGAATCCGACTGCTCGAAGACGCGCACGGGCAAGCCCTCATGAGCAAGGAGGCAAGCGGTGAACAATCCGGCCGATGAGCCTCCCACTACGGCGACGGGAAGTTTTCCTTGAATAGAAGATGACGAAACGCTCGGAGATTGTCCGGTCGCTGGCAACTGAATCATCTTTTGCGGCAGTTCGATGTTCTGCCTCTAGTTGCGCACGGGCTGGAGAAAGGAAACGATATGCCGCCGATTCGCTTTTTAATGCCGATCGCTGACCCCAAGCTCATTCTCAGATTTCGCGGTGAGAGATGCTCGGCGGAGCAGTATAGCGTACCGGCTCAATTGCGCAAGAGCGAACCCCGGAGCCGCAGGAGCGCGAAAAACTCAAGGAACGGAGGGCGAGCCGTGTGGTTTCTGTTGATGTTCGTAAGGGGATCTTTCGAGGGCAAAGACGGCGAGCGCGCCGAGAATCAGAACTGTGCCTCCGATGGCGTAAACCTCGGCTGAAGGAAGATAGGTGACCAGGAAGCCCAATCCGCCAAGCAAACTGCCCAGGGCATAAATGAAAAGCACGGCGCCTTTCTGCCCGAGGCCCAAATTCGCGAGGCGATGCGCCGTGTGATCCTTGCCCGGGGAGGCAAAAGGCAAGAGGCCGCGCCGCGAACGAGAGACGATGATCAGAAACGTGTCGAAGATCGGCACGCCAAGAATCAAAATTGGGAGGAGCCAATCCGCTGGAAAATGCGGGGAAACGGGGCGCAGTTTCAGTCCCAGCGTCGCCATGAGGAAGCCGAGGAGCATCGCGCCGCCATCTCCCATGAAGATCCGCGCGGGAGCGAAATTCCATCGCAAGAAGCCGAGCGCGGCGCCGAGACTCGCGGCGGCCAACGTGCGCACGAGGAGCTGACCGTTCATGCCCGCCGCGATGGTGAAAAATGCCGCAGCTACGGCGGCGACTCCAGCGCAGATTCCGTCCATGTGGTCGAGGATGCTGAAGGCCGCTGTGATGCCAACGACCCAGAAGATCGTGAGAGCAATGTCGAGGGCAGTACCAAGTTTTCCGGCAATCAGCGCGGAAAAAACTTGCGCGTGAATCCCTGACGCCACGAGGATGCATGCGGCGATGGGCATGCTGGCGAAGAGCTTGATTTGATGATGGAGCTTGCCGCTGTCGTCGAGGATGCCGGTAAAAGCGAGGAGAGTGGCTCCAGCAAGAATGGCGAGGGTTTCGGCGCGCGCATTGCCGCCCATGGTGACAACGATGGCGAGAACGAATCCGGCGTAGATGGCCAGGCCGCCGAGAAGCGGAATGGGTTTCAAGTGGACTTTGCGAGGGCCGGGATGGTCCACCATGCCGATGCGGAGAGCGAGGTGGCGAATTGGCACCGTGAGACCGAGGGACGCTATCAAAGCAACGGCGAAAGCAATCCAGGCGCTGGACACGGGTTACCCTGTGGCGCTCATCGAGTGGTGAGCATGGTCTCGAGGCGTTCCTTCACCTGCTCCGGCTTGCGATCGGCGAAATACCAATCCATCGTGCGGCGCAGGCCTTCTCGAAACATCACCTTCGGCTCCCAGCCGAGGAGTTTTTTCGCCAGCGCATTGTTGGCGACGCGGTTTGCGGGGCCTGTCGGCATGTGGCGCAGAAATTTGAAATCGGCTTTGCGCCCGGCATATTCGAGAGTGAGTTTGGCGGCATCGATCACGCGGACGCGCTCCATGGTGCCCAGATTCACGGCCGTGCCGTCATGGATTTTCTCCGCGGCGAGGATCGTTCCGCTGACGATGTCGTCCACGTAAGTCCAGTTGCGAATCTGCTGGCCGTCGCCCCAAATCTCGAACGGATTCTGGCCGACAAAAGCTCGTCCGATCATGGCGATAACGGCGTGGTTTTCCACTCCACGCGGACCATAAACGGTGAAATAGCGGCAAGAAGCAGCGCCGAGATTGTACTCGCGGTGATACGCTTGGAGCGTCAGCTCGGCCATCAGCTTGGCCCAGCCGTACATGTTGTCAGCATCATGCGGCGGCTTGACGTCTTCTTCCTTGAGATAAATTTCCCTGGACGTGTCGGTCTGCATGTGATTGGGATAGACGCAGCCGGATGAGGCATAGACGACTTCTTCAACGCCAGCCTTCACGGCTTCCCAAAAGACAAGCCCGTCGAGGAAGAGATTGGAGGCGGGGCCAGCTTGATGCAGATCCACGTAACCACGCCCGCCATGGTCCGCGGCGAGATGAAACACAACGTGAATGTCTTTCATGGCGGCGCGCGTGACGCCGGGCTCGCGCAAATCAGCTTCGATGAAACTCACGCGGCCGGCTTTGACGTGCTCCTCGATGTTTTCAAGCCTGCCGCTTGACAGATCGTCGACGACACGAACCTGCGCGCCGCGCGCGAGAAGCGCGTCCACGAGGTTCGAGCCGATAAAGGATGCACCTCCCGTGACCAGAACTTTCTTATTGTTCCAGATTCTTGCCTCCCGGCGGCTGAGGGCAGGCCGCTTCTTCGATGACCCCGACGAATTTCTCAAGCTCCGCTACTCTAGCATATTTTTTGGCAGCCTCTCGGGCGTGCTCGCCCATGAGGTTGAGGCGGACCGGATCGCTTCTGAGCGCGCGAATCGCCGCGGCAACCGCAGCGGGATTATCCGGGTTGGCGACGAGGCCGCATTCGTTTTCGCGCACGATGCGCGCGACGTCGCTTTCCTCCGGCGCGACAGCGAGGATGGGCCGGCCAGCGGCAAGGGTCGAATAGAGCTTGCTGGGGACAACGACGCCGCTGAGGCTACGGCGAATCGTAACAACGTGGACATCGCCGGCGGCCATGACACAGGGAATTTCACTGGCTGGGCGAAACGGAAGGAAACGAATTGAAGCGCAGCAACAGCTCAATTCTTCGAGGCTCACGCGGTTGGCCCCATCGCCGACAAAAATCAATTGCCCACCGTCGCCGTTGAACGTCTTTGCCGCCTCGATGAGGGCGGGCCACGCGCCGTAAAAGCCGAGATTGCCCGCATGCAGGACGACAAACTTCGCTGAACCTCGGATTTCGCGGATCGTGGGATGATCCGCAGGCGCGGGCGCAGCGGGAAGCGAAGCGCCATCGCGAATGACGATGACGCGCTCCGGGGAGACGCCTTTCGAGAGGATGCGCTGGCGCATGTCGTCGCCGAGGACGACAACGCGCGAGGCGTGGCGCAAGGCGTTGCGGTGCATGCGCTCCCACAAGCGCACCCAGCTTTGATGGCAGACAATTTCGCCGCCGATGGCCATGTCGGGATACAGATCGCGAATGTTGTAAACGAAAGGCAGGCGCTTCATCCGCGCGACCGCGGCGCCGATAATGCCGGCGAATGGAGGATCCGTCATGGCGAGGACGAGATCGGCTTTGAGAGCCAGGGCGCGCGGCATCACGAGCGATGCGTAACTGAGATAGTTGGCGACGCGGCCGCGCATGCGATGTCGGGAAAACGCCGTGGAACCGACGCGCTCGACGATGAAGCCGTCGCACGCGTCGCGGCGGAGGAGCGAAAACGGATAATGTTCGGTGGGATCGTAGGATGGCCGGCCAGCGAGCACTGTGACACGATGACGCTTTGAAAGAGTCTCCGCAACGGTTGCGGCGATATTCGCCGTCGCCGAAGTGTCAGGCGGAAAATATTGATTCAGCAGCAGAATGTGCACTGCGTTTTCCCAAGCGCCTCGCGCGAGAACCGGCGGGGATCGCCGGAATCGCACACAATGACCCCAAACTCTCAAAAATCAGTGAACGTTGCTATCCACTATCGCTGGAGAATTTTCCGCAGGCGCTGCGAGCGATTGCTTCTCCAGCATCAGATTCCCAATCACGAGAACGTCCATTTTCGTACGCTCAAAGCAATTCAGCGCTTCTTCGGGGCGGCAGACGATCGGTTCATTGTCGTTGAACGATGTGTTGAGAAGCACCGGCACACCCGTGTTGTCTCCGAAGGCGCGCAGCAAGCGCCAAAAAAGCGGATGCGAGGTGTTGCTGACGGTTTGCAGCCGCGCCGTGCCATCCGCATGCGTCACAGCGGGAATAACGGCGCGCTTCGCCTGGCGGACAGGCAAGGCGAAAGTCATGAACGGCGAGGGATGAGTGCGCTCAAAGAATTCGCCGGCGGATTCCTCCAGAATCGCGGGAGCAAAAGGCCGGAAGGATTCGCGATGCTTGATGCGATCGTTCAGGACTTCCTTCATCTGAGAACGGCGCGGGTCGGCGAGGATGCTGCGATTTCCCAGCGCGCGCGGGCCCCATTCCGTACGGCCCTGAAACCATCCGACGACTCTCCCCAGCGCGAGATGCTCGGCGGTAGCCTGGAGAAGCGCAGGCTCGTCGAGTTCACGCAGCTGAAATTGAGCGGAGGATTGTCGTTTCGCGATTGCGTCTTTCACTTCTGGCGGCTTAAAACCAGGGCCCCAGAAGGGATGCTCCATCGTAAAGCAGCGCGGCCGGCGGAGAATCTGGTGATGCACGAAATATGCAGCGCCGACGGAGAGTCCGGCGTCGCCGGCGGCGGGCTGGACGAAGACGCGCTCGAAGGGCGTCCGTTCGAGGATTTTTCCATTGGCGACACAGTTGAACGCCACGCCACCAGCGAGGCAAAGGGTCTTCGCGCCTGTTTTCTTCTGCAAGGCATTCAAATTCGCGAGAAGAACTTTTTCAAGCGAGGTCTGCATCGTCGCGGCGACATTTCGATGACGATCCTCGACGGGCTGAGAAATTGCCCGGGCTGGGCCAAGGCGATGTTCGAGGAATGGAGAGAAGAGGCGGCCCAGCACTGGCGTCTCGGTTGACTTTCTCCAGGTCATCTCGGGACCAGTGAGATGATGCGTGAAATAACTCAGGCCGAGGCGAAAGCCGAGCGGGTCTCTGGTCCGAACGACGTCGCGGAATTCGTCGAGATAGGCGGGAGAGCCGTATGCGGCGAGGCCCATGACTTTGTATTCGTCGCCGAATTTCCAAAAACCGAGGTACTGTGTCAGGGCGGTATAAAACATTCCGAGGGAATGCGGAAAAGCGACAGCGCCTGAAACGCGAAGCCGCGGGCCTTCTCCGACGCCCCACATCGTGCTGGCGAAATCGCCGAGGCCGTCGGCGGAAAGGACGGCGGCGCGATCAAAGGGCGAGACAAAGTAAGCGCTGGCAAGATGCGCGCGGTGGTGTTCGACGCGGTGGAATTTCGCGCGGATACTCTTCGGATCGACGTGAAGCGCGGCAGCGAGGTCTTCATTGATGCCGGCGAAGCGGCGCGCGACGCGCAGACGATCGAGCGCAAATCGCGGCATGCGCAGAGCGAACCGCAGCTTCGTGCCCAGGCGCGCCCACGGATTTCGCGGAATGGCGATGTGATCGACCTCGGTGATTTTCGCGCCAACGGTCTGCAAGCAGTACTGAATCGCAAGGGCCGGCATGCCCGCCGCGTATTTCACCCGATTCAGGCGCTCTTCTTCCACTGCGGCGACGAGACGGCCATCCACGAGAATGGCCGCGGAGGCATTGGCGTGGTACGCGTTGATTCCCAAGATGATCATGAATTAAGGATTTTCCTTTTCGCTCATCCGGCTGTCGCCAACTGCCACTTCTTCTCATGCGGTTGCATTGGCCACGCGGATTTCTTCTTGTGTTGCGTTCTGCGCGGCACAGTCCAAATTCCTTCTCGTCCATTCATTGAGCACGAAGAGGCTCCAAGGGCGCGACCAGGAGGTTCGTCCGGCGAGGAAATCCTGCCAGATTTTGTCCACCGCAGTCTGTTCGATCACTGAGCGAAGCGGCGGAGACAATTCCGAGAAACAGGATTCCATGCGAGACCGCATTGGGCCGCGGAGCCAATTCTCCCATGGCATAGTGAAAGTTCGCTTGCGCTGATTGAGAATTTCCCGTGGAAGCAAGTCGCCTATTGCTTCGATGAGCAGCGCCTTTCGCGCGCCATTCTTTTTCGCGGCTGCGGGCAAGCGCAGCGTCCACTCGACAAGAGGCTGATCGAGGAACGGAACGCGCACCTCTAGCGAATGGCGCATGCTCATGGTATCGGTGTCACGCAAAAGCGTGTTCACGAGGTAGGAGCGAGTTTCCAGCCACGAAACAGCGGTGAACGAATCGAGAGAGGCGGAGTCTTGCGTGTTTCGAAGAAGCCACTGATACCAGAGAGAATTCTTTGCCGGAGTTTCACACTCGCGAAGCAGAGTCGCAGTGACTCTTGGAGGGAAGAGCGTTCGCGTGAAAAAGTAGGGATGAGGAAAATCTCCTGGACTTGAAAGCGCGGCTGCAAACTTGCGCGCGGCGTCAGGTTCCAACTCGCGGCTTGCGAATGCCTGCAAAACGGGCGCAGCAGCCTGGCGCAGCGGCGCTGGCAGAATGCGGGAAAGAGCCATCAGGCGAGAGAGTCGCGGCACAAAACGGAATGTATCGTAGCCGCCAAAAAGTTCATCGCTGCCCAGGCCGGAAAGCGCGACCTTCAGGCCGGCTTGATGCGCAGCCCAGGAGACGAAAAACGCGTTCACGCCGTCCATGCTGGGCTGATCGAACGAGTCAATGGCTTCATCCAGGCGTGCGCGCATTTCCTCGCCGCTCAGCAAAAGCTCTGTATGATTCGTTTCCAGGCGGCGCGCCGTCTGGCGCGCGATTTCGGCTTCGCTAAATTCCTGCTCAGGGAAAATTAGCGTGAAGGTGCGGATGCCGGAACGCTGGCGGCTGGCAATCGCCGCGAGGGCAGTCGAGTCAATGCCGCTGCTCAGGAAAACTCCCAGCGGAACGTCGGCCTCGAGGTGGCAGCGCACAGAGTCTTCGAGTTTCTCTCGCAGACGCGTTGATGGCGGGTCTCCTTGCGGGATTTCTTGATCTGCGGCAAACGCTTCGCGTAAGCCCCAGTACGCGACCGGCGAAAATGAATCTGATGGCGCTTCACAAGAAACGAAACCGCAATGGCCGGGCGGTAACGAGTAGATGCCTTCAATGAGCGTTTCCGGTTCGCCGACGGAGCCGAACAGGAGATAACTTGCAATCGCCGAGCGAGAAATTTCCCGTGGCAAGCAATCGCTGGCAAGAAGGGCGCGCACTTCGGAGGCAAAGAAGAATTTTCCGGCGGATTGGGCGTAGTAGAGCGGCTTGATGCCCATGCGATCGCGCGCAAGAAAAACACGGCGCGGGCGGCTCAATCTCCCTTCGGGCATTTCCAGAATTGCGAAGGCGAACATGCCGCGCAGACGGCGAACGCAGCCCTCGCCCCAGGTTTCATAGGCGTGAACGATGACCTCCGTGTCCGATTGCGTCCGGAAAATGTGTCCAGCGGCTTCAAGCATGTGGCGGAGTTCGCGGAAGTTGTAAATCTCGCCGTTGAAGACGACGGCGAGCGTGCCGGCTTCGTTCCAGATGGGCTGATTGCCGCCTGGAAGATCAATGATGCTGAGGCGCCTCATCCCGAGAAGCGCGCGCGGGGCGGCGAGCAGGCCTTCACCGTCAGGCCCGCGATGAATCATCGCACGCATCATGCGCTGGACAACCGGCGCAGCCTGTTGCTGCGAGTCGAACCCAATTACGCCGCAGATTCCGCACATAGACTCAGCTCACCTGTCCCTGAAATGCAATTTCGCTCCGCCGACAGTGTGCGGCAGCCTCGTGATACAACGCTTCCATTTGAGTCAAAGGCTCTTCCCAGGAAAGGCTCGAGGCAGTCTCCAAACATCCCGCGCGTAAGCGCGCAGCGAGACGAGAGTCTCCCAGCATGAGATTGAGGGCATTGGCCACTGCGGCAGAGTCATGTCGAACAACCAGTCCGGATTTCGTTCCGACAATCGGCGCGATGCCGCATTGATCCGTCACAATCACGGGAGTGCCGCAAGCTATTGCTTCGGCGGCGGCATTCCCGAAGTTTTCGTTCTGCGAAGGGAGGACGAATACATCCGCGTCGCAGTAGGCGGCCCACTTTGCTTCCTCATAGAGCGGGCCGGTGAACAGGACACTAGCGGAAATTCCAGCCGAAGCAGCTTGCGACTTCAGGCGAGCGCAGTATCCGTTTCCTTCCTCGGGGCCGGCGAGAACAAGGATGGACTGTTCACCGTCGCGCGCTTCACGACGCCAGCGAGCGAAGGCATCAATCAACAAATCGGGGCTCTTCTTAGGAACTAAACGGCCAAGGTAGAGAATCAGGTTCGTTTGCGGCGAAATCTGCCATCGCCTCCGGAAGGCGCCGGGAACTGGCAGAGAGTCTGGGACTTCAATGCCATTGCGGCGAACCGCGATGCTTTCCGCTCGAATTCCCCCATCGACAAGCTCCTGTTTTTCTTGTTCGGACGTGGCAATCAAGCGATGCGCGCCCTGCAGGAGACGATCGCCGAGGACGCGATGGTAGATCCGCTTCATGCGCAGGTTGCGGATGATGGGACGGGACATCCCCATGGGCTCAACGACATAGGGGATTGCACGCCGGCGGCAATAAAAGGCAACGACCGGGCCGAGGAGATCGTACAGCCCGTAGATATGCACCAAATCAAATTTGCTGATTGACCCAGCTGCGAAGCTTACCACAGCCGGATTGAACGTGAGCGCGCGATAATGGCTAAAACTTCGCAGATAAATTGCGGTGACACCTCTTTCTTCTGCGCGCCAGCTCCATTTACCTTTCGCGACGGTGAAATTGGGAGGGCGCCTCGCCGGAAAATCGTGATTCGCAGTCAAGACCGTGACGGAATGGCCTCGCGCAGCAAGCCCCAGAGCAATGGCTCTCACTTTGACGACGGGGCCGCCTTTTTCCTGAAAAGGGAAATAGGCCTGCACAACTTTCAAAATGCGCATCCAGCCCCGCTTTCACAGAGCGGCTGGGAACCGCTGAAGTTCTTCAACACAGAACGAGAGAGAAGCCGACGAGATTCTACACCGAGATCAGTTCCGTTTGTCCTCGCATAGTATAGATCGGAGATTGCGCTGGAAATTCTCGAAACTGAAACGCGCGCGCACGATTTCGCTTCCGCGCTCACCCATCCTTTCGCGAAGTTCACTTGAAGATAGAAGTTCGCGCAGTGCAGCGGTGAGAGAACCGCGATTCCCCAGCTCGATCAGGAAACCTGTTTTGTCGTGCTGAACGATATCAGGAATGCCGCCGGGGTCCGCGCCAATGACCGGTTTTTTCATGGCCATCGCTTCGAGAAAGACGAGACCGAAGCCTTCGCCGCTGCTTGGGAGCGCGAAAATATCGGCGTTTGCGTAACAGGCCGCGAGTTCTTCGCGAGACAAATTCGGCAGGAAATGAATTCGATCCGGGCAGCCAGACTCCTTCGCGAGTTCCTGGAGGCGTGGAACGTCGTCGCCCGAACCGGCAAGGACCAGATGCAAGTCTGGGAACTCGGTTGCGAGATCCTCAACGGCCTGGATAAGCAGATCGGCGCCTTTGTAACGCTCCGTGGCAGCCCAGCGGCCTACTGACAAGACGATGACCCCGCCGGGAAAAGTCTGAGGCACGGGAAGCTTTTCCGGAGCTGCAGCGAGTGCGAGAAAATCCGGATCGAGAGCCCAGGGAAGCTTGCGAATCCTTTCGGCGGCGATGTGCTGAACTTCGAGCAGCTTGCGCGCCGTGTCCGTGCTGGGCGCAAGCACGACATCCGCCTTGCGAAGCGCGCGCCGCCGGATTGGAGGCAGCTGGCGCCACACTTCGATTCCGTGCGTGCAAACGATGATTCGGGGCTTGCCAGCGAGGAATTTCATGGCCATGGCGACGGGGGCGAGGTTCGGGTGAGCAGCTAAGATGATTTGTGGCCTCGCGCGGGCAGCTTGCAGGGCAGCAAGAAAGAACCGGACTTTATTCCTTTCAAAGCCGCAGAAGTGAAACTTCAGCCGTCCGACGCTGGATTCATGTTCGCCTCTGGGATCATTGAGACTCAGCGCATGGAACTGCAAGCCCCGCTCCGCGGCAATAGATGTCAAAGTGGCGGCAATCTGCCGGCCGGCCAATTGAATGCCGCCGAAACTGAGTAATTCAGGGAAGAGCGCGACGATCATGAGACAGGCCGGATCTTTTCAAGTGAGGGCTCAGGATCGGAACAGTTCATTCAAGCTTCCTGGCGCAGGGCCCGCGGGGCTAGGGAATTTTTCTTTTCCATGACTTGCAGCAGAATCTGAGTCATCTCGCGGCCGTTGCGATCCCACGTGAACTGCTTCATTTTCTCTGATGCTTTGGCGCCAATCCTTTCTCGCAAAAAGGGATCTTCGTAGAGTTTCCGAACCAAAGCCGCAAGCTCCTTTGCGTCCGAGGGATCGGAAATCAGCAAGCCATCCGAGCCGTTGTCGATAATCTCCGACGTGCCGTTTTTGATGGAGGTGATGATCGGCACCCCACAGGCCATCGCCTCTGCTGGAGGAAGAGCGAATGTATCTTCCAGTGAGGGACCGACATAAGCATCAGCGGCGGCGTAATAGAATTCCACATCCTTCCGCGGCGGCAGGAAAAGAACATGTTCCTTGCAACCATTCTCTTCGATCAGTTTGCTGTAAGGCGATGGATCGTCCTGTCCAACAACGAGCAGCTGGAGCGGCAGTTCCCGCAATCGATTGAGCACTTCAAGAATCACCAGCAGGCCTTTGTTTCGCCAATCATTGCCAATGATGAGAAGAGCGAATTGGCCAGGAGAGAGGTGAAGCGCACGCCGAGCCTCATCGCGCAAACGCAACCGGGTCTCCGGGTTAAATACTTCCTGATCGAGTCCCAGATAGACGACGGGAAGTTTCTCGGCGCGGCCGTAGAAAATCTGGAGCGCCTCCCCTGTTCGGCGTGAGATGAGGATCAAAGACTTCTTTGGGTCGCGATACAGGTGGCGCTCCAGCAATGCGATCAAAGAATAGTACAGCCTGCGATGCAGGATTAAGGGCCAATTGCGGAGGGGTTGCGTTCTGAAACGTAAACTCGCAGCATTTTGGCGGCGGTATCCCGCAAAGACCACATGCACCGACATCACATCCGCATCGAGACAGTTGATCCCCGGCGAAAAAACCAAGTCGGGATGTAGACCGCGAAATCGCCGATCCCAACCGCGCCAAATGTGATTTGCGGTAAACCACCAGAGATAATTGAAAAGGTGTGGCGCGGGGAATTTCGGGATTCGGTGCCAGACAATGCGCGACAGATCGAGATCCTCGACGCGCTGGCTGTACAAGTGGATTTCAAAAGTCTCCGCGAGCCGGGCCAGCCATTCCGCGACGCGTCGCTCAGTCCCATGGCGCTTGTCCACAAACGGTGAGACGACAGCAAGGCGAAATTTCGGAATGGTCATCGGAATACTTTGAAGATAGATTTAGGATCTTGTTTCATCTTTATTTAGCCGGGAAATATCCGACGCGAACTTCGCTCTGGGGGCATTGGAGGTTTGACTTTGCTCTCGCCGCTTCGATTTCGGGAAGCCGAAAGAGGATGCCGATGAGGATCCAGAGGAACGCATTGCTGATGAAATCCTGATAGCAATCCAGCCCAAGCCAAGCGAGTGGATACAACATCAAAAAGGCGTACCACAGAATGGCTGCAGCCATTGGGAACACACGTGTTTGCCGCAGCGGCTTGACAATTTTCCACGCACCCCAAAGAAGCGTTCCCGTCCACAGGAACCAGAGAATCGGGCCGAGAATCCCGAATTCAACAATCAGCTGGCCAAAGCCCTCTTCCACCCAAACATTCGGCGGCTTCTGGCCGAGCAATTTCCCCACGTATTGAGTTCCTAACGAGGCTGTGCCAATACCGTTGCCTACCGCCCAGTGAGGTTCGGAAAACGCGCTTAGGAAGTTCTGGAGCGGGTAGTCCCAGGCACGATTGGAAAGCTCATATGCGGAACTACTCGGAGAGAGAGTCTGGAAATAGAAAGACCAGCGGGAACTTGCAGCAGATGGGAAAAAGAAAACCAGCAGCGCCAGCCCGAGTGCAGCAAAAATGGCGCTTCTGCGGATGGCCTTCACGAGGCGATGCGCCTGTCCCCAGCGCCACGGGGCCCCCCACAAGAAAAGCGCGGCCAGCGCGACCAAGCTGATGAATGCGTAGAGGATCGCCGTACGAGAGCCGCTGAGGAGCACGGCGGCAGCAACCACCGCGATTCCCGTGAATATGATCAGCCGCCCACGGAGCGAAGAGAGAATGAAATAGCCCGCCGCACCCAGTCCGAGGATAGTGGCAAGTACGAGGAAAAATGCAAAACGGCCAGCACTCACGAAAACAGAAGAAGGAAGGAGGAAAAACTGGTCGGTGAGCGGAGCAACTTTCTGGAGATTGCCCAGTCTGCTGATCTCAGGCGCGAGATTGACAGGATTCAGAAATTGGGGTCCATGAGTCGCCTGGACGATTCCTACTGCAGATACGGCAGAGACAAGAAGCAGGCAAACGATGAGGAATCCGCGCAAATCGGCTTCACTTCGAATCAGCGCGTAGCCTACGAAAATGAGAGGCACATAATAAAAATCAATTTTCATTCCCAGAATACCGTACAAAACGCTGGGCGAGTATGGATTGAAAATCTGAAGCGTCCCGAGCCAGAAGAACAAGCTCAAGACCAGCAGAAACGGCGGGCGAAAGGTCTTCGCACGACCCTCGCGAATCGCGAGGTAGAGGGCAACATAAGTGAGTCCAACCAGAACGTCCTTGGCGAAATAGATGATCATATTGTTGCCCAGATACTTGCGGACAAGATCCTCGAAAAGCAGCCAGACAAGGAAAAGATAAAACCCGGAGCGCCAGTTTCGCGCGATCGTGACGGCGATCACGCACACCGCCAGCCCTACGGCTGAATAAATCAGCTCCTGAAAATTCTCGTCTGAAATCCAATGGCCAAGCTTCCACGCGGCATAGAGGCCCGACAGAAGAACAGCCAAGGAAATGAGCGGCTGGCTGCGGAGCGCCGAGGTATTCGATCCGATCAAGCCGATTCTCCCCGTCGCGCTACGGCCTTATCTCGCATCGGAAGCTCCACCGGGGCGAAAATTTTCTTTCGCCGCGTGTGCTGTCATTCGGTAAGAAGCGCTGCCTAAGCCTTTCAATGCTGGATCAACCAATGGGCCTGCCGATTGCGCGAGTGTCGTCGCCTGGAGAGTCGCGCAGTATTTTCGAGCAATCTCTTCCCAGGCAAAATATTTCTTATAAGTGCTCAAGCTCCGCTGGTGGAGAGAATTCCAGAGCAGATCATCTGTCAGAACTCGCCCGAGAGCGCACCCGAGGGCTTCCCGATCTCCCGGAGGCGCGAGGATGGTTCCCGCCTCGCTCAACGGGAAGCTCGTAGCCTCGTCACCATAAGCGACCAGCGGCAAGCCACATGCCACCGCAGCAAGAGCGCTCCCGTGTTGCGGCGTGAGCACATCGCGGACATAGAGAAGTGCATCGGCTTCGCTCAGAATTCTAGTGATTTCTTCTGCGGCAAGCACTCCGAGGATCGAGAGTTCGGCGCCGCTGTCAGCCAGAGCGGTCTCCAATAAGCTTCGCGCCTCTATCGCTCCGCGGCCGAAGACAATCAATCGCAAGTGCGGGACAGACCTCTGGGCATAGCAGATGGTCGCCGCGATTTCCTCAACTTCCCAGGCACTCCGCCCCAGGTTGGTGACGCCGAAGACGGCCACCGTTTTCGGAGATGCAACAAAAGCCTCGCGATTAAGCGGAGTCGTGCTTTCCGGGATATTCGACCCGATGGGAATGAAGCAGGCCTTCGCATCATTTAGAGAAAGCCACGACACCGTCGCAACCGGAACGGTGAAGATGCCCACGCCGGCAAGGGCGTAGAGCCGATGAATTACCCATTGCTGGCAAGCGAATCGGAATCGAGCCCAAATACCAGGTGCTCGGAATCCGCGGAACTCATGAAAAACAACGGCGAGTCGTGTGCCGGTGTTCTTCGCTGCCCAAGCTATCGCAAGCGCGCCAAACGGAAATCCTCGGCGCGACCAAGCCATTGCCGTGTACTGCATCAGGACCCATTCGTGCCGCATTCCGGAGAGCTTACTGCGGAGACTGCGGAACGCCGAGAGCCATCCGGCCTGCTCCCAGCCGGCCTCGATGAGCTCCGTCTCAAATCCGTGCGAGCAAAGGGCGCCGGACAGCCGGCTGCAATAATCCCAGACGCCATCGCTCAGCAGATCGCGGCGGCCTGTAAGCGCCAAGATTTTCCGTTGTTCGGTTTTCACAGGTGCAGTGAAGCCAGGAAAAAGAACGGTCCACCGAGCTAGAGGCAGCCGACCGTTCCGACCCCACAGAAGGATACTCCAGCATAGGGACGCGGGAAAAAGATTTCGCAGCAAAAGAAGGGCTCAGTGATGTGCGTTGGCGCTACGGTGAGCGGCGTTGCTTCAAAGCCAAGCTATAATCGTGCCGCAAGGCAGCGGCAGCCTCCTGTCCTTTGGTAAGGGAATGACGAATAAACTGCAATTTCTTGCCCGGGTGATTCGACACAGATTGGAGGGACAAGCTCGCGTTTGCCCGTACTGCAAGGAGCCGACTACTCTCGACCATTTGGCGAAGAAAAAACTGGTGCTGGAAGTTTTTCGCTGCCAGAAATGCTCATTGATTTTCCGCTGGCCGCTCGACACGCGGGCGGAAGCGGATAACTATTATCAGCATGCGTATGCCAAATGCGCGCCGTACGTTCGGCTTCCATCTGCCTCGGAACTGAGGGAACTAATGCGGATGAACTTTGCGGGGAGTCTGCTGGACCGAAGCGCGGAAATTGCCATCGTAAAGGCGCAACGGCCTCATGGCCGCGTGCTGGACTATGGTTGTTCCTGGGGCTTCGCGGTGCTCCAACTGATTCAGCACGGGTTTCAGGCGACGGGTTTCGAAATCTCGAAACCGCGCGCGAAATATGGCAGGGAGAATTTATGTGTCCAGATCCTGGATGATTTCGATGAACTGAAATCGCTGCCCGGCGGATCTTTCGACATCATTTACAGTCATCAAGTGCTCAAGAATCTCTCTGACATTCGTTCCGCATTTGGCGCGATGCAGCACCTGCTCGCTCCCGGCGGATTGATGTTCCACGTGATTCCAAACTTTGCGGCGATGCATGCGGACGATGAGAGGCCAATGAATTGGATTGGCGAGGAGCATCCCATCGCGCCGACACGGGAATTTTTCGAGTATTCGCTGCCGCGCAGGGGGTTCGAGGTCACTCACATAGTCTCTAGTCCTTTTCCGAGGAACCTCGGCATCCTCGAACTCAAGGGGAAGGAACCACCGCTGGAAGGATACGACCTCTTGGTGATGGCGACGAGGAAGCCTACGAGTTAAGGCTCAGCAAGCAAATGGTTCTCATCTATGGCGCGGGCTTTGTAGCCCAAGTGGCTGCACAAATCTCTGACTTCATCGCCGTTCACTACCGAATGGATTTCAAAAATGATCCATGGCCTGCGCGAGGCCAAAAGTTTACGAGCGCCTCGAATCACTTCTACTTCCGCGCCTTCCACATCGCATTTAACGGCGTCGGGGCACGGGGACTCCAGCACGAAATCGTCGAGCGCATAACATTGCAGGTCTTCAGTGTGACATTCTTCACTCGGTGCGGTAAATCTTCCCACTCCCCGATCAGGCGAAGAAGAATTCGCGCACAAAAATGCGAATTTGCCCGTGGTCGATCCCACTCCGGCTTCGACGATAGTAATATTGGAGACACAATTCTTGTCTATATTTCGGCGCAGGCGCGTAACCGTCGCAGGGTCAGGCTCAAAACTGAATACGCTTCCAGTTTCACCCACGAGCTGCGACGCCAGCAATGAGAACAAGCCGATATTTGCGCCAAGATCGTAGAAAACCATCCCAGGCTTCAAATAATCAGCGACGGCTTGTTGGACTGACGCCTCGGCGCGCCCCTCAGCGTAATCGTGCCCAGTTCGCGGATTGAGTTCGAGCCACATTCCTTTTGCAGGCCCGTTGCGAACGCGGGTCCAAACCAGTTCACTGGAAGGCAGCAGATGGTGACTCAGGCGGTGAAACCATTCGCCTACAACAGGCATACCTTGGAGAGAACGAAAGCGAATTGGCGATCGCAGCAACAGTTCCGCCAGACGGTTTCGCGGGGTGCCCATTCACTTCTCCACAATGAAATCGCCGATGACGAGCGCGTCCATGCCGGAACTGAAGAACGTGCGGATGGCATCCGTCGGAGAGCACACGATCGGCTCGCCGCGGAGATTGAAGGAAGTATTCATCACCACCGGAACGCCGGTGCGATTCCCAAATTCGCGGATCAATCGCCAGTAAAGAGGATTGACGCTTTTCTCGACAGTCTGCGGGCGGGCGCTGCCATCCACGTGAGTCACCGCGGGAATCTCGTTGCGTTTTTCGGGCCTCACCTGCGACGTCAAAATCATAAACGGCGAATCTGTCGCGGATTCCAAATATTCGCCCGCGGATTCGGCGAGCAACGAAGGAGCGAATGGCCGCCACCATTCGCGAAACTTCACCGCATTGTTGACACGCGTCGTCATCTCAGGATCGCGCGGGTCAGCCAGGATCGAGCGACTGCCTAGCGCGCGCGGCCCGACTTCCATTCGTCCTTGGAACCAGCCGAGAATTTTTCCTGCCGCAAGCAGATCTGCCGCACAAGAAGCAACATCGCGCGAATGCGTGTAGCGCAGCTTGTAGGTGCGAAGGACATCTTCGATATCCTCGGACGAGAATGCGGGTCCAAGATAGGCGCTGCGCATTTTCTGGATTGGCAATTTGCCGCCGTTGTCGAGGTACGGCGCAAGCGCTGCGCCGAGACAAACGCCGTCATCTCCGGCAGCAGGTTGGACGAAAATCCGCTCGAACAATCCCGAGGCTAGAATTTTGCCATTTGCCTTTGAATTCAGCGCGACGCCTCCGGCAAGGCAAAGATTCCTGGTATGTGTCTTCGTCAAGGCAAGGCGCGCCAGCATCATCATTGCCTGCTCGCAAGAGTCCTGCACGGCGAAAGCAATGTTCTTGTGCCGGTCTGTGATTTCACATTCGGGCTTCCGTCTGGGACCAAGCCGCTTCTGAATTCCTTCGCATGGCGAGGAGTCTCGCTCCATTAACCGGCGGATATTCACTCGGTAAAAGGCGTCTTCGATTCTCAGAAAATCTCGCAGGTCTACTCCCGGCTCGCCATATGGCGCGAGGCCCATGACCTTCCACTCGTCGCTCCACGCCTGGAAGCCAAGATAGTTAGTGAACTGCGCGTAGAACATTCCCAGCGAGTTTGGCCATGGGATTGTTTGAATGTGTTCAAGTCGGCCGTCTCTTCCACGCCAGATCGAAGTCGCTTCCCACGCGCCGCGGCCGTCAATGACTAGCACCGCCGCCTCATCGAATCCCGAGTGTGCATATGCGCTGATCGCGTGGGCGAGATGATGATCCACGAAACGCACGCACGCGCGCGAAGAGTCGAAATGTCGCTGAAAGGGGTTCTGGCCCCCGCGCTGGTGCCACATGCTCAGAAAGGCTCGCGTCGAGTTGAGGAGACTGAGGTAACTCAGAGGCTCTTTGCCAAGCACATAGCAACCCAAATCGTGCAAATAGCTGGCGCGCGGAGGCGACCATCCAAAACATACCTCGTCCAGTTTCGCTTCGCGGACATCCGCAAAATTAATGCAAGCTCGAATTGCCAGCAATGGAAAACGCGCATCGTGCTTCACGCGGCTGAGCCTTTCTTCGGCGATTGCGAACAGCAGCTCCCCGTCGCGGACGATGCACGCCGAGGAATCATGCATTCTTGTGTAGTTGATTCCGAGCGAAATCATCGCCCTTCCCTCGAACCATGGCCATTCTGAATTGCCGATGCGAATACGCGCTCGAGCTTTTCTGCTGAATGTTTCCACGTAAACCGGCGCATGGAATGCTGCGCTGCCTCTCCCAACTGCTGACGCAGTCCAACCGAATTACAGAGCCGCACAACGGCATCCCCAATCGCTCGCGCATCCGCCGGAGGAATCAGCAAGCCGTTCACTCCGTCCGCGACCACGTCGGTCATACCGCAGGTCTCTGTCGTAATCACAGGCATACCGGCGGCCATGGCTTCGAGCAGAACCGAAGGCAGCCCCTCCATTAGCGATGGGAACACAAAAATATCGTGCTCCGCATAGAGCTGGGGCATTTGCTTTGCCGGTACAACCGGCCGAACGATAATTTGTTTTTCTAACGCCTTGCCAAAGAAATCCTTCAGTTCTTGCTCGCTGACTCCGGCGCCGACAATTGTGAAAGTCCACCCGGGCAGCTTTGTCACAAGCCGAGTCAATGCGTCGCGAAGGTAGAAAATCCCTCTTTGATCGAGCCATGTACCGACATACAAGAGCCGGAGGATGTCCTTCTTTGTATATTCGCGGTGAATGAAGAAGCGTTCTTCCACCCCGCTCGGAATATAGGCAGTTTTCTCTGTATCGAGGTTGTACTTCAGCTGCAAGACGGTCCAAACATCCCGGCTGTAGCAGTGTGCGCGGTCCGCAGTCTTAATGGAAAGATAAAATCTGGGTTTGTGAAACGCTCTATGCCACAGGCGGTTTTTGAGGGAAAAATGCCATGCCCTTCCTTTTCTGGCTTCGCGTCCCATCGCGTGGACACGCCTTTCTTCAAGGCCATGCAGCGTCATCACGTAAGGGGGGAGGTGGCTCCAAGGCATCAAGCGCCGAAAGGCGCCGTAAGCGAATCCGGTAGGAGCGTGGAGATTTACTGCATCATATTTGCTTTTATTTCTTCGGATGTGCCTTGCAAGCCGAATGGCGAATCGCAGATCGCGGAAACGGCTGGTCACCTCGTTCGGCGAGAGCAGGTCATCATAGAAAACATAAGATACCGCATTTCCAGAGGCTGCTAGCTCCCGGCCCAGATTATAGATGATGGCCGCTACGCCGCCTTCACGGCGCTTGGGAACCCCCGCGGCCATGAGGATTCTCATTTCGACTCGCTTCCATCCTGAGCGACGGAAAGGAGAGGATGCATGGAATGGTCTGTTGTTCCGATTCTTTGCCAACTTGCCGAGACGACGGAAGGAACACTCAAATTGGTTACCACGACGTTCGCTCCGCTCTTTGTGAATACTTTGAGTATTCGATCCTGTTCCTCGGGAGAGGACGTCCAGAATACAAACGCGCCTTCGGTGGGAATTTCGGCGGCGATTTTGACTCCCGCGAGATGCGCCCAATAACAATCGAGCGCGTCGCCGATGAAGCCGACTCTTTCTCTTGGATGGATTCCCATAGAGTGAACTCCGTCAGCCATTTGCCAGGACACAAGGGGGCAGGGTTGATAACCCGGATCGCTGTCCTACCCACTCGCGAGGAGGATCTCCTGACCCTCTGAGAATCTGATCGCCATTAACTTGGTTGATGGCAAGACTCACTTGGAGTTCATTCCTTGGCCAACCGCCGCTACTCGTTGCACGTGCGGAGGTTGCGGAATAGGAAGGTATTTTGCCCGAGCCTGCTGGTAAAGGGCACTTTGTCCAATTTCGCAACGCCACTGGTAATACCATCGGGGAGGCATAAGCACGGCAGGCAGAATTCTTGCAAATCTAAACAGACGCTGCGCGCGAGTCGCCTGCCTGCTCAGGATGCCTTGGATCTTGAATTCAGTTCGCACGGTCTCCCACGGGAACCCTCCGTCGAGCATCAGGCGCAATTGGTCTGCTTCCGTTTGGACGCTTTCGACAATGATGTCAATCGCACCGGAATCCACTTCGAAGACAGCGAGTTGTTTCGCCAAGTATTTCGCAAGGACATCCAGAACAAATTGCTTGATTCGCATCCGTTCCGGATGCTGGCGATCGATCATGAACAAATTGGAATCATGCAGGCGATAGTAGGTCAAGGCGTCCGGAAGAACTTCCACATCACAAAGTACAGCCGCCAGAGTGAACAGGAATTCGTCCGCCTGAATTCTGAGAGCTTCCGGCACGCTTCCAATCTTGCGAAGAATGCCGGCGCGGATGGTCATCCGGCTCGTGCCCAGAAAATTTTTGCGAACGCGAAAAAGGAGCGCGCCTCGAGTGGTGTTTGCCCGGAAGCGGTGACCTTCACGGAGCGTCTCATAAGATGCTCTGCCATCCAGGTAAACCGAAATGTTTCCGTGGCCCACGAATCCAATTTCGGGATGCTGGTCCAAAACACTTACGACGCGGCTGAGCTTATTCTTCGCCCACCAATCGTCGCCATCAAGGAAGGCTACGATTTCGCCCCTGGCTTCCCGAATCCCTGCATTGAATGCGGAGGCTTGCCCGCCGTTTGCTTTGTGCAAAAGACGTACGCGCGGCGCAAATTTGCGGATGATTTCAGGCGTGCGATCCGTCGAGCCGTCGTCCACCGCGACGATTTCCGTCTCCGCCTGCGCGAAATCCTGTTCCAGAACGCTCACAATCGCTTCTTCGATGAAGCGCTCGTGATTGTACGTGTCGAGCAGGACCGTTACATGCGGCTTAGGCATGAAATTCACCGACCGGAGCGCTTCTGCGGGGTGCCTTGCTCGTCGTCTTTTTCTGCGCAAAGCAATAAAGATATAGACCTGTGTATCCTCGGAGCCGGAGACAGGGAAGCAGGCAGAGCGCTGCCGGCCAAAACGCATATTGTTTGGCGCGCACAAGCCGCGATGCCCAGCGGTGCCTTCGAGATGTCTCCAGTCTCTTCATTTCTATCTGCAGACCCTCAGGCTGCATGTCCGCGAGGTCCGCTAGACTCGGCGGCGTCCCGCCGGCCACCACGGAAACCAATCCCATGTGCAATTTAGCTCCCAGCACTTGCGCAGCGCGCTTCACGCGAAGAGGCTCCTGCCGAATTGCGAGAACATCGAACCCATTTGCTTCTAGGAAATTCCGTAATGCAAGGGGGCTCCACCGGGTCAGGTGATTCGGAGGGTAGTCGAGCGTTTCAAATTTAGTCTGCCAGCGCTCCCGATTAGGGACGCTCAACGCAATGAATCCCGACTCGGCCACAAATCGTTTAGCTGCATTCAAAAAGGCTCGGGGATTCACTTGATGCTCGAGCACTTCGAAAAAAGTGACGACGTCAAAGGTCTCACCTTGGTGTTCTTGCCAGTATTCATCGGGTCGCGCGACAAAGGTTTTCTTCAAGCCATAGTGGCTTCGCGCGAATTCGACTGCATTTCGATTTATTTCTATGCCGGTGACATCAAAGCCGTGCCGCTGCGCAGCGGCCAGGAAATTTCCCACGCCGCATCCGATGTCGAGAAGCCTTCCATTCTTGGGCGCGCGGGGATCCGTAAGAAAAAACTTATGTCCGGGCTCGAGAGGCATCTCCTTATTGTCACGGCCCTGGTATACGATCTCATGCCAGGAATCATCGGGCATTTTGACAGGGTGCCAGAAATCAAGATCGCAGGCCGCGCAATGGTAGAGGGAAGCATTGTGAAAATGCTCCTCAGCCGCGCCCTCCGAAATTGAACCGCATGCAGGGCAAGTCCGCTGACCGCCTGTCCTGTGAACCGTGGAGCTGCTCGGTGTCCTGCTCAGACTTGCCGCTGCAGTCGGGGGAGCCATCAAGAACCCGCTATTCCCTTTTTTCTGCTCTCTCGCATTCTCACACGCGACTCTCTGCGAACGAATCCACTTTAAGCTCCGCAGAGATATTGAATAGCCCGGCCCACGCATCCTGGCTGTGCGACAAGGGAGGGCTTTCTATCGCAAGGCAGGGCACTGCGTCCCACACCTCAAGGAGTCTTCCGCCGTTCAGATTGTTTCCGTCGTTGTAGAGAGAGCAGAAAATTCGATAAAGCCCCGGACGAAGGGGCAAGAAAGGGAGGTATACCAAGAGCTGCTGTGTCCCCAATTCTACAAAGACATCGTCAAAACCCCAGCTCGCAACAAGGACGTTATCATGGTTGCGCACGTGTACGCCAAAGTGGCCGCGCAGGATCGGCTCGTCCGTCCTCACCGTGAATTTCAGAATCAGAGGTTTCAGTCCATCCCTCAAAACGTTTGCCTCTCCTCCCTCTCCCGATATCTCCCACCTTCGAAAGCAACCGCCGGCACCGGATTGCACAAAGGGATCAGTCCCTCCCATCGTCGTCGCTTCATAACTGCCCACAACTGCTTGCGCCGCACCCGACTGGCGGATCTCGCCCGCGTCCAGCCAGATGACGCGCTCGCACAGCCGGCGAATTTGGTTCATCTGGTGGCTGACGAAAATGATCGTGCGGCCGCTCTGCGAGACTTCCTGCATCTTGCCGAGGCATTTCTTCTGGAATGCCAGGTCGCCCACCGCCAGCACTTCGTCCACAAGCAGGATTTCCGGTTCGAGATGCGCGGCGACGGCGAACGCGAGCCGCATTTGCATCCCGCTGCTGAAATGCTTGAGCGGTGTGTCAATGAAGCGTTCGACTTCGGCAAACGCGACAATCTCGTCATACTTGCGGCGAATCTCGGCCCTGCTCATTCCGAGAATCGCGCCGCTGAGAAAAATATTCTCGCGCCCAGTGAGCTCCGGATGGAAGCCCGTTCCGACTTCGAGGAGGCTGCCGATGCGGCCATGGATTTCCGCCCAGCCCGATGTCGGCCGCGTGATTCGCGCGAGCAATTTGAGCAGTGTCGTCTTGCCGGCGCCATTTCTTCCAATGAGTCCAACAACTTCGCCCCGCTTGACATCAAACGAAACCTCTCGCACTGCCCAGACAAAATCCCTTGATTGCTTCTTTGCTCGCCCTCGGAATTTGATCGCATTCGCAAGTACGTCACGCAGTGCAACGTATCGTTCGCGCTCTCCAACGCGGTAGCGTTTGCCAATCGATTCCGCGCGTATCACTGCGTCGGTCATTCGTTACACCACATCGGCGACCGTGGTCTCCATTTTCTGGAAATAGATCAGCCCCGTCACCACAAGAAGCAGAACGATCGCCGTGGAAACCAGCATCATTCGCCCTGGCGACATTCCTTGCCCTGCGAGCGACCACCGAAATCCCTCAATCACGCCCGCCATGGGATTTAGACCGTAAAGCCACCGCCACTTCACGGGAACAAGAGAGCTCGAATAGGCCACGGGCGAAGCGAAAAGCCAGAACTGCACCAGAAACGGAACGACGTACCGGACGTCGCGATAAATCGCGTTCATCGCCGAAAACCACAGGCCCACACCGAGCGCCGTCAATACCGCAAGCAAAAGAAAGACTGGAAAGAGGAGCAGTGGAACTCCCGGCCGAATGCCGTAATAAACCATCATGACGAGAAACAAAAGAAAGCCGACGCCAAAATCCACCAATCCGGATAGTACGGACGAAATGGGCAACGCCAGCCGCGGAAAATACACTTTCGTGATCACGCGCTGATTTTCCACGATTGTGTTCGTCGCTGCCTGCAAGCTCGCGGCGAAATAGAGCCAAGGCAGTAGCGCGCTGTAATAGAAGACCGGATAAGGAATCCCGCCCGAAGGAATGTGCGCCAATTTCCCAAAAAACAACGTAAACACAACCATGGCAAGAAAGGGTTGCAACACGGCCCAAGCGGCGCCAATGGCCGTCTGCTTATACCGGATCTTGATGTCGCGCCACACAAAGAAATAGACCAGCTCGCGTGATTGCCACAACTCCCCCAGATTGAGGTCCCACCAACCTATTGGCGGCGCGATGCGCAGCGTGTGAGATTCGCGTGCGGCAATCACCATATCAGGCGCGCTCATGAGCGCCCCTTCTCCTGCCGCGTAGCCTGCCTCTGAAGCTGGCGCAAGTCTTGTTTCTCGATGCCCTGCATCATTTCGCCGCGTCGCGTAAAATACCGTTCAAGAGAGCCACTCATCTTCGCAGGCACAACGTAAAACTGGTTGTAAATCATTTCGTTCCAGGAAAATGTTCCGCGGTCAGGAATCAAATGCATGCCCCACTGAAAAATCAGTCCCGCGTTCCATGCAACCAGCAACCCTGTGATTGCGCATGCTTGCAGCAAGGCGCTACGGCTTCCGTGCCAGATTCTCTCGAACGCGGCGAAGAGAGCCGCCAATCCAATCACGAAGATCGGTGTCAGCGAAACAAAGAAGCGGTTCCCGAAGGAGGAAATTCCGTCCCAATCCGGATAACAAGCGATTACGATATAAAACACCAATGCGCATGCCGACAGGATGATTCCTAGATCCCGTTCGCGCCTCGCCAGCAAGATAAGCCCGAGCGACGCAAGAATCAGAATCGGAGTCCAGCTAAACAGTCCATGATCGGATGAGAAGAGCACTTTCGCGAAGACAGGAGAAGTCCAGCTCCACGATCGCAGCGAAATGTAGCCTGACGCAAAAGGAGTGCCGTAAATGATCCATCGCGTCGCAAACGTCGGAATCAACCCGACTAGTACCACACCGGCAAAAACGACATGCTTGGCGAGAAGATTTCCCCACTGTTCTCCATGTTCCACCCGCGCTGTGTGCAAAGATTCTCTTCGTAACCACACTGACTCCAGAAGTGGCGCAAGAAGCAGAACGGCGTTCAGGTAATACATGTTCAGCATCAGCGCACCCATCAGGCCCAATAGAGCCCATTGCTTGAGTGTTCGAGTCCCACGCGTGTGATCCCAATACCAGAAAAATAAGGCGACCGCGAATGCCGAATGCGCGTGCGACCAGGAAGGGTTGAAATACATATATACCGGCAGCGAGCTGGCCAGCCAAATTCCTACCGTTGCCAGAAAAGCCCATCGCTCGGGAAAATATTTGCGTGCAAGGGAAAAAGAAAAGAGAAGGCCGAGAATTCCAGCAAGCGCCGTCACGAGCGCCATCGTATAAAGGTAGGGCCAAGAAAACCCATCGGCAGATATGCGTCCCCCTAGATGATCAATCGCACGGACGGCCGCGTGAGTAACCAGAAGAAATGGCATCCAATCGAGCGCCGGGCCAATACTGAAATGATTATTCAAGTAGCCGGTGGCCGTATATTGCTCCGGGCGAATTTGGCCTTCACTGTTCACGCGCCCGGCAACGAAACTCGAGTTCGCATGAAGCCAATCAGGTTCAAAGCGCAAATTCTCGTTGACGACCAGCGCCCGGGCGTACGCGTAATACCCGACCCCGTCGCCGCGCACCCACGGATTCGCCAGCGGAAGTGACAGCAGAAACATTAGCAGCAGGATTTTGTCGCAGCGCGTCAGGCGG
This sequence comes from Candidatus Acidiferrales bacterium, assembly GCA_035934545.1. GTDB lineage: Bacteria > Acidobacteriota > Terriglobia > Acidiferrales > UBA7541 > DAHUXN01. The sequence continues at coordinate 132,116 of DASYXV010000082.1, forward strand.
CAAATGTGGTGCAGTCCTTCCATTGGTCTCGCTGTCTGCTCAAGTATCGCAAACGATTCTTACGAACGAGCGACTCCCTGCTTTCGCCGCAGCCCTCGTTTACGGCGCGGGGCTCCGTTCGGCCCCGGCGGCACGGATGAGTATCGGGGGCCTTTCGTGCTGCTCTCTCCCTTCCGTTTCGCGCCTTTTCTGAAAAAATCCGATCACGCGGTCCACGATTTTCTCCAGTGGCGTCGCCGGAAGGAATCCTGTGAGCGCCTCCAGCTTTTCAAGCGAAGGGATACGGCGGTTCATGTCTTCAAATCCCGGCTCGTAGGCGCGATCATAAGGCACAAACGTAATCGGCGAGGCACTCGCCGAGCGTTGCTTCACCATCTGCGCCAGGCTTTCAATCGTCACTTCTCGATTGCTGCCAATGTTCGTCACTTCTCCGATCGCCTGACCGCGCCCGACGAGTCGCAGCATCGCTTCCACTGCATCCCTCACGTCGCAGAAGCAACGCGACTGCTGTCCGCTCCCAAAAATCGTGATTGGCGCCCCATCAAGGCTCTGCGAAACGAAATTCGGCAGCACCATCCCGTATCGTCCCGTCTGCCTCGGGCCCACAGTATTGAAAAACCGCGCGATGATGACGGGCAGGCGCTTTTCCTTCCAGTAGGATAGCGCCAGAAATTCGTCGAGTGCCTTCGACGCTGCGTAACTCCAGCGGCCCTTCGTCGTCGGCCCAAGAACGAGATCGGCATCCTCGCGGAATGGAATTTTCTCGCTCTTCCCGTAAACTTCCGATGTGGATGCTGCGAAGACGAGCTTCTTCTTCTTGCTCGCCGCCTCAAGCACCAGTTGCGTCCCGTTCACATTCGTCTCTATCGTCCGCACGGGGCTTTCGACGATCAGGCGTACGCCAACCGCAGCGGCGAGGTGAAACACGACCTCCGATTCATCAACGAGTTCCGCGAGGAGATGCCGGTTCTGAAGCGAATCGAACGCGCAGTGAAGCCGTGAGTCGGCTTTCAAATGGCGGATATTCTCGACGCTGCCCGTGGATAAGTCGTCGAGGATGAAAACTTTGTCGCCGCGCGCCAGGAGCGCCTCTGCCAGATGCGATCCGATGAACCCTGCGCCTCCCGTGATTAGCGCGCGCATAGTCGTTCTCTCATTCAGTCACCCGCGAGCGTGTTCGGCCCCGCCTTAAATTTGGATTTCGCTTCTTCCGCTTCGCCGTAGCCATACGAATACGGATAGTATCGGTACGAGTAGTAATAATCGGGCGCGCTGGAATCCACCGCATTCAAAATCACGCCCAGCAAGCGTCCCTTCACCGCGGAAAGCAGGTCCCGCGAACGCGTGAACGCCTCTTTCGGAGTTCCGCCGCTCCACACAACGAGCAGCACGCCATCCGTCAGCGCCGAGAGAATCACGGCATCCGTCGCGGCCATGATGGGCGGCGAATCAATCACGATGAACTTGTATTGTTTCCGCAGGTCTTCGATCGCTTCGCCCATGCGGCGGGACGAAAGCAAATCGGCGGGATTCGGAGGGATCGGCCCGGTCGGTATGGCGTCGAGATTCTCGATGGATTCGTGCGGAACGATGACGTCGTGGAGCGGCGAAACGCCGGCGAGATACGAGCTGAGGCCAAGCTCGCGTCCGATCGGCAGATTCAGCGCCGTGCGTACTCCCGGCTTTCTCAAGTCCGCGTCAATGAGGAGCGTGCGGTCGCCAAGCTGTGCAAGCGTAATCGCAAGATTGGAGGCCGCTGTCGTCTTCCCCTCCTGCGGAAGCGCGCTGGTCATTAGGATGACTTGTGGCGGCCGGTCGGCCTGCGAAAGCAGCAGGGCTGTCCGCAACGCACGAAACGCCTCCGAAACCATGGATTTTGGATGCTGGACAGAAATCACTTCCACGCGCGATTCGTCTCGTTTCGCGCCGATTCCGATGTGCCTCGAAACCTTCGCCAATTGATGATGGCCGTTGGCGTTCGCGAATGCAGGCACCACGGTCAACGAGGGCAAGCCCGTCAGAGCCTCAATGTCATCGGGAGACTTCACAGTATTGTCGAGATACTCGCGGAAGAATGCCAAACCGATTCCTCCGACGATGCCCACCAGGAACGCCAGCAGGATGTTGCGCGCCTTCTGTGGGCGCGTCGGGGTTGACGGCACCAGCGCCGGATCGACGATGCGGATGTTGCTCGTGCGCAAGCCGGCGGAGATACCTGCTTCTTTCAATTTCTGAAGCAGCCCGTCGTAGAGTTCCTTGTTCGACTCTGCGTCGTGCTTCAAGATGTTGTATTGCACCAGTTTTTCAGCAAGCTTGTTCGCCAGCGCCTCCTGGTGGTTCAAATCGCGTTCGAGCAAGCCCGCGCGCGTCTGGCTTTCATGGAAGTCCGAGTCGACCTGTTCAACGATAGCTTTCTTGCGTTCGCTTACCTGCGCGTCTATGTCCCTGATCTGCGCCGCGAGGTCTTGGACCGCGGGATAGTTCGGCCCAGTCTGATTCAAAGTTTCCGTGTACTTCTGCTCCAAATCGGATTTCTTCTTGATGAGATCCTGAACCTCCGTGTTTCCCTGAATCGCATCCAGTGAATCGGCGTCGGGAGAATGCGCCATCTCGTAAGTCGCTTCCCGCTTCGAGAGTTCGGTCTGCACGTCGGTCAGCGATTTGCTCAGGTCCTCGAGTTTCTGTGTCGTTGTATTTTGATTCGCATCCACCATCCAGATCTGGTTCTGCCGCTCGTACGCCACCCTCGCATCTTCCGATTTCTCCATCTTGATCCGCAGCTCCTCTAGCTCCGAGGAGAGGAAATTGGAAGCCTGCGTCGTGGCATCGAATCGGCTTTTGAAATTCTCTTCAATGTAGTTCTGCAGGTGCGCATTCACTACTTCCGCCGCAAGTTCGGGGTTCTCCGCTTCGAATTGCACTTCGAGCAGCCGGCTGTTCGGCACTCGCTTAACGCTCAAGCTGCCCAGAAACGCTCCCAGGATGGGTGGCTCCTTTTGGTTGGCGCCGGCGTCGATCATCTCATTTGGATTGCCGCCAAATTCCGGATGGCGCGCCAAATCCATTGAGCGGATCGTTTTCATGGCCAGCGTCTCGCTCCGCAGAATTTCGGTTTGTGTCTCGATGTAGTTCTCAAGGTCCATGTACATATCGAAGGAATTACTGTCCTGAAAGGGAAGGGCGTTCGGATTCTCCCGGTCCACTTCCACTCGCGCCGAGGCGACGTACACGGGCTTCATCTTGAACGATGCAATCGTGACGATCGTGACCACGGTCAGCAAAAACGTCAGAATCATCCATTGGTGCTTCCGCAGGACGATTACATAATCGAGCAGATGCGGCTCGCGCGGCATCTTGTCCCAGCCAAAAGCAGGAGAAGCGGAAATCACAGCGAGGGAATCTCTTCCTCTCCGCTCAACTGGCCCGAATTTTGGCGAATCCTCCACTCTTTGCTGAAGCTCCTCTGGCTCCTGCTGCTTACTGGCTTCCTTTGAGAATGGCCAAGCCCGTTGTTATGGACAGCGCCGCAGCCGCAGCGTGACCCAGAATGCGCTTGCTGGCGCTGTCCGGAACGAACAGGATGTCGTTGGCGTACAGTTGGACGTCCGATGCCTTCCGGTCCATTATTTTTTTCAGTTTGACGTCAATTTCTCTCGTCTGGCCCGTCGCGGGATCCTTCCGCAGAATCACTGCGTTATTCGCTTTCGCCGTGGACTCCAGCCCGTGCGCCAGCGCCACGGCTTTCATTGTGTTAATCACCTCGCCGGCTTCGTGCAGCGTGTAACCGCCGGGCTGCACTACGGCTCCAGCGATATAAACCACTCCGGCGCGCGGAACGGTTATCACGTCGCCACCGTATACAGGTATATTGAACGCTGGATCTCCAGATTGCAGCAGGTCCGAGAGGCGGACAGTAATGGTCTGGGGATCACTGGACGGGTCAGCCGCCTGGTTTAGTTCCTTTTGGCCGCACGTTCCCGTCGGCGAACTTTGCCGCGTGATGATGATGGAATCTCCGGCATCGTCAGAGATTCCTCCCGCCTCGGCCAAGACTTGCAGCAAGCTCGTCGGCCCGAATTCGTGGTACACCATCGGGTGGCCAACGGCGCCCACCACAGATATGGGCTCGCTGTTCTGCTCCTTCACCATCACGGACACCTGCGGATGCATCACGAGGCCATTCTCTTGCAGCATTTTTTCGAGCTTTTGCTCAAGCTGGAATGTGCTGCAGCCGGAAACAGAGATGCGATCGGGGAGGAGTGGGAGAGAGATTAATCCGCTGTCGCTGACACGCGCATCGCGGGAGAGATCCGGCACGTCGAAGACGTCAATTCGGAGAACATCCCCCGCTCCGACCGTGCTTTCCGCCAACTGGGGATGGGAATCCTTCGCGAGTTCTTGAATCCTTGCGTTCGTCTGCTGCGGCGTTTGAACCTTATCTTGGCCGAATGCAGGCCGACTCCCGGGCAAGATCAGCCCGCTCAAAAAAATTATTGCCAGCCAGACAGGTTTCGCCTCCGCGCAGTCCAGTGCCTTCCGGACTGTCAAAGCCATGGATAGATTGTGACCCCGCCGAAACTATGAACTAGCACCGCTTGGATGTCAACGGCAGATGTGCAGTGTTTGTGTGGAATTTAAGCGGATGGTACTCGCGTTCGTGGCGGCAAAACAGGTGTTGCTGCCAGCGAAGCCATCAGAAGGAAAAGAAGCCCGTTCGACAAGATGTGCAAATTGTAGTCCACCAGGCTGTGCACCAACATGCCCGAGCATGCAGCGATTGCGCCGGCGTGCAGTCCCAGCGAAAATGAACTCTGTTCTGCGCCGAGGCGGGCCCAGCCTTCGCGGAAGAATAACCAGAAGAAAGCCAGGCCGCACAATCCTCCAGCGATGCCCGTCTCCGCAAGAAGCTCTGCGTAATCATTGTGGGCATGGTCCACAATTTTCCCGTCGTAGTAGGTCTCGTAGCGCGGATATACGTCCGCCAGTGTCCCCAGCCCCGTGCCGATCAACGGATTGTGCTGAAAAACGTGTCGGGTGCTCACAAACATGGTCCAGCGTCGTTCAAGGGACACATCGTCGGAACGAACCTGTGTGAATCGCTCGACAAGTTTGTTTGTTCCCAGCCAGCCGACTGCCGCCAGAGCAGTCAGTAAGACAACCGCCACCGCCGCTTTATGCAATTTCTCTATTTTTCGGTAACGAACAAGCAAGGTCAACAGGCCCAGCTCGAACAAAAAGCTTACGATCCCTCCTCGCGAGCCGGAGAGAAAGAGTGCGGCGACAGGCACAATCGTGAGAAGGCCAACGAGTGGCATTTGCTCCCGTCGAACGCCGCGAAAAAGCAGGAGAGACAGCCCGATGGGTGACAGCAGCTCCATCAATCCCGCGAAATGATTTCGGTTCACGTAGGGGCCAAATGGACTTCCGCCTGCGGTCAACGGGCGCATCCAATATAATTTGTCATTCGACGTAAGATTTTGTGCGATTCCGAAAACAGCCACGGCGAAAACAAACCACATGAGAAACCATGCAAGGAACCTCAGTTCGCGCCTCTCGCGGTACACTTGTCCGGAAAGAAAAAACAGCAGCAAGCAAGCCGACAACTCCAGCAGTGCCACGCGCGTGTAAAACCCATACGCCGTCGTGCGAAACAACAATTCCGTTGTGACCAGCCCCACGAAAATCAAAAGGGGCCAGTACAGCGGACTCCACCGGATTTCGACTTCCGGTTTGCGGAAGATCAGCACCGCCCACCAGAGAAACAGCAGTGCCACACCAATTTCCAGGACCGTTTGTGACCACACCTCGACGGCGCCGAAAGCCAGCACGCTGAACGCTGCCAAAGCGCATATACCGATGCGGAGAGATTTCATTGCGCACTTTTCTCCGGCTCGCTGCCAATCGGAGTCAGCGTCACATCATCCACCCATACCGTTCCCCCTAGCTTGTTGTCGAACAGCCGGCTCGGCAGCCGGCGAAGCCTCACATCGAGAAAATATGTCTCTGGCAGCGTCTTGACCCTGACTCGCACAGGCGTCCACGAGTTCGCTCCCGTCAATGCCGGCGTCAGGGAGTTTCCATTCTGGGGATGCTGCGGATCAATGGCCTCAAAACACATCCCGCTCTCGGTGGTGACGCCTTCGGTGCGCAGGAAGGCTTGCAGTTCATAAACTGTCCCGGGATGCACCGGAACCAATTCGTGAACGCCTGCATAATCCAGATTCATCCCTCCGGTGAAGCTCACGCGAAGCGAGCGCGTCCCCGAATGAACGATGGATGTATCCAGGCTCACGAGAGCGCCCGGCGTCGGCACAATCCTCCAGTCCAGCCCGCCGCCTGCGATCTTCGCTTCAAATCCGCCATTCCAAATCACGGAGTCTCCGGGTGGCGGGTCGTCCGGCCAGCGCGACGCGTCGAGCGCTTGTCGCCACACACCCGCGGCATCTTCATCTCGTCCTTCGGTCATTAGTTCATCGACGAAAGGAAAGATTTGCTTCAAGTCTAGCGGCAGCCAGCCGGAATGGCTCGCCAAGCTCTCCCAGGTCGCCAGCCCCGCTTGCGGATCGTGAATGCTGGCAAAGAAATCGAGAGCTTGCCAGTACGCATCCGCGTTGTCGGGCAATACGTCTTTTAGAATCAGATCGACGTCTGGGTCGAATCTCCAAACAACACTGATGGCCATGGGGATTCTGGTGGGTTCAGTAAGAATCGCCTTGTGAATTTCCTGCAATCCCTCGTCGGTCCGCCGTTGTCGCAGCAGAAAATTGCCGTAATTCCACGCCACCCGCGCTGAAATCGGATAATCGCGCCGCGCTTTCTCGAATGCTGCCTGCGCCGCAGCCGCATCACCGTCTTCCTCGTACGCCGCCGCGAGGTCCATCCAATTGTCCGCGGAACGCGGGTCTAATTCCGTACTGCGGCGGAAGTACGCAATCTCTCTGGCTGGATCGTTTTCGTCGAAGTTATATTGCAGGCTTTGCCCCAGATTACGCCATGCGTCCGCGTTCCCGGGGACTAGCTCAGCTCCGCGAATGCGCTGGGAAATTTCGCTCGAACTGCCCCAATACCAGGAGAGACCGAATCTCGCAGCTTCCTCGATCATGATTCCAGAAATGACTAGGGCGAAGCACAGTATCGCCCATCGCCTTCCGGCGTCTCTCTGAGGGGACCCCACGTCGGGGTAATCTGCTACGAAGCTCTCATGCGAAGCAACAAGAAATTTGCTGAAGGGGCTACGTTCACGTCCCAATTCCGGCACCCGTGGGAATTTCGCGCTCAGTCCGCGAGAAGCACGGGCCCAGCGGCCCTCGTCCGCGTAACAGCAAAATCCCGGAGGACGACTTCGTAAAGATCTGACAGACGTCTCGGATCCGCGTGCGGAATTATCCGCCGGACGTGTACATGGTTCACCAATCCGCCAAGAAGCGCAAATTCTCGCGCCCGCATCGCCACATCGAACAATTTGTTAGCGTATGTGTTAGCGATCAGGCTCACCAGCGTCTCTTGCGAAGTTATCGCCTCCACGCGAGGAGCATTCGGCCCCCGCTTGCGCTCGTCAAGCAAATAGATCGCGCCCAGCGGGAGTGTTTCTCCGCGAAATTTCTTGCCCTCGCCGACGAGCGCCCATTGTTGTTTTTCCGCGGCGGGAGGATCCTTCTTGGCAGATTGATAAGTCCCGTGCAGTATGTCCAGCGATTCAGGCCAGAGGTTCAACCAGGGATATCCAGGAAGGACCTCGAACGAGTTGGCGTGCTCTCTCAGTGGCAAAATATCATCCGCCAAGGCTGCGTGCCCTTCTTGCACAAATACTGCAGCCGTCGTGGATTTCCCTGCCCCTGCCGGACCGACAAACGCGACTGCCTCGTTATCAATCGCGACAGCGCTCGCATGCAAACAAGTCAGTCCTCGCAGGCGAAGCACAATTCCCAGAACTGGCCCAAGCAGGAATTCCGCGGTCTCGGAAGTGTTCGTTTCGACTCCCCTTGCAACCGAGATTGAATTCGCCTCGCAACTTATCCAAAACTCCAGCCCATGGCTGTAATGAATGCGGTAATCTCCGCTCCTTTTCTGCTTCCAAATTTTCAGTGCCGGATTCCCTTGTTCATCGGAGAAGTCACTCGTGTACCACAGCTCCTCATCTTCCGCTGCTCGAATGGGCTCGCCCGAATCGCATGCCAGGAACCTTACGGAGATTTGCGGCGTTTTCGATTTTGACAATTCCACGGGAGTGAGGCCCGGGATGGGACTATCAGATACTAAGTGCAGTCCGTAAATAAGGTAGGAACTGATGTTTTCCCGATTCAATGGCTCCTGCACATCATTCTTCCGGCTGGCAACTCATACGCAGTGGAATCAGACCTTTGAGACGTCACCCTCGCCCGAAATGAATCTGTTCCCACTCCCCAAAAAGGGGAAAGTTTCCAGAACACCGCAAATTCTAGACTTGTGTATTGTGTTTAAAGCGCCTTGGACTATCCCTCGCGCCGGTTGCTCCAATTTTTTGGGTGAGCTTCGCGACAGTACCGTAAATCGTCAGAACGGGCGGCTCGTATTTTCGCTTATCTGTTGGAGCTGGCAGCTTCTGCAAGGCCCGCCTCTTGAGCAATTTTATACCCAATTCTCTTGCACGACTTCAACCAAAAGTTTAAGCACCACGGTCGTAGATTCGATTCCGTCAACTCCCCCCCCGTTGCTTTCCAAATTGACGGCAAGGCCTTTGTGTTGACGTAGCGGCTCAATTCCTCTGCGGGGGAAAAGCCTTCGAACAAACCTGCGCCGCCTTTCCTCATTGCCGAAATCAGCGGATCCCTTCGCAGCGGCCTTTTCGCACGCATGCGGATACTTTCAGGAAGCCGCCCGCGCATCGCCTCCCGCATCAAATGTTTCCGGAAAAACCACGGCATTGCCGGAATCGCCAGCAGGAATTCCGCCAGCCGCAGGTCCAGGAAAGGATAGCGAACTTCGACGGGCTGCCGCGTGACCTCCGGGCTTTCGTTCATGAACATCCTCCGCCAGTGCGGCAAGAAAAGCGATTCATATCCACGCGGATGAACGGGATGTGGAGTCTTGAGGCTCTCCAGAGATGGATTCTCCCAGCGACTTCGCAATTCGAGTCGCGATACCATTTCGCTGCTCAGCCACGCGGGAATAATAGCACGCGGCTTGCGCCGTCCGATCAACCTGCCCATCCTTCGCAGCGGCCCTCGCAATCCATCTGGCGCTCGAATCCTTCGGACAGCGTGTTCCGCAATATCTGTGGCCAGTTGTCCGATCTGGCCCCCTCGCCATAACATGCGGATGCGGGGCCACATCTCAAACTCCATCAGGTTGTCGCTGCCCTCGCCCGAGAATACAACGCGAGTCTCACTCGCAATCTCCCTGAACTCTGCGAAAATTCCTCTTGCAAAGGGATCATCTATCGGCTCAGGCCAACGGATCCGCGCATCGTCCCAGCCGTCGAATGGCCCCGCGCCTTCCAGTGACGTCGTGTGCAGCGGAATTTGCAGTGCTTTCGCCACAACGCGCGCTGCAGCTAGATCGCTGTCCCGCCCGTCATCTGAAAGGGTTGTCGTGAACGCATGTAGCTTGAGTTCGGGGAATTTTTCTCCGCGCAGCTCACAAGCTGTCGCCGCCAGCGAAGAGGAATCGAGTCCGCCGCTCAGGAATATTCCCGCGCTGTCAGCGGGCAGCCGGTCCGCAACAGCTTTCTTCAGCAGCTCGCTGAAGTGCTCCACGTACTCTGAGCGCCGCCGGTAGCGAATGTGCCCATCCGTCGGCGGCATCCAATATCTTCGGCACTCCAAGCCTTCGGTTGACCACTGCAAAGTATGTGCAGGAGGAAGCCGCCGGATATCCACGAACGAAGTCGTGCCTTTGTCGTAGTTCAATCCGAAGAGAAGAAAATCTGCGATCGCCGCTTCGTTCAGCCGGTCGGAAACATCCGGATGCAAGCGCACGCATTCGAGCGTGTTGCTGAACACCAGGCAGTTTCGCAGCTCGGCGAAATATAATGTCTTGATGCCGAAATGATCGCATGCGCAGAAGAGCTTCTGTCGCCGCCCATCCCAAATCACGAAAACGAAATCCCCCAGAACGTGTTCGACGCAGTCTTCGCCCCACGCGGCATAAGCGTGCAGGAGTAGCTCGCAATCTAGAGTGATTAGAGAGGATTCGTGCCCCTGCGCTCGCAGCGCCTCCACCAGTTCTTCGCGCGCATCGAGTCGCGCGTCGGCTGCAATCCACGTCTGCTGGTCGAGGCTTGCAGGTTGGCGCTCGTGTCTGTCTTGGGGGCAGCTTCGCAGCAGCGTGTGGCCTAGGCCCGCGCAACCAAACGTCCAGACCTCCTGTGCATCCGGGCCGCAGAACGCAAGCGACTGCGTCAGATGGCGAAGCAACTGCCGGTTCACGGCGCGGCCGTCGTTGTAAACGATGCCGACGATCCCGCTCATTTTCTCGCTGCGACTCGGCTGGCCAACGGCCCTTCGAAGATCGCAAAACTCTCGCGCACGTCATCCTCGTCGTTGAGGATCGTGCCGCCCAGCTCGACCCAAGCATGCGCTTCCAGTCCCTCGCCGGCTCTTCTCGCTCCGATCCGCAACTCCGCGTTGATTCCTTTTCTCCGCAACAGCCACCAAAGCGCCACGCTCCTTGAGAGGCAATTCCCGCGCGCAATTCCGTGTCGTGACGCTGCCTCGATCATCCTCGCCTCTGCGCGCGCTTCGTTGATCTGTGTAGTGTTCGGCCCCTCCAATTCGCCATCAGCTCGCTCACGCTCTTCCTCCACTCGCCTCCATCGCCCCACGCCAAACAACCGCACGAAAACCACCGCCAGGGGCACAAGCACGAAACCGAGCAGAAGATCGTGACGCGCGTTCTTGGAAAGTCGCCGGTAACTCATCCACGCGGAATTCATCGCTTCATCCGCCGTCCATGGAAATTCTCATCGCCTCTCTCCAGCTATCTCTGCCAATCCTTCATCTACTAGTTCCTTCACCAGACCCAGCAAATCTTTCTCCAGCCGCTCCATCCCAACGTTATAGTCTCCTGCGATTGCGTCTCGGATCTCCCCGATGCTTCGCGGCTTCTGGAGCAATCTCCAGACGCTCGCCCCGACCGGGTTCAGCCCGTAGTACACGCTGTTTTTCATGTTGAGAATCGCTGCTTCCGCGCCCAATTCGCACGAGACCTGCTGGCTCGTCGCGACCACGATGGATTTGCAGGAAAGTCTTTGCTCCATCACTCACACTCTCATGAGCTTGGGCGGAACGATTCCTCTTCGCCGCTCGCCTAGCGGCAAAGAATTCGACGGTGTCGGTTGGTCCCCAAGCATTCCGGCTGGCACCGGCATTCTACTTTCATCGTCCCGCGCGGGCAACGCCGAACTTGTGCCGTTTCACCCTGTCTCGTCGGATCAGATTTCTTCATTTATGACTGCGACGCGCTCATCCATTTGACCTCGATTTGCGCGGATGGTTGCAACGGCACTGGATTCTTCTCGGCGAATTCGGTTATAACCACGCGTCGTGGCTGCGCACGCCATTCTCGTCGAAAATCTCGAAAAATACTTCCCGCCCGCGCGTTCCGGATGGCGCGCCTTCGCGCAACCGTTTGCTCGCCCCACGTTTTGCGCTCTCGCGGGAATTTCTCTCGTCATTAAACCAGCCGAATCTGTCGCACTCATTGGCGCGAATGGCGCGGGTAAATCCACGCTCCTGCGCATCCTGGCAACGCTGGTCCTGCCCACGCGCGGCCGTGCCGAAATCGGCGGCGCCGATGTTGTCCGCGATGCCGCCCGCGCCCGTTCTCGCTTCGGCTACTACACGGGCGGCGATGAGGGCTTCTACGGCCGCCTGACCGGGCGAGAGAATCTGTGCCTCTTCGCCGCCATGAACAATCTTTCGCGACTTGATACCTCGCGTCGCATCTCGGAAATCATGGGATTGCTTGCTCTCGGCGAATTTCTTGACCGCCAGGTCCGCACATACTCCACCGGGATGGTCCATCGCCTCGGCCTCGCCCGCGCACTTCTTCATGGCCCGCGCATTCTTCTCTTCGACGAACCCACGCGCAGCCTCGACCATCTCGCCGCTTCCGATTTTCGCAAATTCCTCCGCCAAGAAATCATCGGTCGCCTCGGCACGACTCTTCTCTTTGCCTCGCACACGCTCAGCGAAGTCGAGGAACTGGCCACGCGCGTCGCTGTCCTCGACCAGGGCCGCCTGAGCGCCTTCGACACTCCGCGAAACATCTGCGCGGCCGCGCGCGCCTCGCGCCTCGAAGACGCACTCTCGCATCTCGTGCCGCGCGCTTCGCATCCCGGAGCAGCCGAATGAGCCTTCGCAGGACACTTCGCAAACTTTGGGCGCTTTTTCTTCGCGACCTCGCCATCGCTCGCGGCTACCGCAGCGCCTTCGTGCTCGAAATCCTCGAAGCTCTCTTCGGTGTCGCGACCTTCTATTATCTTTCCCGCTTCGTCGAAAGCCCTGAGCTATCCCGTGCCCTCCCTCAAGGCGGCAGCTATTTCGCTTTCGCGCTCATCGGCTTCGCGTTTTTCGATTATCTCGGCGTGGCGATCAGCGCATTCGATTCCAGCATCGAAGAAGCACGCCAAAATCGCACCCTGGAAGCGCTTCTTGTCACGCAGACTTCTCTTCCCGTCATGCTCCTCGGCTCCGTCATTTATCCATTCATCTCCGCCTCGCTCCGCACTGTCGTCTACATCGGCTGGGGCATCGCGCTCTTCGGATTCTCAGTTCATTCCGCGAACTGGCCCGGTGCCGTTCTCATTCTGTTCGCTTCCATCCTGGCCTTCGCCGGACTCGGAATCTTCTCCACGAGCTATCTCCTGCTGTTCAGTCGCGGCAATCCCGCCAAGTGGATTCTCCTCGGCCTCTCTGGCCTGCTCGGCGGGATGATGTTTCCAGTTTCCATCCTCCCGAATTCCTTGCAAGTGGTCGCGCGCCTCATCCCAATCACCTATTCGCTCGAGGGCATGCGCGCCGCGCTCCTCGGCGACGCCGGCTTTCACGCGCTCTGGCCCTCGATTCTCGCCTTGCTTCTCTTCGCTGCGATTCTTCTCCCGCTTTCTTTCCTCACCTTCGCCTGGGCGCTTCGGCGCACAAAAATCACCGGCACGCTCACGCACATCTGAAAACAGGGCAGTATATGGAAGGAATCCTGTGGCGCTAGTTCAATCGAAGAATCGATAGCGCAGGATGGTGAAAAACGCGAGCATTCCGTCGCGCCAGGTGATTTTCTTTCCTTCATCGTACGAGCGCCCGGCGTACGAAATCGGCACCTCGTAAACGCGCCACCGACCTTTTGCGACTTTCGCCGTCACTTCCGGCTCGAATCCGAAGCGATTCGACCGCAGTTGCATGCTTCCGATCACCTCGCGCCGGAAGATTTTGTAGCAAGTCTCCATGTCGGTGATTTTCAAATTTGTGAGCATGTCTGAGAGCAGCGTCAAGAATTTATTGCCCACGTAGTGCCAGAAAAAATGCACGCGCTGCGGCCCACCGAGGAACCGCGAGCCGTAAACTACGTCCGCGCGTCCGTCCAGAATCGGCTCAAGCAGCTTCGGATAATCCCGCGGGTCGTATTCCAGGTCCGCGTCCTGCACCATAAGGATGTTGCTCGTCGCTTCCGCGAATCCGCGCCGCAGCGCCGCGCCCTTCCCCTGATTTCTCTCCTGAAACAAAAAGCGAAATTCTCCGAGCCGCAGCCGCGCCCGCCCGTCCAGAATCTCCGCTTCCGCGTCGCCGTTCTGCTGCCGCCGTTGCATTTCCGCCAGCCACTCCCGCGTGCCGTCCGTCGAACCATCGTCCACAACGACAATCTCGCGCGCCAGCCCTACGGCTTGCACGCGGTGCAGAATCTCTTCGATGAATTCGCGCTCGTTGTACGCTGCAATGATCACAGAGAGGGTCTGCGGCCGCGTTGACTCGGCCGACGGACGCGCGCTCGCGAGGCTTCCCGAAGGCTCTCCTCGCTCCGCGACAGGAAGGGGACGCACCGCCATAATCCCCAAAAGATATCATGAGCTCCCACGCAGTGCCGCAGAAAATCCGCTTCGTCTGGCCGTTTCGAAAAGTTTCAAAACTCCGCTTGCCTGGGAAATTTTCTGCTGTAAACTTCGGGCCGCGTGGGTTCGTGCCGAGCGAACGAGGCGTCCGCGCCAGACACAGATGTCGTGCACCCTTGCACCATGCCAGCTGAAGCCCAGCCGCATTTTGAAAATTTCAATCTTACGCAGTGTATTCGATTGGAAGCCGTACCAGCACGACGCGAAGTTTTTGCCGCCTGAAGATGATGCGTGAACAAGAGCGGATAGCAAACTGGGAGAGCGCTGACGCCTCCGGCGCGCATAGAGGAGTCGATCCAAGCAGGAGGAATCACTCCCGGTGAATAGTTTCTCTGAATCGGCCGCGCTCGGCGTCAAACGAAAGATTAAGGTGCTCTACGTCGCCGGCACGATCAGGTCCGGCACAACGTTGCTGGCGCAGCTCTTCGGCGAGATCCCCGAGTTTGTAAACATCGCCGAAGGAACCTATTTCCTGTACCGGGACAGCAAAGCAGCGACCCTCGCCTGCTCTTGCGGGAAGCTCGCGGCGGAATGCGATGTCTGGCGTGAGATCGTCGCCCGAATCCCGGCCAAGGCATCCTCTGAAGGCTCGCGCTTCCTCCGGACGCGCTATTTCCCTCGCTTGTGGTGGAACCTCAAAGTTCGGAGGCGGCTGGCCTCGTTCCAGCCGCTGACCTCGGCGATCACGCACACATTCGAGACGCTTCTCGCCAAGACAGGCGGCAGCGTCATTGTGGATTCCTCCAAGAATGTCTCGACTGGATACCTCCTCTGCCACATTCCCGAGATCGAATTGCATGTAGTGCATCTGGTCCGACATTCGCACGGAATTGTGGATAGCTGGTGCAGGCCGGATCGCTACTACCGGCCGAGCACTCTCGGCAGAGGACTCGCATTCTGGTGCGTGGACAATACTCTCTGCCAGCTTTTGCGCTCGCGCGCCGCCAGTTACTCGCTCCTGCGCTACGAAGATTTTGTCCGCGGCCCCAGGGAGTGCTTGGAGCGCATCGCCGGTTCCGTCATCGGGCACCCGGTTGCCGCAGATTTATTCAGCGCAGCGCGGGCGCGCGTCGGATCGCAGCACTGGCTCGCCGGAAATCCGGGGGCTCGATTGAACACGGAACTGCTCGTCCGGGAGGCCGATTTCCGTGTCCCTTGGCCGGCGAGGATGGTGGCAAACCTTGTCACGTTCCCGCTGCTCTTGAAATTCGGCTATCTCGCACACAAGGGGGAGCGCGAAGGTTTGGAAAAAATTGTGCCCCTACAGCATACAGCCGCTCCTGTTAACCCTTCAAACCCCGTCGAAGAAACTCCCCGAAAAAGATCTTCCGCCGCCGCTGGATAATTGGCTCGCCGACGCGTCCCCGGCCCTCGTCTTGTGGCAAGGCGCGGGGATGCAGTAAAGTGGAACCGTGAAAACGTTAATGAAAGTTCCGTGTTTCGATCTCAAAGCGCAGTATGCCGCGCTGCGCGACGAAATCCTCAAGGCGCTCGACCGCGTCTGCCGCAACACTGCCTTTTGCCTCGGCAGCGAAGTTGCCTCATTCGAAAAAGAATTCGCGGAGTATTGCGAAACCAGGCATTGCGTCGCTCTGAACTCGGGTACGAGCGCACTGCATCTCGCCTTGCTCGCCGCCGGCGTGGGCGCGGGCGACGAAGTAATCACCAGCCCCAACACATTCATCGCCACGGCGGAAGCCATCGCTTACACCGGCGCGAAAGTCGTCTTTGCCGATGTTGACCCGCGCACCGGCAACCTCGATCCGCAAGCCGCCGAGAGCCGCACCACGCCGCGCACGAAAGCCATTCTGCCCATTCATCTTTATGGCCGCCCTGCGGACATGGACGCATTCGCGGATATCGCGCGCCGCCGCAAATTGTCTCTCATCGAAGACGCGTGTCAGGCGCATGGCGCGCGTTACCGCGGACGCCGTGCTGGAACGCTCGCCGATTCTGCCGCGTTCAGCTTTTATCCGTCAAAGAATCTCGGCGCGTATGGCGAAGGCGGCGCGCTCGTCACCAACGACGGCCGGATCGCCGAATTTGCGCGTGCCGCGCGCACGCATGGCGAAACTTCGCGCTACATTCACCAATTCATTGGCTACAACTACCGCATGGAAGGATTTCAGGGCGCCGTGCTTCGCGTGAAGCTGCGCCATCTCGATGAATGGCTTGCCAGCCGGAAAGCGATCGCGGCCCGCTACCGCCAGAAACTGTCCCGCGCGCGCGTCGAAATCCCCGAGGACGATTCGCGCAACGAATGCGCCTGGCATCTTTTCGTCGTTTACGTTGAAAATCGCGATGGCGTGCAGAAGCAGCTCGACGAGCGCGGCATTGGAACGGCCGTGCACTATCCGCGTCCGCTCCACATGCAGCAGGCGTTCGCGCATCTCGGCTATCGCGCTGGCGATTTTCCGCACGCGGAGCGCGCCTGCGAACGCGTCCTGAGCCTGCCCTTTTTTCCTGAAATGACTGAAGACCAAACGGACTACGTCGCGGAAGCTCTTGAGGAAACTGTCGGTCGGCGCTAATCGGCCGTTAGCAGAAGTCTTTAAACTGAATTTTCAAGCTGACGCGCGTCGTTCCGTAGGCTTACTCTCGCCGAACGCGGGCTGCGAAGTTTTCGACGCTTCGTTAATCGGCTGTGGACCAGTTCTCGTAGCGTCAGCCGCTTCGCCAGAGAATTCTTCGCGTATCGTCTCGGCCATTCCGTTTAACGCTTGGACACATGCCTTACGCATCGCGGCTTCTGCGGCGTGGATCAGCGCATCCACGCGCGTCTGTCCCATGGCTTCGAGTTGCTGCACGGACGCGTCCACCCACGCATCTCCCGCCGAGTGCAAGCGGTTCTCGTGCCGCTCTAGGGCCGATGCACTCTCTGCTTCGAGCTTCCCCGACCATTCCTTCACCTGCGTGTCACCCTGTTCCTGGAACGAGTCAAACGTCGCAACGAGCTGCGCGGCCAGAAGCTCTTGGGATTGCCTCATGCTCTGATCCATTTTCGCCGCAATCTGCTCCTGGAAATGTCCGAGCGCGGATTGCGCGTAGCCCTGGAAATTTTGCACGGCCTGCTCTGCCGCCGCGGCAAGATGCACTCGGCTTTGCTCCGCCTTTGAGTTGCTTTCCGTGGAAAACCGCTCCAGCGCCTCTTCGGCATTCTTGCGGATCTTCTGGCTGCAATCCGCTGCGGTTGTTTCGGCCGTTTTCGCAAGCAAACCGGAAGCCTCGCTGGCTGCGCGCGCGCCACCCGCTTCGAGTTCCGTGAACCATTTCGCCAGGGCGTCCTTGCGCGTCGCCTCAAAATGATTCCACAGGTTCGCCACCGTTGTGGAAGCCTGCTCGGAAACCTCGCGTTGGGTCTGCTCGGAAATCTGGCGGAGGCGCTCGCGATGCACGCGGAGAACCTCCTCGGTGTGTTGCTGCCGTGCCTCGAGCTGTCGCGACGCTTCAGCGGCTCGCTCAATGCTCGGCGCAATCTGGCTCTCGGCTTCCGCCGCAGCGTGGGCCGTTGCCTGCTGGCCTTTCTCTTCGAGAGCCTGCCCCACCTGCTCCGTCACACGTTTTAGCAGTTCCCCTGCGCGTTTTTCCATTTCCGCCGCGCTCGAACCAATTGTGGCTTCAAGGCGGCTTCGAAGTTCGCTCAAACTGCCCTCGCGCGCGGCCTCAAGTTGCCGCGAGGACTCCGCGAAGCGCCCCGCAGCTTTTTCGAACTCCTCCAGAGAATTTTTCGCGCGCGTGACCTCGCGGTCAAATGCAGACTTGATTTCCTCCATCGTGGCTCGCGCTGTCTCCGCGGCCCGCCCCGATTCCTGTTCGAGTTCCGCGATGCGGACGGCTAGCTTTTGCTCTGTGGATTGCAGCAGCCGTTGAGAGTTTTCCGCCAGCCGCTCGACGAGCCTCTGCGCCGCGCTGTCGAGGGAGGATTCGAGGAGTTCGCTCCACTGCGCGCGCGTCATCGCCATTTCCGAATCGAAACGTGCCCTCCACGTTTGAAAAACCTCCGTCGGATCTTCCATCGCGGGCGCCGCGGCGACTGGCACAGCTACACCAGAGGAGACGAGCTCCTGGCGTAGCGAAGTCAATTGCTCCGCCAGCTTTTCTTCCAAACGCTGCTCGGCGCGGCCCGCAAGCGATTCCGAAATAGAGCGCGCTTCCGCCTGAAATGCCTCCGCCTGGCGCCGCCACTCAGCGAGCGCCGCACGCGCTTGCTCGATTCCACTCTCAAGTTCCACCTTGAGTTTCGCCCGGATTCCTTCCTGCGTCTGACTCACTTGTGCGGCCATTTGCTGCGTAAGCGTCGAGCTGATTTCCTTTTTCGCGCTGGCCTGTTCCTTCTCGAACTCTTCGCGCCATCGCTGGAGGAATGTCTCGGCGCTGATGCGCTGCTCTTTTTTCAACTCCGCGCGCAGTTCGCCATACAGATCGCGCTGCAGCTCAGCGGTTCTGTCGTGGACCAACTGTTCCGCATGGGCCCGCGCTTCGTCAAGGACGTGCCGCGCCTGCACATCGAAATGCTCGCGCATCTCTCGCAATAGGGGAGCGAACTCTTGGCTCGGCGCGTGAGAGGAAAACGGCCCGCCGCCGGCAGGATTGCGAACGGATTCGGCGAGCATGTGCTCCAAGTATGTGTCCTGTGAATTCATTGTTGGTTCTGGTCCCGCGCCAGACGGCGATTCTGTCGAGCCGGCGGGGAAAGGCGTCACTTCAAGGGTCGTGCCTGCGCTGCTTGCAGTCGCCGCGCTCCAGTCCTCGGGCGGGACAGCGACGCCCCAGATGTTCGCTCCTGATTCGAGTTCGACCCCAACGTGGAACAATTCGCGAAGTGTTCGAGGACGCTGGATCCACGCCACACGAGCGCGAACGCGCAGCAGCTCGCGTCGCGGTTCGCTTGCAGCGACTTCCAGAGTCAACCAGGTGTTCTTGGGAAGATGGTGCTTCGAAGCGTAGCGGCAACCGTGGAAACTCAGGACCTGCGTCGCAGTGCGCTCTTCAAATGGCTGGCCAAGTAAATCGACTCCGCGCACTACGATCGGCAGTGCGTGGTCGAGGCGCGTACTTCTCCGCCGCTGCTCGCCAAGATAAGTGGACGCTGCCTGCGCCACGACTGCCCCCTGTGCCCCTCAGCTTGCCAGAGCATAGCACTGCCGCGCCTCAGAATCGAGCGGCACCACAAATTCTAGGCGGACATGGGTTATGCAATCGCTCGTTAGTAGAGGGCGGCGCTTCTGAAGTCCCTATCTGTCGCAGGAGCACACGCAGAACCCCTCAGCCGCTCTTCTTCTTTTTCGTCCCTTCTTTCGTTGGCAAGCCGCCACTCATCTGCTGGAGCGCGTCGAGAGAGCTTTTAGCGTCCGCCGCATGAGGGCCGGTGGGCTCGAGTTCGAGACACTTCTGGAACGCCTCCGCCGTCCCGGGCGGGATGACAGCGACTTCCTTTCCGCCTTCCTGCTTGTAGTCAATTGTATTCACGAGGGCGCTGCCAAGAAGGAACCACGCCTGCGCGTCTTTGGGATTCAATTGCGTGGCCTTTTGCAACGGAGCAACGGCTTCTTTCATGTTGTTCGTGTTCGTCAGAACGATTCCAATGTTCTTGTAGCATCCTTCGGAGGCCGCGACGTTGGTCGGCTCCAATTCCGCCGCTTTATCGCAGGCCGTTGTTGCATCCGAGAATTTTCCGGCATACGCAAGGGCTGTGCCCAGCTGCATGTAGCGACTGGCACTCGGTTGCAAGTCGATAGCCTTCTGCAAGGCCGTAGCCGCTTGCCCATAATCCGAAGTAACTTTGGCTTTGATCGTCTCACGCTGGTCGGCGGACGCGCTGCGAAGCATCATTCTGTCCACTTCCCCTGCTCCCGTGTACGCGGCTCCCAGGTTGTCCAGAATCACAGGCAAGTTCTTATCTTTTTCGTTTGCTCCCTGCTGCGCCTGTTGGAATTCATTGATCGCCGTCGTGAGACCCGAATTCCGCTGGGCCAGCAAATCCGCCAGCTGCTGGCCAGAGGCTGCGCGAATCTGATCTCTTAGCGCGTCCGCCGCCGTCAGGGCAGTCCGCCCGGCTTCGAAATGAGCTTTCATGCCTGTGAATTTGCTCTCGGCCTCAGCCCTTTTCCTTTCGGCTTCTGGGTCGATGCCTGGTTTCGCCGAGATTTCCTTGAAATTCACTACTAAAGGCGCAGTCTCTCCAAGCTCCACCGAGACTTGCGGCAGGTCGTAACCGATTTTGTCTGCCTTGAAGTTGACCGCGTATGTTCCCAACTGCATTCCAAGTTGGATGAACTTGCCGTCCTTATCCGTCTTGACCGTATACACCGTGCCGGTATCCTTTTTGGTGATGGTCACTGTCACATTGGGATAGGGCTGGCCCTGCAGATCAAAGACTTCGCCGCTAAGCTGCCCGGTTTGCGCCATTGCCTGAGGCGCGGACAGGAGCAACGGAATGAGGAACAGGATCAGTGCGCCACACTGAAGCACCCTAGCCTTCATGGAATCCTCCTCGTAATTTCATTAGATGCTTAGGCGCATTATCGCGCAACTCGCACCCGATAAGCGATAGGGTCTGCGTATCCGGCTTCCTCGAAGGCCCTCAGCCGCAGCCGGCAACTGTCGCATGCGCCGCACGCCTCTTCTTCTCCTTGATAGCACGACCATGTCAATCCCAGCGGCGCGCCCAGCTCCATTCCTTTGCGTACAATTTCGCTCTTGCGCATATGAATCACAGGTGTTTCGATCTCAATGCGCGTCTCGGGCCGCGTGCCAACCTTAATCAATTCTGAAAAGACGCGGTAATACTCAGGCCGGCAGTCCGGATAGCCGGAACTGTCTTCGAAAACCGCGCCGATAAAAATCGCTTGCGCTCCAATCACTTCCGCCCAGCTCACGGCGGCAGAAAGAAAATGCGCGTTTCGAAACGGAACATATGTGATTGGAATTCCTGCGGTTTTGCCTGAAGGACTCTCCGGCACGGCGATCCGCGAATCCGTGAGCGCAGAGCCACCAATCTGCCGCAGTGAATCGAGGCGTACTACAAGCCTCTCTTTGACGCAGTAGAAATCGGCGATTTCGTCGAATGCGCGCCGCTCGCGCGATTCGGTGCGTTGTCCGTAACTCGCGTGCAGCAGCGCCAGCGCGTGCGTTTGGTTCGCGATCGCAGTCGTCACGCACGAATCCATCCCGCCGCTTAGCAGCACAACTGCCTTGGGCTTGGCCGTCATTCTACGAGTCGCTTCCCTTCCTCACGCATTCACGCATGAATCACACGCCGTGCATGGCTGGGTCCCAGATGAACTTGTGCAGTTGCAGTCCCAGCCTTACTCGCAGGTTATCCGCCAAAATCCATTCGGCAAGCGCCCGCCGGTCCATTTCCAGCCACTCTCCTTCTGGATCGGCGAACACAGGCGAAAAAATAATCTCATGCACGCGATCATTCAACTTGTGCTCGCTCACAAACTCGCGCGCAAATTCATAATCGCGGCGGCTCGCAATGACAAACTTGATTTCATCCTTTTTCTCCAGCGCGCCGAGATTAGAAGCGTTGAATGTGCCGCCCTCTCCCGAATCCGGGCATTTCACGTCCACAATCTTGATCACCTCACGTGGCAGCACGCTCAAGTCGCGTTCGCCGCTCGTCTCGATCAGTACCGTGTAGTCTGCCGCGAGTAGTCCCCGCGCCAGCTCCGGCGTCTCCGGCTGCAGCAGCGGCTCGCCGCCGGTCAGCTCCACAAGCCGGACTCTTTCGACCCCGCCGTTCGCATTCGCGTCATTTTTCCCCCGCGAGAATTCCTCGACGCGTGCCAGAACTTCCTCGATGCTGTATTTCGTCCCGCCATGAAAGGCATACGCGGTGTCGCACCACCTGCACTGCAAATTGCATCCTGTCAGCCGCACAAAAATGCACGGCAACCCGGCGTAGCTGCTCTCGCCTTGAATGGATTTGAAAATTTCCGTGATGAACATTTCAATCTTCCCGGTATCGCCTCAGCGGCCTGCAGCCTGCGAACCCCGCCGCCGAAGATAAATCACGCCCCCAATCGCGGCGGCCAGCTCAAGCAGGACCACAACCAACGCGATTCTCCAGCCGTAGCCGAACGTGAGCCAGGCGAACGAGACCAGGAATGCGGGAATTGCGATGATGAGGAACGCTCGGTTCATTCTCGCGCTCGCACGCTACGGCCGGTACGTGGCCGCACTCGTGTCCGTCTCCCACACAGTGATGCTGGAAACTGCCGCGCCCTTCGCCGGCGCGCGCATCTGCTTCGCCGTCTCGTCGTAAATATAGCGCGCGATATTCTCCGCCGAAGGATTCAACTTGTCGAAGGGTGCGATGTCGTTCAAGTTCTGGTGATCGAGCCCGCGAATCACGGACAAGATAATCTGCTTCAGGTGCACGAAATCGTAGAGCAGGCCCGTCGCATCCACCTCGTCGCCCGTGAGCGTCACGCGCACGCGGTAGTTGTGCCCGTGCTGCTTTTCACACTTCCCCTTGTAGCCACGCAGGAAATGTCCTGCGGCGAAACTTTCATCCACGCTCACTTCGTACATTTCTCTCCGGCCTGCCCATTGCGCTTGTGCGCTGAGGCAAATGCGGGAATCGCTCGCGCTCAAAGTGTCTCGGCAAAACGCGCCACGTCGGCGAGGTCTTTCGTGACTGTGTAGTCCGGCAGCGATTCCAGGAAAATTTTACCATACGTCATCCGTTCGATGCGGTTGTCGAGGATGGAGAGCACGCCGCGGTCGCTGCGCGAACGGATCAGCCGGCCAAAGCCCTGCTTCAGCGAAAGCACCGCCTTCGGCACCTGATATTCCGAGAAGGCGTTCTGGCCGTCCTCGGCAAGAGCGCGAACGCGCGCGGCGACGATTGGATCGGTCGGCACGGCAAAGGGCAAGCGGTCGATGATGACGCAGGAAAGCTGCGCGCCCGGAACATCCACGCCCTGCCAGAAGCTCGCTGTCGCAAGCAGCACCGCGCCTTCGGTCACGCGAAATCGGTCGAGAAGCGCCGTTCGCGGCGCCGTTCCCTGCAGCAGGAGCGGAAATGGCAGTATGCCCGTCAGGCGCTCATGGATTTCGCGCATTTGCGCATAGCTGGTGAAAAGGCAAAACGCCCGGCCGCGCGTCAGCTTCAGGATTTGCGCGACCTCGTCCGCGGCGCGTGCCGCGAAATTCGCGTGGCGCACGTCGGGCAGCCTTTGTGGCAGGTACAGCAGCGCCTGGCTCCGGTAATCGAATTCCTGCGGCAGCACTTGTTCCTGCGATGCCGCGATTCCCAGCCGCCGCTTCACGTAATCGAACCGCCCACCGACCGCCAGCGTCGCCGAAGTGAGCACGATCGTGTCGAATTGCTCGAACAATCGCTCGCGCAGAATTTCGCTGACGTCAATCGGCGTCGCCGTCAGGATCACGCCTTTGCCGCGCCGCTCAAACCAGTAGACGTAACTCTTCTCTGCGCTTTCGAGCAAGAACGCCAGCTCGCGCCGAATCTCCGCGGCGCGCCGCGCGATGTTCATCACTTCCTCGGGCTTCGAGCGCAGCGCGCCAAGTTCAGTCTCGAGCCGTTTCACCGCCGAGCCAAGTTCGTCGTAGGCTTCGCGATGCTGCTCGAGAAACGCCGCGCGCTCGGGATGCTCGAATGGGAAGCGGCCCTCGCGTTCGGGAAATGCATTGAAGAACGCGTGCGCGCGTTCGCGAATCCGAGCGAGCGGCCGGCGTGTGGCCGCGCTCGCGGCGTTCACCATCCGTAGCGTTTGCTCGGCGTCGCGTGCCAGCTCGTCGAATTGATAGCTGGAAACTTGCCGGCCGAAATAATCGCTCGCCACATCCTCGATCTCGTGCGCTTCATCGAACACCACCGCCGCGTATTCCGGCAGGATCGAGCCAAAATCGTCCTGCCGCAGCGCCAGGTCGGCGAAAAACAAATGATGATTCACGATGATGACGTCCGCCTCCTGCGCGCGCTGCCGCATCAGCGTCAAAAAGCAGCGCGAAAATTCGGGGCATTTCTGCCCGGTGCAAGTTTCTTTGCGCGCGTCAATCCGGTTCCAAAGCTCGGCGTCGTCGGGAAGAAAATTGAGTTCAGCGCGGTCGCCGGTCTCGGTCAGTTTTTCCCAGTCTTTGATTTGCGCGAACCAGTCCACTTCGTCAATTCCGCGCAACACGGGCTGATTCGCCATCAGATGAACTTTTTCGCGACAGACGAAATTGTTGCGGCCCTTCATCAGCGCGACTTTCAGTTCCGGCGCGAAATGCTTCCGCAGAAACGGAATGTCCTTCTGGTAAAGCTGCTCTTGCAGCGATTTCGTTGCCGTGGACACCACGACGCGCCTTCCGCTGCGAATCGCCGGAATCAGATACGCGAGAGTTTTTCCTGTGCCTGTGCCCGCTTCGATCAGCGCGTGCTGATGCTTCGCGAACGCCTTATCCGTCATCTCTGCCATTTCAAGCTGCGCGCGGCGGAACTCGAATCCCGGATGGCATTTTTCCAGCATCCCGCCCGCGCCGAAAATGTCGGCCATCGTGATGGGGGCTTTCGCTTCCTGTGTTGCTCGTCTTGGCATTTCGCTTCGCTCAGCGCACGCCGCACGCGCGTGGCCGTCCCGCTAAAATAGCATAGCGCAGCGCGCAATTTCGCTCCGTGATAGGGTAGTAGCTCGCGTTTTGCAGCGTTCATTGAAAATGTCAGGAAAACTTCCATCCATCGTCATCGTCGGGCGGCCTAACGTGGGCAAGTCCACGCTCTTCAACCGTCTGACCGGCACGCGCCGCTCCATCGTCACCGATGAGCCCGGCATCACTCGCGACCGCATCTACGGCGCCGCGGAATGGGAAGGCCGGCCTTTCGAAGTCGTGGACACGGGCGGGATCGTGCCCGAGGATAAAGCGGGGATCCCCGGCGAAATTCTGCGTCAGGCCCGCGTGGCGATTGACAGCGCGACCCGCGTTATCCTTGTCACCGACGCGCGCACAGGCCCTGTGCCTCTCGATTTCGAGTTGGCGCAGCTTTTGCGTCGCGCAGGCAAGCCTCCTGTGATCGTCGCCAACAAAGTGGATACGCCGAAGCAAATCGAGCTTGCAGCGCAATTCTATGAACTTGGCGACGAAGTGTTCCCGGTTTCGTCCGAGCACGGCCTCGGCGTGGACGATCTTCTCGACTCGCTCACGAAAGATTTCGCTCCCGGCGTTGCTCCCGAACCGCCGTCAGAAATTCGCGTTGCAATCGTGGGCCGGCCCAATGTTGGAAAATCAACGATGCTCAATCGCATGGTTGGTGAAGAGCGCGCCATCGTCTCGCCTGAAGCCGGCACAACGCGCGACGCCGTGGACACCGTCGTCGAGCGCGGCGGCAAGCTCTATCGTTTCCTCGACACTGCCGGGATTCGCCGCAAGGGCAAGACGCGCTTGGTCGCCGAAAAGCTCAGCGTCGTGATGGCGCGCAAAACTCTCGAGCGCGCCGACGTCGCTCTGCTCATCGTGGATGGCTCGCTCGGCGTGACTTCGCACGACGCGACCATCGCCAGCTACACGCAGCAGTCGGGCAGCGCTCTGATCGTCGTCGTCAATAAATGGGACCTCGCCCTTGCGGCTGCGCAGGAGCGCGCCACAGCTCAGTCAAAAGGTAAATCTATGTCCGCGCGCGTGAATCCGATGAAGCTCGCCGCCGATTACGAAAAATTGATTCGCACGAAACTGAAATTTCTCGAATATGCGCCCGTCGTTTTCGTCTCCGCGCTCACCGGCGAACGCACCGGCGGCCTCTTCGCGCTCATCGACAAAGTGATGGCCTCGCGCCAGCGCCGCGTCTCGACCGGCGAACTGAATCGCTGGCTGCGCGAAGTGGATCTCGACCGCGGCACTTCCCCCGCGTCGCGCAAGGTGAAAATCTATTACGTCACGCAGGCTTCCGTCGCGCCGCCCACGTTCGTGCTGTTTACCAACCAAATTGCGCGCCTGCATTTCAGCTTCGAGCGCTTCCTCGAAAATCAGCTTAGGAAACAGTTCGATTTCACGGGCACGCCCATCCGCTTCCAACAGCGCGTGAAGCAGCGGACGCGTCGCGAAGAGCGCCCTGCCGAATTGCCGCGCGACCGCAGAAAGCGCCGGTAAATTTCCCGCCGAAGTTTCTGCCGGCCACAAATCTTCAGCCCGCGGTGTGAGTCGCACACTGCATTTTCCGCGGTTGACACCGCGCGAAATCGGCTTACGATACACCTAACAGATGGCGGCAGCGGCCCAACACGTTCCCTTGCCTGAAGACAAGCTGCTGTTTCGCATCGGCGAAGTCAGCCGCCTCACGGCAACCAAAGCCTTCGTGCTGCGTTACTGGGAGACGGAATTCCCCGCGCTCCAGCCGGTGAAAAGTCCCAGTGGCCATCGCATGTACCGCCGCGAGGACATCGAGACCGTTTTTGAAATCAAGCGCCTGCTCTACGATGAAGGTTTCACGATCGCCGGCGCGCGCCGCCACCTCGCCGAGCAGAACGGCCAGGACGGCGCCGAACTTCGCGCCAGCGCCTCGCCGCATCGTGAACGCGACACCTCGCGCACGCAACGCAAATGGCTCCTCGATTTGCGCGAGCAGCTCCTCGCCATCTTGACCCTCCTCGAACGCGAGTGATACGCTCGTTGTTGCTCGCGGTCGGGACCTGCGCAGCGGTGCGCGTCCCGGCTTGCCGGGAAGGTCGCTGGTTCCAGCAGCAGGAATGGCAGTACTGTAGTTGTATCGGTCGGGACGTGGCGCAGCCTGGTAGCGCGCACGCTTGGGGTGCGTGAGGTCGCTGGTTCGAATCCAGTCGTCCCGACCATTTCAATTTTCCGCAGCCGAATTTCTTGCCGGCAAGCCCCTCCGGCGCGGTGAATCGCGAATCATGCCGAACATTCTGGTCACCAACGACGACGGAATCCACGCCCCGGGACTGCGCGCGCTCGTCGAAGCGCTCGCAGGTCTCGGCACTGTGACCGTCGTCGCGCCTTCGCACGAGCGCAGCGCCGCCGCGCAGTCCCTCACTCTCCGCCAGCCGATTTTCTACGAGCAGGTCGCCGAGCGCGAATGGTCCGTCGAAGGCACGCCCGCTGACGCGATGATTCTCGCGTTTTATTCGCTCATGCCCCAGCGCCCTGATCTTGTCGTCAGCGGCATCAATCGCGGCGGAAATCTCGGTGAGAACGTCTATTACTCCGGCACCGTCGGCGCCGCGATGGAAGCGGCGATCAATCACGTTCCCGCCGTCGCGGTCTCCGTCGCGCATCGCGGCAAGGAGTTTCATTATCATCCGGCGGCGAATTTCGTCCAGCGCCTCGTGCCGCTGGTGCTAAAGGAAACCCTGCCGCCAGGTGTGCTGCTCAATGTAAATGTCCCGCACCCGTGGCTGGGCGGCGTGCGGATCACGCGGCAGTCGTCGAAGATTACCCGCAACGTCCTGCAGCAGGGCGAAGATCCCCGCGGCCGGACGTATTTTTGGCTTCACGAGCAGCAATTATCTGAGGGGATCGAGCCCGACACGGATTATGCCGCGGTTTTCGCCGGCGCGATTTCCGTCACGCCGCTCGAACTCGACCACACGCACTCGGCTTCGCTCAATCATCTTTCCCACTGGCAGGAAATCCTCGAAAAGAAGTGACGGCCTGATCTGCGTGGGGATCACAATGACAATTAATTCGTCATCCTGAGCGCATCCGGGCAGGATGCGCGAAGGATCTCGCGCAGCGCGCCAGGCGACTCACTGCGCGCCGAGCGCCTTCTTCAAATCCCCATGCAGCAACCGGTGAAACAAATGCTCTCCCGCCTCGCGGCGCACCGAGAGCCTTCCTGCGTTGTACGCCCGCGAATGTAGCCCCCGCTGCACGGCTTCGCAGATGGCCACGTCTTCTTCTTGCACTCGATGGCTCACGGCGATGCTCTGCCGGTTGTAATCCTTAGCCGTGTCGCCTGTCTCCGCGAAATAAAAATCGGAAATCACGCGGCATCGGTCAATCGTCAGCGGCAGGACGAGGTTCGTGTCCAAATAGCCTTCGTACCAGTTGATCATGAAATTCGGATACTGCCAGAAATAAAACGCGCGGTCGCCCTGACGCGTTGCCGCCGCATCCGCGTCGGCGCTCGGCTTCGAAGTGTTCACGGGGCTCGATTGCAGGCAGAAGCGGTCTTCGTTCTCGATCGTGTAGTTCGCGTATTCGAGGACGCTGTTCAGCCCCTTGTGCAGATGCGGGACGTGATAACCGCCGTCGAGAAAATTGTCCACGTACACTTTCCAGTTACATTCCAGCTCATAAGCGCGCCGCTCGAAAAAACGCAGCGATTCCAGCCGCAGCGGATTCACGCGTTTCACGAGCCCGCCGAGAAATTTCTCCAGCGACTCCGCTTCCCCATCAAGATTCACGAAAACGAAATTCTCCCACTCCGCCACGCGCACCGGCACGAGCCCGTTCTTGCTTCTGTCGAAATCGCAAACGCCCTCAAAATCCGTCATTCCCTTGAGAGCGCCGTCGATTCCATACGTCCAGCCGTGATAGGGGCAGCGGAAATTCGTGGCGCGGCCTTCGGCTTCCGTCACCACGGCAGCGGCGTGATGACGGCACACATTGTAAAACGCTCGCAGCACCCCGTCAGCGCCGCGCGCTGCGACGAGCGGCTCGCCTGCGACCTCGGCGGTGAAAAAAGCGCCCGGCTCGGCCACTTGATCCCGTCGGCCAATCGCCTGCCACGTCCGGCTAAAGACGGCCTCCTTCTCCAGCTCCGCGATCCGCGCGTCGGTGTACCACGAAGCCGGAATCGTCCGCGCCTCCGCCAGCGGCGCTCGCGCGTCATACGC
This sequence comes from Candidatus Acidiferrales bacterium, assembly GCA_035934545.1. Classification (GTDB taxonomy): domain Bacteria; phylum Acidobacteriota; class Terriglobia; order Acidiferrales; family UBA7541; genus DAHUXN01. The sequence goes on from DASYXV010000082.1 coordinate 161,000, forward strand.
CTCCACAATTTCTTTCAGCGAATCCGTCATCCCAGTTCGCGCTCCGGCCGTTTTTGCGCCCGTGCTCATCTCTCGCCGCGCAATTATGTCGTGAAATGTCGTTACAAGGAAGGATTGAGGGCTGCGACGTAACATGCATGCCGAAATGCGTCTCAGTTCAGTGCGGCGTTGAAGATGCGCGCTACCGTTTCCGAATGTGGCTCGCGATCATCACGAGATTGCCGCTCTGCATGAACATGGGACCGCGTAGTGAGACCGTGTCTCCTCCAGTCAGTCCGCTCATCCCGGACACGCCATCGAAATCGGTTTGAGAGGATGTGCTGACGCGCATGTTGCTCAACCCGCTGGAGGTGAAAATTGCGGGCAAACCGTTGGCCATGAAATCCGTTGCGTTGATCTTCGATGCTACCGTCGCCGTAAGAAAGGCATTCACGAGGCGCACATGATTCGTTCCTACCTGCGGCGGCGTGCCGGAAACCACAGCGGTCATCGGCTCGACTCGCACCATCTGGCCCACGGCCAGGTCCGCAGCGCTCCCAAAGCTCATGCCGCTTATGGGTAGATTCTGGTCGTCCACGTCGAACATCGCCCCCGCCTGAATGTTCGTCCGAACGACGTCGCCGATTCCTATCCCAGGAACGGAGAGACCTTCGTTCATCACCACCATGTCAAATTGCGTCGAGTTGTTTATCGCGACGATTATTCCGTCCAGTTCCTGGGCGGTGGCGCTTTCGAGTTGCACTCGAGTAGCGTGCAGCACGCCCGCGGCCATCAATTGCAAGTCCGCTTCTACAATCTGCCCTGCGGCGAGTCCCGTGAAGTTGTTCGATTTCCCGATGCTGTCGAAATTTTCGAAGACTGTGCTGCTGTCGGTCGCGATGCTCATCGAAGGCATGCCCTGCGCGAATTGCATCGTGAGCTGATTCGAACTACCGACCGACTGAATCTGCCCGATCATGTCGTCCATCTCGCCGAAGGCGCTCGAGCCTGTCATCGGCTGGCGCATCATCGAACTCATTGTCGGATTGACGTTCATGTTGGATTGCATGGAATTCATCAGGTCGAAATCAATCAACATGTCGAGGGGCGTGTCCTTCTGGACCGTCAGCGGAAACGGCGCACCATTGATCGTCACGCTTGAGGCCATCATCGTTGGCGTCATCTGGCAAATCTGACCGATGGCACAGCTCCCGCCCATCATCATTCCCCCGGAATCATTCAGATATGTCATTTGGGGATTCGCCAGCGCGATCGTCATTCCGGTGTAGGTTCCTGCGGGCACGGAAATCGTGCCCATGTAGGCCGCCATGGTTTGGAGCTGGGTCAGCTCCATTCTAGTTTGTACGGTCATCAACGGGACGTTGCCAGGTTGCAGGGAGATTCCCGTCACGGTGGCTTGAAAGGACAGGATATCGACTCCCGTCGGGGGCATGTCCTGCATCGAAACATTGATCGACGCGGCGCCTGATTGAGGATTCGGGCTCGAAGAATTAAGTGAGCCGCATCCCGCCAGCGCAATGATTCCAGCCACCAAAAACAAAGATCTCAGATCCCGCACGGTATTAGTCCTCCCCCTAAGAGTATTCGACAGGTGATGGAAATCTTTGCCTTTGCCTGTCTCACTCCCCGCACTCTATTGCGCTAACTGGCAATGTGCCGTGACACGCGTCACTTGCGAGTGTGCGCTCCCTCTCCCTCAATACTTCAACAAGCTGTCTCATAAATGGTCTTTCAGGGGGGTCGGAGTCTTAGCTCCAACGTAAAGCGCCTGAAAAATGAAGGCTTTAGCCCCAGAAGCGCAGCGGCTTGATCGGCCGTCGCTATTGGTGAGATATGTTGTAGCTTCCTACTCCCGCCAGCCAAGCAGCCCCAGGTTTCTCATCTCGCGTCACCAGACACCAGTGAGTCGAAACACTGGTATAGCAACGCTGACGGGAAGGGGATCAATTCTGAAGATACTTCACGAAGACTACGTCGTTCTGCGCCTCGTTGAATATCAATTCGTCCACGAGAGAGCGGACCATCAGCAAACCGAAGCCGCCCGGACGCATCCCCATCTCTTCGCGGACACCCACATGTTGCCAGGGACGTTCAGGAGGATCTGCAACGGCGGCGTGCTTCAAGTTCTCGAAGCGAAACCCGGCGCCGGGGTCGGCAATGCGGTAGAGCAGCATTCGCGGAGTCCTCAGGCACGAAATACTCACTTTTTGATTGGGATCCAGACGGCCGCCCCATTCAACCGCATTGATGAGCAGCTCGCGAAATGCTTGGCCGATCCGCTCGCGCAAGTCTTCCGGCAAATCGGATTTCAGCTGGCGCATGAACTCGGTGATTCGTTCTGCGACTGCCAGATCGCACGGGACCAGCAACTCAACCCATTCGGGACGTCCGGAGACCACCTCGATCGGAGGAGCTGCCGGATGGTCGGCAAGCGCGTCGCGAACGATCTCGACAAGCTCCTCCGAATCCACCGGTTTGTTCACATACTGATAGGCCTGCTCCCGAACGGCGCGCAAGAGCGTTCCGGGAGTGCTGTCGGAAGTCATTACAATCGCGCGCGGCGGCGACGGTTGTTCTCGCAGGTGCGCGAGCAGTTCTAGGCCGTTCATCCGCGGCATCCAGATGTCGGTGAGGAGGAGGTCGGCGCGCTTCTTGGCCAGTTTCTTCAGTGCGGCCTCGCCGTCTGCGGATGTGACGACCGCGAATCCGGCGGATTTCAGAATGCTCTGTAAGCGGAGGCGCGTCGTTCGATCGTCTTCCGCAATCAGAATCTGCTTCATGATTTCCTCCGGCGGATTTTTCGCAACAGATTCTTTTTCCGGCTGCGCCGCGCCTTGGGCGCAAGCCCGACAAGGCGCAGAGCTTGCTCGAAGTGGGAGACATTTTTCTCGAAGGCGGCGAATAACTTTCGAGCTTCATCGAGCCTCCCTGCGCGTGAACACACTTCGAGGTTTTTGGCCTCTTCCACCACTCTGCTGGCGCCAAAATTCCCAAGTGCGCCTTTGAACGCATGCGCCGCCTGCGCGAGGGATGCGGTATTCCCCTTGGCCAGGGCTGTGCGAATCGCGGACATCCGCTTGGGAGAATCGGCAAGGAACATTCGGATAAGTCTCGCTAGAAGTTCCGAGTCGCCGCCAGCGCTGCGAACAAGCGTTTCGCGGCTAAGCGCAATTCTCTCTGCTGAGCCGGGCCCGGGCGTGGCCGGCCTGGTCGCGTCGCCATTCGCGGCGGACTCGACAATGGCAAAGAGCCGCTCGAAATCTATCGGTTTGGATATCCAGCCATCCATTCCGGCGGCGAGACTGGCTTCGGCGTCCGCCGGGGATGCATGACCCGTCATCGCGATGATGGGCAGGTGAACGCCAGTCTTGCGCTCACTCTGCCGGATTAGGCGCGTCGCCTCGGTTCCGCTCATCCCCGGCATTTCCAAATCCATCTGCACGGCGTCAAAGGCCTGATGCTGGAGCAATGCAAGCGCTTCCCGGGCGCTCCCGGCAAGCGCAACCATGTGCCCACGGCGCCTGAGGAAATCTTCAGCCAGCTCTCGATTGACTGGAATGTCGTCCACTACAAGAATCCGCAGCGGCCTTTCCGCTCGCGTAATTGTTTTCGTGTCTCCAGAGGAGCGACGATACTGAGTCGTGACCGAGTCCTCGCTCCCGGCCTCCTCCGACCTTTGCGGCAGGCCGAATCTCGCGGTGAAATGAAACGTGCTTCCCCGCCCAGTCTCGCTTTCCACCCAGATCTTGCCGCTCATTAGTTCAACCAGTTGAGAACAGATGGCCAAACCGAGGCCGCTGCCGCCGTATATTCGGGAAGTGGATGCCTCAGCCTGCGTGAACGCCTGGAAAATCGCTTGCTGCTTTTCGGCGGGAATGCCGATGCCCGTGTCGCTGACCGAGAAGTGCAGCTGGACCATTCCTTCGGGTTGTGGCTGCTGTTCCACCTCTCCCCGTAGAGTCACTTCGCCCTGCTCCGTAAAATTTATGGCGTTGGCGACAAGATTGACGATGATGCGCCGCAGGCGCTCCGGATCGCCGATGACGAACTCAGGGACTTGAGGCGCGATCAGGAAGCTAAGACGTATTCCTTTCTGCTGTGCGCGAATTTCAGGGCTGCGCATCATGTCTTCGATCAGCGGGCGCAATCCGAATTCGACACGATTCAGCTCGATTCTGCGAGCCTCGCCCTTTGAGAATTCGAGGATGTCGTTGATCAGCGAGATCAGCGAGTTCGCCGAATTTCGCGCTGTCTCCACGTAATGCCGCTGTTGTCGCGAAAGATCCCCTTGGAGAGCCAGTTCGGTCATGCCGATGATGGCGTTCATCGGCGTGCGAATATCATGGCTGACGCTGGCCAGGAATTCGCCTTTCGCCCGAGTCGCTTCTTCCGCCCGGTTCCGCGCTGCATCCAGCTCCTTGACCAGCAGCGTGAGCCGCTTCGCGTTCTCTTCTTGCGCTTGCCGCGCCGCTTCCAGGTAGCTCGCGTACTCCCTCAACTCCTCTTCCGCTCGCCGCCTCACGATGAATTGGCCGATCTGGCTGCCCATCGCGTCGAAGAGTTGCAAAATGGCGCCGTCGGGCTGCCGGATCTCGCGGCTGAAAAACTCGAAGACGCCCAGAATGTCCCCGCCGAATCGGATCGGGAATCCAAACGCGGCGTGCAATCCTTCCTGTATGGCTGCATGGGACCGGGGAAAATTGGAATCCGCCACGACGTCGGAAATCCACTGCGCCTGGCGATTCGCCCACACGCGTCCCGGAAGGCCGACGCCCGCGCGAAACGCCGCGCTTCTCGTCATCGCTTCGAACTTCGGAATCTCCAGATGGGGCACATGCCATAGGTCAACACAGTGCAGCGATTGGCTCGCCTCGTCCACGCGCCAGATTGCGCCGCATTCCCACTCCAGGCTTTCGCAGATGGCTCGAAGGATCCGCGGCGCGGCTGCGGCCAGCGAAGGCGCTTCTGCCAGTACCGTCGTCACGGCGTAGTCCGCCGCCAGCCGTCGCTCCGCGTGTTTTCGCTCCGTGATATCGCGTCCCAGCGCGTAGATGGAACTCTTGTCCGGACCCGGAGCCGCATTCCAAAGCAGCCATCGGTAACTCCCGTCCTTGCATCGGAACCGGTTCTCGAAAAAAATCAACTGGCTTCCCGCGAGCAGTTGATTCGCGGCGTTGGTCGAGGGCTCGCGGTCCTGCGGATGAATGAAGTCGAGGTAGGGGTGCTCCAGAAGCTCCGCCAGCGAATACCCCAGCGTCCTCTCCCACGCTGGATTCAGCAGTTTGAAATATCCATCCCCTCCCGCGACGCACAACAGATCCAATGAAAGGCTGAACAGTTCCTCCAGCTGCTCTTCCCGCAGCCGCGTTGCTGTTGATAAAACTGTCTCAAGATCAACGCGAGGGCCCTGCATAGGAGCACAGCCTCCGAGCGGAGGAGGGGGCGGAATCCGCTGGGCATATATTACCCCACAGGTGCGGTACTTGGAGTGCCCAATCCGGGGAAGAAAACCCGTCGGAGATTGCAGAGCCGCGGGTGATCCAAGAGCCTTGCCGGAGGAGTTGGCCTTCTCGCATCACCAGATTCCGCGGCTCTTGACTCCCCGCGGCCCGCACCCTAGCCTAAAATCAGCTGTCATTGGCCGAGCCACCCAGCGGTCTTCTCGTTCAATGCTCTTATTCTAGTTGCAGGCGAAATGGCCATGGATAGCGTGGGGGTCTGATGGGTTCGCGTGGATGTCCATTTTGCGGAAAGACAATTTCTGACGCGGCGCGCGAGTGCCCGTTCTGCCACGAATACGTCCCCGAAGTTCGCAGGAGCGCGGCATCCTCGCCCGGGCAGGGGAATTCGATGGTTCGCCGGGGGCTTTGGTACATGCTCATTCTCGCCGTCATCTACTTCGTCCTCACCGGCCAGACCCCGCTGAAGATCACGGTTCCTTATCAATCCATTTTCTTGGACGATGTCCTCCCCGTCCTCTTCTTCGCCTCCCTCGGCTTCGTCATTTACGGCCTCTACACCCGCTTCCGCTGATTCCCCTGCAAGCTCATAATTTTCGCATCAGGGCACGCTCTTGCCTTTGCACGTGTAGCGGTCGGTCGGCGCATCCCCGACCGGGCACGGTCCGTTTCGTAGGGGCGCTGCTTGCTGCGCCCACGGCTGCGCAGCAGCCGCTTTCGGACTGCGGCTTGTCCTGTCGGAGACCCTGAGCCTGCCGAAGGGAGCGCAGCCGAAGGGCGGTCCGCGCCGCTTTACCTTTACGCTGTCATCCCGAGCGAGTCCGCCCTAGCGGACGACGAGGGATCTGCGGTTCGCTTATGTAGCGGCCGGTCGGCGCATTCCCGACCGGGCACGCTCTTGCCTTCGCCGAATCCCATCGGCCGAGGCTCGCTTGTGCTTTTTCCAACCTCCAGCCCTTAGAACTGAGGGTCGTACCCTCTTACCCTGAGCACGCCGAATGTAGAGGCCACCTTTCGCGTCTTGTGCGTCCCGACATTCTAAGTCGGGAAGGTGGGCACAGTCTTGTCTTTGTACGTGTAGAGGCCGGTCGGCGCATTTACGACCGGGCACGGTCTCGCCTTTGCCGTTTGTGGAGTGCGGCTTGTCCTGTCGGACACCCTGAGCCTGCCGAAGGGAGCGCAGCCGAAGGGCGGTCCGCGCCTGCCCGCCGTGGCGGGCCGCTTTACCTTTACGCTGTCATCCCGAGCGAGTCCGCCCTAGCGGACGACGAGGGATCTGCGGTTCGCCTATGTAGCGGCCGGTCGGCGCATCCCCGACCGGGCACGGCCTGCTTTACGTTGTCATCCCGACCCAGTCCCGTAATTTGGGGATGGGGGTGAGGGATCTGCTTTACCCGGGGGGAGCGATGAGTCGCAGATATCTCGTCCACATTCTTGCCAGCCGTTCGCGCAACCTCTTCCTCTTTCGCTTGCCCTGAGGAACGGCGGAGTTTACCCTGAGCGGAGTCGAAGCGTCCTCGACACCTCTGGGTGCTTGCCCTGAGAGCAGCCGACGGAGCTCCGATATTAGCAGTCCCGAACGATTACCTCCCATCGTGCACAGGTCTTTGTGGGTCGCGGTTTCAACCGCGACATAAATCAGCACCTCAACTCGCGTTCATCTCGCGCGCGTTTGGGGCGTCGCGACCCCGTCGCCGACATCCCCGCGCGCGCGGACCTCGTTTGCCGACGCCCATCGGACATGGCTCGGCCTTCGATTCTATCTCGGAGTCAATCCAAAGTGAGGGGGCAACCACCAGATCAAATATACTATCCGATGAGCTATCACCCTGTCATCGTCCGCGGAAGCGAGCCTCGCGCGTTTACTTAAAAGAGGAAGGAGGGCGGATCAGCCACCCGCCCAGCCTACGTGTAGGGTCATCGTAAAACCGCCATCTGGGAGTCGCGGTGCTGCTTAGAGTACGCACGTGGGTTGGCGTCGGATTCTTGCTTATTTCGATTGGCTTTTGTTTCCGAACAATCGCACTGCTGTGGCTACTCGCTCATTTTGTGGCGCTGTCTGCACCTGTGTCTTTGCGTCCCGGCACAATTACAACACCGATGTTTCGAACTGATGTCAACTACTGGGATTATCAGCTCGATATCCAATTTGAGCCAAAATTTGAGAGGCTTCCTGTGATGCAAAATTTGTTGGCAGCAAAAACGAACCCCTTTCCAGTTCGGGTGAATGATCGCCTATTTGCAGGAATAGAGTGTCTGCTGGGCGCTGAGGTCAGGCCCGAACAGTGCAGCGCAATAAAGAGCCTTATAGACATCTCCTGGGAGTTACGAGAGGGGCAGAACACAGTTGCTGAAGGGAGCTCGCATCGCTTCGACGGCGGACTCGAGTTGGCTAATGACAAAGTCGCACGGACCGTGGGCATGTTCCGGGCGCAAAGGTGGCACCACTACACAGTGGTTCTGCATATCAACAGCGACGCATCGGAGCTGGATCTAACGCAGCCGCGGGTTTTTGTGCACATCCCATACGGTTATGGTGCTGACGTGGGCATGGGCTATGGGTTCGCCGGACTCTTCGCCATTGTGTCTGGTCTCATAGGTCTTGTCCTCGTCCGTCCGGCTGCGCGCCGCTGGGCAGCTCAACGCCGATCAAGACGATGAGTCTGAGTCACACTGCAAGCATCGGACAAGACGCGCCTTAATATGCCTAGGGCCAGGAATGGAACATGGTGGAGACGACCCAGGAAGACCGCTTCGCCCGGCTCGGCCATTGCCGGGGGCCCCAATCTTGCGGACTTGCCCCGAGCCGAGCTGAGGGAGCAAGCGTGGGAGCCGCACTGATTGGAAGCGAACTCTCTATTCCACAAGCACCTCCTGTTGCAACCCCCTCTCTCCCGTGCTAGCGTCGAATCGTATGCTGAATCCGCCCAATTCGACGACGCAGCAACGGCGCAGCGCCATCCATTGGCTCGGACTGGCGCGCGCCATCCCTCGCTTTGTCATCCCGAGTGAGGACGCGACGAGCGTCCGACGAGCCTGCCCGCCTTGGCGGGGGATCTGCTTCTGTTCTTCCTCGCCACTCGCAGTGCCAACCCGATCTGCGCGAAAGACCGTTTGCTGTCGACTATCAACTGTTTACTGTCGACCGCCTTTTCTAATCGAAAATGACATGCGCAGTCGCAAATCGTCAACTATCACAAAATACGCCACTTACAAAATCCTAATCGAAAATGAATTTCAATATGTGGCGTTGGCCATAAGGAACATCAAAGCCTCATTCAGCGCAGCCGCGCGAGGTCTTGCCCCGCTCGCGCCGTGCGCTTCACAAAGCACGGACGCAGGAACCGCATTCCGATACAATACAATCAGGAAAATTGGCGGACAGGGTTTTCCGTCGGGAAATGCACATGGAACCATCAATCGCAAATCGTCATAAGACTGTCGGCGTAAAGGTCGGCAAAGTCCAAGTCGGCGGCGGCGCGCCCGTCGTCGTCCAGTCCATGACGAACACAGACACCGCCGACGCTGCGAGCACCGCAAATCAGTATCTCGAACTCGCGCAAGCCGGCTCCGAAATCGTTCGCGTCACGGTAAACGTTCCCGAAGCCGCCGCGGCCGTGCCAGAAATCAAGCGCCGCGTCCTTGACGCGGGCTGCGACACTCCGCTTATCGGCGATTTTCATTACAACGGCCATGTCCTGCTCACGAAATATCCCGAATGCGCCAAGGCGCTCGACAAGTACCGCATCAATCCCGGCAATGTCGGAAAAGGCGCGCGCCGCGACGAGCAGTTCGCCACGATTTGCAAAGTCGCCGTGGACAACGGCAAGCCCGTGCGCATTGGAGTGAATGGCGGCTCGCTCAATCAAGAGCTCGTCATGCAAAAAATGCAGGAGAACACCGACCGGGATCTTGGCCGCACGTCGGAAGACATCATCAACGAGTGCATGGTTCTTTCGGCGCTGCAATCCACGGAACTCGCGCTCGCCTGCGGCTTGCGCAAGCATCAAATCATCATCTCCTGCAAAGTTTCGCGCCCGCGCGATCTCCTGAGCATCTATCGCGAACTCGCGCGCAAGACAGACCAGCCGCTGCATCTCGGATTGACCGAAGCCGGCATGGGCGCCAAGGGGCTCGTGTGGTCCGCGTCTGCGATGGGGATTTTGCTCAGCGAAGGCATTGGCGACACGATTCGCGTTTCGCTTACACCCAAGCCGGGAGGCGATCGCCGCGAGGAAGTCTATGCGGCCTGCGAACTCCTCCAGGCGCTCGGTCTGCGCTCCTTCGCTCCGAGCGTCACAGCCTGCCCGGGCTGCGGCCGCACCACCAGCACCACATTTCAAGAACTCGCCGAGCGCGTCCAGCAATACATTCGCGACAAAATGCCGGAGTGGAAGACGCAATACGAAGGCGTCGAAGAACTCAAACTTGCGGTGATGGGCTGCATCGTCAACGGCCCGGGCGAATCGAAAGCCGCGAACATCGGAATCAGCATGCCCGGCACGGGCGAAGAGCCAAGCTGCCCCGTATATATTGATGGCCAAAAGTTCGCGACGCTCAAGGGCGCCTACGACGAGCTCGCCGCGCAGTTCCAGAAGCTGCTCGACGATTACGTTTCCTCAAAATATCCGCGCCGCGCTCCCGGCTCTGCTCCGCCGGCGCGCATCACTTCCCCGGCAAAACCCGCCCTCCACGTCCTCAGTTGAAAAACATTTCCGGCGCGGGTTCCTGATTTTTTTCTCGCTTCACTCCAACCGATAAATGCAAAGCCCGCTCAGCAGCTTCGGATAGAAATCCGTGGACTTCTGCGGCAGCACTTCGCCTGCAAGCGCCAGGTCGGTGACTTGCTTCACGCGCACCGCATTCAGCAGAAACGCGACTTGCGCCGCGCCCGAGTCCACGTCCGCGATCGCCGCGTCCATTTCCCGTTCGTACGAAACATTCGCTTCTGCGGCGACTCTCTCGGCTGTGACTCCGAGACAGTTTTCCAACAACAGCCGATGCAGCAGCACAACGTCAAGCTGCCGCTGCGCCGGAGATACATCAGGCAGCCATCGCTCGAGCTCGCGCCCATCGCGCAGCACGAGCAGATAGAACGCTGTCCCTGCGGCATACATGCCGATCACATGGCCCGCGCGCCCCCTCCCCGCCAGATCGCGCGAAAAATCCGCGTACGCCTCCAGCCGCTCCTCGGTCGAAGTGAACGGATATGAATACCAATTAAAATATGCCGACGCGGCTTTCAAAAAATGATCCACGCTGAAACCCGGAAGATTGCGCACGACGCGATGCGTCGGCAATATCTTGATCCCGTCCTGGCGCCCATCTTGACAGATGTTGAAGCACGTCCACATCGCCCTTTCATAAGCTGCGTCCGGATTTTTGCGCGCGGCCTTTGCGCGGCATTCGTCGCGATACGCGAGCGCTGTCTCGTAACGATGATGCCCGTCGGCGATCACGAGCTTTTGCGCCGCCATCGCCGCGGCGATGCGCTCGATTTTCGCCGCGTCCGTGATGGCCCACAGACGATGAATCACGCCGAATTCGTCGGTGACTTCCGCCGCGGGCGGCGCCTTCGCCGATTCCTCGAGGAGCGCGTCCACGCGCCGCGAAGGATCGTCGTAGAGAAGAAAAAGCTGGCCCGTCTGCGCTCGCGTGTGCCGCAGCAGTTCCAGCCGATCTGCCTTCGGCGCCGTCAGCGTCCGCTCGTGCCGGAAGACGACGCCTTCGTCATAATCCGCCAGCCGTCCAAGCGCAATGAATCCGCGCCGTTGCAACGGCCGCGTCGTCCCGGGCAGAGCGAAATCCTGAAAATAGACGTAAATCGCCGGCGTGGCGTCTCGCACCAGAATCCCTTGTGCGAGCCAATCCTCGAGCGCCCGCGAAGCGCGCGTGTACGCATTGTCGGCGGTGGAATCCGTCGCCAGCGTCTTCCCTTTTTCAATCGAGATCAGGTTGTAAGAACTGGCGGCGTAGTAGCGCGCCTGCATCTCCGACGTGATCTTGTCGTACGGCTGCGTCAGCGCGCAGTCGAGCGGGACGCGGCGGGCATCATATCGGATCGCGTGGAAGGGAAAAATTTCTGCCATAGAGTCTTCAGCGTTGTGCAGCGTTCCTCCCGTAAACGTGCGATTGTAGCAAGCGTGCTGCGACTCTCCAACGCCGCGAGCGCACGGGACAGGTAGTTCATTCATCAGAAACCGGCTGTCTGTTGTCCTCACCCCGCCTTTGCCGCTGATTGCGTCGAACATGACCTTCGGCTGGCGTGGTTCGGCTTCTCTGACAATAATCCTTAACAGCGCGGTGATCTCTTTGTTAGTCTTGTCTTCGCCGAGAAGAGGGATGAGCCGCATCCACTTTACAAAATTCAAGAGTCCCGTCGGGCCATTTCTATTGGCGGGAGATGACCGAGGGTTGCGTCTGCTCAGTTTTGATGCCGGCAAGCATGTGATACGGCCGCAGTCCGGCTGGATCGAAAACAAGACGCCGTTTCGAGAAACGATTCGCCAGTTGCAAGCCTACTTTCGCGGGGAGCTGCGGGAATTCGATTTGCCGCTGGCGCTCGAAGGCACGCCGTTTCAGCTTCTGGTCTGGCAGAATTTGCGCACGATTCCTTTTGGACAGACAATTTCCTACGGCCAGTTGGCCCGCCAAATTGGTCAGCCTCAAGCAGCGCGGGCCGTGGGGCTCGCCAACGGCTCCAATCCGATTCCTATCATCGTTCCATGCCACCGCGTCATTGGCAGCGACGGCAGTCTTACCGGTTATGGCGGCGGCCTCTCCATCAAGCAAAAGCTGCTCTCGCTCGAGAGTCGGCAACTGCGCTTGCTCTGAATTCTTCATGGCTCGTCCGTCTTGTGATGTGCCATCTGTCTTGCCCCGCTGAAAGACGCTCCCAAACGTGGCATTTCCTCGATTCGAGTTCGGCCTTGGCTCGAGCAAACCAAATGGGCCAGCATCGAGGCCGGCATCGGCTTTGGCTTGCCACGCGTGCGCGTCCTCGTGACTCCCTTGGTTGGGCAACAGGGGGCTACAAAAAACCATAGGGGAGGGCGAAAGGTGAAGCGAAACAAATGAATTTCGTTTGCGATTAGAAATTCCTATATTGTTGACTTTTAGGCACTTAGCATTTTGCGACTGCGCATTCCATTTTCGATTGAAAAAATCATATATTGGCCCGAATTTGCTGCAGGATGCCAGCCCTGCCTGGGGCAGGCAAGCGCGGCGAGCGGGGGTGAGAGGTTAGGCCGAGGCGAAACTCCACCGGGGGCCTCGGTTGGGGGCGACTGAGCTGGGCGACTTGAGCTTCATGTTCACAAATAAATATTACTATACACTAAACAGAAAGTCAAGCGCTTTTTGGAGCCGGAGGCGCGCCGCATTCGCGCTGGCGCCTCGACATATCAGCGCGCTGTAATCTCAGCTTTCAACCCGCGAAAATCCTTCCACTCCTTCTCGTCGGCCCAGTGTCAGGGGAAGTGCACTCGAACCAGAGGTGCTGCACTGGTCTTCCGAATGCACTAAGTAGACAATCCTGCTAAACTCTAGGTTGCCCGCTTACTGTCCGCTCTTTAGAATCCTCGCCTAGACTTGGAGGAATCGGATGGCCGACCATTCAAAAATTGAGTGGACCGATGCAACTTGGAATCCAGTCCGAGGGTGCAGCAAGATAAGCCCAGGATGCAAACATTGCTACGCCGAGGCATTCGCTGAAAGATTTCGTGGGGTCCTCGGGCATCCGTACGAACAGGGCTTCGACCTTCGCCTCATTCCTGAAAAGTTAACCGAGCCATTGAAATGGCCGAATCCGCGAATGGTCTTTGTGAACTCAATGAGTGATTTGTTCCACGAAGCTGTTCCAGATGATTACATTGAGACCGTTGGAAAAATAATGCGGGCCGCGAACTGGCACACGTACCAAGTTTTGACTAAGCACTCTACTCGCATGTCTGGTCTCCTAAAGAGCAAACTGTCGTTTGCTGCGAAACTGGCCCACGTATGGTGGGGAGTCAGTGTCGAAGATAGGCGTTATGGCTGTCCCCGGATTGAACTTCTCCGTCAATCGCCGGCTGCTGTTCGGTTCCTTTCGGTCGAGCCACTGCTTGAAGACCTCGGGACGCTTGATCTTTCCGGAATACATTGGGTCATCGTGGGCGGAGAAAGCGGACCAGGCGCGCGGCCCATCGATCCACGATGGGTGAGATCGATTATGCAACAATGCAAGCGCGCTAAGATTCCCTTTTTCTTCAAACAGTGGGGCGGAGTACATAAGAAAAAGACTGGCCGAATGCTATTTGGGCGGACGTATGATGAACTTCCGCCCCGGCAGAATCATCCAATGCCGGAAAAACACCAAAGGCTCGCCCTCGCCAATGACCTCAGCTTCTTAATGGGATCTTTTATATCCACCCAATCAATTCGTCTCGGCTTATAGATTACGCAATGAGCCAAGAGTCCGAAGCCGAGGGGGACGTCAGCCCAGTACAGCAAACACTGTTTGAGCTTCCCCCGGTCGAATCGATAGAACTCCGCCTGCCGCAGCTTCCGCACCCTATCTGGACAGAGAACAAAGCAAGGTTCATCGCAAAGTACATCTATCTTTTCGAGATGATTACGAAGCACGGAACCTACATCGATGGCTTTGCTGGTCCTCAACAGCCCGAACGACCCGAGATGTGGGCTGCGAAGCTTGTCTTAGATATCGAACCCAAATGGTTAAGGCATTTTTACTTTTTTGAGAAAACTAAGGCGGGGTGCGACCTGCTTAGGTATCTCAAAGCTTCCAGCGCCATTGTTAGCGATCGCGAAGTAGAGGTATTTCCAGGGGACTTTAATGTTGAGTTGGATAAGCTCCTCAATTCGGGGAGGATTGGCCAAAAGGAGGCAACTTTTTGCTTATTGGATCAAAGAACTTTTGAGTGTCATTGGACCAGCGTGGAGAAACTTGCTGGGTACAAGACCGGCGGAAGCAACAAAATCGAGCTATTTTATTTTCTAGCCGCCTGGCGGTATCGCAGGGCGGTCACGGCCGTAAAACACGAGTCTTTGCTCATAAAATGGTGGGGCCGAAGCGATTGGGACAAGCTGCGTAGCATGAAGTTGTTCGATGTGAGAGACGAATTTGTCTCACGTTTCAAAGGCGAACTCAGCTATAGGTCAGCGATGGCTTGGCCCATCTCGGACAAGAACGGCCGCGATATGTATTATATGATTCATTGCACCGACCACTTGGACGCGCCAAAGTTAATGAGGCGGGCATACGAGGAAGCCGTTCAGCCCATGAAAAAAGCTTTGCAATACGAAATGTGGAAACACGAGGGCGACGATTAGCTTAGCTCTCATAGTTCGTCTGATGAGCCCCCACACCGCCAGCGGCTGGTCACGCGGCTTTGATGGTGAGTTTGAGGCCGATAGCCCTGGCGACGGCGACGAGCGTGGAAAGAAGCGGATTTCCGCGAAGGGACAAGGCGCGATAGAAGCTCTCGCGCTCGATGCCCGCGGAATTGGACTTCCCCACCATTCGAACCAGATAAAGGACAAAGGAATTTCAAATCTATGACTTCTGCAGGTGTCAGCGAATGGACGAACACCACAGGGGAACCCCAGGAGACAAAATCAAGGCGAGGTCACAAGACGACGGAGAATTCAATGCGGAGGCGGGAAAGCCCAGATCGGAGGGAACAGCTCGGATCGGGGAAAATTCTAGAGGAAAGAAATCTAGACGCTGAAGTCCGAAGAATCCGGAGAACTTCGAACACCCGGAGAGAGCGCCGCGAAGATTCTCCCAAACATCAGCGATGGGCCGCAGCCGGAGTCCTAGCGCGGCGGTTGCGCGGCGAACTCATGGATTCCCACTTCATTTCCGCGGCTTTCAGGCGCGGATGCGAAACAAGCAAATGCCAGATGAGCGCCTGGAAGGATTCCGTATGCGGCGTGATCGTCGCTGGATTCACCACGGGCACAACGACGCAAGCGTCGGCCGCGCGCGCGGTGTAGCCGCCATCGCGGCCCACGATGCCGCAGATCTTCGCGCCCATTTCTTGCGCGTACTCGAGAGCGCGCACCAGGTTGGAGCTAACGTTGCGCTCCACGCCTCCCCCCACGCCAATGAAAAGCAATCGGCCGCCACCCTCGCGCACCGCGGCGAGCAGCTCGGCAATTCGCTCGATCGAATTGGCCTCGATGCGTTTGAGAATTTCGATTGCCTCGTGGAGGTGATGGGCCGCATAGCTCGCTGGCACTTCATCCCATGCGCAATACCGTTCCCCGCCTCCGCTGGATGACTGCGAGAGATGATGAGCTCCCTCCTATCAAGGCTTCCATGATGGATCCACTTAGTACGCTCCCTCAGCTCGCAGCACTTTCCAAAATGTCTTGCATACGATCCAAATGTCCAGCCAGACAGACCAATGGTCGATGTAGAACATATCCATCTGAATGCGCTCTTCATAAGTTGTAAGTTGCCGCCCCATCACCTGCCAAAAACCCGTCATTCCTGGCTTGACCGAAGTCAACTTCGACAAATACTCACCGTAACGGTTTGCCTCTCCACGGGAAATGGCGCGCGGCCCAACAAGCGATAACTTGCCACATAGCACCATGAAGAATTCCGGCAATTCGTCAATGCTGTACTTGCGCAAGACTCGTCCGATACGGGTCACTCGGGGATCGTCCACCAGCTTGTGCTTTTCCTCGAATTTGGCTTTCAGGGACGAATCCCGCTCGAGAATTTCGCGGGCGTCCACGCACATTGTTCGGAACTTCCGGCAGAGACGTGGTTCGCCTCCACGACCAAGGAGCTCTCTTTGATAGAAGACGGGGCCGCCGTCTTCCATCTTAATTAGAAGAGCAATAATTGGGAGGGCCAGAAGCGTAATCAGGCTTCCCGCCGCGCCGGCGACGAAGTCCAAAATTTTCTTGGCCACAATCTGGATCTGCTTCGACCACTGCGGAGCGGCAAAAAATCGGAAGAAGCCGGAAAATTCGTCGAGTTCGTAATTGAATGCGCGCGAGGCAAAAAGGTCGGAATAGACCTGAACGTCAACTCCATCTGCGAGGCAGCGCTTCAGGATGCGCGAGACCAAACGGTGTGCCGCGGGCGTGCTTTCGTCGAGCGCGACAATCACCTGTTCGGCGTCGCACTCCAGCGCTGCTTCGTGCCATCGGTCGAGCGTGCCCAGCATGGGTGGCCCCCAGCTTTGGACTCTCTGCGTCAAGTTGTCCCCCGCCGGGACGATCCCGAGAAGATCGTATCCGCGGTAGCGCTGAATCGAGAGCAGTGTCTGCAACTCAAAAAGTTTTTCTTCTGAACCGACGAGCAGCGTCCTGCGGCGCCCAATCTCGCGGGACCAGAGCCAGGCATAGCCAATCCTTACTCCGTACCGCGCCACCAAGAGCGTGAAGAGAGCCAGGAGATACCAACTCACCATCAGGTAGCGCGAAAATCCTGTCTTGAAGACCACGAAGTTTGCGCAAACCAGGAGCAGAAACGCCAACGAAACGCCCTTGACCGTCAGTTCGAGCTCCTTTTCTGGCCGACGCAGTTCCGGCCGCTGGTTCCTCTCGAACACGAAAAGCACTCCCAACAGGAATGGCAGATAGAACACCGCATAATATCGGGGATTCAGCTCCAGGCTGGAGACTCCGATCCAGTGAACAACGAGCGCAGCGGCCCCCCAGTGTGCAGCCACCAAAGACACCGCGTCAGCGGAGAGCGAGATCACACGCGCGACAGCACTTTTCTTCAGCAGATTGGAGAGCAATAGCGCGTGAGCAGAAGCTCTTGCCCGAAGCGCAACACTGTCCAATGTTGCTTCCGCTCTCTGCATCTCCGCCAGCTTCGTTCCCATTCGTCAGTCTCCCTGTGCAACAACTCGGCGTGGTCTGCTGTGATTAAACGGCGTCGGACTTAGCCGCCGCATGAACTGTGATGGATTGTTGTCTCGATATTGGAGAAACCTCTTTTCTCTCTTCTGAGTAGCCCCATCGGACGGACAAATTGGAGCCCAGCAACGCGTCGAGCCGTTGAACTTCCGGAGTGAAGACTTCGTGGAGGAATTCCCGCGCAGAGGAGGACATTTGCGGCCTTTCATTCGGTCCGTAAGGGCTGTACAAGAACCGATGGAGCAGAGCGGATTCTTTGATCTTCCCAACTATGCCGGGGAAACCCATTCGCCGGATCTTCCAGCTGATTTCTCTCGCAAACTTTGTCACGCGCGGCAACCTTGGCGTGGCTGCCGGAAGGGCCTTTTCCTGCAATTGGCTTGAAAGAATGACATGTTCGATTTCCAGGAAATCGCAGAGACTGTCGAAAAACCGCTGCGGATTGGCCGCCAGATCGTCGAAAATCGCCACGAAGATCTGGTCACGCTTGAAGTGCTCTAGGTAACAACCGAGGTATCGGGCATAACGACCACGGTCTATCAGTTCAACGGCCTCCTCAAGAGCGGTTTCGAAATCGCAATCGAGCACACCCACTTTGACGCGATAGAGAAACTCGGAAAAAGCACGCTGAACGGGCTCCCGTAGACAGACCATCAGCTTCGCGAAAGGAAGATCGTGCGCAATCCGCTGGCAGGCGAGTGGAGAAAAGAGGTAATCGTGGCAGATCTCAGCCACAATGTGATGCTGTTCGCCGGCATTCTGGAAATTCCTGCTATACCAGCTCCACCCTTTGTCGTAGAACTGATCGAAAAAAAACAGTTCCTTGACTCGAGGCAAGAATACCTGCCTATGCTGTCTTAGCGCTTCATACAGCCATGTCGAGCCAGACTTGTCAGGACCGATGAAAAGGAAATTAGGAGATCGAGCCGGCATCTAGAGTGCCACCCTTAAGTTGAGCATGAACTCGGATGGGACAAGTGACTTGCGAGATCGGCTTTACTGCGAAGTCCGTCCGCGGGACTCCCCCAAGCAGAGCGCAGAGGCTGGGCCTTCCGCTTCCAATAGCACCTTGTCCTTCTCGCGGCCCAGGTAGGGGCCGGATTTCACTTCAATCAACCGCGTAGGCTCAGGGAATCGAAAGGCGTGGCCGCCCCGGATATGAAAGAGGATTTCTCCTTGTCGCAAGGCTTCCGTTTGAAAGTGCTGACCAGCCTCGTCGAAGAAATCGACCTCCATCTTGCCGCTGAAAACGAAGAGAAATTCCTGAGTTGGTTGAACCTGTGGGCCCTCTCGGGGAAGATGAGCGTGCGCGGCGATCGCGTGTCCGGACGGCAGCGCCATCAAACCGACCTGGAGCGGCCAGTCGTCTTCGGAGACAAATCTTGCGCCCGGCTGAAAGTCAGCCGCGGAGAGAATCAGGGCATAGGTCTTATTGTCGCGAATCATTCGTCTCACGCGCGGTGACTCCTTCGCATCGAGATTTCCTCTTCGTAGATCCACTCGTACTGAAAGGCGCCTATGTCTCAATCGTGGGTCGCGTCCTTGGTTTTGGAAAGTGCAAAATCTGGGGCGAACCGGCGCGTCGGGGCTTCACTCTGATCGAGCCGCAGCGACGCAATTTGGGGATCAGCGCCGCCGATAGTAGTTTCACGGGCGACCAAGAGAATGCGAAGCTGCCCGTTTGCATACTGTTTCACAAGACGCTTTCTTGTCCCAATTCACCGGATTGGTTTGCCTGTTGGCGCCGCGGCGAGCCAAGCAGATCGTCGATAAGCGTACGATAACGCTCGGCGATGATGCTCCAGTCGAAGGATCTTGCGTGCGCGATGCAACGCTCTCGGATACTTCCGGTTGCAACCAGCCGAAGCATAGTCGAAATGCCGTCGGCCAAGAAGCGAGGTTCAACCGGCGAGACCATAAGTCCAGTTTCCCCTTCAATCACCTGCGCGGGATCTATGCCCATCGGATGACGGTAGCAGACCGCGGGCAAGCCGCATGCGTTGGCTTCGAGCAGGTTGACGCTTCCGCCACATTCCTGAGTTGAGGCGTGCACAAAAACCTTCGAGCGCTTAAGCAGCGCTTTCGCCCGGTCGGTCTCGACGCGGCCATGAAAGATGATCTGATCCGCAACGCCCAGGGTACGCGCAAGCTCCTCGAGCCTGGCGCGCTCGGGACCATTGCCGATCAGGTCAAGGCATAGGCGACGCGAGTCGCGGTCCTTGAGGATCGCAAGCGCTCGCACGATGTGATCGATATTCTTATGGCCCTTGAGCCTGCCGAAATAAACGATGTCTGATGTCCCCTCGGCCGCATCGCCAGCGGTAAGACCTGCGACATCGACACCATTGGGGATGAGCGTCAGAGCTTTGGCGGGCACACCTAGCGCGACGACTCGGTCCCAACCGACCGTGCTGTCGACGACGGCATGGCCCAGCCGAGTCACAACATTCGTGAGCACGATTTCGAGAAACCAGCCCCCGGACCCGATCCATCCGGCGTAATCGAGCCAATAGCGGCCCCACACTTCCCACCAGTCGATGAGCATCCTCGTGCGCCACGGCACGAAGCGCGCGATAAGTGCGAGGATGTGAAAAAGAGGCCATTGCCCGCACCACACGAGGTCGTAGCTGCCGAAATCGGCTCGCGCCGTGAGCACCGCCCGTCCATAGGAGAGCGCTTCCCGCAATCCCCTCTTGCCATTCTGGCGGTAGAAACCTGTGTGTCCCTTCAGTCCGTAGTAAACGATGCCCTCCCGGATTTGCACAGGATCCCCATCCCAGGTCTTGAGCGCATACCAGTGCACCCTCCAGCCATGGGCCGCCATATGCCGGCCGATTTCGTACAGCCGACGCTGTCCGCCACCGTCCGTGAATGGATAAGCCGCGTCATACAAGATGGCCAGAGAACGGGTACGAGTTTTGTCTTCGGTGATCATTGATTTCCGAGATCAGCGGATCAAGTAGAGGTCGCGAATAACGGAGCCAAGCGCGCTATAAAGCGCCGGTTAAGCGTAAATTATTTCTAGCGACATCCCTCGAATCATGGTCAAGCATGATCTTGACGAGGTCCCTGTATTTGACTTTGGGATCGAAGCCAAAGACGCGGTGAGCCTTGCTGATATCTGCCCGAAGGACGTTATTCTGGGCCGGACGCAGTAGGCTCGCGCTCGATTCCACGTAGCGCGAGTAATCGAGGCCAACCGAGCCGAATGCTTCCTCGACGAAATCCTTCACCGAATGAACCTCGCCTGTTCCGATGATGAAAGTGTCAGGTTTGTCGAGCTGCATGATTTCCCATGCGGCCTCCATGTATTCGCGAGCGTATCCCCAGTCAATCATCGCACTCATGTCGCCGAGGACGAGCTTGTCCTGAAGGCCAGCCTTGATGCGGGCCACCGAGCGAGTGATTTTGCGCGTGACATAATGTTCCGTCCGCCGCGGGGATTCGTGATTGTAGAAAATCGCTAGCGACACATGCATGTCGTAAGCCTTGCGGTACATCTGCGAGACGTAATAGGCGAAAACCTTCGCGCAGGAATACGGATTGACGGGATTGAATGCCGTTTCCTCGTTCTGGGGGCATTCGACCGCCTGGCCGAACATATTCGAAGTGACCGGCTGGAAAAAGCGGATCGATTTATCGACTTGACGAATGATTTCTAGAATTCGTCCGACGGCGCAGCCCGTGACGTCAAAATTGTAGGCCGGGATCTGAAAGCTGACTCCGGCGTGGTCCTGATCCGCCTCGTTATAGATCTCGTTCGGTCTGACTTCAGAGATCACCCGATGGAGCGAAACGGGTTCGGCCAGGTCACCATAATGCAAATGAATCCTATCCTGGATACATTCGATATTACGGAGATTGCCCGTGGCGCTGCGCCGGATCAACCCATGGACCTCATATCCCTTGCTCAATAGGATCTCGGCAAGGTAGGAGCCGTCCTGTCCATTGATGCCGAGAATTAGTGCTCTGGCCATATAATTTCTGGTTCAGTTAGTGGGTTATCGGACAACGGATCGTCGCGTACTTCCGAAGCCCATCAGGAATTTCCTTGAACCATCCCCACTCAGAACTCTGGGAGTCGAGCTTAATGTCGAAGTTTTTCGGCCTCACTAAATATACAAAACTGATCGAATGTACCCCGCCCAGTGCGTTCTCCTTGGTCTTCTCGTAGAATTCTTCGAAGAAGCCGAGACTCTCAACGATGTCGACATCCACACCGATTTCTTCCCGCATCTTGCGATGCACCGCGTCCACGAGCCGTTCACCCTTGTAAACACGCCCACCCGGCACCCAATGCTCGCCCATCAACGGCTCATTTACGCGCTTGACCAGAAGAAACTCACCGCGGTCATTGATTACGAGGCAATCAACGCAGACCATCGGCATCGTACTGAGAAATCTACGGTATTCCTCGACCGGGAGACGCAAGGCGCTCAGTTACGAATCACTCGGAACTCCGGCAAGGGAACGACGAACTCGCCGCCTCCCTTGAGCCAGCTGCTTTCGCGCCGGACGAATTCATCAATAAAACCATAGGGGAGGACGAGAAAAATGTCGGCCTTCGCGCGGCCTTCCGCCTCGGACACGATCGGAATGTCCGTCAAGGTGTACTTGCCCCATTTGACTGGGTTCCGGTCGGCGGCGCCCTCGATCAGTTTCTTGTCGATCCCGTAGTATTGGAGAATTACGTTGCCTTTGGTCGATGCGCCGTAGACATACACGCGTTTGCCTTGTTCGACAGCTTGCTTGAGGTGGGCAACGCACAGCTCCCTCTGCCGCTTCAGTCGATCACCGAAGCGATGAAGATCGCCTTCGCCGCAATTCTCCGGATAATCGATGCTGCCTTCATCGAAATGGCGCGCGAACAGGCGGTAGCTGCCGCCATTGACGGCATTCTCTTGCACGTCGTAAATCTCGAGCCCGTTCGTCTCGAACAAATACTTCAGGGATTTATAAGTGTAGTACTCGAGGTGCTCGTGGCAGATATTGCCGACATCATTTTGCTCGAGCATGGGCTTCAACGTCATGAGTTGCGCGATGAAAATGCCACCCGGAGCCAGTACCTGGGCCGCATCGCGGATGAATTGGTTTGGATCCTCCATGTCGTAGAACATGCCAATCGCGGTAATCGCCTTCGCCTTGCCGATACCAAGCTTGTCGTAGTTTTCCTTCGTCCAGAAGTCGCCAATGACGCATTCCGCGTTCGTTTCGAGCTCAGCGAGGAGATTGCTCGCCGGCTCACATCCGACCCTGACCGCACGACCCTTCAAATAGCTGAGCAGGGTGCCGTCATTGGCGCCGATGTCGAGGAACACGTCATCTGGGTTCAGGTTGACGATGGCAGCGGCCGTACCGGCGATCGTCTTGAGATCCGCTTTAATCGTGTCGTTGATGCCGGACTTGTACCAATAGCGGCGAGAATAGAGCAATTCTTGTGGCGCGGTGTGCCGCAACTGAAAGAGCGAACAATCTTGGCACAAGATGACGTCTAGGGGACACTTGCCGTTGCGGCCCTTCTCCTTAGGACTCGATGGAAAATCGTTGATGTATTGCTCTCCAAGCGAAATGACATCCTTCAGCCGTGTCGATCCGCAAAGCCGGCAGCGCAATCGCACAATATTCTTCACAGAGTTCGCCCTGCCGGCTTGCAATTCTTGATTAGGCGCTGAACTCATCGAAGAGGTTACCCGTTGATTCAGCTCACTGGGGACTTGTGGTTCGCGCATTGAGTTTCAAAGGGGCTGGAAGATGAAAGGAATTGCTCCGAATTTGGCGGAGCACATCCTTCAGATGACGGCATACACATCCCACATCCTCTGCCGTTAAACTTGCAGAGCTGGGCAAGTAAAGTCCGCTCTCCGCAATTTGATTCGCCACGGGACAAAGCTCAGGCCGAGTTAAGCCATCACGTATGAAGATCTCCTGCAGGTTATAGGGAATGAAAGCGGGGCGCGTCTCGATTCCGCGCTCCGATAGGAGCTGCATGATGAGGTCGCGGTCTTTACGCTCGAAGCCTCGCAGGACGATGTGATACATCCAGTAGACATTTCGGGCATACGGCTTTTCGACGGGAAGCCGGATCTCCTTCACATCCGAGAGTTGCTCAGTGTACAGCCGAGCCACACGCCGCTTATTTTCGATGACATCTTCAATTTTCTCGAGTTGCGCGCAGCCCAGGGCCGCTTGCAGATTGGTCATACGGTAATTGAAGCCAAGGTCCGCGTGCATGAATTTGCGTTCCGCGCCGTAAGCGAGGCTGCGCAGCGAGCAAGCACGCTCGGCGATGGCAGAGTCATCGGTCGTGATCATGCCGCCTTCGCCCGTGGTGATGATTTTGTTGGCGTAGAAGCTGAAGCAGCCGACGTCGCCTAGGGAGCCTGCCTTTCGGCCCTTGTAGAGGGCCCCATGCGCTTCCGCGGCATCCTCGATCACGTGAAGATGATGATGATGCGCAAACTCCAGGATGGGGTCCATATCGGCAGGATGGCCGTAGAGGTGAACAACCAGAATGGCCTTGGTCCGAGGCGTGAGGAATCGCTCGAGCAAAGCTGGATTGAGGTTCCATGTGTCTTCTTCCACGTCGATTGGAACCGGCGTCGCACCCTGATAAAGCACGGCGAAAAAAGTCGCCATGTTGGTGAGCGTCGAGACCAATACTTCGTCGCCTGGGCCAATGCCCAGCGAGGCCACGGCAAGATGCAGTGCAGTCGTCCCATTGGAGGTAGCTACGCCATGAGAGCAGTTGCAATAATCGGCGAACTCGCGCTCGAAGCGATCGAGAAACCGCCCGCCAGTGCCCGAGATCTCTCCTATCCTCAGCGCCTCGGCGACGCAATCTAGCTCGCGCTGGCCCAGTTGAGGCGCTGCTACTGGAATAGTCATATGCCCAGGATCCTTAATGAGTTCCATTGCAGATACTGTGGTAGAAATCGACTGTTTGCTTCGCGACTTTCGCATACGTGAAGCGCTCGAGCACGCGCTCGCGGCCGCGACGGCCGAGTGAGTCGCGCAGCGCGGAGTCATCCATCAGCCGCAGCAAGTGCCCAGCCAATTCCCGCTCGTCCCCCTCGTGGAAGATCAGTCCGGCGTCGCCGATTACATTGGGGATTTCTCCGGAATCTGAGCCAACGACGGGCGTTTCGCAAGACATTGCTTCTATCAGTACACGGCCAAACTGCTCCTTCCATCTTCGGACAGTTCGCGAGGGGAGCACAAAGACGTCAAATGCGTTCACATATTTGAGAATCTCCCTTTGGTCAAGCCAAGGTATCCACTTCACTCTTGCTGATACGCTGAGCTCTTGAGCCAAGGACTTTAGTTTCGGTAAATCAGGTCCGGTCCCCACAAGCACGAGTGCGCACTCCTTGGGCAGCAACGCAATTGCCCTGACGAGCGTGTCGAGGCCCTTTCTGCAGGCGATCTGGCCCACGAACCCGATGACGTAGGCGTCCTTCAGTCCCATTTTCTCGCGCAGGTCACGTGCGTCTTCTCTTTGGAACAGAGATGGATCAACTCCGTGTTGAGGGACACATGTAACAGGCTTTCCGAATCCTCTGCGACGCAGAACCTCAAGAGCATCCGTGTTACCTGCGATTGCGCCAGTTGCGTTCTCAAAAACACACTTTTCAAAGAATTCGAATGGAGGGGGGTACCTCTTCATAATGTTTTGCCACGTAGTGAACACAGCACGCACGCCATGACTACGGCATCCCCTTAGTGCGTGGTATGTCGCGAGGTTCATGGGCTCCTCGTCTATGTGAACTATGTCCCATCTCCTTTCCCCGACAACTCTGGAAATCCCTGGATAGAAGTGGAGGTGAAGTCGCAGCCGCTTGGACTCGAGGTTGCCAAAGCAGCAGTCGCGCGTTAGGACTTCGTACCCATCGGATTTCAGCCTCTGTGCCTCAACTAAATTTCCTCTCCACGTGATGGGAACCACCACAGACACTTGGACGCCAAGCTTGGAGATCTCGCGGATTTTTCCTGCCTCCTCGGGAAATTCAGCGAGCGTCTTTGTAATCAACAGCACGTTCATTGTGAAGTAACGCTTTGGAGGCCTAGGTCCGGGAAAGGTCTTCGCTTACGCTTCTCACCATCCCCGTCGTTGGCTGGCGTACTACCCTCCCTTTACGCTGACCCGCGAGAGTGGCCGGGAGCCGGACTTTTGCTGCGACTGCGGCTCCGGCGCCAACTCCAAAGACGAGCCAAAAAAAACCCATCCCGTAGGAAAGACCTCCTCCCTCGGCAGATAGCAGGGCCCAGGAGAGCACCGGTAAAACCATTGTCGCCAGGAGGCTTCCGCTCGCGTTCAAGCGCCACAAGCTCCGGAGGACAGGTACTAAGAAGACGGCAAATGCCAGAAGACCCACGATCCCCATGTTCGCCAAAATCAAGAGCGCTAAGTCCCAGCTTTGCACCGTGGGCCATCCAGCTCCGAAGATTGGATAATGGAGAAAACTCTGAGCCGCAATATTCACGGACTCGAGCCGTGTTGATCCGGAGTTCATCCCGGAATACTTGTGCAGCAACAAGAAATCGGCCAGGCTGCCTAAAAGCGGCACTCGCTCCACCAAAAACGTTCCTATAACAAGCCCTGCTACCGCCACTGCCGCGTAGTTTTTCCATTGGCGCTTACCAGCTCGCAGCAGCGCAACGCCAACCAGAATCAGAATCGCAAACATCCCGATGTATGCGGTGGTCGAAGTGCTCACGGCGAGAGCGGCCACGATCAGGACAATGGCCAACCAGTTCCGGCCACGGGGCCAAATGGGACACTCAAACGCCGGGCAAACCAACAAGAGCGCCAAGGCGGCGACAAGCACGTAAGCGAGTACAGAGGGTTCTTGCGCCACCGAGGAAATTCGCCCCCAGCTAAAACCGGTCGCACTAATTGTTTCCAAGTAGCCGGTTGCCGACACGTTTTTGCTCGTGTTGAAGACGTAGGTTGGATAGCTATGGCCGGTCATATAACACCAAAACTGGAATAATCCCCAGGCAGCCACAAATACGGACGACCAGAGGTAAAGCTTAAGCGTAGAAAGGAGTCTAGCCGGATGCCAGTTTTCTGCCGCGACAAAAATGCTTAGCATGATTCCAAAAGCCAGGTAGGCAAATTGTGTCAAGTTGAAAAGAGTGAAGCGCAGAGGAACTGTTGTGACGAAGAAATCGCCGTGAATGGCTTCAAAGGAAAGCACCGAGGACGTTCCATTGAAGACCAGGGGGACGCACTGAGACAAAGCGGCCGCGCCGAGTAAAGCGAGCAGTCCGAATCGAGCCCGGCGGGTCAAGAACCAGCCTCGCCTGCGCCACTGCGGGAGAGGGGAAATGGCTTCGCGGGCAATCCACAGGACGGTGAAGAGCTGGAAAGCCAGGATGCTCTTCTCGGGGCTTCTTCCTATTCCAAGCTGGGATCCAGCCATGGGGAAATTTACAACTGCGGTCGCGCTGAAGGGAATGGAGACGATCATCGCTGCATAGAGCCATCGCGGTCTGAAAAAGAAAAACCAAACTGCTGCCGCTAAGATGATCAGGCCTGTTACTGGAAACTCCATGGCAGGAGGTTAGTTCACACGTCTCTGCAAAAGGGTGTTTTAACGGGAGTAATTGGCCAATGCTTCAAGGCTGGCGGAGCAGCAGCGCGCGGACTGAACGACCTGTTCTTCGAAAAACCCTCGGTGGCCAGGCTCTTCCGCTCGTGAAACGCCAGAGGTAGTTGGGCGCGTTTTGCAGATGCCAGCAGCACAAGTCCAAGAAGCTGCGCGGCGACCGTTTCACTTTGCCGGAATTTCGAAACGAGCTCCATTCGCCGGTCATGGCTTCCGAGCATTGATGGCTCAGCTGCGAAGGGTGGCGCCGAAACGCTGCCACCGCGCGCCCATCCAGCTTGGCGATGCTGGAGCCGGAAAGAATCAAGCGGAAGAAGAAATCGTAGTCGGCAATATACCGGAACTGCTCGTCGAAACCATTCAGATCCTCAAATGCGCTTCTCCGATAAATGGCAGCGGGCTGTATAAACCCAAAATCTCCGTGTTGTAGCAATCCTCGCAGCCGATGCGGGGAAGGCGCTTTCAAGGCAAACAGAAATCTGCCTTCGCCGTCGATGAAATCGCAATCGCCATAAACCAGGGTGGCGCAATTCTTCTTTCCGTGAGCCATCATGCGCGCGTAAGAATGTGGATAGACAAGGTCGTCGGAATTCAGGTACGTGACCCATTCCGCGTCCAACTGCCGGAGGCCTGCATTAATGGCGCGATACATATTGCCTGGAGGGACTTGGATGGTTCGCACCGCCCAATTCTTGCAAATCTCCAGGGTTTCGTCCCGGGAGCTGCTGTCGGCGACAATGATCTCTAACGCGATGTCCTTCTGGCTTCGCAGGGAACATAGCGTCCAGTCTAGGGTGGCCGCGCTGTTCAGTGTCGGAACTACGACGCCAATCTGCGGTTTATCCATGGAGATTTCCTGCGCGCAATCACTGTGGCTCTCCGGGAGTTCCAAGC
Organism: Candidatus Acidiferrales bacterium; assembly: GCA_035934545.1. Lineage (GTDB taxonomy): Bacteria > Acidobacteriota > Terriglobia > Acidiferrales > UBA7541 > DAHUXN01. The sequence continues at coordinate 188,844 of DASYXV010000082.1, forward strand.
GGCGAAACTCTTGACCTATCAGAAAAGGACTCAATGACTCCTCGGGAGAGAACCTGTCCTCGCAGGAGCAATGAGCCTCCCGCAACACGTCGGACTGGCCGCCGAGACTTTCTATGTGGCAATTTGCCCGGCGCGTGCCTCCGCCGCGGTCTTTCTCCGAGCTTTCTGGTACCACGCCAAGGCTTTCTTCAAACCTATACACAGATGCGTCTTGGCGCGGAAGCCGAATTCTTGCTCAGCCCGGCTGACATCGAGCCGTCGCCGTGGCTGGCCATCGGGTTGGGATCGCTTCCAAACGACTTCGCCACGGTAGCCGACGAGGGTTCGAATTTCTTCCACGAGGTCGCGGATGAAGATTTCCGAGCCAGTGCCTAGGTTGACTGGCTCTTTCTTGTCATAGCGCAAGGTGGCCAGGACGATGCCTTCGGCTGCATCCTCGACATACAGAAACTCGCGACTCACATTACCTGTTCCCCAGACTTCGACTGAGGTGGAACCAGTTTCCTTAACTTCCACAAACTTGCGAATCAGTGCAGGAATGACGTGACTCGTCTCCAAGTCGAAGTTGTCACCTGGGCCATAAAGATTTGCCGGAATGAGGTAGATGCCATTCAGGCCATACTGTTCTCGGTAACCTTGCAACATGACGAGAAGCGCTTTCTTGGCAATGCCATACGGAGCGTTCGTTTCCTCGGGGTAGCCGTTCCAAAGGTCCTCCTCCCTGAAAGGAGTCTGAGCAAGCTTGGGATAAGAACAGGTCGTGCCTACAATGACGAGTTTTTCCAGGCCCCCATACTGTCGTGCCACCTCGATGATGTGAAGTCCCATGGCCATGTTGTCGTAGAAAAACGCGCCTGGATTCTGGCGATTGGCTCCAATGCCCCCAACTGTACCTGCGAGATGAATCAACAGTTGAGGGTTCGTGTCAGCAAACAGACTAGCGACATCTTCCCGATTGCGGAGATCGTAGTCTCGCTTCCTCGGTACAAAGATTTCGTTGGCGCCCTCGGCTCTTAAGCGGGGGATCAAAAATCTGCCGAGAAACCCGCTGCCACCGGCGACGGTAATTCTCTTTCCTGCCAATGAACACATCGCATCAACTCCGACTATGCCTTAGCCCGACGCCTGCGCTGACCATTGCCGTTCGAACTGGCCGCTGAGCTTTTGGTTCAGCAACTGTATATCTGCATCCACCATTAGCTTAACCAAGTCTTCAAATCTCGTTTTCGGGCGCCAACCCAGAATTGACCGTGCCTTGGAAGCATCGCCCTGCAGAATGTCCACTTCCGTGGGGCGAAAATAGGTCGAGTCAATTTCCACATACTTCCGCCAGTCGAGTCCGGCGTGACAGAAAGCCATCTCCGCGAACTCGCGGACGGAATGCGATTCGCCGGTGGCAATTACGTAATCCTCCGGCTCCGGCCGCTGCATCATCATCCAGATCGCTTCGACATAGTCGCCCGCGAACCCCCAGTCCCTTTTCGCATCCAGATTTCCCAGATAGAGCTTGTCCTGAAGCCCAGCGAGGATTCGAGCAATGGCCCGTGTAATCTTTCGTGTGACGAATGTCTCGCCGCGCCGCGGCGACTCGTGGTTAAAGAGAATCCCGTTGCACGCGAAAAGCCCGAATGCTTCGCGGTAGTTCACCGTTGACCAGTAGGAGTAAACCTTTGCGCAAGCATACGGGCTGCGGGGATAAAATGGAGTGGTTTCGCGCTGGGGCACCTCCAGCGCGTTTCCGAACATCTCACTGCTCGCGGCATTGTAGAATTTCGTGTGAATCCCGGACTGGTGGATTGCCTCCAGCAAGCGCACTGTGCCCACCCCGGTGATCGCGCCCGTATATTCCGGAATCTCAAAGCTCACCTGCACATGGCTTTGCGCGCCAAGATGGTAAATTTCGTCAGGCCGGATCTCCAAGAGCAGGCGAATCAGATTCGACGTGTCGCTCAAGTCACCAAAATGAAGGAGGAGCCTGGCGTTCCGGTCATGAGCGTCCAGAAGGACGCTGTCGATGCGCTCGGTATTGAAGCTGCTGGAGCGCCTCTTGATCCCGTGAACTTCGTAGCCTTTGGAAAGCAAAAGCTCCGCCAGATAGGAGCCGTCCTGACCAGTAATCCCTGTAATCAGAGCTTTTGGATTCGCCATCGACATTGTTGAAGACTTCAGGAAGTGTCTTTAGTTTACGGTGCTAAAGGAGTGTTACGAATTGCGTCACCACGCATCGTGCTTCATCGGCAAGTAGTCAAGAAGCTGCGGGCTCGCAACCGAAGAATGGCTGGCGATGAACACGGACCGCTTTAGCCCCTGCTTAGGCATGTCCGCCGAGGTCCAGTCAATCGGGAATTCACGCTGCTTGGGCTGAGTCCTCGTTGCATACACGAATGGATAATAGAGCTTCAGGGTTTCAAACACCCACTCCCGGGTAGGACGGCAGCCCTTGCCATGAAGAGCTTGAGAAGGCACGCCGGCTGCTTCATTCACGCTCTGCACTTGAATACCGTCGCCAATGGAGACGCCCGTTTCGAGAAGTAGCATGCCACCGACCTTGGAAACCTCGAGAAGAAACTTCTGAGGATTTGCCAAATGGTAGAGCAATCCATAGCAGTGAACAACGTCAAACATACCGAGCTTTTGAATCTCCTGTGGCTGCTGATCGAGATCCATGACCCGGGCTTCGACGCCCAGTCGTTGTTTGAGCATTCTTACGCATTCCGGGCGTCCATCGACCGGCAATACACTGCAATTTCGATGGAGGTAGAACACAGTGTGGTCGCCGATCCCTGCCCCCAGCTCAAGAACGCTCTTCCGATCCAGATCCAGCCCCAGGCTCTCCAGATGCTGCAGACGCGCGATATTGTGCTGCTGATATGCCGGCGACAAGAACTCCGCGTAGAGCTTCCAGTCCCGGGCAACTCGAAGCCCCGCCAAGCTAGGGCCCGCGCGGTGGCGAAGCGAATCTACGTACTTTTTTGTCAGAGAAATGAATCCCGTGTGTTGATGTCTGGCAACTCAGGTACGGAGGTTCAAATGTGGAACGCCCTTTTCATCCCTGATTGGCCTCGCCATTTATACCTGGCAAGACGCTCGCATGCACTGTAGGGATCAAACAGAGAAGATTTTGGCTAGGCCCAATGACGTGTGGGCAAGGCTCAATGCGCAGTATTCTTCGAGGTACATTGCTCCAGACTACTCTGTAAGTCTTGTAACCATATTGTGCCAGTAGAGAGAGGAGATCTTGGGGCTTGTAACCGCAGGAGCGGGCTGTCGCCTCATTTGCTTCGAGAATCCACATAGGAGGTGTCGACGCCCGTAGCAAGCCCTTTGCGCCCATAAGCACCTTTAACTCCGCACCTTCGACGTCCAACTTAACAAGTCTCACCCGGCCAATTCCCTTGCGAGCAACGAATTCATCCAATGTTGTAGCATCGCAGGAAATTGTTTGTGAAACAGCATGCGCCTGAAGTTCTCCAAACGATGTATGACCTACCCCCAGGTCCGAAAATCTGTGCAGTTGCAGACATTCGGTCCGGTCACTCAGAGCTAAGTTTTCTACCTCGATATTGGAAAGACCATTTAGTAGGGCGTTCTCGCGCAACGAGGCGAATACGTCGGGCTGAGGTTCGAACGCAATCACTTTTCCCTTGGGACCGACACGGCGGGCGTTTGTCAGAGCGTGATATCCATAGCACGCGCCGACGTCAACGAATACGTCCTCTGGCCTCAACAACCGAGAAGTCATCCAATCGACATCGGGCTCGTAATACCCACAAAAGAAAAGGACTTGATATAAGTAATCTTTCAAATCACAATGCGAAAATATGCAGCCTTCTCGAGAAGCGATTGTGACATCGGAAGGCCAACTGCGAACCAATCGACCCGGCCAGCCTCGAAGAACTCTGCCCTTGCCTCGAAATTCTGGCGTCCAGCGGTAGAACCATTGCCAACTGCAAAGTAATGGGCCGACATGCGAGCCGTTTAGAATATTTCGTCGCATTCGTTGGCTTCGAGTTGATTCCTGTGAATGGGTCTCAGTTAAGCCCATTCGGGCGGTCGCGGTGTGTTCACTGCGCCGGGTCGACCAAGCCATGGACGGCGGTTCCATACCTCAGCTCTAAAGGACGGTGCTCCATCGGAACTTCTGCAGAGTGAATCCCACTTGGTCGCGGAGGAACCAGAGCAATGCAACTCCGCCGCTCACCACCAGAAAGGCTGCCCTCCACAATAGATGGCCTCCCAGAGTTAGTCCTACGACCATTGCTATGCTGAAACCTGTCAGGGGAAATGCGATCCACATTACATAGCGCCGAATTGAGATTCCAAAGCTTCGTAAACTGAGAATTGTCATGAAAGAAATGCCTATATAACCTGCGTTGCCAATCAACGCTCCAAGAAGGCCGAAGTTTCGCGCCCCTACGAAAATCAGCACCAGGGAAATCAATGCACTCAAGAGGACGATTACAGCGTTTGTTTGCGCTTTTCCCATTGAAAAGAGAATGAAGTATCCCGGTGCGTTTAGAGAATAGAGCGCGTAGATCACTGCAGTAACCTGCAGCCCCAGAATGTTCAGCGGTGTAGCTGAACCAGGCACGATGACGCGCATGACCCAATCGGAGAGCACAAAAAGAATCATGCCCGCTTCCATAGCAATAAGCGCATTAACTTGCACGGCTTGTCGAATCCGGCCCTCGAAGGGCACCTTCATCGCCACATCTCGACTAAGCGAAGGGACGAGAGGCTGTACGGCAGTCCCAGAAAACGAGTTGATCTTCGATGTCATATTTGTGACGGCCGAGTAAATCCCGAGCAAGGGAGCACCCAGAATTCCACCGACGATTAACCGATCGCACTGGCCGAAAGCGACGCTGCCTAATGCCGACGCCCAAGCGGCAATGCTGAATCGAAGAACTTGTGCTGCTTTACCTATACTCCACTTAAGTCCTAGTCTCCTTTCATGCAAGAGCCGAAAGACGAACCAACAATGTGCGACTGTGAGCAGGGCCCACGCAAAAGCCTGCCACTTCATCATCGCAAGTGCTTTCCCGCCGAACATGGTAACTGCCAGAAGTCCACAATTGCTCAACAAGGATTGCAATACATCGAGTGTATTGACAACCCGGTACCTGTCAAATGCCTGCTCGATTCCGACAAGCGCGCGTTGGAGGATATAAAAGAAAATGGCAAGGCCAGCAATCCGGAGCGCCTGTTCTGCCTCGGCGCGTTCTGCCGCTTCGAATGCAATGAGTGACCGCGAGAGTAAAGCACCAAATAGCCAAAGCAATAGCCCGAGAGCTACCGACACCACGATTGAACCCGCAAGCACAAACGTCAAGGTTCGGCCAGCTTCATCGGGCTCGTGCGAAGCAAGATCCTTGGAGAGGAACACAGTTGCCGCAACCGAAAACCCCGCTTCGCCCATAGTAAACAAAGCCAACACAGCGTAGGCAAGCGACCAAATCCCATATTCACGAATCCCGAGAAACCGGACTAAGAACGGGAGTGTGATCAGGCCGACTGCACCGCGTACTGCCTGCCCACTCACATTGTATAGACCGTCGCGGAGCATTAGGTCTCTGCCACCTTCCTCGATTTTGCAGGAAAGCGAGTTGAACTTGACCGCAAGCAGTTATTCAAGGCCGGTGCCCGCCATTCTGCTTGCCAACTCGGACTTCAGCGGTCTGCTCAAGCGCCTTTTCCGCACGCTCGCTTGCGTTCGTGCCGCATCCACTGCTTCCAAGTAATTTAACTGTTGCATGGAGAAACATCGTCGCGAAAGGAGTCGTGCCGGACTTCTTTTTCGTCACCCAGCAGGCTCAATCTCATTGGCGCTGAGATCGATGAGCACCGAACGCTGAATCAGTTCGATCGAGAGGATCACGCGCAGAGCGCCCTTCCGGCGCACCAGAATTCCGTGCTGCCCGTTGAGAGGGCCGGCGGTGATTCGAACGCGACGGCCAACGGTCAAGTACGGGTGCGGCGCAGCCTTGATTCCTGAGACGAGCGCGCATCGCAAGCCTTCGACTTCCTGATCTTCGAGCGGAACCGGCGCGCCGTTGAACCCTACCAGGCGAACTACGCCGGGGACTTTCAGAACGTGCAGACGGTCTTTCAATGGAATATGAACGAACGTGTAGCCAGGGAATAATGGCAATTGCACTTCGTGGTCGCCGTTGCGCCATCGTCGAGTCGATTGATAAATAGGCAGGAAGGTCTCAATCTGCCTGCCGCGGAGCTGCTCGGACGCTGACTTTTCGTGACGCGAGCGAGTGTGAACTGCAAACCAGCGCGGCTCAAAGCCATTGTTCGACCGGACTTCGCTCGCAGTCGGCGGACTCTCTATCGTAAGTGCGATGTCCGTGTTCACCTTTGCATCCCGACGAAACTCATGAATCTCGCACAGCTCCGCTCCGTCACTTCGAGGGCCCGTGTGACCTAACCCATTTACTCGTAGACACTTACCAGCGTTTTGGACCTACCCATTACTTACCTGAATCAATTTCATTGTTCCGATGCAGACTCTTACGCAGCCAGTGTTTCGGTCCGCCGTTCGGTGACCCATTCTGGTGATTCCAGGGCAGACTGGCGCGCACGTCCGTCCACACTTCGGTGGCTACGGATTTTCGAGGATCATTCGGATCGATTGCCTTCCATGCCGAGTTTGTCAGGATCCAGGTTGCGCCGAGGACAAACCCTAAGAACGTCCCCAGGGCGATGAGCGTCATGCGAGGCGGAAACGATTTCTTCTGCGGCACCTCAGGCGGGTCCAGCACCCTGACGCTGGGGATTTCTTTTGCCTCTTCCACCTTCGCGAGCTCGTCCTCTTGCGTGAGCGTTTCAAAGACTGCTTCCTCCACCTTCATGTGGCGGAGCAGGTCGGCGTAGCCCACGCCAAGAAGTGGCAATTCTCGAAGTGAGGGATAGAGCTGCTGAATAGAGCTCTTCTCACTCGCATTCGTGCCGGCGATCTTTTCCAGGGACCCACGCAATTCGTTTACGCGAGCTTGCAGCGAACGAACACGCGCGTTGTTGTCCGTATATATTTGCCGAAAGCCCTGCAATTCGGATTCGGCAGCGATCAATTGACCCTGTAGAGTGGCCGCGGCGGTCACCATGGCTTTGCCCTGTTCCGGAATGTCTATCGCGCCTTTCTTGCTCGCGAATTGGCTGAACTGCTGCTCGGCGGACTCCAGATCCGCCTTCACCTGTGTCAGCCGCGAGTCGAGAAAATCCCGCTCGCGATGCGCCGAAGACGTGCTCAGGTTATTGACCACCCAGTTGAGCTCGTTGACATATTCTTGTGCCATGGCTGCGGCGCGCTTCGGATCGTGGTCAACGACGTTGATGGTGATGACTCCACTCTTCTCGTCCTCGGAAATCCCCGTATGGTCCAACAACTCTGTGCGCGCGTCCGCCATGTAGCGAGTCCCATAGACTTTCTGCAAGTCAAACTTCTGGATCACATCATCCCGCACCGTATCGCTCTTCAGTATTTCGATGAACAAGGCGCCGGTCGTCTGAATCCCGAGGGCGCCCTGGGCCAGGCTTGCTAGGCCGCCTCCGACTCGGCTCGCCAGCATTGCCGTCATCAGGTTCGACCCAGTACCGTTGTTGTTGGGTGGCATCAACCCCGCCGAAGCGGTGTAGCGAGTCGGAAGCAGGAACGCGAGCGCCGTTGCAACCACTAACCCGCCAACAGCCGACCGCAGCAGAAATTTTCGGTTGTTCCAAAGCACTCGCACGCGCGCTGCATTTTGCTCTCGGGCCATGCGCAGCGTCTGCTCGTCCACAGCATCGATCAGTAGTCCGTCCCGAGTGCGTGCGGCCGGCTCTGCCTTTTCCGCTTTGACGAGCAAGTTCGTCACGCTCTCATCTCCGGAATGTGCAGGCGCTTGCCTTGGGCCAGTGGCGCTCAATGCGTTCTCCACCGCGGCCAGTACGTGAACTGGACAGAAGTACTCACGTTGGTTTCCTTCGTCGGCGAAATGACCGGAAAATTCCACTTCTCGTATTGCACCGAGGCCGTCAGGCTGAACCTGTTGCGAACCCAGAAGTCCGCGCGCACGCCGCCGTCGGTCAGCGTGCCCCCGAAGGGCACGAATTGCTGGCTCACCTTCTGGTGCCGGAAATTGAATTGCACTTTGTCCTGTGGCGTGAACCAGTACGTGCTCCACGCCTGCGCGCCTTGGCCCTGGCGGCCGATCCAGCTCCCGAGTAAGTTCCCATCGTTCGTGTAGCCGTTCACGTACCGGCCGTTGAAGTAGAAAAAGCCGTGCTGCAGGACCTGGTTGGGATTGGGATTATCCGTGAAGACGCCCTCCACTCGAAAATCCAGCTTGGGCAGTCTGGGAAGATGCGAGAAGTACAGACCCGAATCGAACGCCGATTTGTCGAACGCGCCCCACAGCGGCGAAGGCTCATCGTCCGTGAATCCATCGCCGTAGAACGTGAGCCAATTCCGCGCTCCCGGCACTCGGTACCGGAAGTCGAATCCGCCGCGCGCGTCTCCAGGGTCGGATGGCGTCCCGGGAGCGCCGTTTCCGAACGAGAAGATGGCCTGGAGCAGTTTATGCGTAGTGAACGGAACGCCTGCGCCGGCAAACAAGCGCGTTGCCGAAAATCCCGCTTCAAGGTTTCGCGAAAGTTTGATGGAGACCTTTTCACCCGTAATGAATGGTTGATCCGCGAGCGTCTGCGCCCACGTACCCGTGAATCCTGTATTCGAACTGAACAGCCAGTGATACCCGCCAATTCGCCCCAGGATGAATTCCGCGCGGATCGGGCCGAGCCGCCCGAGGAAGCCCGGCAGCGTGAACGGCGTGGTGCGGTTGATTTGCAGCATCTCGATCGGTTCCGCATTGGTGCTGAAAAGCATCGCCCCGCCTTCGTCCGGCCCCCACCACTGCTCTTGCTTGCCAAACGTAATCTGCCAATTGCCAACCTGCATCCCGACATAACCTTCCGGCATGTCGAACTGGCTCACGCTGGCTGTCGGCGTTGCCGGAGGAGCTGCGGGCACTCCTTCTTCCTGCGCAATCGCCTGCAAGGCCGCGTTCGGCAGCGCGGGCGATGAGGACGCATGCTGATATTCGCCGCGGATGTAGCCAACGAAAGGCCCATCCGTGGCCCAAGCCGAAGCGCCACTCACGTTGTTGAACCCTTCGGCGTACGGCCGCCCGTAGTCGTTCGTGATCGTCTGCCCGAAATCAAACCCGTCCCTCAGCGGCGCACCGGAAATTCCCGTGACTCGCGTATATGCAGACTCTAGGCGAACTTCCCGGTTGTCCCCTCCGCCAAGGAGATTGATCTCTTTGGAGAATTCTCTTGCCAGCGATTCGTAGAGGCCACCAGCCCCCTTCGAGTCCGATGCGCCTTCGCTGAGGTGGTCTCCAGCTTCCTCGACCAGCCGCGCGCATTCCATTCGCGTCCAGGGGCGCATACCCTCAAAATCGCTCTCGATGTAGCCAAGCGCCGCCAGGCGCGTGAGCGCCGGATACACCCAACTATCGAGCGGCACGTACGGCGAACCCATGAAGCGCGCGCTCCAGTGAGAATCTTCGTCGGGCCTTACCGCAGGGAGCCCCCAAGAGCCTCCGGCAAGCTCAGGATCGTGGTGCTGTCTGTAAACGTAGTACCCCACGAGCCAGCCGATGGCGCTTCCGACCAGCGCGTCGGACGGAAAATGCTTCTTGCCCGTCACGCGCGCCGCACTGATCGCCGAAGCGAGGCCATACGCCGCAATCTTCGGCAGCGGCCCCGGATATTCGTGAGCAACCACTCCGGCAATGGACCAGGCTGCAGCAGCGTGCTCAGAAGGAAACGAATCCCCGCCGCTCCAAAAGCTCCCATTCGCGTTGTCGACGAGAGGCCGTTCCCGCCGCGTCATGTACTTCAGTGCTTCCACGGCCACCAGGCTGTCCATCGCTGCTTCTCCGCTCAAAAATCCTGTCTCGCGTTGGTGCCGGTTGTGCGTCGCCAGGCCCAGGACGTAGAGCCCTCCCGCAGCACCGGCCATTGCGCCAATGCCGTAGTTCGACAACTGCTGGTAATGGTGCAAAGTGTTCGGCGCGTTGTTCAGATGGCGGCTGGCATCGGTGTCCGTGGCGAGCAGCCCCGCTGCAAATCCTCCCAGAGGCACCAGCCAAGTCGCCTCCGGAATCCGAATCCGCGCTGGACTCGTCCAGACGGCTTTCTGGTCCATCAAGAAATGCTTTGGCGCCGCGTGAAACGTGTTCTCGTATCGGTCGCCTGTCGTCGCCGCCATTCCCGGTACCACCACGCGATTCGCGCCGGACTCAGACGAAGCAATCTCCGCCCCCGAGTTCTCTTGAACTCTCGTTTGCGCGGAAGGCGGAGCGTGCGATCGCACAGATTGACTCTCAACGGATTGCACGCTGGCTCGGGCGCTCTCAGCCCCAGGAGGCTTGCTCGTATCCTGCGCTTGCGCAGGAAGAACAACCGCCGCGATCGTTAGAATTGCCGCCATAACTTGTACTCGAATCACCCGTTGCCTATTCCTCAGCGCGTGAATACAAATGCAGACATCGCTCCCGCCTGCGCGACCTGCGCAATCGTCAGCAAATTCTTCCACGTGGTGGACCCTCCCACCGGCTTTTCGGGGACAACAATCGTGTCCCCGGGCGCGATCCTGGTGGAGAGCACGTTCCCCATCCACCATCCCTGTCCTCGGCCTGTGACCACTCCACCGTCGGCTCGAATGATGAAGATGGCCTTTTTGTTCGCCAGGCTTGTCGGGCCGCCTGCTTGATTCAGATACCAGCCAGCATCCCGGCCGGGAACGTAGGTGATTGCATTCGTGTTGTAGACCTGGCCGGTGACTAATACGAAATCGGGCCGCTTGGGGATGAAAATGGAATCGGCGTCGCGCAGTTCCACGTCCTCCGGAAAGCTGCGGAAACGTTTCAGGTCGCTTGGAATCCGGACAACGACGCGGCCGCTCACCGGAGCTTGCTCAAGCGCCTGGATCTCCTGCTGATGCTGCTGCAACGACGCTTGCTGCAAATCGGCGCGCTCCTGCGCGCTCGCATTGATGTCCGCTTTGGAATTGGAGGAGTCCTGCTGGATTTCCTGTATCAATTTGTCGCGGCTCTTCTGTTGGAGATCCCGCACGCTGACGCTCTCCAGAACCGCGCCGGGCGGATAAGCCGTCGACAAGAACCCGCCGGCACGCTCGAGGACAGAACTCAATCGCTCGCCAGGCTTGATGCCGTACGTTCCCGGATGCGCTACTTCTCCCCGCAACGAAACCGATGCGCCGATGTCATTCCAGCCGGGAACCTCGCGGACGGTTAGAACATCGCCGTCGCGCAAAACCAAATCCTGCTTCGGATTCCCTGCCAGCGCCGCTGCTATATTGATCTCCGTATGCTCTCCGATTGGTTGCTTTTGGTTCTGGACAAGGTAGCGGGTGAGGTCGGCGCTCCCCGTGTCCGCGCTTCTCTTAAAACCTCCGGCGAGCCGGATCGCATCCCCAACGCGAAGCACCGCCGAAAGGGGAAACCGTCCTGGGTTTGCCACTTCGCCTTGCACGAACACGGAAGGCGGGTCCACCTTGGCGGCATTCTGGTGGACAACCACGCGATCGCGCGGCTCAAGGAGAATGTTGTCCGCGGGATTTCCCGCCAGTGCTTCTCCCAGATCCACGTCCATCACTTTCAATTCGCTGTCTGGCAAGTAGCGATATACCTGAGCGTCCGTCAACAGCGCGTCAGGAGTCACGCCGCCTGCCAGATGGATCGCATCGCTCAATCGGATTTGCCCTGGAGTTGTAAAGTTCCCCGGATTCCTTACGGCGCCGCCCACGGAAATGATCGGTGCATTCGCAAAATCGAATGTGCTGAAAATTCGAACGGTATCCATCGGTTCGAGCGCTGGCGCATCGGCGGGATGAGCGAGCGCATCGTCAAGTTTGAAGGCGAGAACGCTAGGATGATGGTCCGGCGGGTTCAATCGGATGATTTCGGCGTAATTTCCTGCAGGCTGCGGTAACAAGTCCTTGTACGAGGACACCAGGTCAGTCAGCTTCATGCCCTCGTGGTACGAATACTTTCCCGGCCGCAGCACGTGCCCTTCCAGATAAATCGCGGCCTGGTTGTAAGGCGCGATCGGAAAGATGTTAACAATGTCGCCGTCCTGGATGGCAATGGATTCGAGTTGCTTTTCGATGTCCTGGGGATTTTGCGCATCGGAGATGTCCAAACTGAGCATCGTGCGCTGCTCGTGCGCGATGACGCGTTGCACCTCGATATGTCCCAGCGCCGCCGTGGGAAGGATCCCGCCCGCCAGTGCCAGTGCGTCTGTAAGTGTTTTCTCGCCTTTCAATTCATATCGGGCGGGGCGCCGCACCATTCCTTCCACCGTCACCTCGGGACCGATCGGCGGGACAAGTACTGTGTCGCCATCCTCGAGCCTTTCGATTCCCGTGCGCACTCCGTGTAGCAACAGGTCGTAGACATCGACGCCTTGTACGAGCTGATTGCCGCGATAATGCTGCAGGAGGCGGAGAGATCCTTGTGGAGTGGGCCCACCGGCCTGCATGACCGCATTGAGCGGAGTCGAAAGCGAGCTGACGTCGTAAGCTCCCGGCTGCTTCACGTCTCCGACGACATAAACCCGAACAGAGCGCAACCGCGCCATCGAAACGTCCGCGGAGACATCGCGGTACTGGGTGCGCAACACCTTCTGGATCTGCTGCTGCACATCTCCCAGGCTGCGGCCGCTGACGAGAACCGGCCCGACCTCCGGAAGCGCCAGCCTCCCTTCGCGGTCCACCACGCGATAAAGCCGCTGCGACACACTGCCCCATGTGTCAATCGTCAGACCGTCTCCGGGCCCGACAACATAATCCGGCCCCGCTGGCAAGTCCGTCGGAAGAAGATTGGAGCGCGGCGCGCCATTCTCGAAGATGTTCATCCCGAACCGCGTGGGCTTTTCTTGTTGCGGTGAGAACTGCTGGTACATGTCGAACAATGAAGGAATTCCTGCGTACGGATTTGATTCGTGGACCATTCCCGGCTGACCAGCCGTTTCCACATTTCCGCTGCGGGCCGCCACTCGTTCAATCGCGGGGGATTCCGAACGTTCAGCAAGCTCCGAATTCATTTGCGTCTTTTCGTTCTGGCTTGTAATCCCCGAACTTATCCATGCAGCGGATGGCTCGGGGCTTGTGTGAGGCAGCTGTACGCCCATTCCGAAACTTGCCTGAGTCAATGTTTGATTGGTGCTTTGGGCGGGCAGAGAGAAGCTCCCGCCACTAGGTGGCAGAATTTGAGGCTGCAGTGGACTCAGCGGCTCAGTTGCAGGAAGGGGTAGCTCTGTTTGCGGCGATGTAGCTCCCGTTTGCAGCAGTTGCTGATTTTGTTGCCCCTGAGGCTGGTTCGGCTGTTTTCCGAGCGTGCTGCTTTTCTCCACTTGTGGAGGCAATTCCTGCTGTTCCTCCACCTGCAATTTCGCCTGCATCACGCGAAGGCGCTCTTGAACAAGAAGAGCTTGTTCCTGCGCTGCAGCCGAGCCAGGGCTTGGCTTTGGTACGAGGTAGCCATACTGTTGCAAAAGGCGTGTCGCTCGAGCCCGGAACGGGATGTCCGTTTCTAGCCGATTGAAAATCGCATCATCGGTCAGGTCGGAATCCTTCACGATCTGGCCATTGTCAGTCGCTTGCTTTGCAACTAAATTCTTCAGCTCCACCATCAGCCCGGGTTCATTCTTGAGGATGGCTTCGATGTCGGCTGCTTTTGCCGCCACTCGGTCGAGATTCTCTCCCGCGAGGCCTGAAACGTCTGTCGTCGCGCTGTTGCTTTTAGAGGTCTGCTCCAGTGTGGATTGCGCTTGCTCTTGCGCACTCATCCTCGGGCAGTAGACCAGCAAAATGACCAGCCAGCCGACAGCGAGTAACGACACTCGCCACGACCACCGCACGTGTTCTTCACCTGATGCTTTCCACGGTCCCCTCACGATAAATCCCCCAATTCAACAACTCCTAGGTCGTCTGCATTCAATTTCTTGCTGCCAACGGAGACAGATAACGCTGCGAGAATCTTGTCGACTTAACTCCCGCCCTGTACCTGCCTGAACGATCCCCACTGGAATGGAAGAACGTTGAACATATCCGACCCTGAAGGCTTAATGAATGAAACCGGTCGTAATCACAACACCCCTCTCCCACCTCTGGGAGCGGACAAGTCGACAATTCGTGCTTGAGAGCTGAGCCAGTGGATCTTTCTCTCGTTTATGCATTCGCTTGTCAGTTGCAGATACGCGACTTACCTCTCCCAATCAGGCGCCCTTCCCACTATGAAACGGATACGGCTCACTGTGTACCTATTCATGCAAGTACCCGGCCATTTGGGGTTCAGTACATTACATTCCTTCACTTGCGGCACTCGCTCCTTCCCTCACTCCGCTTGTTGCGCTATCTTCACTGTTTCATGGTAGACATCCACTGCCATCTCCTCCCAGGCCTCGACGACGGCTCAGAATCTGCGGAAATGTCGCTGGAAATGGCGGAATCGGCGGTTTCAGAGGGCATCACTCATGTGATTGCCACCCCTCACGCAAACAGCCAATTCGATTTCATTCCCAAATTGGTTCGATTGCGCCGAGATGAAATTCAGGAACGACTTGGCAATCGTCTCCAAATTGCCTCAGGTTGCGACTTTCACTTGAGTTACGAGAACCTCCTGGCTCTGCGCGACGATCCCTCGCGGTTCACCTTGAACCAAAAGGCCTACCTGCTGGTAGAATTCGATGACTTTTCGATTCCGGCAACTCTTGATCAGGCTCTTCACGAGCTTCGACTTCAGGGTCTGCGGCCAATCATCACGCATCCTGAGCGCAATCCCCTGATTCGCGGCCAGCTCGAACGTCTTTGGAAGTGGATGCACCAAGGCTGCTTCGTGCAAGTCACCGCTCAGTCTTTTCTCGGCGGTTTTGGTCAGAAAGCGCAGCAGGCCGCGGAAGCGCTGCTCGATGCCGGAGCCATACACTTCATCGCCAGCGACGCGCACAACACGACCACCAGGCCCCTGCATCTGAAGGAAGCTTTTGAAATCGTCGCTGCGCGGAAAGGCGAGGAAGTCGCTCGCGCGCTGTTTCAGGAAAATCCGTTTGCGGCGCTTGAAGGCAGGCCTTTGCCCTATCTCCGCGAGCCAGCAGAATTGTCTCCACGGAACAACCAGCCAGCCGGCTCCAAACGAAGAAAGCGCTTCTGGTTCTTCTAATGCCGTTCCAACTTAATGCCTCAAAAAGACAGACGACCGTTGGCGATAGTTCGTCGTAAACCTACGAGCGCGGACTTCTGGCAAGAGAAGTTGGAACGGCACTAACTGCCCTTCCGTACAGGTTCTTCTCGCGACATGCGGGCGAACAGGCGACGCCATGCCTAACGCCGCTCTGCTATCTTTGAATGTACGGTTCGCTTCTCGAGGAACTCACTTCGCGATGGTCGCCTGCCCTAATTGCGGATATAAGCAGCCGGAAAGTCCCAGGTGCGTGAAGTGCTCTTCGCTTTTCTCTTACTATCCCGGCCAATCAGAGCAAGAGGCCGAATCCTCCCCAAGCCGGGGCACAATGTATTCTCCTTCCCTTCAGGATTCGGAGTTCGAAGAAGCGGCTCCTCCCGCTGGCTTTTTCGCGCATGTACGTTCCGCCTATCGCGTTTTTCGCTGGGTCTCGCTGGCCATGCTCGTGGTTGCCATTCTGCTGATTCTTCACAAGTCTCCGCCCCCAAAGGTGCCTTTCGATCCCCAGGCTGCCGCTCGCGCCGAATCGAAGCTGTCCGAAGCACAATCCGCCGTCCAGCAAGGAATGCCCTATGAACTTCAGCTGGACCGCACGGAATTGAATTCTTACTTAAGCACAAATCTGGCAACCGCTGAAAATCCTGCGACGCAAACTGCCTCTGACCCTCAATCAGCTCCCCCATCTGCCGCCGATCAGCCGACGACTGCCCCTTCTGCCCCATCAATGACATCTGAGCCCGACCCGACAATTGCCGAGGTTCAATCCTCCGTTCGCGACGTTAAGGTGGACTTGGTCGGCGATCTGGTGAAAGCGTATGTAGTCTTCAATTTTCACGGGAAAGACTTGTCCCTCGAACTCGATGGCCGTCTCTCGTCCTCGAACGGTTACTTGAACTTCCAGCCCGTCAGCGGCCAGTTCGGTTCGCTTCCTCTGCCTCAGTCCGCTCTCAATTCCGCCGTCCATAGATTGATGTCCTCCCCGGAAAACAAGGAAAAGCTCCGCCTCCCCGATGGCGTACGCAGCGTCGAAGTTTCCGACGGCCATCTGATCATTGACTACGGAAATTAAATCTCAACCGGAAAGGCTGCTCGTCCTGCAGAAGGGATTCCCTGCGCGGAAATCTACGAGAACAACTCCAGCACTTCTTCATATCGCTTAAACGGCGGAATCAAATATGCGCCCGGCAATTCCGTCCGGGCCCAGTCGAGCATCCGCCGAGCTAGCGCAAACCCCCGGTCGCGCGCAGCCGTGCCCGCGGACTCCAATTCCTTAAGCGTCGCTTCGGGTATCACGATCCCCGGCACTTCGTTGTTCAAACGCAGAGCTTGCTTGTAACTCGTCAGCGGCCACAGTCCCACGATCACTGGGATCGGTGATTTTCCTCCGATCTTTTTCAGGAACGCGTGCCACTGTCCGGGATCGAAAATCGGCTGCGTCATCGCGAAGTGCGCTCCGGCTTCCACTTTCGCATGGAATCGGCGAATCTCTTCTTCCAGATTGTCCGCGACCGGATTCACAGCGACGCCAATCGTGAAATTCGTTGCTCCCCCCAGATTTTTCCCGGCCCAGTCAGTCCCCTGGTTCAACCGCGCCAGCACTTTCACCAACCCAATCGAATCCACCTCGTAGACACCGCTTGTCTCCGGATGATCCCCGAGAGACGGCGGGTCCCCTGTGATGGCCAGCACGTTGCGCACGCCGCCGATGGACCACGCGCCGAGCAGCATGGCTTGCAGCCCGATGATGTTCGCGTCGCGCGTCGTCAAATGCGGAATCGTTTCAATCCCAAGCCCTTCAAGCGCGCCCGCGAGGACCATCGCGTCCATTCCCACGCGCGCCAGCGTGCCGCTGTTGATGTCAATCGCGTCCACCCGGCCCGAGGCCATAACTCGCTTCACTTGGGCCACTACGCGCTCAATCGAAGTCCCTTTCGGCGGGTCGATCTCCACCGACACGGTGAACTCTCCCGCCTGGATTTTCCGCCACAGCCGGCTCTCCGGCTCGCGCGCCGCTGCGCGCTGCAGTTTTTCCGCGGTTTCAATACTTTCATCCACCGCGCTGCTCGCCGCGGAAATGGATACAGCCGTCGGCGGACGCAGATTCTTTACCACGTCTGCCATCGCGCGTATGTGCTCCGGCGTCGTCCCGCAACAGCCGCCGAGAATCCGCACGCCCAGCTCCGCCGCTTGCCGCGCGAACAGCGCGAAATATTCGGGAGACGATCTCGGATAAACGATTCGGTCGCCGACGCGCTTCGGAAATCCAGCGTTCGGCATTGCGCTGAGCCTCAAGCTGCTGTCCTTCGCCCCTCCGGCCAGCTCTCGCAGCACGGGCAGAAGCAATTGCGGCCCGATTGTGCAATTTGCTCCCGCGGCTTGAACATCCTTCTTTCTCAGTTTGGCCACGGCGTCGGCCGGACGCGTGCCATCGAACGTGCTTCCTTCCTCCGAATACGTCATCTGCGCGACAATCGGCAGCCGCGAAAACGAACGAATGGCGTCCACGGCGCCAAGCAGTTCCTCGAGGTCGCTAAACGTCTCCAGGATGAAAAAGTCCACGCCGCGTTCCTCAAGCGCCGCCGCCTGCTCGCGGAAAATTTCGCAAATCTCAGCAGCAGGTAGCTGCCGCACCTGCCGCACTGTCCCCAGCGGGCCGATCGAACCGGCAATTAGGACTTCATGCTTCGCGGCCTCCCGCGCCTCTCGCGCAATCTTCACTCCGCGGTGATTGAACTCCGCGACGCGCTCTGCCATCCCCAGCGCCGCCAGCTTGTGCCGGTTTGCTCCGAACGTATTTGTCTCCAGGATTTGCGCTCCGGCTTCGAGGTACGCTTGATGGACGCGATAGACCGCCTCGGGCTGCGCCGTGTTCAGTTCATCCAGGCACTTCTGCGGCCCCAGTTCCTCGTAGAGCATCGATCCCATCGCGCCGTCGCCAATCAGGATCGCGTCTCTCAGCCGCTCGTTGAATTCCTCAATCTTCATCGCTTTCCTTGAGCTCACCGGCCGCAATTCCAGCTCAGTGAGTAATCGCGCAGTATATCATTCGTTGCGCTCAACCCTTCTCGTCATGAGGACGGCTCCGCACGCCGGCCTCTCGGAACAATCAGATAATTGCGTTGCAGCGAAGTCGTTTCTTATGCGAGTCTGTACGGCTTGCGAGAGGAGATTCGGCGGCCCGCTTCTGCCGGTTACCGCCACATGCCAGACGCAATCTGATGAGTCTCCTGCTTTTCACGCTCCTGATCTGGGTCTGCTCGCTCGCCGCCGGTTTGCTCGGTTCTCTCACTGGTCTCGGCGGCGGCCTGGTCATCGTCCCGTTGCTCCTTATTGTATTCAAGGTGGACATTCATTACGCCGCGGGCGCTTCACTCATCTCCGTGATCGCCACTTCCTCCGGCGCCGCGGCCGCATACGTCAAAGAAGGCTTCACGAACATCCGCATCGGCATGTTCCTCGAAGTGGCAACCACCCTCGGAGCTCTCTTTGGCGCCTATCTCGTCGCCAAAATTTCGCCATCCGCCATCGCCATCATTTTTGGCCTCGTTCTGCTTTACTCAGCATATATGTCTGTGCGAAGCAGGACTTCGGCTCCATCCTCGCTGCCGCCCGATCCTCTGGCCACTCGCCTGCGCATGAATGGCGTGTATCCCGCGATCGCAGGGCCGACCTCGTACTCCATTTGCCGCGTTCCTCTCGGATTCTTGATCTGCTACTTCGCCGGACTCATTTCTGGTCTGCTCGGCATCGGCAGCGGCGCCCTCAAAGTCCTCGCCATGGATCAGGCCATGGAGATCCCTTTCAAAGTCTCCACGGCCACCAGTAACTTCATGATCGGCGTCACCGCTGCGGCCAGTGCTGGAATTTATTTTCAGCGCGGGTATATTGATCCAGGATTGGCAATGCCCGTCATGCTTGGCGTTCTCTTCGGTTCGTTCATGGGCGCTCGCATCATGCCCGGCACCCCGTCGCGCAAGCTTCGCATCATTTTCGACGGCGCCATCCTAATTCTCGCTCTTGAGATGCTGTTCAAGGGCTTCACAGGGAAACTCTAATGGAACAGGGTCAGAATCGCTGGACCGATGAACGCATGGACAACATCATCTCCCTGCTTCTTCGCACCGGCGTCATTCTCTCCGCCGCAATCGTTCTCATTGGCGGAATCATGTACCTCGTTCAATACCACCACCTCGTTCCCGATTACCGCGTTTTCCGCGGCGAACCGACCACGCTCCGCCATTTCGGAACCATCCTGCGCGGCGTCGGCACGTTTCACAGCCGGAGCTGGATGCAGCTCGGATTGTTTGTGCTCGTCGCCACGCCTGTTGCCCGCGTCGCCTTTTCCATCTTCGGCTTCTACAAGGAGCGCGACCGCACCTACGTCTTGCTCACTCTCGTTGTCCTCAGCGTTCTTCTCTTCGGCTTGATGGAGCGCTAATCGCTTGCTGCTCGGCTTTTGAGCCAATCTTTCTTTTTCGCTCGCGGCATTCTTGCTATAGTTTTCATCCATTTCTGTCACATGGGGAGAAGTGCCCTTGGCATCGGATCGGAATCCCGAGTTTTTCTCGGGCAAGAATCTGAACATCGGCATCATTGGCTGCGGCTACGTCGGCCTGCCTCTGGCGCTTCGTTTCGCTGATACAGGCCACTCCGTCCTCGGTTTCGACCTCGATCCCGAAAAAGTTGCCAAGCTCAATCGGGGAGAGTCCTACATCAAGCACATTCCCGCCGCGCACATCGCCCGGCACGTCTCCACTCAACTTTTCGCTGCGACGACGGAATTCTCGCGCCTCCGCGGCATGGACGCGGTTCTCATCTGTGTTCCCACGCCACTGGACGAGCGCCGCGAGCCTGACCTTACCTACGTCGAGAACACGGCGCGCTCCATCGCTCCTCACCTTCAACGGCATCAGCTCGTCATCCTCGAAAGCACTACGTATCCGGGCACAACGCAGGAGCTCGTTCTCCCCATTCTCGAAAAGTCCGGTCTTCACTGTCCGGTCGACAAGAGCAAGAATCACAACGAAGTCGCTACTGATTTCTATCTCGCCTTTTCTCCCGAGCGCGAAGACCCGGGCAACCCAAAATTCGGCCTCGCGCAAATCCCTAAGGTCGTAGGCGGCATCAATTCTGCCAGCGGCCGCGCCGCTTCAAATCTTTACGCACAAATTGTCGCTCGCGTCGTGCCCGTCAGCTCGACGCAAGCCGCCGAGATGTCTAAACTCCTTGAGAATATCTTCCGCTGCGTCAACATCGCTCTTGTCAACGAGCTAAAACTTCTCTGCCAGCGAATGGGTCTCGATATCTGGGAAGTCATAGACTCCGCCGCCACAAAGCCATTCGGCTTCATGCCGTTCTATCCAGGTCCGGGTCTCGGCGGCCACTGCATCCCCGTGGACCCGTACTATCTTTCCTGGAAGGCCCGCGAGTACGATTTCGCCACGCGTTTCATCGAACTCGCCGGCGAAATCAACACCTCCATGCCCTATCACGTCGTTGATGCTGTCGCCGCCGCGCTCAACGAGCGACAGAAAAGTCTCAAGGGCTCGCGAATCCTTCTTCTCGGCGTAGCCTACAAGCAGGACGTGGACGACCTGCGCGAATCTCCTTCTCTCAAGCTTATGCAGCTTCTTGCCGAACGCGGCGCCCATGTGGACTACAACGATCCTTATTTCCCCTCGCTCCACAAAATGCGTCACTACGATTATTCCGCGATGCGCTCGGTTGAACTCACGCCCAAGACGATCTCCTCTTACGACTGCGTCCTCATCGCCACCAACCATTCTTCATACGATTATCCGGCCATCGTCGAATCCGCGCGCCTCGTCGTGGATTCCCGCAACGCAACGCGGCACGTGGAGCAGTATCGCGATAAGATTATCCTCTGTTGACGCGCCATGCCCGACTTCACTTCGCAAATCCGCTCCCAGCTCCGCGAAAGCTCCCGCGTCAAGGAGAGCTTCTCCGCCGAACTTGTCTCCCGCATTTCTCGCTTCGCTGAAATCGCCGCCGCGGCAATCCAGAAAGGCAATAAGATCGTTTTCTTCGGCAATGGCGGCAGCGCCGCCGACGCTCAGCACCTCGCCGCCGAACTTGTCGTCCGCCTTCAGCGCAATCGCTCCAGCCTCGCGGCCCTCGCACTCACCACCAATGCGTCTGTCCTCACTGCCGCCGCCAATGATTTCGGCTTTGAATCTGTTTTTGCCCGCCAGATCGAATCCCTTGTCTCTGCCGGGGACGTCCTCGTCGCCATCTCCACGAGCGGCAAGAGCCCCAACATCCTCCGCGGCGCCGAAGCCGGTCGCGCTCGCCGCGCATTCGTAGTCGGCATGACCGGCGAGACCGGCGACGAGCTCGCCTCGCGCGTCGACTTGCTTATCAACGTTCCTTCTCAGGACGCCCAGCGTGTTCAGGAATCCCACATCACCATCGGCCACATTGTTTGCAGCCTAATCGAGCAAATCTGCTGCGCTTCTTCGGGCGACTAACGTCCTACGACGGCCTCGTTTTTCGCTTCCCTCGTGTTTACTGTCTCGCATGAATTCTCCCCTGTCTCTTTGCCCCGTCTTTGAAACCCCGCTAAGCTGGAAAATCTATGGCCGTCCCTTCTGGCTCATCAGAGTTGACCCTTGACAAAGGTCGGCGTCGCAGTCTTCGCGTCCTTTTGTCCGTCCCTGTCGTTATTCGCAGCGTCAATCCCGGCGCCTCGGCTCTCGAAGAAGAGACCAAGACGCTTGTCGTCAACGCCCATGGCGCGCTCATCCAGCTATCGAGCGATTTCAAACCGAACCAGAGAGTCACCATGACCCACAAGGGCACGCAAGAGACTCAGGAGTGCCGCATCGTTTACGTTGGGCCGCTGCAGGGCGGCAAGGCGCAAGTCGGCATAGAGTTTGCCAAGCCTTCGCCCACATTTTGGCGGATCAGTTTTCCTCCGGAAGACTGGAACGTCCCGGAAAACTGATTCGCGCTTCCATCGTCACCTTCCTCTGTTATCCTGCCTGCTTACATCTTTGAGGTGAACCTGCAATGCGCTATCTGGTGACAGGCGGCGCCGGCTTTATCGGCTCCAATATCGTCGACGAACTTCTGCGGCGCGGCCACGAAGTTTCTGTCCTCGACGATTATTCATCCGGCAAGGAAGAAAATCTCGCCGCCGCGAAGGACAAGATCCGTCTCGTTCGTGGCAGCATCACCGATCTCAACGCCACCCGCGACGCCTGCCGGGGCGCCGATTGCGTCCTCCACCTCGCCGCTCGCACCAGCGTCCCGCGCTCCGTGCAGGACCCGCTCGAGACGAATCGCGTCAATATCGACGGCTCGCTCAACGTCCTCGTCGCCGCGCGCGACGCAAAAGTTCGCCGCGTCGTCTTCGCTGCCTCATCTTCCGCTTACGGGGAGACGCCGACTCTCCCCAAAATCGAAACCATGCCGGCGGAGCCGATCTCGCCTTACGGCGTCACGAAATTCGTCGGCGAACTCTACGCCCAGGTGTTTGGCCGCGTGTACGGCCTTGAAAATGTTTCTCTGCGCTACTTCAACGTCTTCGGCCCGCGTCAGGACCCTACCTCGCAGTACTCCGGCGTGCTATCGCGCTTCATGCTCGCGGTCATCGAAGGCGCGCAGCCGGTCGTCTTCGGCGACGGGGAACAATCCCGCGACTTTACGTACGTTGATAACGTCGTGGATGCGTCCCTTCGCGCATGCGAGGCCCGTGAAGCTTCCGGCAAGGTCTTCAATGTCGGCACCGGCTCGCGCATTACGCTCAATCAAGTCCTCCAGCTCCTCGAAAAGATCTGCGGCAAATCCGTTCGCGCGAAATACGATCCACCGCGCGCCGGCGACATTCGCGATTCGCAGGCGGACATTTCGCTCAGCCGAAAAATTCTCGGCTACGAGCCGCGCGTCAATTTCGAGGAAGGCTTGCGCCGCACGTGGGAGTGGTATCGCAGCGCCTGCAGCGGCCAGAAAATCTCAGCTAAATAAACCACGTCAGTCCTGAGCCGCTACCAAATATCCCGGCAATTCTTCCAAGCTGTCGAGGAGCAAATCCGGCGCGCAATCCGGCAGCTTCGCGCTCCCGAGGCCATACGTCACGCCGCACGCCCAAGTCCCCGCATTCCGCGCCGTTTGAATGTCCACTTCCGAATCACCCACCATCATCGTCTCGCGCGGAGCGGCGCCGAGCTCGCGCAATAGCGTGTTCAATCCGAGCGGATCGGGCTTCTTCTTCTCGAAACTATTTCCGCCATAGACGTACCGGAAATAGCCCGCCATGCCGAGGCCGTTCAAAATCGCCTTGCTGAATTTCACCGGCTTGTTCGTCAGCACGGCCAGCTCGCGGCCAGCAAGTTTATCGAGAGCTTCGCGGACGCCAGGATACGGCACGGTGTTGTCCAGCATATGCGCGCGATAGTATTCGAGGAAATACGCCATGCCGCGCTCGACTTCCTCGTCCGTCGCACCTTCAGCGAGCGCACGCTTGACCAGCAGTTGCACGCCGCCGCCGACGTAACTGTAGATCCGTTCAGGCTCGACCCGCTTTCGCCCGAGATTTTCGAGCGTCGCGTTCATCGAAAGCGCCAGGTCTTCCTTCGAATCAATCAGCGTACCGTCAAGGTCGAACACCAACGCCTTCACTCCCGCGAATTGTTTTCCGTTCTTCGTCATGCACTTTTCCCGTCTTTCCATGCTTCTCCGCTGCTTTGCTCTTCATCATTGTAGCCGAGCATTCTCTCCGCCGTCGGACCTATTTCAAATTTCGGTTTTCATTTTTTCGTGATTTCCATCCATGAAATCATGCGCAAAAGTTATCGATTAGAAATTCGTTTGTCCTTTGTCTTGTGTGAGTTGAGGGGAAGGCTAATTTCGTGCGTGAGTCTCAGAGTAAGCTCAGGAATTCGTCCACCGTCATCTCGGCGTGGCGGATGAGAGCGCGCAACGTGCCAATGGAGAGTTCTTTGTGCTGTGGAATCGAAAGGTTGACACGCAGCCCCGGTTTCGACATCACCAGATGGCTTCCCACTTGCCCGACGGCCTTCCATCCTGCCTTCTCAAAGGCCCTCGCAGCTTCCTTGCCGGAGATATTGCCGAGCCGCGCCACTCGGCTAGACGGTCACGAGGATTTCGCGCTGATTCGCCCGCGCGTTTTTCGCCGCGGCCTTTTGATCCTCAGCCCACAGCCACGCGGCAATCGCTTCTTTGATGTTGGCCAGCGCCTCTTGCTCGTCCTTCCCTTGAGAGACGCATCCGGGCAGGGCGGGACACTCAGCGACGATCCAGCCGTCCTCAGCCTTGGTGAGCGTTACGTGGAAGACCATACCCATATACTACCAATTGCCTCTCCTAGCTTCAATTCCAGGTGCTCCCAGCGTTTCTCATCTCCTCGTCACTCGGCACTAACCCCTCGCCACCATTTCTCAGCCTCCGGAACCACGTCGCCATCCTCAGCTCCCCACCCCACCACCGCGCCTACTCTGCTTCTCGCATTTGTTGGTCGGGCCAGCGAAATGACCAGCGTCGCGGCGGGCTCTCGCCTTTCGCCACACCCCGTCCACCCACGATCTCTCGGGGTGATGATCAGCCCAAGTGTTTGTAATCCTTCCGTGAGATTTCCGAAATTTCCACAGCTTGCCTCAGGATGGCACCTTGACTTTTCGGTTTATCTTCGCCTAGATTTATAGAGACTTTAATGACTGGTTATTTAGTACCGAGAACTCGAATCGAGCAGATCTGAAGTGACTGTGCCTCTCACTTAGCTCTAAAAGAGGATTCAATGCAAAACGCTAATATGTCGGATAAGAAAAATGCGAATAAAAGGATCACGCAAAAAGCATTGCGAGCGGCGCGTGCCCTAGAAACTATTCCGCATCCCGGCCTGAAGTTTTTACAGAAGCACCATGTCTTCATTGCTAAAGTCAAGCGGGGCGAACTGTGGGCCCTCAACCATTTATCTACCGCCGCTCGAGCAGCTGTTACACCTCTATTCGAAATGTGGCCGCCGACAACGCCTCGACAACCGAAACAAGTGCCAGGGAAGCCGCGTCCCATACAAAAATCAGCAAAAACCCTGGCTGCGCACGCAACAGACTTGCTTCAGATTGTCCGAGACGAATGGGGCAAGCTACCTTTTTATCTAGACACTCGCTACGTTCCACTAGGCGGGATACCTTCTGCCCCTGGAGCGAAAACCATTTTTGACGTCGCCCGCACATTATCGCTGACGGCGATTCCGGTGACTTCGATGAAATTTTCGCCTGCATACCAACAACAGTTGAGGGACGTTATTGCCAAAGATGGCCGAGGAGCGATGATCAGACTTTTTATCTCAGACTTCATTAATCCAGCTCTCTTGAATGACTACCTGACTGCTTTGATGGGGGTTTTGGGGATTATGAAAAGTCAGACTGACATCTTAGTTGATCTGGAATTTAGACCAGAGGTGGTTGAGGTCCAGCAATTAGGAACCTCAGCAATCTCGGTTCTTCCATCTCTCGACGATTGGCGGACAGTGACGCTGGCCGCAGGGTGCTTTCCTCAATCAATTTCCCAACTTCCTCACGGGAGCTGGAGGCAGGTACCACGATCCGATTGGATTGGATGGTGTCATGTAAAATCCCAGCAGGAGGTCAGAGGGAGCCGTGTGCCCACCTACGGGGACTACGGAATAAGATGCGGAGGCATCCCCGCGGAAATCCCCAATCGCCCTGACCCTAACATCAGGTACTCTGATAAACAGAACGTGCTGGTGCGAAAAGAGGAAAAAACCGATGGGAAGATGAAAACCATATGCTCCAGCTTAACTGCGCGACCTGAATTTTCCGGACCAACCTTTAGCAAAGGCGACGCGGAGATAGCCGCGAGAGCAGCCATGCCAGGTTCTCCGAATAATGGTCAAGCAGAGCAATGGATCGAATGGTGCACAAATCACCATCTGGAGTTGACCGCTTCGCAAATCCAGAACCTCCCCTAGTTTTAATTGCAAGTCGAGCCTCATCTGCGAGCGTCCTAACCTCCAGTTGTTTCGCTGCCTCATTCCATATTTCCTCAGCTGAATTCTTGGACGTGAGTCTCTTAAACCCATTTCGTCTCAGACAACGCAATGCCTCATCCTTCCAGAGCATTCGTGCCAATGCCGCTCGGTCTTGAGATGCGTTCTTTTTCGCACAGCGAATTTCCTCTAGCATTACCATCCCATTTTCAACGCGAGCGAGCCGGAGACCCCACCAGTTGGGAACGATCTTGCGTGCGACAGAGAAGAGTTTTTGACCGCAAATCAATGTCATGTAGTCGAAAACGCGAGAGTATTGCTCAGCCTGTCCGCCGAGCCTAGCTACGCTATCGCTGTCACTCTTGATTTCAAATCCGTGAAGGGAGCCATTGACAAGAGCCACGTCAACGCGCGCCGTCTTGCATCCGAACTCCTGAAGAATCAAATCTTGAGAAGAGTCAAAGCACTGCTTGCCCAATTCGTGAATAAGAACCGAGCGTATATCCGCATCGCGGCTAATCAGAGTTGTCAGGATCTTTTAACCTTTGGTACCCTTCTCCAACATTTTCTACCCTTATAGAATTTAATTCAATGCCGCCACCGTGTGGCAAGTGTCCTAACTTTGACTGGGTGTGCAAGGGTTGTGACCCAATCTAGCCTCAGAAACCGCTTGACTTTCCGTTAGTTTATAGTAATATACCCCTGTGAATACGAGCCATCAGCCCGCCATCTCAGTCGCCCCCAACCGAGGCCCCCGGTGGAGTTTTCCCGGAGTTTAACCTCTCACCCCCGCCCAATCCGGGCACCCTGCACCAAATCCTGGTCAATATATGATTTTTTCAATCGCAAATGGAATGCACGGTCGCAAAATGCTAAGTGCCTAAATGTCAATAACATACAAATTTCTAATCGCAAACGAAATTCATTTGTTTCGCCTCATCTTTCGCCCTCCCCTATGGTTTTTTGTAGCTTGTCGCCGATCCGACGACGTTGCGCGGGGACAGCCTCCATGTGCCTAGCGCCGACGCGGCAGGCCACCGCATTGCAAGGAGTCGTGCTGGTGCAGGACTCAGACGACCAAGGAAAAAGCAGGCTATTCGCAGCGCCAAGAAGAGTCTACCCGCCCGGGGGATGGCGCAAATTCAGGCGTGCGCAGGAGGCTTTTGACTGGCAGCGCGGCGGCGGGAAAACCGATAGATGACATAGCCGGCGAAGCTGACGCCCAAGACGATGTAGAAGACCGCGACTCGCAAGGTGAACGCGAAAGCGACGACCGAAGCGGCGAAGCCCCACATGAACATTTCGCCGGCAAACGCCTGGCCCCAGCGCGGGCGCGCGCCACTCGACTTCACGCGCGGACGCAAGCCCGGGACGAAGCGCGGAACCGCGGCGCAGTAGGCCAAGAAAGCATCCCCTTGGGAGGCAGAGAGCGCGGCTTCCTCGCGAAGAACGAGCCGGTAATAAAAAATCACCAGGCCGAAGGTCATCACAAACCAGCCGGTGCGGCTGGCGAGCAAACCCACAGCGGCGGCAAAAAGAACTCCGCCGACATAGAGAGGATTGCGCATCCAGCGAAACGGGCCGTCGGCGACCAGGCCTTCGGAATGCAGCGCGTGATCATGCACAACCGCGCTGCGGAGATACGCGGCGGCCCAGGTGCGAAGCACGGCGGCGAGAATGCCCAGCAAAGCGGCAAAAGCATAAATGAGTTGCAGAACGTGGGAGCCCGCAGGCGAGCCGGGATTGAAGCTGGATCCGGAGAAAAGCCTGGCAAGAGCAGAGGCGGCGTTTTTGTGGTCAATGCTGTAGAAGCTGAAACCGAGCCAAAAAATCCCTCCGATGAACCAGATTCGGTGGCGAAATTCGAATTCCGTGGCGCGCATGGCGGACAAAGGAATCTCCGATATGGATCTCTAAGCAAGGCGCTGAAAAAGACATTTCTGAGCCCTCAGGGGTTAAAACCCCTGAAGAAAACAAGGCGTTTATGTCGCGGTTAAAACCGCGACCCACAAATCTTTGGCGTTTCTCAGCATCCTGCCAGCTTGCGCATCGTACGCTTTTCCCCGCACCGACACAACGAACTCGCCTGCTTGCAGCAGGCAAGCCCGCCTCGGCGGGCAAGCTCCGGGCGCATGGGTAGATTCGTGGCGAAAGTGGGAACAAACTACACCGGATGCAAGCCGCGGCGAATCGGATGACGGGGGTATTCCAAAATGGAACTGCTAGATTGGAACGGCGCTCATCGCAAAGGCGAGTGCGTCGCGATATTTACCGCAATAAGCGCGGCTAAGACACCCATTATCTTTAGTTAACGGGGTGTTGTCGAACCAGTTACCCCATAGATTCTTTCTGGCCAAAGACATGCACCAAATCCGTGCGTGGAAGTGTCTCTCAAAACCGATACGCGGCGGACGGGACGATTGCTGGCGTGCGTTCTGTGCTCACTTTTTCTGCTGGGAGCGCCAAGAGTTTGCAGTGCGCAGCAACAGGAGGATTGGCAGGCGCAGATCCGCGCGCGAGTTTCCGCTCACGATTTGCCAGGAGCGATTGCGATTGCCGATGCGCGGCTTGCGGCTGCGCCCAACGACGCGGAGGCGCATTACTGGCGAGGGCGGATCCTCGCTTGGACGCAGAAGTGGCCGGAAGCCGAAGCTGAGTACGGGAAGGCGCTGACGGAAGCGCCGAAAGATTCGGACATTCTTTTCGGCTTGGCGCAACTACTTTACTGGCAGCAGCGCTACACGGAATCGCTGGAGCTGCTCGACTGCGCGCAGGAAATCGCGCCGCAGGATGCAAGCATCGCGCTGGAGCGAGCCGTGGCGCTGGCGGCTCTCGGGCGGCGCGGCGAAGCGGAGCAGGCGTATCGCCGGGCTCGCGCGCTGGACCCTGAAAATCCAGATGTGCTGAAAGGACTGGCGTCGCTCAAGGGAGAGCCGCGACAAGAGCTGGTGATCGGCAACGAGACGGATGCGTTCAACTACACGAATGCGGCGAACACGCAGACGGTCGCGTTGGTGTCGCACTGGCGGTGGAACTGGATTACGACTTTCAGCAGCGATTCCTACCAGAGATTTGGCGAGCAGGCGGAAAAATTCACGGGCGCGACGACGTGGCGAATCACGCACGCGGACGCGGTGAGCTTCGGCGGAGCGGCGGCGCACGACAGCGGGATCGTCGCGAAGAGCGAGGCGTTCTTCAATTACGACCGCGGAATTCACGTCAGCAAGCGAGGATTTGTTCGCGGACTGGAAGCGACGTTCGGGCCGCACTGGTATTGGTTCAGCAATGCGCGCGTGCTGACGCTGACGAGCGACGTGCTGCTTTATCTTCCGGGGGAATGGACGTGGGATGTGACGGGGATCGCGGCGCGGAGCCACTTCTCCGGAATGCCGGCGGACTGGCAGCCATCGGGAATGTCGCGCGTGAACTTGCCGCTGGGGCGCATCGCGTCGCGGCGGCTTTGGGGAAACGTGTTTTATCAACTCGGCGCAGAAAACTTCGCGCAGGTGGACCAGATTGGAAGTTTTTCGGCGCACACGTACGGCGGAGGGACGAAGTTCGAGTTGACGCCGCACCAAGCATTCAATTTCTTCGCCGCGTATCAGAAACGAACGAACGGGCAGACGCAAACCAGCTTCGGAGCGGGCTATGACCTCCGCTTTTAACTGGCTGGTCTTCGGCCCGGCGGCGTTCGTCGTCAAGGCGATTCTGTTTTCCCTCAGCGGCATCCTGCTGCTGATTGCGTTCATTCTCGCGCGACGCAAGGTGCGGCGGCGGTATTTCGACAGGGTCAATGCGCTGACGTTCTTCTACCAACAGCACTGGAACGAAATCGTGGAGCAGAAGCTTCCGATCGCGTTTCCGAAAAGGGACCGGCTGGAGCGCGAAGTCATCGAAGGGATGATTCTGGACCGGCTGGAAAACGCTCCGGTGGATGAAGCGGAGCGGCTGATCCGCTGCCTGCGAGAGGCAGGGCTGGTCGATGCGCGGATCGTCGAAGCGAGAGAACTACGAGGGTGGAGGCGCCGAAAGGCGCTGGCGGCGCTGGGTCGGACGCGCGCGCCGGAGGCCATCGCGGCGCTCGCCGAGAGCCTGGAAAGCCGCGACCTGGAAACGCGAACGGCTGTCGTGCGAGGGCTTGGGCGGACGGCGCTGCCCGAGGCGGGCGAAGCGATTCTGAAATGTCTGAGCGAAAAAGGGCTCGACGTGCCGGCGCCGACGCTGCAGAACGCGCTGCTCTCGTGCTGCCGGACGAGTCCGGGCTTGCTGCTGTCGTACATGCGGAGGACGCAAGGAGAGGCGCGAGAACTGCTCGCGCGAGTGCTGGCGGAGATCGCGACGCCGGAACTTGGCGACGACCTTCTGCTGCTGGCGGAGGATACGCTGCCCGAAATGCGAGCCTCGGCCGCGAGAGCACTAGACCGGGCGAAAGTACAAGGGGCATTTGAGGCGCTGGAGCGCCTGGCGCGCGACCCGGAATGGTTCGTCCGGCTGCGCGCGGTGAAGGCGCTGGCCAGTTTTTCAAATCCACGGGCGTTGCAGATTCTGCTCAACTCCATCTGCGACGCGAATCGTTACGTGCGGTTGCGCGCCGCCGGCGGCCTGGTGCGGCACCAGCCAGAGATTTTGGAGATTCTGCATCAGGTGGTGGAGACGCAAGACAGCTATGCGCTGCAGGCGTTGATTTCCGAGCTCGAGCGCTCGGGGGAATTTTCCAAAGTGCTCGAAATGCTGGCGCGGCCCGGCGGGCGCGACGAGGCTACGGCGATGCTCAGGGGAGCGCTCGAAGCGGGCCTCGAAGAGCTTCACCATGCCGTCAAACCAGCCGCGAGCGCGGCAGCCGGTGAAGAGAAGCCAACGGCGGCTGTGGAGTTCCGCAGGGGCAAGAAAGAGGGCGCGTCTGTCGAAGAAAAGAGCGCTGGTGTCGCCGAGAAACGCGAAGTTCTCCAAGGAACGCGGCGCGGATGATTTGGTTCCTCGACATTTCCAATGCGACGCTGTTTCTCTACTATCTCGCCTCGAATCTGATCTACCTGTTTCTCTTAATTGTCGCGCTGATGACCAGCATGAAGCACCACCGGCGGCTTGCGAGCATCCGGCTGGCGCGCGTGAAGGATTCGCCGTTCACGAAACCGATCACACTCCTGGTCCCGGCGCACAATGAGGAGAGGACGATTGTCGAAGCGACGAGTTCTCTGCTCGCGCTGGACTATCCGGAACTGGAAGTCGTGGTCATCAATGACGGCTCAGTGGATGGAACGATGGATGCGCTGAAGCAAAAGTTCGCCCTGCGCGCTGCGAATCTGCTCTATCTGCCGGAAATACCGACCGCGCCCGTGCGCGGCGTTTATATCAGTTCCCGCGAGCCGCGGCTGCTCGTCGTGGATAAGGAGTCGAGCGGCAGCAAGGCAGACGCGGTGAATGCGGGACTGAACGCCGCTTCGAGTCCTTACGTTTGCGTGGTGGATGCGGATTCGATACTCGAATCCGACGCGCTGCTGCGCATCATGGCCGAAATCATGTCGGATCCAAAGCGGATCGTGGCCGCCGGCGGAATTGTCCGCGTCATCAATGGCTCGAGGGTTGAGAAGGGACGGCTACGCAGAGTGCGGCTGCCGCGGCATCCCTTCGAAGTTCTTCAGGTCATCGAATACCTTCGCGCTTTTTTGATCGGGCGGGAGGGCTGGGCGCGATTCAATCTGTTGCCCATCATTTCGGGCGCGTTCGGAGTGTTTCGGCGGGACGTGGTGAAAGCAGTGGGCGGATTTCGGGCGAGCGCGATTGGAGAAGATTTTGACCTGGTGGCGCGGATGCATCGCCATTTGATGGACAGGGGAATCGAGTACCGGATCGCGTTCGTGCCTGACCCGGTATGCTGGACGGAAGTGCCCGCCGATTTAAGGTCTCTGGGGCGGCAACGCTCACGATGGCAGAAGGGATTGATTGATGTCCTGTGGCCGAACCGCGACATGCTGTTCCGCCCGCGCTACGGATTGTTTGGCGCGATTGCCCTGCCTTACATGTGGGTCTTCGAATTTCTTGCTCCGTTCATCGAGGTCGTCGGCTACACGACGATCTTTCTGGCACTCGCACTGGGA
Source organism: Candidatus Acidiferrales bacterium (assembly GCA_035934545.1). Lineage (GTDB taxonomy): Bacteria > Acidobacteriota > Terriglobia > Acidiferrales > UBA7541 > DAHUXN01. The sequence continues at coordinate 221,189 of DASYXV010000082.1, forward strand.
AAGCTGAGCCACACGTTTTTCGTTGAATTTCTAATATTCGGCTATCTGTTTGCGGCGATGATTTCCGTGGGCGCGGTGCTGCAGGAAGAGGTCACTTACCGGCGGTACAACGACTGGCGCGACGTCGCGCGGCTGATCGTTTTTTGTTTCCTCGAACAGGTTCCCTACCGGCAGCTTCAACTCTACTGGCGATTGCAAGGCACCTGGCAATACCTGCGCGGGGACGTCGCGTGGGCGCCGATGAAGCGCGTGGGATTTCAGGCGTCCCACTAACGACGATTTGAAATCCCGTACGGCAAACGCTGCCCGGTGCGCCGAGGTCGCGCACTCCCCGCTTCTATGAAACCAGCTGTGCCCGGTCGGAAATGCACCGACCGGCCGCTACATACGGCGTGCGTTGCACGCCGCAAGCCACAAAGAATCTCGGTCGCATCGTCATTGGTAGCGCACGGCAACTATGGGATCAACGCGTATAGCGGGGCCGGAGCAAAAGTTCGCGGGCGCGGCAAGCGGCGGCACTACGAACGACAAGGCACACAGGCTGAGAGCCTGTGCCACGCAAAGCGGCGTCGAGCCGCCGCACTCCAAAAAAGGCGTCAGCGCTTTTGTTCCATGAGGCCGGCGATGGTGTCCATGAGGTCGAACTTGGTGAGGATTTCGAATTTGCCGCCGGGCATTTCGACGAATACGGCGGGGCCGGAGTGGCTGAGGAGATGCGTGACGCGCTCGACGGGAGCGTCGCTGGGAACGCGCGGCAGCGCTTCGCCCATCACTTCGCGAATGACGAGCTTGCGCAGGTCCTTGCCTTGCAAGGCGAGATTCAGGATTTGGTCCTCGTAAATCGTGCCAATGGGATTTTCTTCCTCGAAAATGGGCAATTGCGAGATGTCCTGCTGCTGCATGGTGTGCAGGGCGTGAAAGACGGTTTGATACGGTCGCGCGACGACGAGTTCGCGATGCTTTCCGTTCTGGCGTTTCACGCGGACGACATCGGATGCGGATAACGGAACTTCGGCCTCGACGTAGCCGTGCTCGCGCATCCAGCCGTCGTTGTAAACTTTGCTGAGATAACGCATGCCGGTGTCGGGCAGGAAAGCGACGATGCAATCGCCTTTCTTGCATTCGCGAGCGAGGCGAAGAGCAGCGGAAATGCATCCGCCGCCTGAGCCGCCGGTGAAGACGCCTTCCTGCTTGGCGAGGCGGCGCGCCCAGACGAAAGATTCCTCGTCGGTGATTTGCAGGACGTCGTCGAGGACTTTGAAGTCCATCGTCGCGGGGAAAATATCCTCGCCGATGCCTTCGACGACGTACGTCTTCGCTTTGCCGACTTTGCCCGTCTTGAAAAATTCGTAGTAGAGCGAGCCGATCGGATCCACGCCGATGATTTTCACCTGCGGATTTTTTTCCTTGAGGAAACGGCCGACGCCGCTGATCGTCCCGCCGGTTCCCATGCCGCAAACGAAGTGCGTGATTTTTCCGTCGGTATCGCTCCAGATTTCAGGGCCGGTGGTTTGGTAGTGCGACTCGGGATTCATCGGGTTTTCGTACTGATTGGGATAGAAGGAATTGGGGATTTCGCGGGCGAGTTTTTTCGCCACGGAATAATAGCTGCGCGGATCGTCGGGCTCGACGGCCGTGGGGCAGACGATGACTTCGGCGCCGAACGCCTTGAGGAGATCGATTTTTTCGCGCGACTGCTTGTCGGTGATGGTGAAGACGACTTTGTAGCCGCGCACGCAGGCGACGAGAGCGAGACCCATGCCCGTGTTGCCGGAAGTGCCTTCGATGATGGTGCCGCCGGGCTTGAGGAGGCCTTTGCGCTCGGCTTCGTCGATCATCCAGACGCCGATGCGATCTTTCACCGAACCGCCGGGATTGAGGTAATCGGCTTTGACGAAGACATCGGCTTGGATATCCTTGGTCAGCCGATTGAGGCGGATGAGCGGCGTATTGCCGATGGCTTCGAGAATGTTGTTGCAACGCATGATTTGACGGCGACCTCGCTTGAGCTAAGGGTGAGCTTACGAAGTTTGGGCGGGGAAGTCCAGACGCTGGTTGGCAGCATTGCAGTGTGAAGGTAATCTCATGGGGCGCGAACATTGAAGCAGGAGGGGAAAATGCAGAGACAGAACATTGCGAGCGGGACGGAGTGGGAGCCGATTGTCGGATATTCGCGGGCGGTGCGAGTGGGCGCGCAAGTATGGGTGTCGGGGACGACGGCGACGAATGCCAAAGGCGAGATTGTCGGCAAAGGCGACGCTTATGCGCAGACGGTGCAGACGCTGAAGAATATCGAGGCGGCGCTGACGAACACAGGCGCGCGGCTCGAACACGTGGTGCGCACGCGGATATTCGTGACCAACATCGCCGAATGGGAGAAGATTGGCCGGGCGCACGGAGAAGTGTTCGGCAAGATACGGCCGGCGTGCGCGATGGTGCAGGTGAGCCAGCTGATTTCGCCGGAGATTCTGGTGGAGATAGAAGCGGATGCCGTGGTGTTCGATGGACAATGAGCGGCAAAAGTCGTTTGTACACGCAATCAGGCCTTATCAGCTTGCTGAAAGAGCATTTCTGATCCCTCAGGGGTTAAAACCCCTGAAGAAAGCAAGGCGTTTATGTCGCGGTTAAAACCGCGACCCACAAACCTCTCGCGTTTTTCAGCATCCTCCTATAGGGACGAAAAGAATGATTTCGTTCTCAGGACACACGGCGTTATGCGAAGTGTGGCCCTGCGCGATTGCGCTACAATAAATGCGGGATGGGAGAGGCGCCACAAGGGGTCATACGCATCGCAGGAGGCAGGCTATTCGGCCGTCTAGCCATTGCGCTGCTTATCCTCTGCGCGATCGCCGTGGGCTCGGCGGTGGGGCTGCTTTTCGTCTATAGCAGCGACCTGCCGCAGATACAGGAACTCGAAAATTACCGGCCCGACGTGGTTACGGAACTGTACGCCGACGACGGGACGCCGATCGGCAGCTTCGCCATGCAGCGCCGGATCCTGCTGACGTACGATCAGATTCCGAAAATCCTTCAGGACGCCATCATTTCCACCGAGGACCGCCACTTCATGGAGCACTGGGGCGTAGATTTTCCGCGCGTGGCCGCGGCGGCGTGGAAAAACATGGTTACAGGCCGGCGCGCAGAGGGCGCCAGCACGCTCACGATGCAGCTTGCGCGCGTGCTCTTTCTTTCGCCGGAGAAGACGCTGCGCCGCAAAGTGGAAGAGACGATGCTGGCGATCCAGATTGAGCGGCACTATACGAAGCAGCAGATCTTCACGATGTACTGCAACCAGATTTACCTGGGGCACGGGAACTACGGCTTCGAGGCCGCGTCGGAATTTTATTTTGGCAAACCGGTGAGCCAGGTCACGCTGCCCGAAGCGGCGCTGCTTGCGGGAATCATCCGCGGGCCGACGTATTCGCCCGTGCTGCATACGCAGAAGGCACTGGAACGGCGGGACCTGGTGCTAAGCCTGATGGCGGACAACGGTAAAATTTCCGAGGCGCAGGCGAAAGCGGCCCAGCAGTCGCCGCTGGGATTGAACCTCACGTATCCGCAGAGCGATCTTGCCCCGTACTACGTGGAAGAGATACGGCAGAAGCTGGAAGAGGAGTTCGGACCGGAAGCCGTGCATCAGGAAGGGCTGCGCGTCTACACCACGCTGAACGTGGGCATGCAGCACGCGGCGGACCAGGCGGTGCGAGACGGGCTGCACGCGTATGACCGGAGGCACGGCTGGCGCGGCAAGCTGACGAACATTTTTCAGAATCACCTGGGGACGCTCGACAGTTACGAATCTCCGGATTGGCGGCAGCCGATTGTTCCAGGAGCGTACGTGACCGGGTTGATCATTTCCGTGGATGCGCGCGCGGCGGTGGCGAAGATTGGCCCGTACCGCGCGGTCATCACCGAGCCGGATTTCGCGTGGACGACAATGAAATCGCCGCGCGATTTGCTGCACATCGGCGACCTGGCGAACCTGCAAATCGAGAGCTTGAACGGAAGCACGGCCAAGGTGGAACTGGAGCAGGTTCCGAGCGCGCAGGCGGCGTTGCTGGCGATTGACAACGCGACGGGCGAAATTAAAGCAATGGTCGGCGGATACAGTTTTCAAGATTCGAAATTCAATCGCGCGACGCAGGCGATGCGCCAGACAGGAAGCTCGTTCAAGGTGTACGTCTACGCCACGGCGATGTCGCAGGGCATGACGCCGTTTGACACCGTGGTGGACGAGCCGGTGACATACACGAACGGGGGCCAGACCTATTCGCCGCGCAACTATGACGACACGTTCGAGGGAAGAATCACGCTGCGGCGCGCGCTGGCGGATTCGCGAAACGTGCCTGCTGTGCGCGTGCTCGACAAGGTAGGGATACAGAATGTGATTGATACGGCGCGGCGGTTCGGGATCGCGAGCCCGCTACCGCCGTACCTGCCGCTGGCGCTAGGCGCCGCGGATTTGACGCTGCTGGAGCATACTTCAGCGTTCAGCGTATTCCCCGATGACGGAATTCACATTCAGCCGCACATGATCCGGCGCGTGGCCTCTTATGATGGCGCGATACTGGAAGAGGCAAGGCCAAAAGTGACGGACGTCGTCACGCCGACCGTGGCGCGAACGATGGTGGCGATGCTGGAGGACGTGGTGAAATTCGGCACTGGCGTGCGCGCGCAGGCGCTGGGACGACCTTCGGCCGGCAAGACGGGGACGACAAACGACTTCACGGATGCGTGGTACATCGGCTTCATACCGCAACTGACCGCGGGAGTCTGGTTCGGAAACGACGACCCCGGCATTTCGCTGGGGAAAAAGGAAACCGGCGCGCGGGCCGCACTGCCGATCTGGCTGGAGTTCATGCAGCAGGCGACCAAGGGCATGCCCGTGGAGGATTTCCCGAACGTAGTCCCGCTCGAAGAGATGGCCAAGAATGTGCACGAGGACGTGGACGTGCCGGATACAGCGCCGCCGGCGGACGTGACCGAACAAGGATTGCCTGAGAAGCCAGCGGCGGAGCCGGGAAAGACTCCCACGAAGCAGACCAAGACTCCCGGCACGCCGGGAGGGCCGTCACTGCAACCATCCGGAAACTAGGGCTTTAAGAACTCCTCTATCCCCGAATTCTCTTTTCTGCACGAAAATGATCCCAGCCGAGCGAGGGCAAACGGGAAGAAGTTCCATCACGGGCAACGAGGAGAATTTCCCGGTTGCTCGTGATTTCGCCAATAATCTTCAGGGAAGCTGCGCCCGGGGTGCGATCCAGGCGCGGCGCGAGGCTCGGCGGGACGGTGAACAACAGCTCGTAGTCCTCTCCACCGTGAAGCGCCAGGTCCAGCGGGTTGAGCTTCTGATTTGAGAGTTGCCGCGGAATCTCGATCCGGGGAATCTTATCTTCGAAGATCCTCGCGCCGACGCCGCTGGCCTGGCAAAGGCGCGGCAGATCCGTCGAGAGGCCATCGGAAAGGTCCATCATCGCAGAGGCGATCTGATGCGAAGCGAGCCAGTGGCCTAATTCAAGGCGGATTTTCGGGTAGAAGTGAGGCCGGACAAGCTCTTTCAGCGAAGGGCTTCGAGAAAGACCCCGCAGGATGATTTCGAGGCCGAGCTGCGCTCGACCGAGCTTCCCGCTGACGCAGATAAGGTCGCCGGGGCGCGCACCCGAACGAAGCACCGCCTTGCCTGGCGCGACGACGCCAAGGACTGTAATGCTCAGCATGACCCCGTTGGCTCTGGAAATGTCGCCGCCGATCAAACGGATTTTGAACTCGCGGGCGCCCCGGGCCATACCTTTGGCAAACCTGTTCAGCCAGTTGCCGGTCTTTTCCTTTGGCAGAGCCAGGGTAAGCAGGAAATAACTTGGGATAGCGCCCATGGCTGCCAAATCGCTGGCTGCGCGGGCCAGGGATTTGAAACCCACGGATTCGGGCGGCTGATTCCCGGGATGGAAGTGGACTCCCTCCAGAGAAGAGTCGCAACTGATCACCAATTCGGAGCTGCGGGAGGGTCTGAGAACAGCGGCATCATCCCCAATGCCGACGCGCAAGTCCTTGCCATGGCCGCCAAACCCAGTGGAGGGGATGATTTTCGCGAGGCGGTGTATCAATTGACCTTCCCTGTCCCTCGGTACAGTTGAATTGGCCATCGGATGTCGTCTATACCCTTTAATAGAGGGTAGTCTGCCCGGGCAGATTATAGAAGCGCTTGGGAGGAGAAAGCGACTCCGCGCCGGCTTTTGCCGGAGATTTGGGTTGACTCAGCCGATTCCGGTGCATATATTTAGGCGGGTTTCGGACCAAGTCTCTCGGTTCAAACGCTTTTAGCGGTTGCGCAGATCGCATCGGGGCCAGCGGTCACCTAGTCCAGCGCACGGGAAAACCAGACTCAGAACTTTCGCTATGCGGCGGAGATATTACACATTCTTTGTTGCTGCCCACGACTCGGGGAAGATGCGCCGAGTGCGCGTGCCGCACTATGTGGTGCATGTGATCGGCCTTCTGGCCCTGGTGGGATGCATCACCGTGCTTGCCGGAATCGGTTCGTACAGCCGGATGGTGTGGAAAGTCGCGGAATTCAACGCTCTGCGGCAGGACCAGGATACGCTGAAACAGCAATATCACCGGCTGCAGACGGAAGTGAAGGACACGGATACGCGCTTGAATTCCCTGCAATCGCTTGCCAGCGAAGTCGCCGTCACCTACGGGCTGGCGCGCGTGGCCGAGACCCCCTTCAGTCTGACGAGCAACCCGACGGATTCCGAAGCCACCTACCAAAAGACGCTCTACCAGTTCAACTTCCTCGAACAGAACGCAACGGCCATCGTGCTCGCGTCGGAAGGCGTGCATTTGCTGCCTGGGATGAAACTGGCAAATGCGCCATTTGTGCCTTCGCTCTGGCCCGTGCTGGGCAGAATCACGAGCCGGTTCGGCGAGCGGCTGGACCCGTTCGGGGGTGAAGGCGAATTCCACACGGGGCTGGACATCGCGTCACGGTACGGCGATGAGGTGCGAGCCGCTGCCGACGGCGTCGTAAGCTGGGCAGGGCCGCGGGAAGGCTATGGAAACGTGGTCATCATCGATCATGGATTTGGAATCACCACGTGGTACGCCCACCTCTCCGCATTCAATACGCAGGTCGGGATGCCGGTGCGACGCGGCGAGGTGATCGCCTATGAAGGCGAAAGCGGCCGCGCGACCGGGCCACATCTGCACTTCGAAGTGAGAATGCACAACGCGCCTGTCAACCCCTGGCGGTATCTGCGCCAAGTGGCTTCGGGCGGTCTCGTCGCAAGCGGCGGAGACTGAGCGCGACGGGTCTCTCCTCTCCTGTAGTTCTCCCTTGTATTTGAAACTCTTGCTGGTTTCCCGACTTTAGCGCGTTATTGCGCGGCGGAATTGGCCGCGGGAGGGCCTGCGGCGATTCCGAGCATCTGTTCGGTGAGCTGAGCGCGCAGGCGGAGGGTCCGGCCGCTGTGGGTGAGGCTGGCGGCTTTCAATAATTCGTCGAGCGGGCGCCACTGCGGGCCGATTTGCTGCTGCACTTTGGGATCGGCGAGCTCCGCGCGGCCCATCCAGCGAAGGCCGTCGAGCAGCGTCATCAATTGCAGCGCGTCGAGGGCCGAATCGCATTCCGCGTTTGCTGAGATATTGAAGTCACTCGCCGCGGGCTGGCCCGCCAAGCTAATACTGCGAATACTTTTCAGCATGCGTGCGAGCTGGGCCGAGCGGGAGTCGTCGAGGCCGATATCCTGCGCGAGGTTTTCAGTGCGGGCAACGCTGAAAATGGAAGCGCCGGAGACTTGGGCGACACGCGCGGACATCGCGGGATCGAGATTATTCGCGCCGGCGGGCCTGAGTACCGCAGCGAGTGCCGGACCGTCGGCGAGAGCCAGGCGATTGGGCGCCAGGAATGCGAAGCGGATGCGGCGGTCCGAGCCTTGTTCGGGGACATCATAAATTTCGAGGCCGCCTTCTTTCGTCACCCTACCCGTTTGCAGGGCGTAATTTGCGATTTTTTTGCGGTCAAAGCGACCCTCGGCGAGGACAAGCACAGTCGTGGGCGCCGTGTGCGGCCAGAGGGCCATTGTCGCGCGATCCAGGTCGCGGGAATAGTCGAAGCCCGTGGCGCGGACGAAGGCGGTGTATTGAGGATCCTGGTCGGATGTGGGCGCGAGAGCGGCAAGCTCTTTGGCGAAGGCCGAGGCGCGAAGCTGAGCCACATCCGCGTAGACAATGGCTGACGCTCCGGAGGGCAGCTGGTGGACCAGATCTGACTGGTCCTTCTGACTTGTCGCCGAGCCGCTGGAAGGCGTGCTTGCTGTTCCGGCGGTGGAAGGCGAGAGGCCCGATTCATCGTCCTCCTGGGCGCCCGAGGTGTGATAGACGTAGGCGAGTCCCACGGCTAAAACAACGAGCAAGAAGAGAGCGAGGATAAGGAGGGCGCGTTTCATGCGGGAATGTATGCAGTTTCAGTATAGGTTTCCCATTCGATCGTGTAAAGAAATGCCGGCCAACCTGCCAAGGGATTTGATGCAGATTCACGCCCATTCTGCTTGCCAAGCGCACTTCCTCTTCGTCAACGGCTGTGCTAGACTATCGCAGCAAGGGTGACGAATCGGCTCCTGCCGGGTTCCTCGAAGAGGTTTTCAGCATGTCCGGACATTCGAAGTGGGCGACAATCAAGCATAAAAAGGCGGCGACGGACGCGCGCCGCGGCAAGATTTTCACGAAGATCATCCGCGAAATCATGATTGCCGCGCGCGGCGGCGCCGACCCCAATACGAATCCCCGCCTGCGCACCGCGATGCTGGCCGCCAAAGAAGAAAACATGCCCAACGACAACATCGAGCGCGCTATCCTGCGCGGCTCGGGGCAGATGGAAGGCGAGACGCTCGAGGAAGTGACGTTCGAAGGATACGGGCCCGGCGGCGTGGGAATGCTCGTGCAGGTGGTGACGAGCAACCGCAACCGCGTGGTCAGCGAAATCCGCCACGTGATGGCGAAACACGGCGGGAACATGGCGGAATCGGGCGCGGTCGGCTGGATGTTCCACCGCAAGGGCGACATCACCGTGCCGAAAGAAGCGGCGGACGAGGAAAAAATGATGGGCCTGGTGCTCGACGCGGGCGCGGAAGATTTGAAGGACGATGGCTCGGCGTGGGAAATCGTCACGCCGCCGGAAGCGTTTGAGAAGGTCCGTGAAGCGCTCGCCGCCGCGGGAATCAAGCCGTCGGGCGCGGAAGTCGGCTGGGTGCCGCAGAACTACGTGAAGCTGACGGGCGCACAGGCGCAGCAGATGCTGAAGATGGTGGAAGCGCTCGAAGAGCACGACGACGTGCAGCACGTCTACGCGAATTTCGACATTGATGAGAGGGAAATTCAGGCCGCCGTCGCGGGCTAATTTTCCTCTGGCTGTTATCCACGCTGCTCCTCTTCCGAAAAAAATTGCGTCGCTGAAGATTTGCCTGCGCTAGACTGAGCGGCGTGACGATGCCTGCAAAGTCGGAGAACGGCGCGAATTCACATGGAAATGGCCGCATGGCGCTGCGCGTTCTGGGCGTGGACCCTGCCGTCGCGGGCGCGACCGGCTACGGCGTCGTCGAGCTCGATTCCGGGGGCGCTGGGGCGCGGATGCTCCGACTCGGCCACTTGCGATTCCCCGCGCGCGCCAGCTTCTCGGCGAGGCTGCGCGAAATCCACCGCATGATTGCGGAACTGGTCGAGGAGTTCGCTCCGGACGCGGTTGCGGTAGAATCGGTGTTTACGTCGCTCAACATGCGGACGGCGCTCAAACTCGCGGAAGTGCGCGGCGTGATCCTGCTGGCCGCGGCGCAGGCGGACATCCCGGCGCACAGCTATTCGCCGCGCGAGGTGAAGGCCAGCATTTCCGGATTCGGCGGGGCGTCGAAGCAACAGATGCAACAGATGGTGAAGGCGCAGCTCGGTTTACGCCAGCAGCCAGAGCCAGCGGACGCCGCCGATGCGCTCGCGGTCGCGCTGTGCCATGCGCATGCGGCCCAGGCAGCGGAGCGCTTTGCGCGAAGCGCGGCCCTCGATTCCACCGGCGGACGAGCGAATGGGACGAGCCGCACTCGAGCCAGTTCGCGCAGCCATGCCGCTTTTGCACGCATCTTAAATCAATGATAAAACTCTCTTGTTTTTCCACACTTGTATGCGCGCTACTTGCAGGCGCGTTTCTGCGGCCGGCGTTTGCGCAAACGGCGGCGGTGAAGAATGCTTCCGTCACCTCTCAGGCTTCCATAACATTCCACAAAGTGTTCAAGGCGAGCTATCCGGAGTTCTCCGAGATCAAAGTGAACGAGGATGGCACGGGGACATGGGACATCCGTCAGCTCGATGAGGCGGCAAGTCCGCATTCGATGCACGTCGGGAAGCCGCTCACGCAAAAAATATTCGACCTGGCGAGCGACCTCCACAATTTCCATGACGTTGACCTGGACGTGCACAGGCGGGTCGCAAATCTGGGGCAGAAATCGTTTCGGTATGAAAAGGGCGCGGAGAATTATTCGGTGGAGTTCAATTACACGCTGAACAATTCCGCCAATCAGCTCAGCGCGATTTTCGAGGGACTCGAGCGCGAAGAGCTCGACCTGAGCGACATGGACCGCATGATGCAGTACGACCACTTGGGAGCGAACGACGTAATGGTGCGCGTGCAGAAGGATATTCAGAACAAACTCATTCCCGAACCGGAAGCGCTGTTGCCGCTCCTCGAGCAGATTGGCGCGGACGAGGATTTGCTCGACATCGCCCGCCAGCGCGCCCGCGCCATCGCCGAGCAGATCCGCGCCGGGCATTAGGCGTCGCGCTGCCTCCGACTCAATCGTGGAGGACTGTGCCGTCGCTTCCTGAGTTCAGCGCGGAATGTGCTTGACCATGCGGAGGATAAGCGGGAGCATTAGCCGAGAAGGTAGCGCGCAACTGCCCGGCGCGCGGCGACATCTAAAGCAGCAACGGGATCTCCCCGGAAGGGGGTGTGGTATGCGGCGTATCGTTTCGAGCCTTTCGTGTTTCAGCCTCACGATTCTTCTCCTGGCGGCTTTCTCACCGACTACCCTTGCCGCGGAATACAGCTACGCGAGAATCGTCCGCTTGAGCTACGTCAGCGGGGATGTACAACTCAACCGTGACGGACGCTCCAATTGGGAACAAGCCGTGGCGAACATGCCGATCGAGCAGGGATTCACGATCGGCACGAACGACGGGCGCGCCGAGGTTGAATTTGAAGACGGTGCGACGGTTTGGATTGCGGAAAACACGGTTGTCCAGTTCACCGAGCTTGCGCTTTCGGATGGCGGCCGGATTTCGCATCTGACGATGGCGCAGGGAACCGTGACGGCATTTGCCAATGTGAAAGATGCGGATTCGTTCACAATCACGGCATCGCAACTGCAAGCGACCGCGTCGAAGCATGCGCTGTTTCGCGTGGATGCCTTTCGCGATGGCGCTTCGATCAGCGTGTTCGGCGGCTCAATTCTGGCGGATTCTCCCGCAGGGATGAAGATGGTCCCGAAGGGAGGGTCCTACGCCTTCAACACGAAGAACGCGGATGCGGCAGCTTTGCGGCAGAATCCGAAGCCGGATTCATGGGACCGCTGGGTCAGCGACCGAGAGCATGCAGTGCAGGCGGCGCCCATGCAGTCCTCATATTTCGCCAATTCGCCTTTCACCTATGGCATGGCAGACCTCGCTGCATACGGCAGCTGGAATTATTTCCCCGGGTATGGGTACGGCTGGCAGCCGATGGGAATGGGGAATTGCTGGATGCCGTTTATGGACGGCATGTGGGATTCCTACCCCGGGCTGGGATGGACTTGGGTGAGTTCCGAGCCGTGGGGCTGGGTGCCTTATCACTTTGGCAGTTGGAACTACTCGCCGGCGTACGGATGGATGTGGATGCCGGGAGACATGAACGCGTGGAATCCCGCGCCGGTGCAATGGTACGACGCGGGCAATCAGGTTGCCTGGTCGCCGGAGATGTCGGACTTCGGCCAATCGCAAATGTTCCTCACGGGGCTCGGAGGCTTCGGCGGGTGCGGAGGCTCCAATTTCGGGCTACCTGCATTTTCTCCCAGACCGCAACCTGGCGCCAAGAACGGTTCGGGTTCGGGAGGCGGGAAGGTTCTTCGCGGCAAGCTTCCGATCCCACCTCGATTCCTGCTCACCGCAGGGAAGCAACTCGGAGGCAGTGGCCGCGTGCGCGTACTTGCGGCCGGCCGAGCAGCCATGAGCGTTGAAGCTCTGCACGCGCCGCCGCTGGCAAATGGCAAAATGGTTCGGATGGGCGAGGGCAACAGCGAAGCAGGAGCGGGTCAGAATACGCGAGTACTCGTGACCACGGCCGCGAACTTAAACCAAATCCGAGGCGGCATGCGCGCGTCGGCGAGCGGCTCGGCCGTTGCGCGAATGCGATTGCCTTCCGCGCCAATGCCCGCAGCGATGCCAATCACTTCTCCGATTCGAAATGCCGGACTCTCGCAAGCATCCATGCCGCATCCGCCTGCACCGATGCGTTTCACGCCGAGCAGTTCGACTTTCGGAACGAGAGGCGGATTCAGCGGAGGTGGATCAAGTGGCGGCGGCTCGTTCCGTGGCGGAAGCGGACCAAGCTTCTCCGCGCCACATTCGGCGCCGGCAGCGCCGCGCGCATCGTCAGGGTCATCGGGGAAGCCGCACTGAGGCGCTGCGGAGAACCTCTATTATCAGCAGCGGAAGAATGAGGCATCGTCCGCGCGTCAGCGCACGATGATTCCCGCGTAGCCCACGACTTCCTCGCGCTCGTTGTTGATGTCCCCTGAAGTCGCATAGCGGACCAATTCCCCTTCCGTTGCGCCCAATTCCTTCGCCGCCACAAGCATCGTGACCGTCGGGCCATAGCCGCACATGGAAATGCTTTCGCGGCGCACGGTGTCGTACAGGCCGCGCGCGTCGAGCCGCAAGATGGCGTCAATCGCCTTGCGATCCTTCACGCGCGTGATGGCGTCGCTTTCGTAATGATTCATGTCGGAGCTGGCGACAATCAGCACAGACTCGTCCGTGCGGCGGACGACTTGCGCAACGGCATGGCCCAGGGTTTCGAATGCGTCGAAGCGATCCGTGCCGAGGACGATGGGGACAAAACTGAAGTCGCCAGCGAGCCGTTGCAGAAAGGGCAATTGCACTTCAAGCGAGTGTTCCGTTTCATGCGCGACCTCATCTTCGCGCAACAGCGGACATGCTTTTTTCAGTTCGGCGGCCAAGGAGGAATCCACGCGAGCTTCGCCGAGCGGAGTGCGCCAGGCGTCTTCGGAGAGAATGGCCAGCCGTTCGCCGCGCGGATAATGCCGCGGTCCGAGCAGAATGTAGCGCAAAGGCAGCTCGAGGGCACCATACACCGCACCGGCGACGTGGCAAGAAAAGACGTAGCCTGCATGAGGTACCACACAGGCAAGCGCGCGGATTTTCTTCTGCCGCAAAGAAACGAATCCATCCACCTGACGGCGAAGCAGGGCGGAGTCATCGGGATAAAATCGTCCGGCGACGGCAGGCTCTCGAATCATGGGATTCTTCTCAGGAGGGATTTTACTGCGAATCGGTCAGCGCGGCTTGGAAGCCTTGCCTGCGATGCTCTGCGCGACTGTGCCGCCACTGGCGTATTTCAATTGGACGCGGTCGCCATATTGGTAGCCGCCGCGATCAATCAATTTCTTCAGCCTTTTCGAGAGCTCCGGCGTGTAGCTGAACGTCTTGACGATGGAAGCGTTCTTCGGGTCGCGCACGATGATGGATTGCGCGTCCATGTGCAAGACCACGCCTCTGAACGTGTCGTAGTGAGGCTTGGGCGGCTTGAGGGTCTTGATTTTTACCGTGATCGGCTTGCCCGTGGTCACCTGCGCGCGGGCGGAAGGAACGGAAAGACAAGATGCGGCAACGAGAGCGACGGCGAACGCGATGCGTTCAAGCTTCATTGTCGATCGAAATTTTCAGCGACTTGAGAAATTTGATGTCCTGCGGCGTGATTTCGAGTTTCGTCTGCGAGACCTGCTCGTCGAGCACTTCTTCGTCCACGCGAATGTGGAGCGATTCGAGGAAGCGGCGGTCCTGCGTGGTCATCTTCGCGTCGGAGGCTTGCCGCTGAGCGAGCCCGATGGTGGCGTCAAGCTTCAGCACGATGTCGTAGCCGGCCGCGCGGACGCCCGCAATTGCCTCCGCAATCTTCTCCGATTCCGCCACCGAGTCGTTGATGGCATGTCCCAGCTCACGCAGCAAAGCTTTCAAGTTGTCGTCGAGCCGCAAGGTCGGCCTCCTCGCCTGTCTTAAACTTCATTTTATTGCGACGGATGCCAGGATTCAAGTCCTGTTGCGCAGCCCGGCAATGGCCCGCTGGATGTATTAGAATGGCGGCATGGGTTCGCGGGGAAGCTCGGCGTTGTGGAATTCCGGCGTGACGATGTTTCGCGCGTTCTGGAAGCTGGCCCGGCAGATATTCTATGAGGCCACCGGCGCGTTTTTCGCGTTGTTCGCGCTCTATGGCGGTGCAGCCGCCTGGAGACAGCATTCACGGCCCAGCGGCCAGTGGGTCACGTTATTCGCGGCATCGTACGCGGTGATGATGGCTTTCTTTTCCTTTTCCGCGTTTCGCAGCGCGCGGCGCGTGCGCTGATCCGTAAGCGTCGCACACGAAAGCAACATGAACAAGCAGTCCGCAAAAATCGAAAACGGTCAAGAACAAAAAGGCACTCCGGGAGGGTTGCCACTCGAGACCGTCGTAACGCGCGAGGCTCTGGACGGCTGGGATGCGGAGCGCGATCTCGGATTCCCCGGTCAGTTCCCTTTCACTCGCGGCATTTATCCCACGATGTACCGCGGCCGGCTGTGGACCATGCGGCAGTACGCGGGATTCGGCACGGCGGTGGAGTCCAACCGGCGCTACCGCTATTTGCTTTCGCAGGGACAGACCGGCCTTTCGGTTGCCTTCGATCTTCCCACGCAGATCGGCATGGACTCCGACCACGCGCTTGCCAGCGGCGAAGTCGGCAAAGTCGGCGTGGCGATTGATTCGCTCGAAGACATGGAGATGCTTTTCGACGGCATTCCCCTTGACCGCGTCTCGACTTCGATGACCATCAACGCGACGGCCGCGATTCTGCTTGCGCTCTACGTCGCCGTCGCGAAAAAGCAGGGCGCGAATCTTCGCCGTCTCTCGGGAACGGTGCAGAACGACATTCTGAAAGAATACATCGCGCGCGGAACATACATTTATCCGATCCGTCCGGCGATGCGCATCGTGACCGATATTTTCGCCTGGTGCCGCGCCGAGGTCCCCAACTGGAATGCGATTTCGATCTCCGGCTATCACATTCGCGAGGCGGGCTCGACCGCCGTGCAGGAAGTCGCGTTCACGCTGGCCAACGCGATTGCTTACGTAGAATCGGCAATCGCCGCGGGCTTGCAAGTGGACGAATTCGCGCCGCAACTCTCTTTCTTCTTCAATTCGCACAATGGGCTGCTCGACGAAGTCGCGAAGTTTCGCGCGGCGCGGAGATTGTGGGCACGGCTGGCGCGCGACCGTTTTGGCGCGCGCGATACGCGTTCAATGCTGCTGCGCTTTCACGCGCAGACTGGCGGCTCAACGCTTACGGCGCAACAGCCAGAAAATAATCTCGTCCGCGTCGCGTTGCAAGCGCTAGCTGCTGTGCTGGGCGGCTGCCAGTCGCTCCACACGAACAGTCTCGATGAAGCTCTCGCGCTCCCGACGGAGCAATCCGCGCTACTCGCCCTGCGAACGCAGCAAATCATCGCGCAGGAGACCGGTGTTGCGAACACGATTGATCCCTTCGCCGGCTCCTACGCCATCGAGAAACTCACGAATGAAATCGAGAGCGGCGCGGAGGCTTACATCAAGAAGATTGATGCGCTCGGCGGGATGCTTCGCGCCATCGAGACTGGCTACGTGCAGGCCCAAGTCCAGCACGCAGCTTATGAGTATCAGCAGGCAATCGAGCGCGGCGAAGCCGTCGTCGTGGGCGTAAACCGCTTTACGGAAGATAATGGAAAGCCGATTCCGACGCTGCGCATTGACCCGGAAGTCGAGCGCACGCAGGTGGCGCACCTCCATGCCCTGCGCGCGCGCCGCGATGGCGCAAGGGCGAAAGCTGCGCTCGCGGAAGTCGAGCGCCGCGCCGGAACCACCGAAAACATGATGCCTGCGATACTCGCCGCAGTCGAATCCTATGCCACCGTTGGCGAAATATCCGACGCCCTTCGCCGCGCCTTTGGCGAATACCAGGAGTCCGTAGTCATCTAGCGCCCATGCGGTACCCAGTCACAAGATGAAGTTCATTCTCGCATCCGGCTCTCCGCGCCGCGCCGAAATTCTGTACAACGCCGGATTTGACTTCGAAATCCTGCCCGCCGACGTGGATGAATCGGTTCGCCCCGGCGAATCCGCAGCAGATTGCGTTCGCCGACTGGCAGAAGAGAAGGCGCGGGCCACCGCGCGGAGGCTTGCCGCAACGTCCGACAGCAATTCAAGCGTTGTCGTTGCCGCTGACACAGTCGTTGTGGTGGAAAATGAAATCCTCGGCAAACCGGCATCGCCGGATGACGCCCGCGCCATGCTTCGGCAATTAAGCGGCCGCACGCATGAAGTGCTCACGGGCCTGGCCGTGTTGTCGCTACCGCACGCGGAGGTTCGAGTTGTCGTGGAATCCACGCGCGTCACGTTTGCGCGCATGACTGACCGCGAAATCGAGGAGTACATCGCCAGCGGCGAGCCTTTCGACAAAGCGGGCGCCTACGCCATTCAGGCGGGCGGTGGAAAATTCGTCGCGCGGATCGAGGGCTGTTACTTCAACGTGATGGGACTGCCTCTCGCGCGGCTTTATTCCATCCTCCGGGAGGTCGAGCGGAAGGACGAGTGAGCCAACTCCAGAAACAAAAACGGCAGCCCGAAGGCTGCCGCTGGCAAAAATTCCGCTGCGATTTTAATTGCGCGCCGCTATTTCTTGGTTTCGGCCGGCGGATTCGTTGGTGTAGAAGCTGGCGGATTCGCCGAGGGGGTATCGTCGCGCATTCCCTGCCTGAATTCCTTGACGCCTTGCCCCAAGCCCTTCATCAATTCCGGGATCCTGCGTCCGCCGAACAGAATGACGACGATAATCAGGATCAAAAGGAGATGCATCGGACTGAGTTCCATAAACCCCTCCCTTGCCGGACTAACTTCAAGGCCGGCGGCCGCCCTGGTTCCGTTCGGAAGCAAAGCAAGCTGAGTCAAAGTATAACACGCTCATCGCCCACGCGCCGCGTCAAGCGCTCCCGGTCAAGGTATTCGAGGAGCGGAATGGCGTATTTCCGGCTGATGCCGGCCATCTCCTTGAACGCGGCGATAGGCAGCTTTTCGCCGCGCTCCCGCTTGTAATTCGAGAGCAGGCCGCGCAGCTTCTCGACCGCGCTGCGATGAAACACGAGATCGTCCGTCACCTTCACCAACGTCTTTTCCCGAAGCAGAATCTGCATCAGCTTCTGCGCGCGTTGCGCGTCCACGGAAAGCTTGGCTAACACTTCGGATACTGCCGGAACTGCGAGCCCCGCGCTCTCGAATTCTTTTGCGATCCGCTCCTTTGCCCGCGCTTCTTCGGGAGAAAGGGCAATTTCCCTTCCGGCTTTTTGCACGAGGTCGCCCGCGAGAACCATCTTTTTCGCGGCCACCAAGTCATCGAGCGCGGCCTGGTACATCTCCTGACGGGTTTTCACCGCCGCGCGTCCGCGCAATTCCTCTTTCGAGATACCTGGGACCAGCGGATTGGCTTTGTGGAATGCTTCCACTTCGTGAACGATCCTCTCGCCAAGTTCGATGAATCGAGCCGCCGAAGCAATAACAAATGGATCCGCGGAGATCACGCGAACTTTTTGTGCTGCGGAAAGAACTTGGATGCTGTGGCGAATTGCCGGTTCCTGCCACCCTGTCCGCGGAATGATTTCCCGAAGGCTCAATCCGCCCGCAGCCTCCTCGGCTAACGCGGCAAGCATCTCTTCCCGCGAGCCTTTTTCAAGGACGTCAAGAAATCGAATCACTCCTGGATCGCCCTGCTTATGGCGCGGCGCCAGGGCGTCCAGCACAACGCCTCCGCCGATTGTTTCCACGGGCGAAAACTGGCGAACGATGAAGCGGTCTCCGGGAAGCACGAAAACAGGGTCAACCAGCCTGAGCTGCGCGAGTGCTGAATCACCGGGCGCAAGCTGCTGCGCCGCCGGCAAGGCTACTTCTGCCACCGTTTCCGCGGTGCCTTGATGGAAATGCACCCGCGCACGCGTCTTCAATGGCCGCGCTGAAGGCAGCAGCGTCAACCGCGCATCCAGCCGCCGCGTGGCGTGAAACAGCCCCGGCGTCGTCAACACCATGCCTCTCTGAATGTCTGCCACTGCGACATCCGCCAGATTCACTGCCGTCCTTTGTCCCGCTTCCGCCAGCGCGACGGCTTGCCCTCCGGAATGGATGCCTCTTACCCGCAGCCGCCGGCCTAAAGGGATGAGCTCGACTTCCTGCCCTGCGCGCAAGGTCCCTGAAATCAGGGTACCCGTGACCACCGTCCCAAAGCCCTTCATGGCAAACGCGCGATCGATCGGCAATCGCGGATATGACGACAGGTCTCTTGGCGGCACGCTCTGCGCAACGCGCTCCAATTGGCGCTTCAATTCGTCCAAGCCAGCGCCAGTCCGCGCGCTCACCGCGACGATGGGTGCACCTTCAAGAAACGAGCCTCGGATGAACTCCTCGATCTCCAGCTTCACAAGGCCCACAACATCTGGCTCGACCAAGTCCGCCTTGGTTATCGCGATGATTCCGCGACTAATTCCCAGCAGGCGGCAAATGTCGAAATGCTCGTGTGTCTGCGGCTTGATGCCTTCGTCCGCGGCCACGACCAGCAAGACAAGGTCAATCCCGCCCGCCCCTGCCAGCATGTTGCGGACGAACCGCTCGTGGCCCGGCACGTCCACAAACCCGAGCGCCACATCGCCTGCCTGGAGAAACGCGAACCCAAGGTCAATCGTGATGCCCCGCCGCTTCTCCTCCTCCAGGCGGTCCGGGTGCGTGCCGGTGAGGGCCTCGACGAGGGCCGATTTGCCGTGGTCAATGTGACCAGCGGTGCCGACAATGACGTGCTTGTTCATGAAGTTCTTCTGATGTCGTGGGGAATGAGCAGGCTCAAGGAAAAGAATGCTAACGGAGTCTTAGTCAGGGGTCAAACGAGCGGCTACGTTGCGTTCGCGGCGGATTTTGCGCGCGAACCTTCTGCGCGAACCTTTCTTGCGGCGTCCATTTCTTCGAGAATCGCGTCGGCAGCTTTGGCTGGGTCAGCCGCGGCAGTAATTGCCCGGCCCACGACCAGATAATCCGCGCCCAATTGAATTGCTTCTCCGGGTGTCGCAACCCGCGCCTGATCATGCGCTGCAGTCTGCGCGGCGCCTGTCGTCGGCCGCACGCCCGGAGCAACGAGGAGCATCTCGTTGCCGACGATGGGGCGCAGAGCGGGGAATTCGTGCGGAGAGGCGGTGACGCCGTCCATCCCAGCTTCCTTGGCCAATCTTGCGAGTTCTTGCACTCGCGTCGTGAGGGGACCTGCCAACCCGATCCGGGCGATTTTGGCGTCGTCGAGGCTAGTGAGAACTGTAACTCCAACCAGCTTTGGCGGATTCTTTGCGTCGGTCAAAGCCTGCTTCGCTGCGCGCAGCATATCCAGGCCGCCGGTCGTGTGGATGGTCAGCAAACGTACTTTGGGCAGCTTGGCTGCTGCAGCGACGGCCTTCGAGACGGTATTGGGGATGTCGCAGAACTTCAGATCGAGGAATATTCCCGGGACGAGCGGTGCAAGCTTCTTGACTCCGGCGGGACCTACAGAAGTGAATAGCTGATTCCCGACCTTGACTAGGCCAAAACGTCCCTTCAGCTTCTTAAGAATGCGGATGGACTCTGGCAGGCTGCCAAAGTCCAGGGCGATGATCAGTTGGCTGGCTGCTTCGCCTTTGATGTAGGCACCTCAAGCAATTCGAGTCTTACATGCGCAAGCCCGCGGTGAAGGAAGCCCAGTTGCCGCGCGACCTGGTAAGACACGTCCAAGTCACGGCCAGGGACGTACGGGCCACGGTCATTGATGCGGACGATGGCGCTAAGGTTGGTGCGGAGATTCACAATCCTCACGACTGACCCTAAGGGCAGGGTGGGGTGCGCAGCTGTCATTCCGTACATGTCGTACAGTTCCCCATCTGCAGTGGGCTGGCCATCGAAGTCCTCGCCATACCAGCTGGAGATGCACTCCCAGGTCCTCAGCGGTCTGGGTTGAAGGGCAGGGTTTGGGGTAGCCAGATTCTGTGTCTGAGGCAACACAGCCTCAGTATTGACGTCAGTTGATGCCGCCGAGTAGGCTGGAGCCTTCACGGCAGGCACCACAAAAAGCATCGCTATACCGGCGACCATCGCTTCTCGGAGTAGGTTACGGTTGTTTTTCATAGTTTTATAACCCATTCAAAATCAACGCAATTCTATCACATGGTACTATGCCTGGCAACAGAAATTTTCACCTTTCTTGCTGTCAATGCGTCCGTATATTGCTCATATTGAATGACTTTAAGTCGATATTCATATTTCTTAATCCCGCGACCACCTCCTCGCTCGCTTTCGCGTTCGAAAAGTGCGCTGTTCCCACTTGCACGGCGCATGCCCCGGCAGCAAAATACTCGATCGCATCGAGGCTGGATTCGACTCCTCCAACGCCTATGACATGTAGTCGTACCGTCCTACAGACGTCGTAGACAAGCTTGAGGGACAGTGGCCGAATGGCCGGGCCGGACAGGCCCCCGGACAGGCGACCAAGCCTTGACCTTCCGGACAGGGGGTCAAGGCTCATGGCCGGGTAAGTATTGGCCACTGTCAATGCGTCCGCCCCCGCCTCCTCAACCGCTCGAGCGATTTCCCGGATACTGCTATTTGGCGACAACTTGACCCAGAGGGGGCGCTTGGCAACTTTCCGGGCAGCCGAGACCACTTGGACTGCCGGGCCCGGTTCGGCCCCGAACTCCGCCCCGCCCCTGTCGGTATTTGGACACGAGATGTTCAATTCATAGGCTGCAACGCCCTCTGCGTCTTCGAGAACGCGAATGACCTCCGCGTACTCCGTCACAGTGTTGCCGAAAACGTTGGCGATTATGGCGGTGTCGTATTTCCTGAGCCCTGGAAGTTTTTCGGAGATGAAGGCCCTAACCCCGATGTTCTGGAGCCCCACGGCATTGAGCATTCCGCACGCGGTCTCGCACAAGCGGGGCGCGGGCGCACCTTCCATTGGCGCGATCGAAAGCCCCTTGACGACAATTCCGCCAAGGGAATTCAAGTCAACGAGGTGGGCGAATTCAACTCCGTAACCAAACGTACCGCTGGCTGCAAGGACGGGGTTCTTGAGGGAAAGGGAGCCGATCCGGACGCTAAGGTCAACGTCCGTGGGCCGCCGGACGCTAGCGGGCAGGCTCACTAAAAAGAGTCTACCACGCAGGTCAAGCGGCAACTGATGCCAGCTGGTCGCAGCAATTCGTTCCGTGAGCGATAATCATGCGCTGGACAAATCTTTTTGTTTGGCCGGCATGTGTTAGGATAGTTCGATCATATGCATGTCGTTGAGAAGCGCCAGCTGATGTCGGCGGAGGAAATCTCTCGCACGCTGGAGCGTTTGGCGCACGAAATCGTCGAAAAATCCGGCGGAGCAAAGGATTTGGCGCTTATCGGTGTGCGCCGGCGCGGCATCCCACTGGCCGAACGCCTGGCCAAAACTATCCGTGCATCTTCCGGCGCCGCAGTGCCCGTTGGGACGCTGGACATTACACTCTACCGCGACGACCTCTCGACCGTCGCCCCGCAGCCCGTCGTACAAGCCAGCGAGATTCCGTTTCCGATAGATGGCTGCGACGTTCTCCTCATAGACGACGTGCTCTATACCGGGCGCACGGTTCGCGCGGCCATGAATGGCTTGTTCGACCTTGGCCGGCCGCGGCGCATTCGCCTCTGCGTTCTTATCGACCGCGGACACCGTGAATTGCCCGTCGAAGCGACATTCATCGGGCGCACTGTCGAGACCGCAGATTCCGAAATCATCGAAGTTCGGTTGAAAGAAACCGATCACGAAGAACGAGTCATGGTCATGGACCGTGTGGACTGACCGGCAGCTAACCCATTTCCGAGGGAGATCGTGTCGCATCGCTTTCGCCACTTGCTTGGAATTGAGCCGCTAGACGCCGCGCAGATTACCTTTCTGCTCGACCAGGCGAAGCCTTTTCAGGAATTCCAGCGCCATCCGCTCAAGAAGCTCGCCGCACTCCGGGGCAAGACTGTGGCCCTGCTCTTCTTCGAAGCCTCCACGCGTACTCGGATCAGTTTCGCCACTGCCGCTGCGCGTCTCGGCGCAGACACGATGAACCTCCAGGCCGAATCCTCGAGCCTGAAGAAGGGTGAATCGCTGGTGGACACCGTCCACACACTGGAGGCAATGAAGCCCGACGCTATCGTCATCCGCCACGGCTCCTCCGGCGCGGCCGAATTCATCTCTAGCCGGGTGGACGTGCCGGTAATCAACGCGGGAGACGGCACGCACGAGCATCCCACGCAGGCCCTTCTCGATGCGTTGACTATCCGGGATCGCCGGGGCAAGCTGGATGGCTGCAAAATCACGATTATTGGCGACATCCTGCACAGCCGCGTCGCCCGCTCGAATATCCATCTCCTGTCGAAGTTCGGCGCGCGAATCACTCTCTGCGGCCCGGCCATGTGGCTTCCACGCGAACTTGAATCCCTTGCGCCCGGCGTTCGCCTGGTCCCGCGGCTCGAGGAAGCCCTCGGCGACGCGGAAGTCGTGATGGCTCTCCGCATCCAGGAGGAGCGCCTGCACGAGCCATCGCTTCCTGCCGAGGAATACATCCTGAATTATCAGCTCACGTCTGCAAGGTTGCGCCTCGCGCGCGCGGGCGCCATCGTGATGCATCCCGGCCCGATGATTCGCGGCCTGGAAATCGATCCCGCTGTGGCCGACAGCCCGCAGTCGTGCATCCGCGACCAAGTCACCAACGGCCTGGCCATCCGCATGGCAATTCTCTTTGAACTCATCGCCGGCTCCGCCGAGCCGAAAGATCAGGCAAAGGACTCCTCGCATGCTGCTGATTAAGAACGGGCGCGTCATCGATCCGGCGTCGAAAACGGACGCGAAATTCGACGTCCTCATCGAGCGCGACCACGTCGTGAAAATCGCGCCCTCGATTTCCGCTCCGAACGCGGAAATTCTTGACGCTACCGGCTCTGTGGTCGCTCCGGGCTTCATTGACCTTCACTGCCATCTTCGCGAGCCTGGCCAGGAGATCTCCGAAACCATCGAGTCCGGCACAAAAGCTGCTGCGCGCGGCGGCTTCACCGCCGTTTGTCCCATGCCCAATACGCAGCCGGTGAACGACAATGCTTCGGTCACGCGCTCCATCCTCGAACGCGCCGTGGCCGTCTCGCCCGTGCATGTTTGGCCGATTGGCGCCGCTTCAACAGAGAGCAAAGGCGAGCAGCTCGCTGAGATCGCAGCAATGCAGCAGGCTGGCGTTATCGCTATCACCGATGATGGCCGCCCCATCGCCACAGCGCGCCTTCTCCGCCAAGTGATGGAGTACTGCGGCCCGCTCGGCCTTCCGGTGATTGACCATTGTGAGGATTCTTCTCTCGCCGCGGGCGGAGTCATGCGCGAGGGTCCGCGCTCGGTTCGCCTGGGCCTTAAGGGCATTCCCGCCGCCGCGGAATCCATCTGCGTTGGCCGCGATGTCGAAATTGCAGCGCTGACTCGCGCGCGCCTGCACATCGCGCACATGTCCACGCGCGTCTCTCTCGAACATGTTCGCGCCGCGAAACGCCACGGCCTCGCGGTCACCTGTGAAGTCACGCCGCATCACTTCACGCTCACGGACGAGGATGTCCAGTTTGATTCGCGCTTCAAGATGAATCCGCCGCTGGCCTCTCGCGACGATCGCGATGCATTGCTCGAAGGCCTCGCTGATGGCTCCGTGGATGCAATCGCCACGGATCATGCGCCGCACCACCCGGCGAGTAAGGACGTCGAATTCGATCGCGCGCCCTTCGGCATCACTGGCTTCGAGACGGCTATCGCTCTTGCGCTCAGCGAGCTCGTGCATACGAAGCGAATCTCGCTCACGCGCATGGTGGAATTGTTCACCGCAGGGCCGGCGCGCGTTCTTGGCCGTCAGAGTGTGCTTGCCGAAGGGGCTGTCGCGGACATTACGGTTTTTTCGCCTGACCGCGCCTGGACGTTTAGCGCCGCCGACTCCGCCAGCCGCTCGCGCAATACGCCTTTCGATGGCCGCAAATTCCGAGGCGGGCCTGTGGCTACCATTGTCGGCGGCCGCATCGTCTGGCGGCTGGAGACTTCCGCGTCAGGCGCGAAAGCCTCTTAGTCCGCATGGCCGCTTCGGGAATTGGGCTGACTGTGAGAGAAAACGCCCTCGTCGTCTTGCGCGGAATTCCCTCTGTCGAGCCAGAAAGCCATCCAGCAATAGGAGCTTGAGCGACGCTTCCGCGCCTTCGAAGCGAGTTTCTAATCCTGCGAAGAAGCCAATTGAATGAAATCAAGCCAATTTGAGGGAGTGACGTAACGAAACATCCAAAAATCAGTGCGCAGCAGGCTCGGCGGCGGGATGCATCCCGTGCTGGGGAACTTCATGGACGCCGCGCGGCGGCGGCTCCTGATGGAAGCGGTAAAACTGATTGAGCGGCCCCGGGCCTTTGCCGATCCCGTAGCTTTTTTCGATGGCTTTGAAGACGTACGCCTTCGCCAGAATCACGGCCTCGCGCAATTGCTGCCCGCAGGCAAGTTGCGCGGCCACGGCCGAGGAGAACGTGCAGCCTGAGCCGTGCGTGTTCTCGCTCTTCACGTGATCGCCGCCGAACGTTTCGACTGCGTCGCCTTCGCAGAGCACGTCCGTCGGCTTGTCCAGATGCCCGCCTGTCACGACCACGGCCTTCGCGCCCATTTCCGCGATCTTCTGCGCCGCCGCCTTCATTCCCGCAACGTCCTTCACTTCCATCCCCGTGAGCAGCGCCGCTTCATCTATATTCGGCGTGATTACGGTTGCGCGCTTCATCAGCTCGTCGCGCAGGAATTTCAAGCCGCTGGCATCGAGCAGCTCCGCATTCCCGGCAGTGGATTTCACAATTGGATCGAGGACTACGTGAGGGAACGAATGTTTGTCCAGAAACTCCGCCACGGCGGCGGCGTTCGCCTTGTTCGCCAGCATCCCGATTTTCACTGCGGCGATCTGCATGTCCGCGGCGAGCGCTTCGAGCTGTTCCCGCAGCGAGGCTGCCGGCGTTGCATGAACCGCGGTTACGCCTTGCGTGGATTGCACCGTCAGCGCCGTCACCGCGGCGACGCCGTAGCAATTATGCGCCGCGAAAGTTTTCAAGTCGGCGGCCACGCCTGCGCCGCAGGAAGGATCAAACCCGGCGATTGTGAGCAGGATCGGTGGATGCGAATTTACGTGATTCATCAACGCGTCGTGCCCTCCGCGCAAGGCACAATCGCCGGCGTCGCCATCGGCGCACGCCGGCCCAATCAGAATGTACGCGCGTTCCTCGCCTTCGCGCAAGAATATTCTGATGTGTGACGGAAAACAGATTTGTTGCGAGGAACTCAATCCGCGCGAATAGCGGCGCGCGTGACGCGGAAATACGGGCGGCAGCCGGTCGCAGAATCATTTCTGGCTGCTGGCCGCCTTGTCGATGGCGTCTCGAACAGATGGAGGCAGCGAATCCATGCGCTTGATGTATGCGGCGACCATCCAAAGATCCTGGTCTTTCGCCCAAACGCCGTTGGCGAACATCCCGGAGCGGCGAATCCCATGCTTGGCTGCCCAGAAAATTTGCGACTCCGTCAGGTCCGTGCCGACGACTGGCAGTTCAGGGATAGGCGGAAACAAAATGGGACCGCCTTTGCCGAAAGGTTTTCCCGGAGTGCCATGACATCCGGCGCAAGCGTTCAGGTAGAACTTTCCGCCTGCAATCAAGTTCTCATCGGTCGGCGGAACAGGATTGGGTGTATTGGGAGCTTCGCGCCGAAGCGACGCATGCACGCCGGCCCGCATAAGCGAATTCTCAAAAGCTGAAGGTGGAATATCGCTCTGCACTTCCGCGAATCCAAACCGGATGTAGCCCAGCACTCCAAGCGTCAGAACAACTAGTGTGAAGAATACTCCGAGGAGAAAGTGCTTCATCTTCGTCTCCCTTCGAGGAATGAGGCTAGGCCCAGAGTGCTGACATCATGGATTCATGCTCCTCTATATGGGTTGTAATCTCGGAGGAGAACGCCATGAAAGCGAGGGGGATCGCGACGCGATCGAATCCAGGCGCAGTCAGGCTCTAAGTGAGTTCGGGCAGGCTGCGGCGCCTGTCAGCGGCAAATTCATATTCACTGCCTGCGAGTGAGCTGGCTCGGCACTGTAACCGCGCATTGCCAGAATTACGGGAACAAGCCACGGACGACGGTGGCGTCGGCGACGCGGCCGACCGCGAGAATGTATGCGCCGGTGCGCATGTGGACGTGATGCTTCCGCGCCGTTTCGTGCACCTCGTGGAATGCGCGCTTCATGATGGTTTCGAGCTTCGCGTTCACTTCCGCCTCGCTCCAGAAGAAGCTCTGCAAGTCCTGCACCCATTCGAAGTAGCTGGTTGTCACGCCGCCCGAGTTCGCCAGGATGTCCGGCAGCACCATGATGCCCCGGCGCGCGAGCACTTCATCGGCGTGCGGCGTTGTCGGCCCGTTGGCGGCTTCGGCGACGATTTTCGCGCGAATCTGCTCGGCGTTATTCAGCGTGATGACGGCTTCAAGCGCCGCGGGAATCAGAATGTCGCACTTCATCGTCAGCAAGTCGTCGTTTGAAATCCGCGAAGTTCCCGGCATGCCCACCACGGTGCCCGAGCGCTCCTTGTACCGCGCCGCTTTGTACGGATCGATCCCTCGCGAATTGTGAACTCCGCCGCGTGAATCGCTGATGGCGATCACTTTCGCTTTTTTCTCGGTGAACAAACGCGCGGCGATGGAACCCGCATTGCCAAATCCCTGAATCGCCACAGTCGCGCCGCGGAAGTTCATCTTTTTTGCTTTGCACGCTTCCTCGACGACGAATAGGCACCCGCGCGCTGTCGCTTCATTGCGCCCCTCGGAGCCTCCGAGCGCCACCGGCTTGCCCGTCACGACGCCGAGCGAGGAATATCCGACCATCATCGAATACGTGTCCATGATCCACGCCATCGTCTGCGCGTCCGTGTACACATCCGGCGCAGGGATGTCGCGCTCCGGCCCGATGATCGGCAGAATTTCCGAGCAGTACCGCCGCGTCATGCGTTCGAGCTCAGGCTTACTCATCCGCTTGGGGTCGCAGATGATGCCGCCCTTTGCGCCGCCGAACGGAATGTTCACCGCGGCGGTCTTCCACGTCATCCACATCGCCAGCGCTTTCACTTCGTCGAGCGTCACGCCAGGATGGTAGCGGATGCCGCCCTTGGCGGGCCCGCGCGCGATGTTGTGCTGCACGCGATAGCCGCTGAAGACCTTCACCTGCCCGTTGTCCATCTTCGTCGGAACCGACACTTCCATCACGCGCTTCGGCGTGCGCAACACCTGGCGCAGTCCGGGATCGAGCTTCAAATGCTCCGCGGCGATATCAAACTGGATCTGCGAAATGCGGAAGATGTTCAAATCTTCGCGCGGCGCAATTCTCGGAATCGCTTGGGGAACCGCTTTGGCGCTAATGGCCATCCGTCTTCCCTCCTCGCCTTATGCTCCCGCTGCGATTCTGTCGCCCGCGCGGTAATGCTCCAGGCATTCGCGCGAACAGAAGTGCAGCGTCTCGCTTCCTTGCTCCCAGGGATGGGAAATCTCTTCCGCGATGTAAGACCCGCACACCGGGTCGCGGTAAAGCAATTTCGGACTTGGCGCAGGGCTCACTCTGGCGCGCGTGTTCGCGGCTACAGTCTGCTGTCTCGCGGCGGATGCAAAAATTCGCTTCAGCAGCCACGCAATCGCTGCCGCAAAAACAAACCATGCGATGTATCGGAACGCGCGCCCTAAGAACTTCAACAAGCCCCCTGACGAATTCTGTCTGCCGCCGCCAACCCCGCCTACGCACCCACAGAATCTTACATCGGTGTAAGTCCGTTCAGCGCCGAAGTTTATTCGACGCAGCCTGGACAGTCAAACAAAAGCAGGGAAAATCGTTGATATCTGTGCAAGTACTAAAACCATAGAAACCAAAGGATTTGCAGCAATTTACATCTATCTATCTGAAAATAAATAACTTACAATATGCAATCCACGTTCTCAGAACAGCCCAGCTAGTGCTGGAATAGACTGGAGCGCAACTGCGTTATATCAATTGTGGGAGCTTTAAGCCGTATGTCTCGGTTTTTGCATCCATGTGTTCATCCACCGGAGTGCCATCAGCGGCGGGGAGTCACCGTGGCGGCGGGCCCGGACCGGCGGAACTTGAAATCCAACCATAGGAGACGATCATTATGAAGAATCTGAGAAACATCCTGGGTATCGCCGCCTTGTTGCTGTTCGCGGCGGGCATGGCCTCCAGCGCGAACGCCGAGAGAAAGACTTGGACGGGCTGGATTAGCGATAGTTCCTGCGGCGCCAAGGGCGCGAATGCTGGCGCGAAGGACTGCACCGCCAGGTGCGTCAAGCAACAGGGAGCGTCGTACGTGTTTGTGGATTCGAAGACGCAAAAAGTCGTCGCGATCCACAACCAGGACGCAGTGAATCCTGATGAAGTCCTGGGCCACGAAGTAACTGTTACGGGAGACGTCGAAAAGGACGGCTCAATTCACGTGGAGAAAATCGCCCCAGCGGAAGGAATGTAACTTCCCCAGACTGAACCGGGCGCGGCTCATCCCAGGACGCCGCGCCCTTGTTCATTTGTCACACTCTTTTGATGTGTGTTCTTGTGTTCTCACTTCGCTAATTTCCTCTAGGGTTTTCCCAGTCGCATGTAGGTGACCTGAGCGATTGCCACCGGAATATTCCCAGCATCGTAAGGTTCCACCGGAAAACGAATGAAAGATAGGAATCTGATTGAGGCGGCTTTGCACCGCATCTTCAATGGGCATAATTGCAATCTCCATTCTTTACTGCTTGCCGAGGATGCGACGGATTTGCTCGATGTGATTGATGTCGTGGGCGGCCATGTGGCGCGCGAGCTCTCGAACCGTCATTCGCCCGCGTTCAGTATGATGGCCTTCGCGCTCCCATTCTTCCTCCGACAGATGCGCGAGCATTCGCAGGTTCGCCTTCCGGAGCCCCTGGAAAAGCTTCAGAGCCTCTCTTGCACTCCATGAACCGTAATCGCCCAATCTCGCCCACTCGTCTTGATCGAATCCCAGAATTCTTTCACCGTTGTGTTCGATCATTTGGCGATAGCGCCAGCTTGTAGCGATCTCGTCGTCCGTCAGATGAGCGATGATTTCCGTCACAGACCACTTCCCCGGAGCAGGCCGGCGTTTCAGCGTTTCATCGGCAACGCCTTCGATGAGGTGCGAAACAATTCGTGGCGCTTCTTCTTGCATCTGAATGGGATCTTTGCCAGCGACGTATCTGGCGAATCTTTCGCGATATTGTTCCGGTGTCTCGGTTGTGAAAGCCATTTTCAATCTCCTTGAGAATCGGACGGTGCTTACCGCGCGGCGATGCTGTCTGCGCCCATAAAGTCTTGCAGAGCTTTGGGAATTGCGACGGACCCGTCGGCTTGCTGATAATTCTCCACGATGGCGATCCACGTTCGCCCCGTCGGCAGGCCGGAGCCGTTGAGCGTATGAACGAAATCGCTTTTCCCGCCCTTCGGCTTGTAACGGATTCCCGCGCGGCGCGCCTGAAACGCCTCGCAATTCGAGCAGCTGGAAATCTCCATGAATTCATTCGAGGACGGCAGCCAGACCTCGATGTCGTATGTTTTTGATGACGCGAAGCCCATGTCGCCCGTGCATAGCAACACAACGCGGTAGTGCAGCCCGAGTCTCTGCAGCAAATCCTCGGCGTCGCGTACCATCTTCTCGAGCTGGTCGTAGCTTTCCTCCGGCCGCGTAAACTTGAACATTTCCACTTTTTGAAACTGGTGCTGGCGCTTTATGCCTCGTGTGTCTTTGCCCGCCGCCCCGGCCTCGGAACGGAAGCAGGCAGTCCAGGCGCAGACGCTGATAGGGAGCGCGTCGGCGTCGAGCGTCTCATCGCGGTAAAGATTCGTCAGCTCGGTCTCCGCAGTCGTCGTCAGCCACAAATCCGTATCTTGCAGGCGAAACATGTCGCCCGCGAATTTCGGCAGCTTGCCGTCGGCGACGAGCGATTCGGTGTTGACGATGAAGGGTGGCAGAATTTCCGTATAACCCTGCTCTTTTGTGTGTACGTCGAGGAAAAAATTCGCCAGCGCGCGTTCCAGTCGCGCTCCGGCGCCGCGATACAGCGCGAATCGCGTCCCAGCGATCTTCCGCGCGCGTTCCAGATCGAGAATTCCCGCCGCTTCGCCAAGTTCCCAATGCGGCTTCGGCGCGAACGAGAATTTCGGCGCCGCACCCCACCGGCGCACTTCCACATTCTGCGCGGCGGATGCGCCAACGGGAACGGATTTGTGCGGGACATTTGGCACCCGCAGCAAGAATTCGCGAGTGATGTCCTCGATGCCGGAGATGCGCTCGTCGAGCTGCTTGATTTCGTCGGAGACCTGCTTCATGCGAGCGAGTAAGCCGCTCGCGTCCTGGCCTGCTTTCTTGAGCCGCGGAATCTCGTCGCTGGCCTTGTTGCGCTCGGCCTTGAGCTTTTCCGCGGCAGTGATCAGCGCGCGCCGCTCCGTGTCGTTCTTGCGGAATTCGGCGAGGTCCAGGGCAGCGCCGCGATGGCGCGCCATCTGGTCCATCTCATCGAGATGATCGCGGAAATAGTTCAGGTCGAGCATGGAAGGAAAAGAATACCTTAGGCCAAACTACTCGCGAACGGTTTTTTGCGGCGACGGTCGTGTCCGCCCTCAATCTTGCTTCGAACTGTATAAACCGGAACTACTTCCCGCAGCCTGCATTCACGGGCATGGCTTGTGGGGCAGGGAGCGCCGCCAGCTTGTTCTTTGTGAGTACGTCGTTGAACGCGGGGAGGTCCTTCGCCGCGAATTTGCCCCAGTCGTCGAAATTCTTGGTCAATGCCAGGCAAACCCCATCCGCCGCTTCGCGCATGGGTTCCGTCGGATGCCCGTCTCCGGAATCCGCCGCATACACCTTTTGCGTCAATTCGGAATTGGCTTCGCCGAACCCGGGTGCGCGGGAATTGCCATTCAGGATGGCGTCGAATTTCTTTTCGAAATCGCCGGCAGCGCTCGCGGCGTCCTTGGCCTGGGCGTTCGCCTTCAAGCTCTTCTGCCGTTCGGCTAGCGCGTCGTGTAGCGGCGTCAATGCCATGTATGCGTCATAGCTTGCCCGCATGCCGTTCGCCATCCGCTGGAGCAGGTGAAGCTGTTCAGCCAGGTCGTATTGCGAGGCGCGAACGCGCGGGTCCATAGTCACGTGCAGCGTCTGCCGGTACGCCTGTCCACCCACAGTGAGAACCATTTGGTAGTCGCCGGGAATCACTTGCGGCCCAAGCGGCTGCATCCGTGGCGTCACTCCCGGAATCGCATCCTCGGTTCCATAGAACTGGACGTATTTTTGCAACCCGGCTGGGAAAATCCCGTAGTTGAGCGCTGGCGCATTCGGATAGCGAAGATCCCAGACGAAGCGGTTCATCCCTGCATTCTTGGGCAGCGCCACCTGCGGCGCGAACCAGGAATCTGGCACGGCGGCGGGATCGTATTTCTCCGGCTTGGGGGAGCTCGTGTACTGCCGCACGAGATTGCCGCTTGAATCGTAAATCGCCAGCGTGATTTCGCTCTGCGGAGCTGCCTTCAGGTAGTAATCGACGAACGCGCCATCTGGAGGATTCTCGCCCGACGGCACTTCCGGCGGCAGAGGCGTGTCCCAATCGTTGTTCCAGCGGACACGAACCGCAGTCTGTGGCTTGTAAAAATACACGCCGGAACTCGCCGCTTCCGCGCCGGCCTGCCGCAGCGGCGTGAGGTCGTCGAGAATCCATAGCGAGCGCCCGTACGTGGCGATGTCCAGGTCGTCTCCATGGATCACGAGGTCGCGCACAGAACACGTCGGCAGATTGAGCTGCAGTGATTGCCAGTGATTGCCGTCGTCGAACGAGACGAAGACGCCCGTTTCCGTGCCCGCGTAGAGCAATCCTTTGCGCACCGTGTCTTCGCGAATCGCGCGCGCGATGCCGGACTCCGGCAAGCCGTCGTTAATCTTCTGCCATGTCTTGCCGTAATCGCTCGTTCGGTAGAAATACGGCTTCGTATCCTGGAAATTGTCCACCGCGGCATAAGCGGTCGCGGCGTCATAAGGCGAAGCGTCAATGAGGCTGACGATGCTCCGAGTCTGCAAATCCGGCGGCGAGACGTTCTGCCACGTCGCCGCGCCATCTCGCGTCACCTGGATCAGTCCATCGCTCGCGCCAGCCCACATCACATTCGCGGACACAGGCGATGGCGCAAGAGTCGTGATGACGCCAGGCCGCGGGCTGGCTGGCGGCTTCGCGCCGGCGGGCGGCGCTGGCCGCGCCGTCAAATCCGGGCTGATTTCGCGCCAGCTCGTCCCGCCGTCCGTCGTTTCCAGGATAAATTGCGTTCCGTAGTACAGCGTATGCGGATTCTGGGGCGAGAACAGTAACGGCGCATTGGCCGAGCTGTGGTATTTCGCGCCAGCGCCAATAAACACGGTGACCATCTGATTCGTCGTGCGGTCCAGCCGGACGACCGTTCCCGGCGAGCCGTCGGCATACACGAGATTGTCGTGTACCGGATCCGCCGCGATGTAGCCGAATTCATATCCATCGGGAGCAAAAACGTCGCGGTCGCGGATGCGGCCGAAATCGCTCCGGCTCGGAATTGCCACGCTGCCGCTGTCCTGCTGCGCGGCATAGACATTGTAGGGAAAATGATTGTCCGTCGAGACGTGGTAGAGCTGCCCGGTCGGTTGGTTGTACCACGTGGACCACGTCTTGCCCCCGTCGAGACTGATGACGGCGCCCTGGTCCACTCCAAGCAGCATCCGGTCGTCATTGGTGGGGTCAATCCAAAGGACGTGATAGTCATCTCCGTTCGGCGCGCCTTTGAACGCCGTGAAATTCACGCCGCCGTCCGTCGAGCGGTAGAGGCAAGTCTGCACGATGTAAACCGTGTCGGGATTTTTCGGATCCACGAACACGCGCGAAAAGTAACCGTCGCCGAAGACGCGCGGGTCAGTGGTGATCTGCTTCCACCTCGCGCCCGCATCGTCCGAGCGGTATAGCCCCTGCTGCACAATCGCGAATACGCGCTTGCCATGATTTCCCGGCGCAACCGCCACCCCGGTGCGATCCCATTTCTCGGTCGGCATGCCTTTGGCATCGAGAGGTTTCCACGTGGAACCTTCGTCCGTGGATTTATAAATCCAGGCGTCCGGGCCCTTGGGAGGCTCGCCGCCGGGCGTCTGAATGAATAGACGGAATTCAGGTCGCCACAGCGCTGCATAAACGACTTTGGGATTTTCCGGGTCGGCGCACATGTCGGCGATGCCCGTCTGATCATCCTTGTAGAGAACCTTGTTCCAGGATTTCCCGCCGTCCGTGGATTTGTACACGCCGCGCGCCTCGCCGGGCTTCCCGTCGCCCATCGCACCCACAAGGACGGTGTTCGGATTCCTCGGATCCACAATCACTGAACTGATGAACTTCGTATCGTCCAAGCCCAAATGCGTCCACGTCAGACCTGCGTCAGCCGATTTCCACGCGCCGTCGCCTTCAGTCTGCTCGCCTGTGCCGACATAAATGATATTGGGATTCGACGCCGCCACCGTCACTGCCCCGATTGAGGCCACATGCGCCGCGTCGAATATCGGCTTCCACACCGTCCCGCCGCTTGTTGTCTTCCACACGCCGCCGCCGGGCGTCCCGATGTAAAACACTGCCGGATTCCCCGGCACTCCGGCAACCGCTGTCACGCGCCCCGCGCGATACGGCCCGATCAGGCGCCACTTCATGCCGTTATAGAGGCTGGAATCGACTTGCGCTGCAAGCGGCGGCGCGGCGGCGAGCACCAAGACGAAGCACGCGGACATGGCGAAAGCAAGACTGAGACTGCGGCGGAGATGGTTCACGGCTGGGGTCCCCCTTCGGATTCGATTGCAGGCAGAACGCGGAGTATATAACGAGGCAGTCCGGCAGAGCCACAACCTGCTGCAAAAAAGCGCCTAATGTTTGCGCGTTTCCGGCGTGTAGTGCGTCTCGAGGTATTTGAGGATTCGTGCTTGCGAATCGGCGGGGATGTCCATGCCGAAGGCTTTTTGCATTTTACTGACTTCGGCCTCCCACGTCGCCGCGGGCAGCGGCGGCTGCATCGTGATGTAACTCGGAGTGTGGCAGGTGTTGCAGTACGCCTCCACGTCCTGGCGGCCATCGCCGGGCGCGAGTTCCGGCTTGTAAAGCGGATACGCTCCCACGCAATAAACGTCATCCGGCCGCTGCGCCATCGCCCCTGGCTGGGCGAGTCGGCCGAGATTCGCCGGCGAGTAATAGCCGATCTGAAGATCACCGTAAACTATGCCCGCTGCGAAAACGACGCCACACGCCAGCGCCGCCAGACTCGCGCTTCGCCTCTTCCAGTTCGCGCTCATGACGCGACTCCCACGGTCACTTCCTGCCGTTCGATTTTGTTCCACAAATATCCGCCCGGATTCCAGACTCCTTCGTCGGGCTGGAGGTTGCCCTTCTCGTCCGTCGCGCGCGTGGCAAGAGAATATTTTCCCGGCTTTTCTGGACGCCAAGAAATCTCCCAGGTGCGGAACGCATACGGTCCGAGGTCTTCGCCGAGCTTCGCTTCGCGCCAAGTGCCGCGAGCGGAATCAGAAAATTCCACCTTGACGACGCGACCGAAGCCGCTGAAAGACGTGCCGCGCACCGTGACGGGAAGGCCAACGGGAATTTTTGTTTCACCATCGGGAGAAATAATGAAAGAGCGCACCGGCATGCGCGTTATGGGAATCATTTTCACTTTCCCGGCCTTCACGTCGTCGGGCGTCGTCGTACCGCGGGGCGTCTCGGGGACGCGATACGCGGGATTCATCCAGAAATTTTCGTCCGTCTTATCGAGCAGCCGTAGCCACGAAAGGCATTTCACCCAATACGTCGCGAAATATCCGGGGACGATGAGCCTCGCCGGAAAACCGTTCAGCATCGGCAGCGGCTCGCCGTTCATCGCGTACGCGATGATGGATTCATCGAGCGCCGGATCGTTCAGGTCGAGGGACTTCTGGAATTCATACGAAGGCTTTCCTTGCGGGCCTTTGCCGCGCTCCAGGCCCTGCATCTGTACTTGCACGGAACCGGATTTCACCCCAGCCATTTTGAGCACGTCGCGAAATCGCGCGCCCGTCCATCGCGCGCAACCCATCGCGCCGTTGCCCCATTGCCCTCCCGCGACGCGCGGCGTGAACCGGCTGCGGCTGTTGCCGGAACATTGATTGACCGCGACGAGAGTCACCGGCTCGAATTTTCGCATCAGGTCCGTAAAGCTCAGCTCCAGCGGCGTCGCAACGTTTCCCTCGACGCGCAGCCGCCACGACTTCAAGTCCACTTCGTTCGGAATCCCTTCCAGGTGCCAGCGCACGAAAAACGCGTCATTGGGCGTGATCGCTTCGAGGAAATAATGCCGCGGCGTTTCGAGCTGCACGGGACGGTCCGTCAGCAGCACCAGCGGCGCTTTCTGCGGATACGTCGCCAGCGGCCCGACGGAATTCCAGTAAGGATTCGCCCCCGGGCCGGTGAATGTCGCTAGGCGTCGCGCCGCCGGCGGCTGGGCCGCTTGCTGCGCGAATAGATCCGTGGCGGGAAAACGCGAGAGGGCGAGCGCGCCCGTTCCCGCGCCGAACAGTTTCAGCGCCGCCCGCCGCGTCATCTCGTTTGTTTTTTCGTTCATCGCTGATTGCCCGCGCGGCCAACACTATCCCCGCCGCGCCTCTGGCCTGTCAAGATTGTTCTCTCCGCGACGGGAAGTAATGGGATTGGTGGGGCGCAAGGAAATGACCCTTCGGCTGTGCTCAGGGTCAACGCTGCGCGTTGAAATTCATTTGCGATCAGGATTTCATAAGTGCTTTGTTTGCAGCGGCTTGATACTTTGCGACTGCGCATGTCATTTGCGATTAGGGAAGACAGTCGACAGTCAAGAGTTGAGAGTCGAGAGTGCTCCGGACCTCTCACAGACCAGCCCCAGTTGTATGAAGCGCGAATCACGTGAAAATTACAAAATGCGAAATAGGGACGATTAGAAAGGGGTGCGATCGTTTGTTTTCTGTGACTTACGGGCGTTTCTAATCGCGGAGAGGGACGATTAGAACCGCTGGAAGCTGGACCCGCCTCCTCACTGGGGTGCTTCAGCGGACGAGACCCTTCGACTACGCTCAGGGTGAACGGCTTCACGATGAAGCGGTTCAAGTTATCGATTAGAAATTGTGATGTGCTGTGTTTTCTGTGGGTTAAGGGAAAGTCTAATAATTTCAGTTGCCGATCAAGAATTGGGGGGATTTCCGCTCTACCCCAACAGTTTGCATTTTCAGCCTCCAGCATGTGCCTCATAACGTCCTCATTGAAACTGCAAAGCCCCGACCAACTGCGTCGGGGCGGCATTTCCTAACAGGGCGGTCTAGCTGCCCCAGTCATTCTCGTACTACTGTATACCACTTCATAACCTCGTGTCAAGGAAAAAGGGAATGGGCGGACGAAGAAATCTTTCGACGTTTCCTCTGGATTTGGCCACCAAAGTGGGAAACCTTCTTCGGACATCACACCGCGAGGTCTCTCCCTCTCGCGAGGGAAAGGAGGACCACGCCGAATTCTCCCTTTTCTCCACCCTCGACAAGATGATCAAACGAATCGCTGATTGTGAGGGAAAACTTGGCGGAGGCCAGATCAGTTCTGAGGGATTCGTTCAGTTTTCCTGGGATAGGATCGACGAGCATCTTCAGTTTGCCGTCTGTTGCCTTACAGTGCGCAAAGAGCATTAAGAGAAGCTCGCAATTCTTCGGATAATTTGCCATTTGCCGGGCGTGGTCTCGCATGACTCCTGCAAGTTTCTCTGTTTGGCCTGGCCACCAGCCCTTTATTTCTATAAAGGCTGCTTCGTTGGTCGCTCCTCGGACCTCAAGGTCAAGTTTGCCCTTCACCTTGGACCCTGCGGCGCCCGGCGGCTCAGGTTTCTCAAAGAGCGAAAATTCCGAGGTTCGATCGCGATATAGCTCCTTAAATAAGACAGGCGTATACCATTCCTCGCGATAAAGAGCGAGTGAAGCAAAGTCCGTGTTTTTCCCGATGCCTCCTCTCAGACCTTCCAGTTGTCGCGCTTCATCCTTCATTGCTCGCATGACGAGTTCAAAGAACGATTCGATCATGGGTCGCGTCATATGCTTCTCCGTTTCTTTTCCTCATCTATGGTTTGTAGGAAATCCGATTGAGTTCTTTCGAAATGAATCGACTCGGCTCGAAGTAGGCGGACGTGCGCACGAATTGCTTTTCTGGGACGATGTAGCGCCGATGAATTTCCTTCGGGATTTCGACGAGATAATAGCCCTCGCCGAAGCGCTCAACAAGCTCCATCCAAGTGACGTAAATCTCCTCTTTCGGGCTCGCGATTTCGCCGATGAATTCCTTCTTAGTGATTGTCCGAACCTTTCCGTCTTCAGATTGCGTTTCCCCCAATACGCGCCAAACTTTAAATCCGTCCTGAGCCATGGTTTTCTCCCCTTCGGAACGCCGAGTCACCGGGCATAAAGCGCAGGAAAGGGCGCAAAGCGTTCATTTCCCGCAAGTCGCTTAAATCGAGCGGCTTAGCGTTCGCCCATCTAGAGGAATGTTTTGGGCCAATGCATGAAAACAAAGAGGTAAGAGAATTTCTGAAGTAAACGATAATTCGGAAAATACCAGAAATTTGCGACGAATTATCTGGAGAAAAGCGACGCAGCGGCGCACTCCGCAAAGGGACGTTACGACGCGCGCAGAGTTGTCGAGGACGCTTCGACTCCGCTCAGGGTAAACTCCGGTCTGACGCTCTAAACGCGCGCGAAAGGCAACAGGCTGAGCCAATTCGGAGTTGTGGCACGGTTGCCCTTCGACTTCGCTCAGGGTAAAAGACCGTGCCCTGACGCAATACGCCGACGTGCCGGGTCCAGAAAGCCGACCCGCCGCTACAAGAGCAGAATCCATGCTACCCAATACTGGCGGGGTAAACCCGCCGCTACGAATACAAAAGCAGATCCCTCGTCGTCCCGATAGAATGAATCGGGACTCGTCCGGGATAACTACAAAGGCGAAAAGGCAAAGCGGCGTCAAGTTCCGGCCGCTTGAGTCCTGCGGACGCGACCGATCCCCCAGGCTCGACTAGCCGTCGACCTGGGAGGCCCCTTCTGTCCGCGGAGCGGACCGCCGCACTCCATAAAAAGCGTGGGCCCATGGCTGCGTGAGCCAGCGCGGCGAATCCAACAAGACTGCGAGTCTAATTTGCAGCGGCGGGAAGGCGTCGAGCCGCCGCACTCCATAAAATGCAAAGGCAGGCACAACCGTTTCTTAGAAGCGGAGCCAGAATGGCGCAGGCGGCATCCAGGAATAGACAAGCGAGAAGCGATCAAGAGAAGGAGCTACTGGAGGCGCTGGGTCTTCGCGTCGAAGCCGAGGAGCGAATCGAAGATGGCGAGGACGTGGCGGCGGTATTCGAGAATGCGCTGGAAGACGATGCGCTGCTCGGGCTTTTGCGTCGCTTCCTTGTCCCACTTGGCGAGAACGGCTGGAGGGACGGCGATGTCGCGGCGAAGCTCGTCGGCGGAATGGCCGCGCAAGAAGAGGCCGTAGAAAAACGCAGCCTCGCGCTGAGGGAAATCCAGGTCGTGCAGCGCCTCATCGGGCGCTGCCGCCAGAGTTGCCGGGTTGACTTGAGTCGCCATAGCGCGAAAAAGGCAGTTTACCGAATTCGCCTCCGGCGTCAAGAGTACGTGAGGCGAAAGAAGCAAAAGCCGAAATCAGTAGCGCGAGCGGCTGGCCCGGAGGAACATCTGCAGGGCTGTAACGTTGGCCTTCTCGCTGCCCAGGCGGCCGGCGTCCACGGGCAGGCCAATTATTTCAGCCTGTTCGAGCGAGATGCCGGCGTCGTTCAGTTCCGAAAGGCTGTAGCCTTCCGCGGGCACAAGGCGATTGCGCGCCGAACGGTTCACCGGGCGTGGCGGCTGGGCCGCAGCGCCGCGCTTGCGCATGCGATTGAAGAAATCGTCCCAATCCCGGCGGATCCACATGGGACCCTCCTAAACCAGCTTGCGAAATTTTAGATGCGCGAACGGCTCGACGGGTCGCATAGGCGGCGCCAGCCGGTCCTCGCATCTCCAGTGCCGTGGATTGTAACCCCGCGTGTCAAGGAAAGTAGCGGGCGCCAGCATTTTGTAGCGATAGGGTTAGGTATGGATCGGGCACAGGGAGTACTAGTGCCGTTCCAACTACGCCGGACAAACGGTGATGAGAGAGATATGGGCAGGTTTCCACTCTCGCAAGCGAATTTGTGAATCGCGTTGGAACGGCACTAGTGCTCCTGAAGGGCTGTGGACGCGAGCAAGTGCCACGGGCGAGGCGCGGCTGGTATAATTTCAGGACTCGGGAATCCGGGGAAATCGCTCCATGAGCCAGCCGGTGATTGTCGTCCACTATCACGAATTGTGGCTGAAAGGCCGCAACCGGCGGTTCTTCGTGTCGAAGCTGGCGGAGGCGCTGCGGGTTGGGCTTCAGGGCATACCCGTCGAGAAAATTGAGCGGCCTGAGGACCGCTTCGTTGTGCGGCTGGCCGCGGGCGCGCCGGTCGAGCAGGCGCTGGAGCGGATCGGGAGAATTTCTGGCGTAGCGAACTACGCGATTGCGCGTCACGCGGATAGGAACATGGAGTCACTGTGCCGCACGGCGTTGGAAGAAATCCGCGAACTCGAATTCGAGACGTTTGCGGTGCGCGTGAAGCGGAGCGACAAGTCATTTCCGATGCGGACTATGGAGATTGAAGCCGCAGTGGGGAAATATCTGGCGGAGCATTTGCGCGAGGCTGGGCGAAACGCGCGCGTGAAGCTCAACGAGCCGGATGTGACTTGCCGTATCGAGATCACTTCAGGGCCGGCGCTCGTCTATGCGCGAAAAATTCAAGGGCCTGGCGGCCTGCCGGCAAACACTGCGGGACGGATGCTGTGCCTGCTTTCGGGCGGATTCGATTCGGCGGTGGCGGCGCACCAAATGATGAAGCGCGGCGCGCATTTGTCGTTCGCGCATTTTTACGGCACGGGAGCGCGGCCTGGAGAATCTTCGCTGCACGTGGCGCGAGGCCTGACGCGACAGCTTGTGCCGTGGCAATTCACGGCGAAGCTGCATTTGATTCCGTTTGAAGCGATCCAGCGGGAGATCGTGCGGTACGCGCCGGAGAATTGCCGCATCCTGCTCTACCGCCGGATGATGCTGCGGATCGCGGAAGCGCTCGCGAAGCGCGACCGCGCGCTGGCCATCGTCACCGGAGACAGCCTGGGGCAAGTGGCTTCGCAGACGCTGCGGAACATGATTGCCGTAGAGGCGGCGGCGAAGATGCCTGTGTTCCGGCCGCTCGCCGGAACGGACAAGATGGAAATCCTGGCGCTGGCGCGCAAAATTGGCACGTATGAAATTTCCGCGGAGCCGTTTCACGATTGCTGTCCCGTGTTTTTGCCGAGAAGCCCGCTGCTGCATGCGACCGCGGAGGAACTTGACGCCGCGGAAGCGAAGCTCGATGTGAACGAGCTTGTGAAGCAAGGCGTCGCGGGCGCGACGCGCGAGAATTACCGCTACGCAGGCGGACGCGTCGAAATTGTGGAGCCCCCCGCGCGGCCAGAAGAAAAAGTGAAACGGAATGCAGCCGGCGTCACGAGCGGTAGCTGGCGTTGATCTTCACGTAGCCCTCGGTTAAATCGCAGGTCCATACGCGCGCAGAGCCTCGCCCGGAATGTAAATCCACCACAATGGGAACATGTTTCGCGAGAAGCCGTCGATGGGCGCCGCGCTCGTTGAATGGAACTGCGCTGCCGTGACGGCACATTAGAATTCCAGCCATGCGAATTTCGACGCGATCCGGATTGAAGCGAACACCGGAGCGGCCAGCGGCGGCAACGATGCGGCCCCAATTGGGATCAGCGCCCGCGAGTGCCGTCTTCACAAGAGGGGACGTAGCGATAGTGCGGGCGACTTGAGCGGCGGCGCGATCGGAGGGCGCGCCGCGGACTTCGATTTCTACGACGCGCTGCGCGCCTTCGCCATCCGCGACGATTTGCAGGGCGAGAGAACGGCAGACGGATTCGAGCACGATGAGGAACTTCATGTAATTCGCGCCCGATGAGCGAATCGGCGGCGCGTCGGAAGCGCCGTTGGCGAGAACCGCGACAGTGTCGTTCGTGGAGGTGTCGCCATCAACGCTGATGGAGTTGAACGTTCTCGCGGTTGCTTGGCCGAGCGCGCGGGAAAGGATAGCGGGAGAAACAGTAGCGTCGGTGGCGATGAAAGCGAGCATGGTCGCCATCCGGGGATGAATCATGCCGGCGCCTTTGCAGCAGCCGAGGATTCGGACGCGCCGACCGCCGATGAGGCAGTTCGCGGCAGACCATTTGGGACGCGTGTCCGTGGTCATGATGGCGCGGGTGAATTGGGCGAAAGCAGCAGGAGTTGCGGCGCGCGCGCGAGCAAGGCTTGGAATCGCGCGAAGAATATTTTGAACTCGCAGGGGGACGCCGATCACTCCCGTGGAGCAAACGAGAATCTGCGAAGGACCATGCCGACCGAGAGAGTGAGCAGCCTCTCGAGTTGTGGCCTTCGCGGCGGCGAGACCCACTGGGCCGGTGGCGCAATTTGCGTTGCCGGAGTTGACGATGACGCCGAGGATTTTGCGGCGCGATTTCTTGAGATGCGCGCGGGAGACATGAACGGGCGCGGCCTGGACAAGATTTGTTGTGAAGACGCATGCGGCGGAGGCGGGCGAGTTGCTGGTGAGTAATCCAAGATCGAGGCCGGATTTTTTCAGGCCGCAGGCGACAGCAGAATAGGAAAATCCGCGAGGCAAATGCGAGGCCGAAATGCGCGAGCTCATGCGACGGGCGCGGGCGTGGCGGCTTCGTCGAGGATCGGCAGCACGGCGCGTTCGGGAACGACTGTGGCAATCACGGCGGCGAGGCGGCACCGGCGCGCCTTCGGGCAAGAGGAGCAGTCGCGCGCGATTTTTTCAGGAAGGGCCCGACGGTGAGAAAGTGCGAAGCCGTGACGAATGAAAAATTCCGGCGCGTGTGTGACAGCGAAAACGCGAGCTATTTTGCGGCGGCGCGCTTCGGCAAGAGCGAATTCGAGGAGGCGAGAACCCAGGCCGCGTCCAAGCATCTCCGGAGAGACGGCGAGAGAGCGAATCTCTGCGAGATCTGAACCGTACGTTTCAAGGGAAACACAGCCGGAGAGCCGACGATTCTCCTCGAGGACGAGAAAATGAGCGAATTGCTCGCGGATATTTTCTTCCGTGCGCGGAAGCAAGATGCCCTGTGCGGCGTAATGTGCGATGAGGGCGTGAATCGCCGGGGTATCGGAGGGACGTGCGCGGCGGGCTCTCATGATTTTTTCTCGTGTGTGGCGAGGCGCGCACGGGCTTCGGTGAGGGCTTCGCGGACGATATTGGGAGCGGTGCCGCCAGCAGCGCTGCGGCGAGCGAGGGATGATTCAAGCGTGAGCGCCGCAGAGAAGTCAGCGCCGAAAGCCGGAGAATATTTTTTCAGTTTCTCGATGGCCCACACAGCGTAATTTTCGCCAGCGTTTTCGGCGTCGCGGATAAGTTTGCCGGTGATTTCGTGGGCTTCGCGAAACGGGATGCCTTTGGCGACGAGATAATCGGCGGCCTCGGTGGCGAGGAGCGCGGGATCGGAGGCGGCACGGCGAAGATTTGATTCATTGAATTTCGTTGCAGCGACGGCACCGGAAGCGATGCGCGTCATGGCAAGCGTTTGATCGTGGGCGTCGAAGAGCGGCTCTTTGTCTTCCTGCAAGTCGCGCTGATAGCTCGACGGCAAGCCTTTCATGGTAACAAGCAATGAAACAAGAGCGCCGGTGATGCGGCCGGATTTCCCGCGGATCAACTCCCAGGCGTCGGGATTTTTTTTCTGCGGCATGAGGCTGCTGCCGGTGGAATACTCGTCGGGCAGGATGACGAAGCCGAAGCCAGGAGAGGCGAAGAGGATCATGTCCTCGGCCAGGCGTGAGAGATGCCCGGCGAGAACCGCGAGAGCGAAAAGATAGTCGAGAGGAAAATCTCGGCGGCTGACGGAGTCGAGACTGTTGCGCGTGATGCGGGCAAAGCCGAGATCGGCGGCCAGTGCGCGGCGGTCAATCGGAAATGCGCAGCCGGCGAGCGCTCCGGCGCCGAGGGGACAAGCGTCGGAAGTATTGGCGGCAAATGCGAGGCGGTCGAGGTCGTGAAAAAGGGCCTCTGCATGGGCGAGAAGAAAATGCGAGAGAAGGATCGGCTGAGCAAGCTGCATGTGCGTCATGCCGGGCATGGGCACACCGAAATTGTGTTCGGCTTGCTCGAGAAACGCGGCGATGAGCGCGGAGACGGCTCTTTGCATCTCGGCGCTGGCGGCTTTGAT
The DNA here is from genome assembly GCA_035934545.1 of Candidatus Acidiferrales bacterium. Lineage (GTDB taxonomy): Bacteria > Acidobacteriota > Terriglobia > Acidiferrales > UBA7541 > DAHUXN01. The sequence goes on from DASYXV010000082.1 coordinate 265,044, forward strand.
GAACATGCGAAATTCGGTGACAATCATTTCGTTGCGGCTGCGTCCGGTGTGAAGTTTGTGTCCGAGCGGGCCGAGGCTCTCCGCAAGCGCGGATTCGACGAAATGATGGATGTCCTCGGCTTTCGAGGAGTCGAGCCAGGAAGGCTCAGCGAGTGAGCGCTTTTCGATGCTGTCGAGAGCAGCAAGAAGTTTTTTGGTTTCTTCCGCAGAGAGGATTCTTATTTTCTCAAGGGCGCGGGCCCAGGCGCGATCGAGCGCAAGCTCGTAAGGCAAGAGGCGGCGGTCGAAGGCGAAAGAGCGCTCGAATTCCCAGAAGCCCTCATCGGGAGCGCGATCGAAACGCCCGCCCCACATTTTTTTCTGGCCGGCTTCGCTCACGAGGAAGATCCGCCCGCGCGGGCTTCGGTTGCGGCGGGAACCGTGATGGGCACCGCGAAGAGATTGATGAAGCCTTCGGCGTCTTTTGGGTTATAGCCGGTCATGGTGAAGCTGGCGAGATTGGTGCGGTAGAGAGAGTAGGCCGAACGGCGGGAGATGACGCTGACGTTGCCTTTGAGGAGACTCAAACCGATAGAGCCGCTGACGCGGCGCTGCGAGGAAGTGAAGAACGCGTCGAGAGATTCGCGCAGCGGCGTGAACCACATGCCGTAGTACACCATTTCGGCGTAGCGGAGCGAGAGATGCTGCTGAAAATGCAGCGTCTCGCGATCGAGGCAGAGCGATTCGAGTTCGCGATGCGCCGCGATGAGGAGCGTGCCGCCAGGAGTTTCATACGCGCCGCGCGATTTGATGCCGACGAGGCGATTTTCCACCATGTCCATGCGGCCGACGGCGTTTTTCGCGGCGATGTCGTTGAGTTCCTCTAGGAGCGCGACGGCGGCGAGTTTTTTCCCGTTGACGGAAACAGGGACGCCAGCTTCGAAACCGATTTCAACTTCCGTCGGAGTAGCAGGCGCGGCGGCGGGCGAGAGGACCCATTGCCACATCGCTTCTTCGGGCGCGTTCGCGGGATCTTCGAGGCGGCCGCCTTCGTGGCTGAGGTGCCAGATATTACGGTCGCGGCTGTAAATGTTCTTCGTGGTCTGCTCGACGGGAATGTTGTGCTCGCGAGCGTAGGCGATGGCTTCTTCGCGCGACGTGATATTCCATTCGCGCCACGGAGCGATGATTTTCATCTCGGGTGCGAGGGCTTTGACGGCGAGTTCGAAGCGAACCTGGTCGTTGCCTTTGCCCGTGCAGCCGTGAGCGACAGCGTCGGCGCCGAGCTTGCGCGCGAGTTCGGCCTGGCGGCGGCCAAGAATCGGTCGCGCAAATGACGTGCCGAGAAGATATTTGTGCTCATAGACCGCGCCGGCGCGAAGCGTGGGCCAGATGTAGCCGGTAATGAATTCCTCGCGGAGATCCTCGACGAAAGCCTTGCTCGCGCCCGTGGCGAGCGCTTTGCGACGGGCGGCTTCGAGATCTTCCTTCTGGCCGAGGTCGCCGATCATGGCGATAACTTCGCAGTGATAATTTTCCTTGAGCCACGGAATAATGATGGAGGTATCGAGACCTCCGGAATACGCCAACACGACTTTTTTCGGCACCGGCTTCTCCTTAGCCAAGAAGCGTGAGCAAAATGGCTTTCTGAACGTGTAGGCGATTTTCCGCCTGATCGAAAACGATGGACAGCGGCGAATCAAGGACGCCTTCGGTGACTTCCGAGCCGCGATGCGCTGGCAGACAGTGCATGAAGACGGCGCGCGAGTCGGCCTGCGCGAAGAGCGATTCATTCACTTGATAGGGAGCGAAGACGGCCTCACGCGCGGCGGCTTCGTCCTCCTGTCCCATGCTGGCCCAGACGTCGGTATAAACGGCTTGCGCGCCGGAGACGGCGTCTTCGGGCGAATGGAGGATTTCGATTTTGCCGCGCGTCTCGCGAGCGAAGCGGCGCGCTTCGGCGACGATCGCCGGATCAGGTTCGTAGCCGGCGGGCGTCGCGATGCGAACATGCGCCCCGACACGAGCGCCGATGGTGATCAGAGAGTGGCAGACATTGTTGCCGTCGCCGACGTAGGCAAACTTGAGGCCGCGCAGACCGCCAAAGTGTTCCTCGAGCGTGAAAAAATCGGCGAGCGCCTGACATGGATGAAAGCGATCCGACAGCGCGTTGATGACCGGAATGGAGGCGTTGTCGGCGAGATCGCCGAGGACGCGCTGTTCGAAAACGCGCGCGACGATGCCGTGGACCCAGCGGTCGAGATTTTTCGCGACGTCGGCCACGGATTCGCGTTCGCCGAGGCGCGACTGCGTGTGATCGAGAAACACGGCTGCGCCGCCCATGCTGGAGATGCCGACTTCGAACGTGACGCGAGTGCGCAGCGAGGGTTTTTCGAAAATCAGCGCGAGGAAACGGCCGGAGAGAGCGCCGCGATAACGCTCGGGGCGAGCCTTGATGTCGGCGGCAAGGTGATAAAGTTCGCGAATCCGCGCAGGGTTACATTCGCAGCCGGTCAGAAGGTCACGCGACGGAGACTGGACGGTCACCGGGGATGCGGGAATTGGCGTGACGGCTGTCATGGAAACAGAACTCATATTCACCTCGTTGCGGCCTGAGCTTTCGCTGCGGCTATTGCCGGTGTTTGTGAATTTTGCTGCGACGGAGATTCGTCCGCTGGCTGCCAGATTTTGCGCGGGGCCTTTTCGAGAACGGTCTCGAACTTGGCCAGAAATTCGCGTATCTCCCGCGCGCGAATGATGAACGGGGGCAGAAGGCGCAGGATATGCTCGTGAGTGCAGTTGATGATGAAGCCGCGGCGCAGGGCTTCTTCGACGAGCGGCGCACCTTCAATACTGAGATCGAGGCCGAGGATGAGGCCTTCGCCGCGAACCTCGCGGATGAAACCGTAACGAGATTGCAGTTTTTCAAGCGCGAGGCGAAGCTCAGCGCCCCGCTCGCGGACGTTTTCCAGCAAGCCTTCCTCTTCGAGCGTATTCAGAAACTCCAGCGCGACAGCGCAGACGAGCGGGCCGCCGCCGAACGTCGTGCCATGAATTCCAGTGGTAAATGCAGCGGCAAATCTTTCGTTGGCGATGAGGGCGCCAAGAGGCAGGCCGCCTGCAAGTGGTTTTGCCACTGCAACCATGTCGGGAGCGCTCGCAAATTTCTGGTATGCGAATTTGCGCCCCGTGCGGCCGAGCCCGCATTGAATCTCGTCGGCGATGAGCGCGGCGTTGTGCCGCGTGGCAAGCTCGCGGGCGCGCTGCCAGAAGGCCTCGCTCACGGGGAAAATGCCGCCCTCGCCCTGAATGGTTTCGAGCACAATGGCGCAGACCGTGTTGTCGAATTTCGCTTCGAGGTCGGCGACATCGTTGAAGCGCACGAATTCGGCGCCTGGGACAAGTGGCGCAAAAGGCTCGCGATATTTCTTCGGATACGTGAGGGACACGGCGCCAAACGTGCGGCCATGAAAAGAATTTTCGAGCGCAAGAAAGCGAGTTTTTGGGCCAGCACCGGGAGCGGCGTTTTGTTTCGCGTAGGCGCGAGCGAGCTTGAGTGCAGCCTCGATGGCTTCCGTGCCGCTGTTGGTGAAAAACACGCGATCGAGGCCGGACCACGCGGCAAGTTTTTCCGCGAGCGGGCCCTGATAAGGATTGTGAAATAAATTCGAGAGATGCACGGCGCGACTAGCTTCGCGGCGGATGACGCGCACAAGGCGCGGATGCGAATAGCCCAGCGCATTGACGGCAATGCCGCCGAGAAAATCGAGATAGGCGCGGCCGCGCGAGTCGTAGAGATAGCACCCTTTGCCGTGAGTGAAAACAATTGGCGGGCGTTTGTATGTGCCAATCAGGTGGCGCTGCTCGTCGCGGAGGATTCGTGCGGCGCTCATTTTGTGCCGCCGTGCCGACTCTGCTTTTGTCTTCCGTAACGCCATAAATTTGCTTTGCCTTCCTAACGAGCGGCGTGCGCCGCGTATTTTGATTCGGCACGCGGAATCATCGGCAGCACGCGCGTGCCCGGGCATCTCGCGCCATTCGCGGCGGAAAGAAGCGCGCGCGGGCGCGTGCCGCCAACGATGCGAACCTGGCGAACTCCGCCGCCGAGGGCGCGCTTCGCAGCTTCGAGCTTGAGCACCATGCCGCCGGAGACTTTGTGATCGCGGATCAGGTCTTCGATGTCCGCGCCGGAAACTTTATCGAGAACTTTTTCGCCATCGAGCACGCCAGCAACGTCGGTGAGATAAATCAGCCGGTCGGCGCGGCAATACTCGGCCGCAGCGGCAGCCATGTGATCCGCATTGATGTTGTAAAGCTCGCCATCGGAACCGAGGCCGAGACAACACGCGACGGGCACAACTCCGGCGCGCCAAAGCGAGGCAAGGAAATCCAGATTCACGCCAGTCAAGCAGCCAACGTAGCCGAGGCCGCCCGAATCGCCTTCGTGAGTCATCGGCTCGGCGAGGAAGCAGGCCGCATCGGAAGCTGCAATGCCGACAGCAGGCTGGCCGGCGAGCGAAATCGCTCCAGCGAGACGCTTATTGAGCAGGCCGGCGAAAACCATCACGGCTGCGTCGCGAGTTTCTCGGTCGGTGACACGCAGGCCGGCGATGAAGCGGCTCGTGACGCCCATGCGCGCGAGCGTGGCCGTGAAAATTTTTCCGCCGCCGTGAATCACGAGAAGCTCGTGGCCATTTTTCGCGAGTTCCGTGATCTGGCGAGCGAGCGAGCGCACAGTGGCGTCGTCTTCCAGGAGAGCGCCGGCGATTTTGACGACCAGTCTCATATCAGCCCCGCCGATTCCGGATAGCCATGCATCCAGTTGAAATTCTGCACGGCCTGGCCGGCCGCGCCTTTGCCGAGATTGTCGAGACACGAAACGACGACAAGCCGCTCGCCGGATTCGTCGAGGGCAAACCCGATGTCGCAGAAGTTCGTGCGCGCGACATGCTGCAGCTCAGGTAAACGGCCCGCGGGCGAGATGCGAACCATCGGGCGGCCGGCGTAAAATTTGCGGAAGAGCGATTCGATTTCATCGGCGCTGCGTGGCTCGTTCAGCCAGACGTACAGCGTCGAAAGGATCCCGCGCTCGACGGGGAGCAGGTGTGTCGCGAAAATCAAGCGATCGGCGGCGATGCCGAGATGGTCGGTGACTTCCGGCGTATGACGATGCGTGAAGAGGCCGTAAGCGCGGAAATTTTCGTTGACCTCGACGAAGTGCGTATCGCGCTTGGGCTCTTTGCCCGCGCCACTGACGCCTGATTTGCAGTCGCAGACGACACCGCGGTCGGCGTCGAGCCAATTCGCCTCGGCGAGCGGGCACAGGCCGAGAATTACCGAAGTGGGATAGCAGCCAGGATTGGCGACGACACGCGCGCCACGGAGATCCTCGGAGTAGAGTTCGGGCAAGCCGTAGACGGCGCGATCGAGCGCCGCAGCATTGGGCTGCGGGAGCTTATACCAGCGCGAAAACGTGGCTGCGTCGCGGAAGCGAAAGGCGCCGCTCAGGTCAATCACTCCGAGGCCTGCATCGAGAAGCTCCGGGACAAGTTCAAGAGACGCCTCGTGCGGCGTGGCCAGAAATGCAGTGCGCGCGCCGCTCTTCGCGATTGCTTCGACGGACAGCGGACGGCACGGAGCTTCGCCCCAGCCGCGAAGCTGCGGAAAAATCTCCGTAAGGCAGCGCGCCCCGGCGCTTTCGCCGCGGAGATAGAACGCCGGCTTTTCAATTTGCGGGTGGCGCAGCAAGAGGCGGGCCAGCTCGAATCCTGCGTAGCCCGTTGCTCCGACGACGGCGACCCGCGCCGGAGCATTCATCGCAGGAGTTCCTCCATGCGCTTCTGGATGGCCGCGCGCGCGCCGCGCGAAGGTGTGATAATCAAGATGGTGTCGTCACCGGCGAGCGTGCCGGCGACTTCCTTCCACCGCTCGGCGTCAATGGCCGCCGCGAGCGGTTGCGCGCCGCCCGGAGGCGTTTTCAAGACGAGGAGATTCTGCGCAGGACGAACATCAACCAGGAATTCGCGGAGTGCGCGGGCGAGCGAAGCCTGCGTCGCGGAGTCCTCTGGCGCCGCGCCGAGCGGCCGGTATCCTTCGACAGTCTTCACCAGGTGAAGCTCCCGCAAGTCGCGCGACAGCGTCGCCTGCGTGACGCGCATGCCGTGCTGATGGAGGCGCCGGCGCAGGTCATCCTGATTGGCGACAGGCTCGCCGCTGACGAGCTTGAGGATCTGCCCCTGCCGGAACCGCTTCTGTGAACCCATGGCTATTCCAACTGATTGAATATTCATTCGACTGCATATTTATACGATGATTCCAGCGCGGTGTCAACAGAAAAGTGCGGAAAATATGCGAAGGACGGCGACAGGCTCGCCGCTTGACAGCCGCAGCCGTATAGGCTTTGCTGTCCATGCCCAAGAATATTCGGAGATGGAACGAGACAATGCCTGAACAGGTCGTACAGCGGCGGTCGCGCGGCTTCATTTGCGTGAATGCGCATCCCGAGGGATGCCGGCGAAATGTCGAACGGCAGATGAGAGCAATCACCGCGGAGGCGAAGTCGCCGCGGAAAGGGCCGGCACGCGTGCTCATTGCAGGCGCTTCGACAGGGTACGGGCTGGCCTCACGAATCGCCGCAGCGTGGGGATTCGGGGCGAAGACACTTGGCGTATTCCTTGAGCGCCCGCCGGAGGGAAACAAGACCGCGACGGCGGGCTTCTACAACACGGCTGCATTTCACGAATTCGCAAAACGCGACGGCTTGTTTGCGACGAGCCTGAACGCAGATGCATTCTCCGATGAGGCAAAGCGAGGCGCAGCGGAGATCATCCGCAAGGATATGGGCAAAATTGATCTGTTGATTTACAGCCTGGCGGCGCCGAAGCGCACGCATCCGCAGACGTGCAAGGCGCACAATTCAGTATTGAAGCCAATCGGCCGGGCGTACACAAACAAGACCGTCGAACTCGATTCCGAGAAAGTGACCGAAGTGACGATCCCGCCGGCAAGCGAACAGGAAATCGCGGACACGGTGACTGTGATGGGCGGCGAAGATTGGCAGCAGTGGATCGAAATGCTCGCAGCGGGGAGTCTTCTGGCGCGGAACGCAAAGACTCTCGCATTTTCATACATCGGGCCGGAGATGACGTGGCCGATCTATCGCGACGGAACGATCGGAATGGCGAAAAAACATCTTGAAGAGACGGCGCATAAGCTCGATGGGATGCTAAAAAGCAAACTCGGAGGCGGGGCGCGAATCGCGGTGTGCAAAGCCATTGTCACGCAGGCTTCGGCCGCGATTCCGGTGGTGCCACTCTACATGAGCATTCTCTTTCGCGTGATGAAGCAGAAAGGACTGGACGAGGGCGCAATCGAGCAGATGCGGCGGTTGTTTTTTGATTTTCTCGCGGAAGGCGCAAGTCCAAAATTCGACGCGGCAGGGCGCATTCGGCTCGATGATCGCGAGATGCGGCCGGACGTGCAGGCGGAAGTTTCCGCGCTGTGGCCGCAAGTGACTACAGAGAACCTGCGCGAGCTGAGCGATTTCGCCGGATTCCAGCGCGAGTTTCGTTCCCTCTTCGGATTTGAGGTGGAGGGCGTGGATTATGCCTCGCCGGTGGAGACGTTAGTTTCCTGGTAGAGCCCGCGATGCATCGCGAACTGCGCTCATTGCGTTACTTTGCCGGCGGTACGTCGGCAAGGTGCTCGGCGAGCGCGACCCACTTCCCGTCGCGGCAGATGTAGGTTACGGTATATCGGTAAATCTCAGTGTATGCTTTGCCCTTCTTGGTACCACGCTCCGTGTCGGCGCCGACGACGACTGCCGTGTCATGGTCGAGGATCACGTTGCGATCGGTCAGCGTTTGCGATTCCGTGGGATCGGCATCGCCGCTTACAGTCAGCTTGATGAAAGCTTCTTTATCCAAGGGTTTTTCGCCGCCGAAGGTGGCGACGAATTTGTCATCCAGGATGCGGCGAAGCGCGGCCGCATCGTGATTGTGCTCGGCCATCACCCAAACTTGTTCGAGGTCGAGGATCTGTTGTTTGGCATCCGCGACGATCGGCTTCTCGGTTTTCTTTTGGTCTGCCGATTCGTCCGCTGGCAAGGCTCCAAGTTGCCGCGTGATGGTGGAAAGATCGTAAAAATCCTCGTTGCGCGAGATTTTGCCCTCGTGCAACTCAAAGACACTCACCATGCGTACAGAGAATCTCTTTTCTGTCTTGAGATATCCTTCGTCGGTGGCACTCCAGACCACTTCCGACACGCCATGACCGTCGCAAACGGAACTGCTCACCAACTCAACTCTCAAATCAGGAAAAGCAGCGAAGGTGTCTTCCACGAACTTGCGCAGTTCGGCTCTTCCGCGGCTAGTGCGCCCTAACGGAACGTCCTCATACGCAATGTCATCGGTATAGAAGGCAACCACCCTATCGGGGTCATGTGAACTCCACGCCGCGAATAATTGCCCAACGACGCCGCTGTCCGTCACCTCCGTACGAGTGTTGCCAGAGGACGGAGCATTTTGGAATTGCGCATGGCAATTCAGTCCTGTTACCAGTAGCGTTATGAATGAAAGAAGTCCTCGGGACATCTCGGCCTCCGATCACATGGCTGCGGAAAAAATTGCTTTACATCATTGGTCCAGAGAGTTTCCCATCAACAAGCGGACTGGCCCTTCAAACGGGTGATCTATGTGTTCTTCTGGGCTGAAGAACCAGTGCGACAGAAGCTCGCAAAATCATAGTAATCGGTAAAGCGCTTAATGCGGCCGTTCTCAATCATCGCGACCGAGGCGCCGCGTCCTGTGCTGTGCATCCCGACGACATGCCCGAGCGTCGGACAGTCGCCCGTGTACGTAGCTGTCCACGTCCATTCCGCCGCCACCTCCGAGCCACTGTCGATAACGTTGGTCAGGCGCCAGTCGAAATCTGGTTCAAGCGCGATCATCCCCTGCATGAACTTCTTGATTTGGGCAGGCCCCTCGTCGCGGGATGGCCATGCGATGTCTTCGTGAACTGCGTCTGGGGTCAGCAGCTTGTCGAGCGCTGCAAAATCGTGGTGATTCCATGCTGAGACGTACGCCTCGAGCACAGCCTTGCTCGACGAGACTGCGGACGCTTTTGGCTTGTCACGTTGTCCCGAAGCGCTTGCCAGCAGAAATAAGCATGCGGCGGTGATGATTGTTGCTCTCATAGGGCGCTCCTCTTCCCAAAACGCACCAACAGTACAAAACGCGCACCCGTGAAGTCAAAGAGATGTTGGAGCAAATGGGGTCCCGGTTGGCGCAGTGAAAAACCAAATCAAATTCAGACCATCACAGGTAAAAAATGCAGCGGCGACTTGAAATGGTAGGCCCGTGCGGGCTCGAACCGCAGACCTGGCCGACCCGGTCGGCCCGCTCTAACCAACGGAGCTTCCCACAAGCGCCTGAATCAGCTTGGCCCACTTCCATCGCTTAATTTCCAATTCGCGTCGCCGGGCCTCCAACAACAATGCGAACTCTTCCTTGTAAACAAGTTTCCACGGGCCGCGGCCACGCGTTGCTGGGCTGTGCCCGCGGAGATGTTCGGACAAGCGCCGATCGAGATCGTCGGTTGAACCAACATAAAATCTGCCAGAGGATTCGCTTTGCAGAATGTAGAGGGAACACATAACCAGAGCAATGGTAGGCCCGTGCGGGCTCGAACCGCAGACCTCTACCGTGTCAAGGTAGCGCTCTAACCAACTGAGCTACGGGCCTGTTTCACTTGGTCCATCTTAGCACACACGTGTTTTCCAAGGCTGCGATGGAATTCTTTCGACAAATCTCACGCGCGTCATGCAGCGCGTTCGACAACCACAGCGGTGCCATACGCCAGCACTTCGGTAACGCCCTGCATCACTTCATTCGCGTCATACCGCATGCCAATGATCGCGTTCGCGCCGCGCTCTGCCGCGTGCTGCATCAAGAGCTCCAGTGCGTCCTCGCGTGTCTTCTCGCACATTTCCGTGAAGAGCGTGATGTTCCCGCCGACGAGCGTCTGGAGCGACGCTCCAATTGTTCCGAAGACGCTCCGCGACCGCACGATCAATCCGCGCACCATCCCCAGCGTCCTCACGATGCGGTAACCGGGAATCTCGAGCGCTGTTGTCACCATGTTCGCGTCCACTCTCGCGTTCACATTCGTCTCCTTTGCGGAACTCGCCTCAAAATCCGTCTCGGCTTGTTGTCCGTTAAGCCCTAATGGTTGACGACGGACACTTGCACATTCGACGGATACTGCTTCGTCCGGTAAATCCGTTGCGTCGTCTTGATGTAATCGCTCGCCTGCGCTTTGAAAATACTGGGAACGAATTTCTGCGGGTTGCGGTCAATGATCGGGAACCACGTGCTTTGCACTTGCACCATGATCCGGTGGCCTTTCACGAAGCAATGACTGTTCGTGCGCAAATCAATCGTGAACGGAGTCACTTGGTTCGGCACGATCGGCTCCGGTTTCTCAAAACTGTTGCGAAATCGCCCGCGGAACACCTCGTCGGCAATCATCAGCTCATATCCTCCCATGGAGCGCTCCGGCGCATAATCCTCCGGATAGACGTCAATCAGTTTCACGATCCAGTCGCTGTCGCTTCCCGTCGTCGAAGCGTAGAGATGCGCCGTGATATCTCCGGCAACACACACATCCTTGTCGAGCGCGCCTGTGGACCACGTCGCCACATCCGGCCGTGAATCCACGAACCGCTGATCCTCGACGAGCCACGTGTACCAGTGACTGTCGTAGCCATACGTCTCCTCGATCGGCCGGTGACGGTAGGGCACCGGATGCGCCGGGTCGGAAATGTAGCTGTCGAATCCTCCCGCGCCACTTTCCGCAGGCGGCTCGAAGGAAAGTTTTCCGCCGTCGTGGAAGTAGAGCTTCTTCTCGGTCACTCCACTCACCGGCGGCCACGCATCGTAGTCCACCCACTTGTTCGAACCGGTCTCGAACGTGCGCACTTTTTTGAATGGCAGGCTGCCTTTCCCTTTCAGCCAGTACGCAAACCACGCCGCTTGCACGCTTGCGCGGAAATACCCGCTCGTCGGACTCCCAAATTGAATTCGTCCCAGATGATCGCCGTCGCTGTGCGCCCAGCCGCCATGATTCCACGGGCCCACAACCAGATAATTGAAATGGTTCGTATCGTTTTTTTCGAGCGTCTCGTAAATCTTCACCGGCCCGTAAAAATCCTCCTGGTCCCACCAACCCGCCACATTCAAATCCGGCACGGTCAGATGCATATCCTTCAGGTATGGATAAAACGCCTGCTTCTGCCAGAAGGCGTCGTAGTTCGGATGATTGACGAAGTCCTCCCAGGTTGGCAGCACGCCGTGCAAATAGTTCTTGTCCACGTTGGAGAGCGGCCCCAGCGCCAGATACCATTCGTACGTGTCGTATCTGTCGAAGTGAAAGATGAAATTCGTCTTTCCCGTCTCCATCATCGCCGCGTATTCGAACCCGTAACTCAGCCGGAACGCGCCATTGTGATGGAAATCGTCGCCCAGGAACATATCCGCCGGCGAAGCCTGCTCGCTCGCGGCCTTCAGCGCCGGATGCGGCTCGAGCAGCGCCATCGCCGTCAGCCAGCCGCCATAGGAGATTCCCAACAGGCCAGCGCGCCCATTGTTGTTCGGCACGCTTTTCACGAGCCAGTCAATCGTGTCGTACGTATCCGTACCTTCATCAATGGACTTCGGATCTTTTCGGTCCCGCGGCGGCCGGTTCATCACGAACTTCCCCTCCGAGCCGTACCGCCCTCGAATATCCTGCATCACGAATATGTATTTCTCCGGAATCAGTTCCCTGTAGTCGCTAAATAGGCCGCTGTACCCGTTGTTGTAGTCGCTCGTCCCGTAGGGCGTGCGTGTCAGCAGAAACGGCAGCGGCTCAGCACTGTTTTTCGGCGTGTAAATCTCCGTGTGCAAGCGGATGCCATCGCGCATCGGAATCATCACGTCCATCTTCGAATAGAGGTTTGGCAGTTGGTCGACTGCGGGCCATTGTTCCTGCGCGCTTTCAGCTCGAAGGGAAACGCCAACGATACTGGAAACGCTTGCTGCGAAGAAAAGAATCGAGCAAGAAAGGAGAATTGATTTTCGTCTCATCACGGCTCACCCCGAATTTCGGTGGCCGAGGTTATCACAAATCTCGCTCGTCTAACGCTGCTTCGGCGCGCTCCGCTGGCCAGACTCCGCCGCGTCGAATCTTTGCAGCAATTGGTCTCTGTTTCGCCGCAAATCCCGTCCGTCGCGCACTGTCGGATAGGGAACATCTTTCCCCACGAGGCCCTGCCACAGAATCCGGTTGAACTTCGCTGAATCAATTTTGTCCTCAACCGAGAAATCGAATCCGCGCGTCTTCGCCGCCCAGTACGCCGCATCGTGCCTCGGCAGCGCTGAAGCCGGCGACGGCCTCGCGCCGATTGAAGCTCCGCTGCTCGAAGAAGGATTCCCCGGCACGGGCAATTTCGTCGTCCGCAAAACATCCGGCACAATTGCAGTGTACGTCCACGGTTTCAGCTCCGTCGTGAAGACGTCCGCCATGGGCTCGACCACATCGTCATTGATCCCCATCGGCCCGATGCCGAGGACGTCCTCAATCGTCCGCAGCATGTTCACCGTCGTGTAGTGAGTTGAAACGACCGCGCCCTGTTTCACGTATGCCCCGATGATGAACGCCGGGCTGCGATGCGCGTCCACGTGGTCCGGCCCGTTCTGCGCGTCGTCCTCGACGATGCAGACGATCGTGCTGTCGCGGTACGGGCTCGCGCCCACGCTCTCGATCAGTTTGCCGATCGCATAATCGTTATCTCCAATTTCCGCTTCTACTGTCCCCGTTCCGTCAATCGCGTCCGCGAAGTTCCCAAAATGGTCGCGCCCCAGGCGGACGAGTTCCAGGTTGGGCAGATTTCCGCCCGCCACGTATTTCTGAAACTCGCGGTTCCATTCCGTGAACCGCCAGTAGTCGGGAAATTTGACATCGAATCCGCGGAAATACGGATCCGTCACTTTCATCAGCGCCTGCTTCACGGGAAACGCCACTTGAACCTTCTCCTTGAACGGGTCGCGAATCAGCGGTATGACCGGCACTCCCATCGGTTTCTCGTAGCGCGATTCGACGTAAAGCCCGTAATTCCGCAGCGTCAGCTTTGCCCGCAGCGCCGCGTCCCACAAATAGCCCGTTCCCGCTTGCCCGCCGGGACCATCCGGCGCGTCCACGTCCGCAGTCCCCGGCAAAAGGTCTTCGTCGTCCGGCACATTCGGCTCCGTCTTGCGCCGCTCCGCCAGCGTCGCGAAACCCACATTGATATTCCTGTTCTCGCCCTGGAAATCGTACGTGATGCCGCGATCCGCGTACTGTATCGGATAAGTGTTTTCGACCACCTGCGAACCACGCGCCGCCGTGGACCAGTTCCATCCCTCCGCGCTGACGTCCCCGCTGCAATAAAAATTGTCCAGGTCAACGAATTGTTGTGCGAGCTGGTGATGATTCGGGCTCAGCGCCTTCCCCAGAATCGCCAGCTGCGGGTCGCCATTGCCTTCGGGCAAGTCCCCGAGCACTTGGTCGTACGTGCGGTTCTCCTTGATGATGTAAATGACGTGCTTGATGTGCTGCCGCAGAAACGCCATCACCTTCTCGTCGGCGGCGCGCTGCGCGCCTGTCATATAGTGATTGTTCTCCGCCACCTGCTTCGTGAGCCCGTCGAGCTCGCTGGGCTGCGGCGTCGGCACCACCTCGAATCCGCCCTTATTCAGTTGCAAGATGTATTCATTTGCCGCGTAACACGAATCGAGCGCCCCTTTCGCGATCGAAGTCGTATTGCGGCAGCTTCCCGGGTCCGGTCCGGGCATGCTCTTGGTGTTCACGACGTAGAGCGTCTTCCCGTCCGCGCTTACGTTCACCGAACTCGGATACCACCCCGTCGGAATCAGTCCGGCTACTTCGTTTTTCGTTCCTCCTCCCGTGAAATCAATCACGGCAACCGAATTTGCTCCGCCATTCGTGACGTAAAGCGTTTTCTCGTCCGGCGAAAATGCCAGGCTATTCGGATTACTGCCATTTAGCCCCTTTGGATTCGAAAACACCGATGGCGGCGCCGTTGTGTCAATCGTCTTGAGCAATCGGTTCGTTTTCGCGTCAATCACGGCGACAATGTCGTCCGTCCCCAGCGCCGCGCACAGCAAGCTTCCGTCGCCATTCAAAATCATTTTGTTCGGCTCGCCAGGCACTGCAATCCGCGCCGTCACTTTCGGTTCGCTCGAAATATCCACGACCACAACCTGCCTGTCCCGCGGACTCGACACGAATGCCTCATCATTTCCCTTCGTCACCACCCAAAATGGATACTCCCCGCCCGCAACCCCGGCCTGCTTCGGATCAATTTTCCCCGGCCGCAAATCCAGTTCCGCAGTTTTTTGCTTCGCCGCGAGATCAATCACGCTCACCGAATCATTCTCGAAATTCGCTACTACGAGCCGCTTTCCATCTGCGGTCGCCGCCAATCCGGCAGCCACAGGCTTGTTGTCGATCCCCAACCCGTTCTCATGCCCCAATGGAATCGCCGCGCTCACCTCGCTCCATCGCCCGCCTTGCTCCGCAAATACGTGAACGTCGTCATCCATGCCACCCGCAACGTAGAACTCCGTTCCGTTCGGATTCCACGCGATCCCGTCAAACGTATTCGGCACTTGCAGCACTTGTGTCTTTCGGGGCTGCCCCTGCGAAATGTCGAACACGAAAACATACTCGTTCGAATCGTTCTTCACTTGCTGGCCGTCCGGCCCATTGAGCCGGTTGTAGCCGCTGGTCAGCACGAGCAACGTCTTGCCATCCGGGCTCATCGCCGTCGTCACCGGCTGTCCCGCGACGTAATCGGGCACGCCGGGCAAATCGGGATTCAGCGGCACGAAAAATGATCCCACGGCCGCTGTCGGCGTGATCGTCATTCCCGTCGGCAGTATCTTGCTCTTTGCCATTTCTGGCAGTGGGTGAACCACCGGCGCGGCCTGCGTCTCAGCCGTCGACGCCGGCTTCTTGCAGCCGAATATCACGGCTACCACGATAAGAGTTGCAAGGACTGCGCCGCTCACTGCTCGTCTGCCCAACATTTTTCCTCCTCTGCTTTGCGTGAAGAGCGTCATTCTGGCACAGACTCGCGCCACCGGCGAAAGGTTTCACCGGCTTCCCAGAAAACTTTTGTAAACTTAACGTGACTGTAACAATCGAGTGCCTCATCCAGCTGCGGGAGAGGATCTTGCAAGCGTGGCTCACGCCGCCGCACATTATTTGCGACGGAGAGGCCGCCTTAGGAAGCCGGAGAGAACTAGAATAGCTCGACGTTTACTCGCCCAGAGCAGCGGCGGCGCGGCAAGAAGCGACAAAGTTTCCGCGCCGCCCGGCTGCTCTTGCTGATTCTACCGATTCTCTGCCGAGGGAGGAGCCGCCGCATCCGCGATGCGGAACACAGCCAGCAAGAACTCGATCGCCACGCGGCAGTACAGAATCCAGAAAAACAGCGCGATGATCGCCACAATCAGGCAGACAGCCCCCTGCGCTGGCGAAATGTTAAATTGGTTTACCACTGCCCAGATCGCCACAATCAGTCCCACCAGCAGGTGAAGTGCATAGAGCAGCCGCGTCATTCTTGGAGTCAGGCATTCGCGAAACGAGAAATCCAGCAACGATTCCCAGAATCCTTTCTTCTCTGCCATTGTTCTTCTCCTTGAGCTGGGCGTAGCCGTCAGGAGATTGTAACCGAAGATTCAAAGCTCGGCGACGCTTCGTTCCAGCCGCTGTGTGATCTCAGCAGGATCCGCATCCGCCGCGAAGGAAATCGGCGCTCCAATCGTCACTTTCACTGCCCCTCGGGGCACTGGCATCCATCTCGACGATTTACCCGCGAGCCGCGCCTGTGCCAGCTCCCATAGCCCGTCAATCCGCATCGGGACAACGGGCAGCCGCAGCCGCGACGCCAGCAGTCCAATCCCGCCGCGAAATCGCCCGAGCTTTCCATCCTTTGTCCTCTCGCCTTCGGGAAACACGAGCACGTTCCATTCTCGGTCCGCCAGTTCTCCGGCGAACGAAAAACTCTCGCGGAACCCCGACTGCTTCGGCAGCGGAAACACATTGAAAAGCGCCGTGACCAGAAAATAGTCCATCTTGTCCACGAGCCGCAGAAACCAATTCATCTCCTTCGGCGGATGAAGCATCCCGTAAAGCCGCTCCGCTTCCATCGCCGTCGCCAGCCGGTGACGGAATCTTGGCGGCAGCGCTGCCAGCACGCATCCGATGTCCACGTACGTCACATGGTTCGCCACCACAAGCACCGGTCCGCTCACTCCGCGCAGATTCTCTCTCCCGCGAATCTGCGGCCGCGCCATCATCTTGGTGAACGGCCACGTCAGCGCGTAATACACTGCCAGCCGGATCCATGTGAACGGCCAGCGCTGCGCCCATCGCCGGAATTCGTGCGCTCGCGGGCGCGACGGAGGTTCGCGCAGCAGATTTTCGAGTTCGCCCACTGTCCTCGCCTCGGCGAATTTCGCTTCGCTCAAATCCACCTGATATCTTTCTTCGAGCGCGCTCATCAATTCGACGCGGTCGAGCGAACTCAATTGCAAGTCCCTTTCGAGATCCGCATTCGCTGAAAGATGTAGCGCAGCGCGTCCCGTCACGCGCGCCAGCAATTCCCCAAACGCTGTGCTCTCCCCGCCCGCTGGCGCCGCCTGTGTCCCCAATTTCGCCGCGACGGTTTCGCGGATCCGCGGCAACAGCGGCTTCTGCGTCGGCGTGCGCGGAAAATCCGGCTCATCCCAGACAACCCACCGCCGCATCTTCTGATACTCAGCCAGCGATTGATTCGCGCGTTCGACGATTTCTGCCGCACTCCCTGCGTCTTTCTCCAGCAGCAGCACGGCGCACGCCTCCGCATTCCCGTCGCGCTCCACGCCGACGACGACGCAGTCCCGCACTCCCTGCTGCCGCCGCAGCGCCGCCTCCAAATCCTCGGGATACACGTTCATTCCCGCAGGCATCACAATCACATTTTTTCGCCGCCCCTTGAAGTAGAGATTTCCCTGCGAGTCCATCTCGCCCAGGTCGCCCGTGTTGAACCATCCGCCTTCGCCGCTGACTTGCTGCAGCTCCCGCCCCTGCCAATAACCCTTGGCCACGTTTTCCCCGCGCACCAGAATTTCTCCCTCGTTGCTTAGCCGGACTTCCATTCCAGGCATCGCTTTTCCGATCGAGCCTTTCCCGAGCTTGAACGGATGATTCACGCTCACCAGTGAAGTTGTCTCGGTCAGCCCGTACCCCTGAATCACGGCAAATCCCAACCGGCTCCAGAACGCCTCCACGCTCGCGGGCAGCGCTGCGCCTCCCGAAATGAACGCCCAGAATTTCCATCCAAACCGGCGGTGAATCTTCCGGAACCGCCAGAGACGTTTCACGAAATGCCTGCCTTCCGCGGCGGCAAAATCTCGGCGAAATCGCTCAGTCCGCCCCGCCGCCTCGACCTCCCGCTCCAATTGTCCTTCCAGCGATTCGATGAGCCGCGGCACGGAAATCAGCGCCGTGACGCGTTCACGCCGAATCGCTCGCGCGATCTCCACGGGAGCGAGCGTGTCGAGAAAAATCACCGTTCCGCCCAGCAGCGGAGGAATGAACATCGCCATCAGTTGGCCGAACACGTGGCTCAGCGGCAGCAGGTTCAAGAATCGCAGCGGATGGAATATTCTTTCGTAGCGCAAGTATGGCTGGATCAGTGCTTCGAGCGGCTCGATGTTCGCCAGGATATTTCCATGCGTGAGCACGACGCCGCGCGGCTCTGCGGTCGTCCCAGAAGTGAACACAATCTCAACCGGGTCGTCCCGACGAAGCGCTGCCGGAACAAATTCTGCATCCTTCCTCTGCGCCGCAATCTGCGGGAGCTCTTCCAGCACAATCGCAGGCAGTTCAGCGTCGAGTTCCGGTACGTCGCGCGACCGCACGAGCAGCTTCGCGCCCGCGCTTTGTGCCACGCGCCGGGCGAAATCCACCGTCGCAATCTTGTCCATCGGCACGACGACCGCGCCGCGCAGCACGCATCCGAAAAACGCCGCGACCCATTCCGCAGAATTGTCGCTCCACAGAAGAACTCGTTCGCCCGCCGCGATCCCCCTTGCGTCCAGTTCCGCTGCAAATCCCCGCGCCGCCTCCGCCACGCGCCCGTACGTCCATCGTTCCATCCGGTAGCCGCGCCGGTGCGCGATGGCGACCTCCTCGCCATGCCGTGCATATTCTTCAAAAAAATCAATCAGGGATTGCCGTGCCATTCCGGAAGAAAGTTTCTCTCATCTCGGGCGGGTTGCATAGCCTCCAGCTGGCGACTGAAACTGGCGAAAGACTTGTGGGTCGTGGCTTTAGCCACGACATAAGGACGTTCTTTTCTTCAGGGGTTTTAACCCCTGAAGGCCTGAAAGTGTTCTTAGCAGCCCGCTAAGCGAACCTGGAGTCTTGCAAAAATGAGAAAGCCCGGCAGCGGATCTCTCCGCTTCCGGGCTTTTGTCAGATCAGGAGTCTATTGCGGATTCTTCTTCACCGGGTCTGCCCCGTCCGACGACGGGCTCGCGTACCGCGTCAAGTACGGCATGAACGGCGTCACTTCGAACGGAATTTTTTCTCGCGCGGTCAGCAATTGCACCGGCTTCGTCTTCGCCAGGTCCACCGAATCGTCCCACGAATCGAGCACGATGCGCGCTCCGAGCGGCAGCGCCGTGATCTGGTCGACTTTTGCCTTCTGGATCGGCGGAGCAGTCTTCATCAAGCTATCCGCCATATAGACGCTGTTCCCGAGTCTCGCGCTGATTAGCGACGGCAAATCCTTCTGTTCGTCGTCGAGCTGCTTCAGGAACAGCCCCGCGCTCGCGAGCTGGTTCTTGTAAGGTGAATTCTGCAGGAACTGAATCGCTTTCTTCGCCGCCGCTTCCTCGTCCACCGGCGACGACCGGAACGACATCCGCTTCATCGTGTCCACGGTCGAAAGCATCGTCGAATCGTTGAACGAATACGCGTCCGGCAATTCTTGTCCCACGGCGATCACGGCCAGCTCATGCGCCAGCATCGTCGCAAGACTCGCTTCATCCGGCAGCACGTCCAGCAAGCCCCTGCTGAGGATAATCGTGTGGCCCGCGGAGAACGACTCCAGCGTCGAGGTCAGCAGCACGCGGCACCGCACTTCCGGCTCGATGTCGATGTTGTTCGTCACTTCGAGATTGTTCACCACCGTGTCCATCACCTTGTCCACGGGTCCGGGCAGCGCGAGCAATCCATTGCGCTGCAGCCGGTCCAGCACGTCATCTTCGCCTTCGCGCTGCCATCGCCGCGCCGCCTCCACCGGCGAAACGTCCTTCGAAGCGTCCGCCTGGTCCTGCACCGGCTTCGCGGCCTCAACGGTCAGCTGGCTAAACTCGGTCTCGTGATTCGCATTCTTCAAGTTGTAGCCCCACAGCCGCGTCTGCGAGCGGAACCGCACGTGCCCGAACGGAAAATCCTTCAAATCCGATTCCGCGCTGTAGACATACGTCGGCAGCCACAGCCCGGGCGCTTCGTTCATTCGCCAGCTGTCGAAGTGCAGGTTGTAACCGAACGCCCGCGACACGGGAGTGAACACGCCATTGAATCTCACGATCGAGTAGTCCTGGTCTTCCACCCAGATTCTTCCCTGAAATCTCCCGTTCCCCGACTTCGGCAGCGGCGTGACGTCGAACACCAGGCATCGCACCGCGCCCAGAAATTCCCGGCGGATGAATTCGAACTTGTAATGCTTCTTGTCGAAATAGACCGGATCGACAAAAATCATTTGGAGGAATCCTGCGGGAACGTACGAATTCCCCATCCAGGAAGATATTGCCCCCACCGGATTCAGTTTCTTCCAGCCCTTTTTCTCGCTGGGCAGCATCGAGTCATCCACGATCCCCTTGGCCAGGTCCGCCTGCCCCAGGAAATAATGGTCCTTCTCCGGCACGGTCCCGAGCGTCTGGTCGAATCGCATGTCCTGAATGTAGGTCTCGATGATTGGGCTGAAGTGCCGGATCGTCGCGACTTCCTGATGCTCGCGCGCAAGAATCAGGTCTACCGCCTGATCCACTGTCGCCGGCTGGCCCGGCGTGGCCGCGGCTTGATCCGCCATCGCTGGATTCGCAGCCTGACCCGAAGCCGGATTAGTCGCTTGTCCGCCCGCTTGTGTTTGCGTTCGGCTCTGACTTTGGGACTGCGTCGCTTGCTGTTGTGCCTGGTCCTGCGTCTGCGCTGGAGGCGTTTGCGTTTGTGCGGGCGGCTTGTCCGCCGAGGCGTGCTGGCTTTGCCCCGGAGCGGCGCCCGCAAAAATCATCGCCAGAGACGCGACAAGGAAATACTGCTTCACCGTCCCCATGACACTTCCCCCCAAATTCCCACAAGTTAATATTAGTATGCTAATGCAAAATCGATCCGGACGATCGCGGGAAAATCCACAGGTTGTCCATCTCGTCTAGCCGGTTTGAATTGAATCAGCTTTGCGGCGGCTTCAGCGTTTTCATCCAGGCCGTGGCCCAGCCCCCGTACCACTCGTTCCACTTCCACGCGCCCTGAAGAAGTGAATATCACTTGCAGCAGCACTTCCCCCTGAATCTTGTCTTGCTTCGCTTCCGCAGTGTACTCCGGTTGCGGTTTCGAGAGGATCACTACAGGCTCCTGCGCCGGCGTTGTGTCCGCTGCCTTCTGCACGCGCGCCTCGCTCGATGCATTCCGCTCGTCCGCGAATCCTCCGGCCTGAATCGTTCCGCCCCGGCGGCCGGCTCCGCTTGTCGCCCTGTCATTTCCAAACCCCGCGCTCCCGACAACGCCTTTCGCCCCGCCTGCCCCGTTTCCTTTCCCCGCTCCGAGAGGCATGTCGAACGCGCCAGATTGATTGATATTCACTGTCTGCGTGACCTTTGCCGCTGGCGGCAATCCTTTCGGGTCGCCGAATCCGCCCGTTTGCACCGGTTCCTTCGGTTTCTTCAAGTCTGGCGTCGCCGAACTGACCAGCGGATTCACTTCAGGGGCCGCCTTCGCCCATTCTTTTAGCTCTGGAGCCTGGATGATTTTCCTCACTGCGGGCTTTGGCGCGACCGGCCTCTCGAACACTGGCTCGATGATCCTCGGCTTCGGCGGTTCCACCGGCTCCACACGTGCCACTTCCACAGGCTTGGGCCGCGGCCTTACGGCAGGCTTCGGCGCCGGTGTCGGCTTCCACAAGTCAATCGGTGGTGCTGCAATCTGCGTCATCAAATAGTGCCGTGCGTCGGCCATTTGTTTGGGGAACAGCAGGGGAACGACCCAGATCGCGCAAGCCAGGATAGTTAATTCGATGCCGAACCCGGCGCCAAACGACCTCCACCGTCGTTTGCCGTCTGGAAGGATCGCATAGGTGAAGAGTTCCGGCTGATTCCCAAGGCGTCTTGCCTGCATCAATCCCTTCCCTGCCGGGCCTTGTGGACACTTCTGGCGCGCTCAGTATTTTAGTACTAGGGCTGTGGGGCGGGTGAATAGTACGAATGTACCAGCATGGAACATGGTTGCCTTAAGCGACACTCCAAGTTGGCTTTCGCGCTCCCTGCCTGCCTGGTTGCTGGACGAAACATCGATCCACAGGTCTGCCAGCCAGTCATCTGTCTTCAATGGATGGCATCCCCTGCTTATACTCAACACGAGGGATCCGTCGAAGTTGCTCTCTGCGGAGTCGGATTTTCACCTGACGCCGCGGAAATCGCGAAGCGAACAAAAAAAGCCGGCACGGAATGCCCTTGTGCCGGCCTTTTGAGCCCGAGGCTCTCGCCTCAGGGTTGAATCAATGCGTAGAACGTGGAGTTATCGCGATTCACCAGCAAGAGAACTTGCTTCTCCCCGGTTCCCGCCAGTGCCGCGCGGTACTGCGCCATGTTGTCCACCGGCTTGTGGTTCACCTCCTGGATGACGTCGCCGCGCTGCAAGCCCGCTTCCGCCGCCGGACTCGATTGGTCCACCGAGTCCACCACCACGCCTCGCGTCCCCGCCGGCAAATTGAGCTGGCTCAGGATATCCGGCGTCAGGTTTTCCACTTGCACGCCTTCCAGCGCCTTGCTGCTTCCCTCCGACGGCTCCCCTGACGGCGAAGATAAAACGCTGCTGTCCTCGGGCAATTGCGCCAGAGTCACCGGCACTTCTATTGTCTTGCCATTCCGAAACACCTTCAGCTGCACGGAGGTTCCCGGCGAGAAAGCCGCAATCCGCGCGCTCAGGTCCTGACTGCCGGTTACGTCCTGACCGTTGACTTGCAGGATGATGTCCCCGCGTTGCAAGCCGGCTTTGGCCGCCGGCGTTCCGGAGCTGACTTGGCCCACCAACGCACCGCCGCCCTCATCGCGGCCAAACTGCTTGGCCATTTCTGCGGTCACGTTTTCCGGACGGATGCCCAGGTAGCCGCGCTCCACCTTTCCGTGCTCGATGATCTGTTCCATCACGTTCTTCGCCATGCTGATCGGAATCGCGAAACCGATCCCCAGGTTTCCGCCCTCTCCGTTCATCGCTTGTCCGGGGATGATGGCCGTATTGATTCCCACCAGGTTCCCGTGCAGGTCAATCATCGCTCCGCCGGAATTTCCTGGGTTGATCGCGGCGTCGGTCTGGATGAAGTCCTCATATCTCTCGATCTGCCCGCCCAGCGAACGCCCGGTCGCGCTCACAATCCCCATCGTCGCCGTTTCGCCGATCCCGAACGGATCGCCGATAGCAAATACGACGTCTCCTACTTCCAGCTTCGTAGAGTCTCCCAGCGTCAGCGTCGGCATATTGCTGGCATCAATTTTCAACACCGCGATGTCCGTGGCCGGGTCCTTGCCGATAATTTTCGCTTTGTATTGCTTCTTGTCGCGCGTGGTCACTTCCACGTCGGTTGCATTCGCCACTACGTGATTGTTCGTGATGATGTACCCGTCCGGATTCACCACCACGCCCGAGCCCAGGCTCGTTTCCTTCTGCGTCATCGGCCGGTTTGACTGCGGCCCGAACTGGTCGCCGAAGAATTGCCGGAAGAACGGATCATTGAAAAAGCCCGGCATGTTCTGCCGCACTTTGATCACCTGCGTCGTCGAAATGTTGACAACCGCCGGAAGCGCCGGCTGCACCACCGACGCAAACCCATTCGCGAATTCGCCCAGCCGCACCGGGCTCACGGCTCCCGCTTCCTTCACCGGCACTTTGGCCGCGCCAAGCACTTCGTGCCCCGCCCACCGCACCGCCCACGTTCCCAGGAATCCCCCGGCGACCAGCGCCACGATCAATGCGCTCGTGGCTACCCAGCGCCGCATTTGAATTATGTCCCTGCTCATGATTTCTTTCCTCCTGTTGCCATCATTTCGATAGCCCAATTATGTATAGACGTTCCCCAAAGAAAAAAGTTTATCTTCCTAATCTACCTTGCCGCCCGTCTTCCCGGGCGTCGCGCAAATCGCCTCGATCGGCTCGCCCGGCTTGTATTCGATCTTTGTCGGCGCCGGACATCCCGCTTCCGGCATCAACAGGCTCGGCTTGTACGTCCCGTTCTCCGTGTTTTTCTTTTCGAGCGCCGCCAGTTCCTTCTTCATTTGCTCGAACTCCGACGTTTGCACCACCGTGTCGGCCTTTTTCGGGAGGAACAGAATCTCCCGTTCTGCATTCACCATCCGCTCATAGAACGGCGGGTGCGTCCGGAACCAGCTCACGCCGTTGACGTACCCTTCCTTCGTTGCCATTTTGTCGAAAAAACGGATGAAGCCGGAGGGATCGTAGCCACTGTTCCAAGTGTACTGGATTCCCAGTTGGTCGGCCTGCAGCTCGAATTCACGGCTGACGCCAAGCAGCTTCAGGTCCAGCACCAGCCCCAGTCCGTAGAACCCGTATTGTAGCGCATAATACATCCCGATGGATGCCACGCCTCCCGTCAGCACAATCGCCGCTATCTGGGCCGCGTCATAGAAAATTCCCGCCACAGTCGCCCGTTCCATCATCTTGTGCGAGTGCCGCGCTGTGTCGTGTCCCAGCTCGTGTCCGATCACGCCCGCCAGTTCCGATTCATCGTCCGCTGCGTCCAGCAGCCCCCGCTCCACGAACAAATATCCTCCCGGCAGCGCGAACGCGTTGATCTCTTTCGAATCCAGCACGGCGACGTGCAGCGGAATGTGCAGGTCCGAATGTTGCGCCACGTGCTGCGCCACCGAATTCACGTAGTCCGTAATCGCCTTGTCGTCCATCTCGTGCGGCATCATGCCATTCAGTTTCATTTCTTTGATCGCGTCTTGACCCGCCTTGATGTCCTTCTCCTGTCCAGGCGCAATCTCTCGGAATCCGATGTCCTTCACGTTGCCCCACTGCCGCTTCAAGTACGTACCGTCCGCGATCTCCTGCTTGATTTGCCTCAAATCTCCCGGCCACTCCTGGATCAGTTTCAGCTTCGCTTCCTCGTTCGCGTACGCGTTCGGAATGGCGTGCTGCTGCAGCACCTCCGCCTCTTTTTGCCGCGCTCGTGCCGCCTGAATGTCGCAGTGCCTGTCGTGGCGTTCCGAATCGCTGACCTTCGCGCTCACTTCCTTCAGCTTTTTCTCCGACGTGTTGACTTCATTGCCGTATGTCTTAGCTCGCTGCTTGAACTGCGCGACGCAAAACGTCTTCGCCTGCTCCAGCGCTTTTCTTTCTTTCTCGATATCCCCTGGGCTGAATTCCAGCTGCGACGCCAGCTCGAACAGCGTCAAATATGGCAGACGCACATAGCAAGGCAGGTCTTTGCAATTCGTCAGCGGTGTTGGAGCCTCGGCGCGCTTTTCGAGTTGTTGCGCGTCTCCGCGGACGGGCAGGAGGATCAGCAGTTCACACAGAACGAGGACCAGAAAAACTCGCAGCGTTTCTTGCATGAGCGTTCACTCCGCAGCAACTTTCCGCAGTGGGCCGCCCTTCATTGCCTTGTTCCGCAGTTTACCCTCCATTAGATGCACTCGTCCTCTCTCGCGTTGACTTCCGCCCTCCAGTCCCCGCGGGCTTGCCTTGCCGCTCCGCATCTGACACAATTTCGCGCTTCGCCGCTGGCGGATACTCTCTTCTTTCATCGCGACAGCCTCGCCAGCCCGCGAGCCTTTGGAGGCCCAAACTATGCATCGTAAAGTTTCTCTCGCTCCTGTCTTCATCATCTCGCTTGTCATTGTCGCAACTTTTGCCATCCGCCTCGCCGCGCAATCTGCCGCTCCTTCGCCCGCACAGGACGGCACTCTTCCCGCCCTCGCCGCTATCGCCGGCCAGGGCATGATGAACATTCACGCCTATCAGGAACTCGGACAGCTCAGTGACGACATCGGCTGGCGCGTCACCGGCTCGCCGCAGTGCAACGCGGCCATCCAGTGGGGCGTTGAAACGATGAAGAAAATCGGCCTGCAGAACGTCCGCGCCGAGCACTGGCAGATTTTCCGCGGCTGGACGCGCGTCTCCGCCGAAGCCGAGATGGTCGCGCCCGCGCACCACCATCTAATGGTCGACTCCATGGGCTGGGTCGGCTCGACGCCCGCCGATGGCGTCACCTCCGACGTTGTCCAGGTCAACGTCTATCAGTTGCAGAAGGAAATGCAGCAGAACTTTTCAAGCTGGTCCGGAAAAATTCTTCTCGCCGTGCAGAAAGGTGAGCCCCCCGCCGACCGCACGTCCACTTTCGCCGAGTTCGGCACGTTCCTCGTCAAGGCCCACGCCGTCGGCGCCATCGCCGTCATCGGCGGACAAGGCGGTGCTAAGGCTCAAGGCATGCATCTCACGCACACTGGCGCTCTCGGCTTCAATACTTATTTCGACATTCCTGTCGTCAGCATCTCCGCCGAGGATCAAGACATCCTCGAACGCTTCCTCAATCGCGGCAAGACGCCTCGCGTCCACATCAACGTCCAGAATCGCGCGACCGACGGCCCCGCCGACACCGCCAACGTCGTGGGCGAAATTCCCGGCACCACACATCCCGAACAGGTCATCGTCGTGGGCGGCCATCTCGATTCCTGGGATCTCGCCGAAGGCTCCACCGACGATGGCATGGGCGTCGCAACCACTCTCGGCGCCGCGGAAGCAATTCTCCGCTCGGGCTTCAAACCGCTTCGCACCATCCGCTTCGTCCTCTTTGCCGGAGAAGAGCAGGGCCTGCTCGGCTCCTTCGCCTATGTGAAAACTCACCAGAACGAAATGGCCAATCATCTGGCCGCCGTCATTCTTGACAGCGGCCAGGGCCCCGTCACCGAACTCAACATGGGCGGCCGCGACGACCTCATCCTCGCGATGCAGCAGCTCACCAGCGGCATGAGAGCCTTCGGCAAGCTCGAAGTCAACGACCGCTCTTCCTTCGGCACCGACGCCGGCCCCTTCATTCTCAAGGGCCTGCCCGGCATCAATCTCGACCAGGACTCGCCAGACTATCGCTACACGCACCATTCGCCCGTGGACACTTTCGACAAAATCGACGAAGCCGTCCTCGATCGCGACGCCACCGTGCAGGGCCTCATTGCCTTCTGGATTGCCGACCGTCCCGACCGCCTCGACACTCCCTGGCCTGCCGAACGCATGGCTCGCAAGCTCGTCGAGCAGCATCAGGACACGTTCCTCAAAATGTTCGGCATCTGGCCCTTCGGCGACCTCGGCGCGGAACCGAAACAATAACGCGCCGTAATTTATGGAGTGCGGCGGTCCGCTCCGCGGATTCGCGCAGAGCGTATTGAACTCTGCTCGAACTCGACGCCTGCCCGTCGTGGCGGGCCGGTTTGCCTTTGGTGTTCGTAAGAGGAGGGTTTGCACTGCCTGTCCAGAGGATCGAAGGACGCGCGCAAAACGGAGCCCCCCCCCAGGTCGACGCAGACGGGGCCTCCCGAGTCCCCGGCAAGGGGAGCTCGGGGGATCAGTCCGCGCCTGACGGCAAGAGTACTCAAGCAAACTGAAGAATTGGTCGCTTAAGAAGCGTGCCGCCTCGAAGGCACGGCGTGATAGCCGCCCATCGGAGTCCTCAGCCACAGTACGGCGGCTTGCCAGAGCGAAGGGCCTTCGCGGCGCGGTGAAACGGATACAGCCGCAGCGACAGGTTCCGCGTGACTCACTGCGGGCGTTGCGGGCATTGGCGAAAGCATGCGTCCAATTCCGCCGTACGCCGGGGTTTCCGGCTGCGCGACAGGACGTGAGACATACGATTCGGGCTGTGCGACAGGCCGCGAGACGTGCGGTTCCGACAGCTTTTGCAGGTCTTGCAGGAGTTCGACTTGCGCCTGCGAAGCGACGCTCGACGCAACCAGCGGTGCGGACAGGATTCTCAATGCCTTGCGTCCGAACGATACGACAACCGCCAGGATCGCGAACTGAAATGCCAGGCTCCCCAGCTCGTACCAATTGCTCTGAAAGAAATCGAGTAAATCGTTCATGGTGGTGCCTCTGCGCAAGAAGATACAGGTGAGGCGCGCTGCCATGTAACTGTCTCAAAGGCCAAAAAACGTACAGGCATCGGCGCTGTTCTTATGGCCCTGCCCTTTGAGGGGCGGTCTTCGCCTCGGCGACAGGCGTTTTTCAGCCTCGTTTGCGAATGAATTTCATTTGCGATCAGAATTTCGTAAGTGCTTTGTTTACAGTTACTTGATTCTTCGCGACTGTGCGTTTCATTTGCGATTAGAAAAGACAGTGGACAGTGGTCAGTGGACAGTGGCCAGAAACTACGAAAACTTTGCGCGGATGAAACGCGCAAGAGGTGAAGATTACAAAATGCGAATTTGTGTCGATTAGAAAGAAGTCCGGTCCTTTGTTTTCTATAACTTAGATCGGATTCTAATAACGGGATGTGTCGATTAGAGTTGCTGGACGCTGCAGCGTCGAGGCTGGAGAGTGGACCCGCCTTCGCGATGAATCGCTTCGGCGGGCGGAGCGCAAAGGATGCTCCAAATTTATCGATTAGAAATTGAGATGTGGCGTTTTTTGTGTGAGTTAGCTCATGGTCTAATTTCGCGGGGCGCTCAGAAGCGAGGGGCGAAGCAAGAAGCGTGGCTGCTTCTTGGTGCCCTACTTTGACCGATAAGGCCTTCATGACTGCCCTCTCAAAAACAGCAAAGCCGCCAAAAGAGGCGGCTGTTCGTGCCCTGTTCTCACTGCGATACTGTATACCAGTTTATTACCTCATGTCAAGTGGAAAATGAGGCGGAGGGGAAATCAAAGGAGGCGGTAGTGGCCGGGGCGGAGGAATTGGAAGAGGCGAAGGGTTTTGCGGGGCATTTTTTGGAGTGCGGCGGTCCGCTTCGCGGATTCCGGTTGTAGTTCACCGGAACTCGACGCCGCTTTGCCTTCACGCGCACGCAATGCCATGCACCGCTCATCGGATATCCGCGGGGTCAACGACGTAGCCATCCTGCACATTCACGCGGTCTGAAGCCATCCGCATGACCGTTTGATGAAAAGGCTTCTCTGCCTCTCTTAGGAACCATCCCGCCGAGCACCATTCGTACTGCTCGGGCCGCCGCACGATGCCGTGGTGCACGGCGTTCGAATGGACGTAGTTCAGCCGCGCAAGATAAGACTTCTGATAGGTGAGCCGGGACTCCCAATATTGAAACCAGACTCTCCGCCTCGGACTCCCATCCTCGCGATTGATTTGCCTGGCCGTGATCGAGTGCAATTCCCCGATAAATTGCCGCAGCGTATTCACCTTCCGAGGGGAGGTCGTGACGATGTGATAGTGATTGGGGAACACGGCCCAGGCTTCGAGCTTCCATTCGTGTGATGCGGCGATATGTAAGAGAGATTCGCAGAGGTAGGTGAGCCGTCTGGCGGAGCGAAAGAAGGGCTGCTTCTGATACGTTCCGGCAGTGACGATGTAAGCGCCCGCGGCGTTGAGGCGGTGTGTGGGACTGTGTGGCCAATCCGGCATGCGCGGAGTCTATGTCGACATGGAAGGAAAGGCAAAGCGATGAGGATGATGCGAGGCGAGTCTGACGAAGTGCGAAGTTCATATTTGCAGCGGCGGGAAAGCCCCGACCAAGAGCGTCGGGGTAAACGCCGCGGCGTCGAGTTGCGGCGGAGCGCAATGCGCTCCGCCGCAATCCGCGAAGCGGACCGCCGCACTCCATAAACTACAGGAGGCGGTAGTGGCCCGGGCGGAGGAATTGGAGGAGGCGGAGGTCGCGGAGTACTTGGAGCTGCTGCCGGATTTTGTCGCGGATGTGGCGATTATCGGGATGAAGGGATTTGAATTGGTCTTCGAGGGCATAGATATCGGAGAGATTGAATTCCTGTTTGCCGAGTGAGCGGATGAAATTCAACGTATCGAGCGTCCAGCCGCGTTTTTCGAGTTTCAATTCCGCGAGAGGCTTCAAGCGCTCGAATTGTCTCCGAACGGTTGCGGCCTGAAGCGCAACGCCGTCGTGGATGACGGAGATTCTTGCGTCGAGTGGGATTTTATCAAGCAAGAAGTTGCAGCCTATCCAGCCGGCACGCCGTGCGTGAGGGCCCAGCGCTTTGCGCTTCTCGAGAACCGTCCTTGTGAATGCAAAACGGGGGACGAAAAGCAGATTCACCACAGCCCAGGCTTCTCGTTCATATTGCAGAACCATCAAGTGAGGAGCGCTGCCAGTTTGAATGGCGCGGAGCATTGTGGCGTAGTCAGAGTCGAGGACGCGGGTGCGGAAGAAGTGGGATTGCGACTTCAACTGGTAGCGGGAATCACATCGCGGACATACGTAATCGATGACACGCGTGCCTGGCGGAGATGGAGCAAGTGCATCGGAGCGGCATGTGATGCAATACAGGTTATTCGTGGCCCATTCTTCTGTGGCGACGCGCGCGCGTTGCGACGCGCTCTTGTAGCGGTCGAGGCCGGAAGTGGGCAGCCGGAGTTGCACGGCTGCATTAGATCATTTTCTTCAGGCGAGATAAATCTCGGTTTCGGTCTTGATGACGAAGATGACCTGCGTGTCGCCCGCGGAGCTGGTGCCGAATTTGCGCCAGGCGTCGGCGAGGTCTTCGGCTGGCGCGGAAAAGATGACTTCACGGCGAGAAGCGCCGACAAAATAATAGTTTCTTTCGCGGCGAACGAGCCGAGTTGTCGCGGGAGCATCCATCGCAGAGGATTTCGTCCAATTTGATCGATCCACAGGATCGCAGAAGAGATCAAGCGAAAACTCGATGCTCGAAACGGAAATCCTGACCTGTATCAGATCGAAACAAATACGGCTCAGCGAAAGGCTGAGGAAATCGCCGGAGAATTCGCAGCCTATTGCGCGGCGGCGAAGGCGGAACGCGGCGAGGGCGGAGGTGCCGGAGCCGAGGAAAGGGTCGAGGAGGAGGTCGCCTTCGGAGGAGGAGGCGAGGAGGATGCGTTCGAGCAAGGCGACGGGCTTCTGCGTGGGATGCTTGCCGAATTTTTTCTCCCACGGTTGGGGAGGGTAAATGTCCGTCCAGACAGATTTCATCTGCTTGCCGCCCGCGAACTTCTTCATAAGCTTGTAATTGAATTCGTGGCGGGACTTTTTGTCGCGCGCGGCCCAGATGACGGTCTCTGTGGCATGGGTGAAATAGCGGCAGGAGAGATTGGGCGGCGGATTGGGTTTGACCCAGGAAATGTCGTTGAGGAGCTTGAAGCCGAGCTGCTGCATGGCGAAGCCGACGGAATGAATGACGTGGCTGGTGCCGGAGACCCAGATGGAGGCGTCGGGTTTGAGGATGCGCTGGCAGGCGGCGAGCCAGGCCGTATTGAATTCATGATTTTCGCCTGGGCCGCGGGAGCGATCCCAGGCGCCTTTGTTGACGCTGACCATGCGGCCAGCGTGGCAGGTGATGCCGCCGTTGGAGAGGAAGTAGGGCGGGTCGGCGAAGATGAGGTCCACGGAGGCGGCGGGAAGCGCGGCGAGGATTTGGAGGCAGTCGCCCTGGTAGATGGTGATGTGATGGCGCGGGTCGTGGAAAGCGGGCGCGGGGAGTTGGGGCTCGGCAGCGTGCGATTTTGTGGGTTGAGGCATCCGAGAAACAGGTCCCTCGTCGTCCCGACTGATCCCCCAGGCTCGACTAGCCGTCGACCTGGGAGGCCCCGTATTGCGGCAAGCCGCTACGGAGGGCAGGTCGGATCGTTGATCAAGTCGGGCCGTTGATCAAGTGGGAAAGGGGGGAGCGCGGCAAGGAAGGGTCCATGGTTAGAGTAGAAGGACGCGACGCTGAGAGGAAACGCGAAGCGAATCTGATTTGGGCGCAAGTTGAAATGCGATGCGAGGAAAGGCAAAGCGGCGTCGAGTTCCGGCTCTGGAGGCTCCCAAGGCGTCGCCGGAATCCGCGAGGCGGACCGCCGCACTCCACATAAAAAGCAGATTCCTCAGCCCCGTCCCCGACTTGTCGGGGACGGGTTCGGGATGACAGAAAGAGGCAAAGCGGCCCTCCTGCGGCGGGCAGGCGCGGACCGCCCTTCGGCTGCGCTCAGGACAAGCCGCAGTCCGAAAGCGGCTGCTGCGCAGCCGCGGGCGCAGCAAGCAGCGCCCCTACGAAAAAACCGTGCCCACCTTCCCGACTTAAAGCGTCGGGACGCGCAAGACGCGAAAGGTGGCCGCTTCTATGAAAAAGCCGTGGCGGGGTAAACCCGCCTCTACGTAAGACAAGGTTCAGCGGAGGTTGACGAGGCGGGCGAGGAAGAACGCGGCGGCGGCGGCGAGGCCGCCGACGAGCGCCGTTTGCAGCGCGCCGCGCCACGGAGCGACGTCCGTGAATTTCGCCTTGATGTAGCCGAAGACGAGGAGCGCGAGGAGCGTCACGCTGACGGAGACGCGCAGCGCGGCGGGGACTTCGCTCGCGAGCATGTACGGCGCGAGGGGAATCAGCCCGCCGACGATGTAGGAGGCGGCAATCGTGGAGGCGCTGCGGCCGGCGCGAGTGGGTTCTGGTTCCTCGAGGCCCAGCTCGAAGCGCATCATGAAGTCCACCCAGCGCTTCTGGTCGGAGATGATGGCCTGGACGACGGGACGCATCTGCGCTTCCTCCATGCCGTAGCCGCGAAAAACTTTCGCGACTTCCTCTTCTTCCACGTCGGGGAGCTCGACGCATTCGCGGATCTCGCGCCGCCGCTCGGATTCGTAATGCTCGGAGTCCGTCTTCGCGGCGAGATAGCCGCCGAGGCCCATGGCGATGGAGCCGGCGACGATTTCGGCCAGGCCGGCGGTGACGACGATGCGCGTGGACGCCGCAGCGATTCCCGTAAGGCCAGCGGCGAGCGCGAAGGGAACGGTGAGGCCGTCGGACATGCCGATGACGATATCGCGGACGGCGGCTGTGGCCGTAAAATGCTTCTCGATGTGGGCGACGGTTGGCATCATTCGCTCCTGCTCTTGAAGGAATTTATCCGATTGCCCGCCACGCATCCGGCGGGGGTATAATTATGCGGCACGAATCGAAATTGAGGAGGAAGAAATGACACAAGCACCAGGAACGGCCGCGGCGCCGCACCAGGTCCCGGCGCTGCCCTATGCATTCGACGCGCTCGAACCTTACATTGACGCCAAGACCATGGAGATTCATCACGACAAGCACCATGGGGCGTACGTCACCAACTTGAACAAGGCACTTGAGGGCCAGTCGGAGCTGGCGAAATTGTCCGTCGAGGATTTGATCAGCAAGATCAATTCGGTGCCGGAAAACATCCGCGCGGCCGTGCGCAACAACGGCGGCGGGCACGCCAATCATTCGCTCTTCTGGAAGATCATGAAAAAGGGCGGAGGCGGCGAGCCGAAGGGCGAGCTGGCGGACGCGATCAAGGAGGCGTTCGGCGGCTTCGCGGAATTCAAGGCCAAGTTCAATCAAGCGGCGACGACACGGTTCGGCTCAGGCTGGGCCTGGCTGGTGGTCCAGAACGGCAGGCTCCTCACCGACTCGACGCCGAACCAGGATAATCCGCTGATGAACGGCGCGAAGCCCGTGATGGGACTCGACGTGTGGGAGCACGCCTATTACCTGAAATACCAGAACCGCCGGCCGGAATATATCGAGGCGTGGTGGAACGTCGTCAACTGGGATCAGATCGCGGAGAATTACAAGTACGCGAAGTAGTAGCTGCGGCGATTCGCAAGCCGAGCGATTTAGTTTGCGTTTGCGAGGAAGATCAGTGGACCCAGATTTGATCGGGATCGGCGGCGAAGGGGTAGACGTGGACCATCCAGCCGAAGACCTGCGGATACCAGCGGCCGCCGGCCTCGCGGCAAGCTGCCTTGGTGGCGATTGAACCGCCGAGGCCGAACTCCTTCCAATTGACTTGATTTGCGGGCGTGCCGCGCCGAGGCATGCAGAAATTCACGTGCTTGTGCCAGCGGGCGACGCTGAGAGGAACGCGCTCGTTGAGCTGGTCTTCGGAATAGCGTCGCGGAGCCGTGTACATCGCGCCTTCAAGCTCATAGCCATCGGCTGTCTTCGTGTAGAGAAGCGACGTTGGGCGGGCGGGGTCGAAGACGAATTGCGCCCGGAGGGCGTAGCGCCAGTTCGTGAAGTGATAATGCTGCTGCTTCACGTTGGGGAGAAAGATCTTGTAGCCGTCGTCGAGCGCGGCTTGATAATCGCGGTATTTCTCGATGGCTGGACGCAGCGCATCGAGGATCTTCTCAGCGCGGATTTCGTCATCGGCGCTGGCGGGGCGGAGAGCAGTCATGAACATGTGCGGGTTCATGTCCATGCGGTGCATGTCGGACATGGACTCGGTGGCGGCGCTGGCGGCGTCGGGATGGGCGTTGGTGTCGTGCTGCATCTCGTTCATGTCCATGCCGGGCATGGAGGAGGATTGGGCCTGCGGTTGCGCCGGAGGCTTAGACTGGGTTTGAGGCTGCTGGGCGCGAAGGCCCAGGGATAACAAAGCGACAAAAGCAAATGAGAGTATGACTGCCGCAAACTTTTTCAAGGAAATGGCCTCTACAAATGTTAACGCGCGGAGAGGAGAAAAGTTGCGCTTCGCAGCGGCCATTGCTCGATAGAGTTAACCCGGGCAGAGCTCTTCAGAGGCAGAGTTTCGTCTCAAGCAGGGTGCTGAAAAAGACATTTCTGAGCCCCCAGGGGTTGAAACCCCTGAAGAAAACAAGGCGTTTATGTCGCGATTAAAACCGCGACCCACAAATCTTCGGCGTTTTTTCAGCATCCTGCTAGGTCTTTCGGATTGGCAGAGGAATCTAATTCGCGTATCATTAAAGTTTATCCCACGACCAAGCGACGCGGCTGGGTGAGTGACGCCCGAGGATTCACCGCGCAGAACGGACGTGGAGGACGGGAGAGAGGCAAATGAAAGAGGGAATCCACCCCGATTATCACGCCGTGAAGGTGCATTGCGCCTGCGGCCATTTGTTCGAGACGCGCTCGACGTTCAAGGGCGAGATGATCCGCGTCGAAATCTGCTCCAATTGCCATCCTTTCTTCACGGGCAAGCAGAAGCTGATTGACACCGCAGGACGCGTTGAACGATTTCAGCGCAAGTACGCCGAAAGCGCGGCCAAGAAGAAGTAACCGCAGCTTTTCCGCAGCGCCAATCTCGATTCTAACCTGCATCCAAGCGTTATTCGGGCGGCTTGACACCTGGGGAAGCGGCCCCGTAGCATCAAACCATTCGCACGTGCCGGTGTAGCTCAGAGGTAGAGCGAGGGTCTCATAATCCCTAGGCCGTGGGTTCGAGTCCCACCGCCGGCACCATCCTTCCTGCACCGCTTCAAGCGTAAATCCAAGCCACCCTGAAGGGCTTTCCAAGGACTTGCTGCATGGCACAACAGACGAGTGGGAATTCAGGCGGGGCGGAGGTTGCGCCGGAAAGGGATGACGCGACGCTGGCCGCCGGCGCGCAATGATTTTGCCACAGCAGGCTTCTTCTCGATCACTCTTACCTGTTCTTGAGCAGAGATGGGAGATCGCCGTTGGATGCTATCCACGAGGGAGCAGGAGCCAAGGATTTGCGCGGCTTTTTGCGTCAAGTCCCAGCGGCTCTGGACGCCGAACTTCGCCAACAAGGAAGAAACGTGAAATTTCACGGTGCGCACGGAGATGCGCAAGCGAGCAGCGATTTCCTTATTGACGCTGTTGCGGAGCAGTTCGATCAGGACTTCGTTCTCGCGAGGGCTGAGAGGCACGGAAGTGAAGAGGCCGCGTCCGAGGCGAAGAAGCTCTTCCGCTTTTCGCGTCACGCTGGAAACGAGGTCATCGTGAGCGGGAACATGAATGGCGTAGTCGGCGGGAGCTTCTCCACGCATGGAACGGGCGAGCGCCAGAAGAGTTGCGGAACGCTCGACGGCGGAGGATTCGTCACCGTTGACTTCGATGTGGAAGCGGGGCACTCCTGTGCGCTTATCGCAGACGAAATATATAGGGGGGCGCAGCGGGAGCGCAGCGTTCCGGGAGCGCGCGGGTCCAGCTCTTTGTCTTTTTCCCCTCCGCATGGCAGACCCCCTCCAACACGACATCGCCTGCTAAGCTCAATTTGGGCGA
Organism: Candidatus Acidiferrales bacterium; assembly: GCA_035934545.1. Classification (GTDB taxonomy): domain Bacteria; phylum Acidobacteriota; class Terriglobia; order Acidiferrales; family UBA7541; genus DAHUXN01. The sequence goes on from DASYXV010000082.1 coordinate 300,531, forward strand.
TAGACACGGGCTGATACTGAGAAAAAGACCTCGTGATTGTGACGGGCTGGGAGAAATCCGTCATCTGGATGAACCGATCCGACTTCCCGAGCTTGCGCCAGGAAGAACGAAGGCACCCCAAGGCACAGATCGCCCACGCGAGCGGGAGCAAGTGAAGTGCCAGTACGAAAGTGTACTTGTAAGATTAAATCCATCAGCGAATTAGCTGTCTTGTGCATTATTGGATATTTCTTAAGGGCGTAGAGTATTTGCCCGATGGCGAAAATTTTTCTTGCAGAGTGGGGCAGTAGTAAGAATTTTGCGAACAGGCGGAAAGCTGGCGTGAGGGTTACAAGAGTTATAGGACGAGGGGCCCGAGCGGAGTGCGTTGAGAGGCGACGAGCAGTTCGCCACGGAAAGCGGACTCTGAGGGACGGCGATTGAGGGCTTCGACCGCAGAGAGATGCACAAGATCGGGATTATTGTTCGTTTCCGAGACGTGGGCGAGGACGAGGAAGCGGGCGCGGGCGTCGAAGCCTTCCGGGTCCGCGAGGTATTCGCTGACAATGTTGTTGGAGAGATGGCCGGTGCGAGACATGACGCGCTGCTTGATGTACCAAGGGTACGGGCCGACCTTAAGCATTTCGAGATCGTGATTGGACTCGAGAATGAGGCAATCGCATTCGCGGAGATGATGCTTGACGAGCTCAGGAAGGTAGCCGAGGTCGGTGACGATGGCGAGCTTTGTGCCATTCGTGCGGAAGGCGTAGCCGACGGGGTCAGCGGCGTCATGAGGGACAGAGAAAGGCGAGACTTCGATATCGCCAATCGTGAAGCGCTCGCCGGCGCGGATGTGTTCGACGCGATCGATTTTCTTTCCTGCTCCGTCGGGCAAGGTGCGGACGATTTCGCGATGGGTCAGCTCGGTGATATATGCGGTGGCGCACCAGTGGCCGAGGAGCTGGGGCAGGCCGCTCGTGTGATCGGTGTGCTCGTGGGAGATGAGGATGCCGTCGAGGCGCTCAGGTCTGATGCCCAAGGCAGCGAGGCGGCGGAATGTCTCTTTGCGGCCGAGGCCGGCGTCAACCAGAAGGCAGGTGCGCTCGGTCTCGAGCAATGTGGAATTGCCCGAACTGCCCGATGCGAGAATGCAAATCCGCAGAGAGATGCGCAGCCCCAGGAACCGCTCGCGCAAGCAGCGGCTCTTGAGGATGATGGCAAAGCGACAGGGCTGAGTCAATCGAAAGTGTGAAGAAACAAACATGCAAAAGATGAAGCGGGTATCAGGATTCCGCGAATAACTTGCAGAGCGGCGTTGCGCGATCAGAATGAGAGATGCGCGGGCGTGAGTGCAAAACCATCGAGGTCGCCGACAATGGCCGCCGCGACGCGATCGGAGCGGAACATCTCTTGCGCGAGCGCGAGAATATCCTCCCGCGTCACTGATTCCATTTGCGCGATGCGATCTTCGGGAGGGATGTAGCAGCCGTAATAGAGATACTGGCGGGCAAGGTCGCTCATGCGCGAGCCGGCGGATTCGAGGGAGAGAAGCGTGGCGCCTTTCAGATTGTCCTTGGCGCGCCGCAACTCCTCTTCGCTGACGACGTTTTGTTTCAGATCGCGGAATTCGACAGTGACAGACTGGACAAGACGCTCGAGCGTGTCGAGACTCGTTCCCGCGTAAACAGAGAGCAGACCGGCATCGTGATAGTGGCTCGTTTCGCTGAAGACCGCGTAAGCCAGGCCCTGCTTTTCGCGAATTTTCTGGAAGAGGCGCGAGGACATTCCGCTGCCGAGGAGATTGTTCAGCAGGGCGACAGTATAGCGGCGCGGGTCGTTCATGGGATGCGCAGGAACGCCGAGACAGAGATGAACCTGTTCGAGTTCCGCCTTGGAGCGCGCGGCAATTTCCGCCTGCGGCGCTGGAGGATTTTCGGCGTGGCTCTCGCTGGTGGAGATTCGTTCGCCGAAGCGCGGACGGACGAGATCCAGAATCTGCTGATGGGAGACATGGCCCGCAGCGGTGATGATCATGTTGTTCGGCGTGTACCAGCGGCGAAACCAGCCGTCGAGGATGGCACGATCAAAGCGTCCGACGGATTCGCTGGTGCCGAGGATGGGGCGGCCAAGAGGATGAGTTCCCCAGAAATTCTTGGCGAATAATTCGTGGACGAGATCTTCGGGATCGTCCTCGACCATGCGAATTTCTTCGAGGATGACGGAGCGTTCGCGGGCGATTTCTTCCTCGGGGAAGCGGGGATTGAGCAGCATGTCGGCGAGCACATCGAAAGCGATGGGAAGATGCTCGTCGAGAACGCGCGTGTTGAAGCAGACCATTTCCTTCGCGGTGAAAGCGTCGAGCATGCCACCGACGCGGTCCACTTGGCGGGCAATGTCCTCGGCGGTGCGCCGACTGGTGCCTTTGAACACCATGTGCTCGATGAAATGGGAAATGCCATTGAGGTCGGCCGGCTCTCGGCGCGAGCCGCTGCGAATCCAGATGCCGACGGAGACGGAACGGACGTGCGGCATCGCGTCGGTCATCACAACGAGGCCGTTGGGAAGAACAGTTTGCTGGATCGCAACGGAATCCGCGTTCGCCATAGTTTCCATTCTGGCATGACGCGCGCGAAAAATCATGCCGCCGGTGCGAAAAGCAAGTCAAATCCAGACGCGTGCTATCATTCAAAGCAAGGACTTCGATGCGAAAATCCGCGGACAAACAAATCGGTTCCGAGCGAGGACCCGAGGCACGTGAAGAGTTGCTCGGAAAATCGCAGGAAGAGCTGCGAGAGTTTGCGGAATCACTGGGAGAGCCGGCTTATCGCGGCTCCCAGATCTACCACGTGCTCTACACCGAGAGGCGGCGAAGCTTCGCCGAAATGACAGCGCTTCCCGCGAAACTGCGGGAGCGGCTGGCGGAAGTTGCGCAGATTCATCTGCCGGAAGTTCTCCGGCGACATCGTTCGGCAGATGGCACAGTGAGATACGTGCTCCGACTACGCGGGACAGAGCAGGCGAAGCTCGCCACGATTGAAACGGTGTTCATGCCGGAGGAAAAACGGCAGACGATTTGCATTTCGACGCAGGCGGGCTGCGCGGTTGATTGCCAATTCTGCCTCACAGCGACGCTGGGACTGATCCGCAATTTGACAGCAGGAGAAATTGTGGGCCAGGTGATTGTCGCGGTCGAAGACAATCGAGCTGCACTGAAGCCGCAGACGAACATCGTGCTGATGGGGCAAGGCGAGCCGCTATTGAATTATGACGCGGTGATGGCGGCGCTAAGAATATTGCTCGATCCTCATGGACTTGCGATTTCGCCGAAGCACGCGACGCTCTCGACCAGTGGAATCGTGCCCGGAATCGAGCGCCTGGCGCAGGAAACGGTGCGGCCGAAGCTGGCGATTTCGCTCAATGCGTCGAGCAACGAGCAAAGAAGCAAGATCATGCCCATCAACCGGAAATATCCGATTGAACAATTACTCGAAGTGTGCCGGACGTATTCGCTGCGGCCATGGGAACGGCTGACGTTTGAGTACGTGCTGCTCGGCGGATTCAACGATAGCCCCGAAGACGCGCGCCGCGTTGGCAAGCTGCTTGCGAATTTGCGCGCGAAGGTGAATCTGATTCCGTGGAACCCGGGTAATCTACCGTACCGTCCGCCGGACCCTGCGCGCACCGAAGAATTCCGCAGGATTCTTGCCGACAAAGACCAGCTCGTGTTTGTGCGTTATTCGCGCGGACAAGACGTGATGGCGGCGTGCGGACAATTAGCGCTGATCGAATCACCACAGATTATTTCGGCTGCCGAATTTACTGCTCCAGCAAATTGACACGGGCCGTCTTATATAGGTTGTGTTCTGCGCGAGTCCGCTTAGGCGATTCCAATTACACCCATCATTCGACCGGTGCGGCCCTCGCGGCGATAACTGAAAAGGAGATCAGTGCGGCAAGCGGTGCAGAGGTCAGAGCAGAAGATATTTTTCGGTTTGACGCCGGCAGCGGCAAGAATCGAGGTGTTGGCAGCGTAGAGATCGAGATTGCAGCGCGGCAGAGGCGGCTCGTGACCGGGAGGCATCATGGTGAGCCACGGGAGCGGGTTCGGGTCCTCGCCGGATGACATCGCGTCGAAGGGGCCGTCGAACCAATCGCGCGCCTGAGGGAATTGGGCGGCGAATTCCTTGACGACATCGGGACCCACCTCGTAACAGCATTGATGAATTCCCGGGCCAAGCGCAGCAAGAAGGTTTCTCGGATTCACGCCGAACTCCATTTGCATGCGGCCAACCGTTTTCGCGGCAATCCGCGCGAGGGTGCCGCGCCAGCCCGCGTGAACAGCAGCAACAGCACGATGCTGCGAGTCCACGAGGAGAATGGAGATGCAGTCGGCTGTCTGGATGGCGAGAAGCAGGCCGCGCGTCCGAGAAATGAGGGCATCGCCGCTGGGCGGTTCGGTGAGCGACGGGGCGATTTCATGTACGAGGTCGGAATGAATCTGGCGGAGCGAGACGAGAGAAAATTCTTTCGCGCCGATGGCGTCAATGAAGCAGCGACGATTCGCTTCGACATGCTCGCGCGTATCCCAATCCGTGAAGCCGAGGTTCAGGACTTTTTCAGGACGGCGCTGCGGTGACCGTGAGTTTTCCAAGAGGCTGCTGCCGCCCGGGCGCGTGCTGAATCCGTGGACAAGCCAATCAAATTTTTCGAGCGGCTTCGCCTTGATGATCTGCAAATCTCTTACGCAAGCCATTCGCCAAACGGGCGAGCGAGGAGCGAGCGGCTTTCGTTTGCGAGTGACTTCAGTTTTTGCGCGCGATTTTGCCGGTGACATCGAATCGTCCTGTGAGCCACAGTCCCGATTCATTATAAATGTATAATGCAACTTGAAACCGAACAGACTATTGCCTGGGAGAATTCGTTGATTGTTGGCCTGGGAGTGGACATCGCTGAGATTGACCGCATCGAGGCAGCGGTGCGGCGGCACGGGCAGGCGTTTCTGGAACGCATCTACACCCCTGCCGAAATCAATTATTGCGAGCGACACAAGAAGAAGTTCGAGCGATACGCAGGAAGGTTCGCAGCGAAGGAAGCGGCGATGAAGGCGCTCGGGACGGGCTGGCGAAAAGGAGTCCGCTGGCGCGACATCGAAGTGAAAAACCAGCCCGGAGGGAAGCCGGTGATTTCTTTTGCTGGAATCACGGGAGAGCATGCGGCGCGGCTAGGCGCCACGCGCTATTCCGTTTCCATTACGCATAGCGGAAATCTTGCGTTCGCGGAAGTGATCCTCGAGAGCTGATTTTCGAGAGGCTTTGACGCCAAAGGCGCTCCGGAATCCACAAACTCCACTTCAAACCACAGGTTTCGCGGCCAGCGGCCGGCAAGACGCATCTTCAGATAGTTTCCGCTCATTGCTTCGGTCCAATTGTCGCTTGCGCGATCAAGCGTTAGGACGCGCAGCGTCGTTCCCCTCTGTGAAGCGTGAAATGCTCTAGTCTTTTCGGCGCCGAGGGCGCGCAGTTCACGTGCGCGACGCTGAATCGTTTGCGCCGGGACAGCGGCCGAAGCGGAAAGCGCGGCGGCTTCCGTCCCTGGGCGCGGAGAAAAAGAGAACACATGCAAATAGGCCAGCGGAAGATTTTCGAGGAATTGCATCGTTAGGAGATGGTCTTCTTCTGTTTCGACGGGAAAGCCAGAGATGACGTCTGCGCCGATGGCTGCGTGCGGGAGGCGCTCGCGAATCAGCTCGACGCGGCGGGCGTAATGCGCAGCACGATACCAGCGGTGCATGGCGCGGAGGACGTGATCCGAGCCGGATTGCAACGGCATGTGGAAATGGGGAGCGATGCGATCGTTGGAGGCCACCAGGTCGATGAGATCCGAGGTGACGTCCATCGGTTCGATGGAGCTGACGCGCAGGCGTTCGACTGAGGTTTCGTTGAGAATCCGCAGAATGAGATCTTGCAAGGTCGCCTTCGGTGCGAATGTGCGGCCGTAGCTGCCGAGATCGATTCCGCTCAGAACGACTTCGCGCGCGCCAGCCTCGATGAGGTGGCGAATTTCGCGGACAGCACGATCCGGCGGGAGGCTGCGACTGCGCCCGCGCACCAGAGGAATCACGCAATAGGAGCAGCGATGATTGCAACCGTCCTGGATTTTGAGGATGGGGCGGGTGCGTTCGGCAAGGGACTCTTCAGGCGAGGCCACGAAGACATCGGAGGCTGGGTCTATTTCGCCGCGATAGATGGGCGCTTGCTGCTGGGTTGATGGATGGAGTTGCGCCAGGGGAATGAAATCGCGCGACGAATCGAGGAGCCCGGCGATTTCAGATTGATGTGAATTCCCAACGACGAGGCTGACACCTTCGAGCGCGGCCAACTCCTCGGGAGCGCGCTGAGCGTAGCAGCCGGTCATGACAATGCGAGCGCTGGAATTCGCGCGATGCATGCGGCGCGCAGTCTCTCGCGCCTCGGCGTCTGCTGAAGCGGTGACGGTGCAGGTGTTGAGAACAATAACGTCGGCGAGATTCTCAGAGCATGCGGCGGAGTAGCCGCGCGAAATCAGACTCTGCCGAATCGCCGAGGCGTCGGCTTGAGTGGCGCGACAGCCGAAATTCTGGATGAAGAAAGTGGGCATCACATCAACCTGTTAAGCACTCGGATCGTAATTGAGATAGGGAGCGAGCCAGCGCTCGACTTCACGGAGGTCCGTTGATTTGTGCCGGGCATAATCCTCGGCCTGGTCGCGGTCAATTTTTCCCACTGCAAAATATTTTGACTGCGGATGCGAAAAATAGAGACCGCAAACCGAGGCGGCGGGATACATGGCGAAACTCTCAGTGAGGCGAATGCAGGTGTGCTTCTCCGCCTGGAGCAGATCGAAAAGCTGACGCTTCTCGGTGTGGTCGGGCGACGCGGGATATCCGGGAGCCGGACGAATTCCGCGATAGCGCTCGTGGAGAAAATCCTCTCGCGACAGCTTTTCATCGTGGCCGAAGCCCCACTCGTCGCGGGCACGTTTGTGCATGAGTTCAGCCAAGGCTTCGGCAAGACGGTCGGCGAGTGCCTTGGTCATCAGGGCACTGTAGTCGTCATGATTCCTCTGAAATTGCTCGACCAGCGGCTCGATTTGGAGACCGGCAGTGACGGCAAAAGCGCCGAGGTAGTCTCGCAGCCCAGTTTCCTTCGGAGCGATGAAGTCGGCTAGAGCAAATTCGGATTCGCCTTCGGGCTTCGTCATTTGCTGGCGCAGCGTGTGGAACCGCGCCGCGACCTTCGAGCACGAATCGTCGGCGTAGATTTCTATGTCCTCGAGGACGCTGCTGGCGGGAAAGAAGCCGATAACGGCACGCGCAACCAGAAGCTTCTCCTGAACGATTCGCTTGAGAAGGATTTGGGCATCGTCGAAAAGCTCCTTCGCCTTGGGGCCGACGCTTTCCTGCTCGAAGATTTTCGGATAGATTCCTCGCAGTTCCCAGGCGTGGAAGAATGGCGTCCAGTCGATGTAAGGAACAATCTCTTCCAACGGAACCGGAGCAAAAGCGCGCACGCCAGTGAAGGAAGGCCGCGGCGGCTGGTAATTCGACCAGTCGAACGCAGGCCTGCGCCGGCGCGCTTCGGCAAAGCTGAGCAATGTTTGTGTTTTCGGCCCGTGATGGCGCTCACGGGTCTGTTCCTGCTCGGAGCGATTTGCCTCGACGAGAGAAGTTCGCAGCTCCTTGCTCAGCAGACTTCCAACCACTCCGACGGCACGAGACGCATCGGCCACGTGAAAAACGGGATTGTGATACGACGGCGCAATCTTGACAGCGGTATGTATGCGGCTCGTCGTGGCACCACCAATCAACAGCGGAATCGTGAATCCTTCGCGCTCCATTTCTTTCGCGACATGGACCATTTCGTCAAGCGAAGGAGTGATGAGGCCGCTCAGGCCGACGAGGTCGGCGTTCATTTCGCGCGCCGCGTGCAATATCTTGTCGCAGGGGACCATCACGCCGAGGTCGATCACGTCGTAGTTGTTGCAACCGAGCACGACGCCGACAATGTTCTTGCCGATGTCGTGCACGTCGCCTTTCACCGTGGCCATTGCGATGCGGCCCTTCGGTCTTCCTCCACCGGCGGCGCTCTTTTCCGCTTCCATGAAAGGCTGAAGGTAGGCGACGGACTTTTTCATGACGCGGGCGCTCTTCACCACTTGCGGCAGAAACATTTTGCCTGAGCCGAAGAGATCGCCCACAACGTTCATCGCATCCATGAGCGGCCCTTCGATCACGGCGATGGGCTTGCCATATTTTTGCCGAGCCTCTTCCGTGTCTTTTTCAATGAATTCGACGATACCTTTCAGAAGAGCGTGCTTGAGACGCTCTTCGACAGATGTTTTTCGCCAAGCGTCTTCTGCGACGTGCGCCTTGCCTTTCTGCTTCACGGAATCGGCAAAGGCGAGAAGCCGTTCGGTGGCATCGGGACGGCGATTCAAAAGGACGTCCTCGACGAGTTGGAGCAAATCCTTTGGGATTTCCTCGTAGATGGCGAGCTGGCCGGCGTTGACGATGCCCATGTCCATTCCAGATTTGATCGCATGGTAGAGAAATGCGGAATGCATGGCTTCGCGGACGGCGTTATTGCCGCGAAATGAAAAGGAGATGTTGCTGACGCCGCCGCTCACTTTGGCATACGGCAGCGTCGTTTTGATTCGGCGAGTCGCCCCGATATACGCGACGGCGTAGTTGCTATGCTCTTCCATGCCGGTGGCGACGGTCAGGATATTGGGGTCGAAAATGAGATCTTCGGGAGGAACGGCCAATTCCTCCGTGGCGATGCGATAGGAGCGAGCGCAGATTTCCACCTTGCGCTCGACGGTGTCGGCCTGGCCCTTTTCATCAAAAGCCATAATGACCACGCCGGCACCATAGCGTCGAATCAAGCGCAGACGCTGCTTGAAAACTTCCTCGCCTTCCTTGAGGCTGATGGAATTCACGATTCCCTTGCCCTGAATGCACTTCAGGCCGGCTTCGATGACGCTCCACTTCGAGCTATCAATCATGATCGGCACGCGCGCGATGTCGGGCTCAGAGGCGAAGGAATGCAGGAACGTCGTCATGGCCTGCTCGGAATCGAGCATGGCTTCGTCCATATTGACGTCGAGGATTTGGGCGCCGCCGGCGACTTGCTGGCGAGCGATGGCGAGCGCTTCTTCGTATTTACCGCTCAGAATCAGCTTGGAGAATTTTGGAGAGCCAGTGACGTTGGTGCGTTCGCCGATGTTGACGAAATTCGTGTCGGGGCGAAGGACAAGCGGCTCCAAACCGCTCAAGCGCGTGTATCGCTCCGGCTTAGATAAAACGTGAGGTTTGAGACCTTGCACGGCAGCGGCGATTTTCTTGATGTGCGCAGGCGTGGTGCCGCAACAGCCGCCGACGATATTCACCCAGCCATTCGCTGCGAAACCGCGCAGGTCCGCGGCCATGGACTCCGGAGTTTCATCGAACCCACCGAAGGCATTCGGCAGGCCAGCATTGGGATAGCAGCTGATGAAGACGTCGGCGACTTGCGAGAGCTCTTCGAGAAATGGCCGCATCTGCTTCGCGCCAAGCGCGCAATTGATGCCGACGCTCAAAGGCTTGGCATGCGTAACAGAGATCCAGAAGGCTTCGACGGTCTGGCCTGATAGCGTGCGGCCGCTCTGGTCCGTGATGGTGACCGAGATCATGACGGGGACGCGAACACCGGCGCCCTCAAAGTATTGCTCAATGGCGAATAAGGCAGCCTTGGCGTTGAGCGTGTCGAAAATAGTCTCGACGAGAAGCACATCAACGCCGCCCTCGACCAAACCGCGCGCCTGGTCGTAATAAGTGGCGCGGAGTTGATCGAAGGTCACGCCGCGCGAAGCCGGGCTGCTTACGTCCTGCGACATCGAAGCGGTGCGACTGGTGGGGCCCAAGGAGCCCGCGACGAAACGAACGCTCCCCGGATTTTCCGCCGCGAATTTCTCGACGGCGCGGCGAGCAATTGTGGCGCCTTCGAAATTCAGTTCGTAGACGCGATCCTGAAGCTGGTATTCGGCCATCGAAATCGCGTTGGAATTGAATGTGTTCGTTTCGATGATGTCGGCACCCGCTTCGAGATACTGGCGATGAATGGATTCGATGAGCTGAGGCTGCGTGATGTTGAGAACGTCGTTATTGAGGCGCAGATCCTTCGGATGATCGGAAAACTGAGAGCCGCGATAGTCCGCCTCGTTGAGCTGGCGCGATTGAATCATCGTGCCCATGGCGCCATCGAGGATGACGATTCGCTGCTTGAGGAGCTCTCGCAACAAATCTGCGCGTTTGCGTGACGAATTCAAGACTGCATGACCCTCCGGGTCGACTGAAAGCTTCAGGGGCCGCAACACACATCGCGGCCTCATATTTAAAGATATCACGCCAGTGTGCAAGGACTCAGCGGAGGCCACTGGTATGGCTATTTAGAGCATTGAGTGGCACTGGGCAGGACTGTACGGAGAAGAAGGGCTATGCGGCAGGCGGCAATCAGTAAGCAACGCACTGGTGTGACTGAGTGGCTGAAACGCGCGAACGAATTCCGAGTCCTTGTTAACGGCAGCTGTGGGAGCCATCCGGGTTTGCGCGCGCGACATTGAAATTCATCGCGGAAGAAAGGAATCGGTCATGCAAATCAAAGACGCGAACGCGGACAATGTGGTAACACTGCTCGCGTCCTTCGCCTGCGAGATAGATGGTCTGCGAAAACTCGCCGTCGCGGATTCCGGGACGAATTTCCCCTCCCTGCCGATACCACCGATTCGTGAAAACATCAACGAGCGCATAGTCGCTTGCGCGAATGCCGCGCACAGTGGCGCTGAGCGTCGTGGCCTTGTTAATCGTACGGACGAGGGCCCCTGAAGCTGGAGCGGTGATTTCGATCTGAGGTCTCGAAGATTCCCATTTTGCTGCAGGTGGATTTTCCCGTTCGTAAATCTCGATTGGCTGGCCCACGACAGGGTCGGGCGTGCTGACACGAAGCGCATACCGCGCGGAGACCTCCGGAACGACGGCCGCGCGCAACCGCTTTGCGTCATCCCCAATCCCGCCGTCGAGAACGAGGTAATCGAACCAGCCGTCGCGCACGGCCGCGGCATAAGCCGCTGCGCCTGTGTCATTGCCATAACGAAAATAAAATGGATCCACGATCTGCCATTGGTGCAAGGGTGGCGAGAAGTAATACCGGAAGACGGTATCGTCGACAAGAATGCGATCATCCGAGGCGAGGCGGCCCTCAAAATACGCGGCGGCAGGCTCGGCGTTGGGCCAGAACAGGAAACGGTCGATTCTCCAAGCGTTGCCCATCCAACCGAGGCCGCTGGCCAGCAGAGTTACAAGAACCGCGCCCGTGAGAGTGTAGGACGCCGGCGCCACACTTCGAATCACACGAAGCAGTCCGTACATCGCGATAGGCACGAGGAACAGGAAGGAATAATTGACGTGCTTCCAATAATCGTAATCGGCGCGGCTGAAAAGCTGAAAGAAGAGGATGACCGCCGCTCCGACGCAAAGGAGAGCCACCCTGCCGCGAGAGTAGTCCTCGCCGCGTTCCCAAGCGAAGAACGAAAGAGCAACGAGGAGCCAGAAATCGAGGCGGTGGGTGAAGTAGATTTGCAGGGCTGCCGAGGCAGGCGCACGCAACGCATTGTAGGCATGACCGTACTGCAAGAGGGCGAGGAGGGAGTCGCGCTCGAAGAATCCATACCCCGCGCAGAGGAGCGCTAGAGAAAGAGAAAATCCGAGGATGGCGCGGCGCCCCTTCCAAAGGGTGAGGATGACGAGAAACGGGAAATAAATCGCGATCAAATACTTGCAGAGAAATGCGGCGAACATCGAGAATGATGCCGCCAGCCAGGATGGCCATTCTTGTTCCTGCCATGCGCGAACGAATAGCCAAAGCCCAAGGGCGAAAAAGAAAATTGAGCCGATGTCGCGCGTCGCGATGCGAGAGGCAAGGACGGCGGGGCCGAGAAATACAAACACCGTGGCGGAGGCCAATCCCACGGCAGGTGAAAAGAGGCGGCGCGCAAAGGCATAGACGGACCATACGGTCAGCGTTCCCAGCGCGGCGGCCACCTCGCGGACGCCGACCAGGCCCCAGATTCGATCCGCCCAGGCCGCGAGAATCGGCCAGAGATACCAGCCAAAGCTGAAATGCAGCGGCTGGTCGATCGGCGGCTCGAAACGATGCGCAAGGAACATGCGGCCATAGAGGACGTAGATGGATTCGTCCATATAGGCGCTGGAAAAATAAGGATTGTGCGCCCTCAGAAGCCACGCAACGGCGATGACGACGATCAGCGCCCAGCGATATCCCGAAAGTGAAAGCCATATGGATAAGAGGCGTGCATAGAAACCTAGCGGAGGCTTTCCCTGCATGGAAGACACTACGGTCTTGTTCAGACTGCGTGCAGGGAAAATGCTTTTCGCGGGCACGTTAGAAATACTGCCGCCAAGAGACGAGGAAAAGATGCCGGTGGAAAGCGTTGAACACGTTCAGATAATCGTAGCCGAGGCGGAGATCGCTGTTGCCGGCCACGCTCCAGGTAAAGTGTGTCGAGAAAGTGGAGGCGAATTGCGCGTTGGAGAATGAAGTGAAGGCAGTCTCGGAATTCTGCGCGCCAGCGAATCCTCCTGCATCCCATTTGGCGCGGCGGCCAAGGTCCGTGGAAAGAAAAAGCTGCCCGTAGTTCAGCAAATACCGCGTGGGGCTGAAGTAGCCGCCGGTAACGCGCGCCGGAGCACCACTTCCGGGCTCGAATTCGGCGTCGTGGTCGAAGCTGAGATACGTGAAGCCGTACGCAGCTCTGACATAGGGGCGACCGCCGCGAATTGATTTGCCGAAATTGCCGTCCACGCTCCAACGGCGATTGGAGGCGAGATTCTGGCCCGTGTACAAACCATCCGTGTAGTTCAACGAAACATCGTAGTGATGCTGCGAATTCGAATAATTGCCCCCGATGCTTCCCAGATTGGTTTCGACCTGTCCTACGAACACGCCGCCCGTAGTTGCGCCCAGTGTCGAGACCAGGGATTCAAGGTCGGCCTGGCGCACGAATCCCGTCGTCAGCTTAAGTGAAGGACGGACCTTGAACGATGCGTCAAAAGCTCCCTCGACCTGTGAAGAGACTCCCGGGTAAGTGCGTCCAGCAGCTTCAACGTGCGTCGCTACTTTTTCGGCGAGATGGGAGTCGAGCATCAAGGAATAATAATTCGAATTGAAATTGCGGGGCGTCGCGCGATAGAGCGAAGGAGTGTAGATGAGACTCAAACGATTTGAGTCGCCGAGGGGAGTGGAGACGAGGGCAGTCGCAGCATCGTAATCAAGCTTCTTCCCATCACGCCGCATACCGTAGCCGAGTTCAACGTAGGTACCCAGGGCATGATCCACGCCGCGCTGAAGGTCCTGGAAGTCCGCCGTATCAATGTCCTTCACTTCCGCAAGATCCTCGCGCGCCTGACCATAATCGCCCAGCTCATATTCGGAGCGAGAAAGTTCCAGCATCGTCGCAGAATCGTCGGGCGAGAGACCATGGGCCTGTTGGAGCAAATTCTTCGCCTGCGCATAGTCTCCACGCCAGCCGAGAATCTGGGCCTTGCCGCGAAGCGCGGCAACATTGCTGGGATCTTTCTGCAGAACTTGTTCGTCGATATCGAGCGCCTGCGAAGAATGGCCATCCCAGGCGAGCAATTGCGCTTCGCCGGTTAGGGCTCGGGCGTTACCAGGGTCCTGCGCAAGAACTCTCTTATAGGAATCGAGGGCTTCCGGGCGAGTCGTGCGATTCCAAGAGAGAATTTCCGCGTAAGTAAGGAGCACATTTGTATCGTTCGGGTGCGAGTTCAACAAGCCCTTTAGAATGGTGATCGCTTGCGGGCGACTTCCTTCCTCCCAACTCAGGACTTCCGCGTAGTATTCCTGGTATTTCACATTCCGCGGATCGAGTTCCGTTGCTCGCTTAAGCAGAACGAGCGAGGCGGTGCGCTGGCCGCCTTGCCAACTCTTCATCTGGCCAAACTGGAAAACGCGTTCTGCGTTATTGGGTTGGAGCTGAACGAGGCGCTCGAGCGCGGGCAAGGAATCGCGCCAATGACCAGCAGCCCCAAGCGTGTCCACAAGACCGGAAAGCGCGTCCGTATTATCCGGAGTCGAAGCAAGAACTGATTGGAACAGCTGAGCCGCACGATCGAAATGTCCGGCAGCGGCTTCGCTGCGAGCCTGTTCGAGAATGGAAGATTGCGGATTAGCCTGCAGTGGTGAAACAAACAAAAGCAATGTCAGTGCTAGAACCAGCACAGGCACGAAATAGGGCGGCCTCATGCTCCCGCACTCCGAGTCTGACTGGTCTTTGTGAGGTTCAAAATATGACCGTGACGGGGCGCGACCTCCCAGAATAAATGCTTGGAAATGGCGTCCTGGTCGGCGGGGTCGATTTGCTCAAACACAAGCCCGCTGGAAACGCGTTTATCCGGGCCACGAAAGAATTCCTTGTGTCTGACGACGCGGGCATGGGCGCGGATGGTGCCTCTGGGGAGGCTCATCTCGACGGCAAGAACAGCGCCCGAAGGAATTGCTGATTTCTGAGTGATAGAGAATCCGTTGCGGTTCAAGTTGCGTGCGAAGCCGCGACCAACGACGTGGCCTCCGCCAGGAATGTTGTACCCAAACAGAACGGGAACATCAAGACGGTGAGGAAACCGGTAGGTGCCGCGCAATTCCTGATGGCGCAACGCACGCCAAATGACGGGAATCAACAGCGCAATATAAAAGGCGGCCCAAGTCACATTCACAACGATCGCCCAGAAAAAATATCCTCGCGGGGCGTAGTGCAACTTCCATCCTCCAACGAGGACAGCCGCGACAACGCCTAGCAATAACAAACTCTGCATCCACGCTTCGGTCCAACTCGCGGCCGCGTCCTGAGCTTTTGGAGTTACCTTGAAAACCGCGTCTCGCCGAAAAACCCCAAGGATAGTTTTCATGAGCACAGGCATCTTGATGATGTTGAATTCCTCGCTCAACCAGAATCCTCTGAGCCCGCCTTGGAGAGATGCGGTCGCAACTATATTCAAGATGAAGTAAGGGAGAAAATATATCGCAAATGCCCTGGGTGCCGCGACGAGAGGGAAGATTCCGGTCAGGAGGCAGAATATCGGGGTCGCAATGTAGATAAATTTCTGATAACTCATCCAGTAGAAATAGAACGAGGCAAAATAACTGAGCCTCTGACCAAAGCTGAGGCCGCGGCCAAATAAGGGATTCTCGCTGCGGAGCACCTGCATCGCACCTCGTCCCCAGCGCTCCCATTGCGTTGCGAAACCGCGGTAGGTCTGCGGGGCCAGGCCGCGCGCCACGGTGCGATTGTAATAAACAACGTTCCAGCCCTTCTTCTGCAGCCGCAAACCCGTGTGCATGTCTTCGGTGATGCTTTCGCTGGCAAAGCCGCCGACGTCTCCGAGGGCCTTGCGACGCAGCATAGCCGGGCTGCCGCAATAAAAAGTAGCGTTGTACGCGTCCTTGCCGGGCTGAATTACGCTGAAGAAAAGTTCCTGTTGTTGCCAGGAACGCTGTCTCTCCCACTGAGTCAAATGCTGGAACGAATCGAGATTGTAAAAGTCCTGTGTAGTCTGAACAATCGCGACCTTCGGATCGGCGAGGAATCCGATGAGTTGATCCACAAGATCCGGCATGGGGATGTGGTCGGCATCGAGTGTGACGATGAATTCGCCTTCGCTCATCTTTAACGCATTGTTCAAGTTTCCGGCTTTGGCCCCGGCGCGCTCCTTGCGAGAGATATAGGTGCAGCCCAGTTCCCGCGCCAACTCCTCGACTTCCGGCCGATTGCCATCGTCGAGGAGATACGTCTTGTGCGGATATCGAATGCTAACGGCACAGAGCGCTGTTTCCCTGAGAAGACTTACAGGCTCGTCGTACGTAGTGATGAAGACATCGACTGATTTCTCGGAGATGGCTGGCTGTGAGGTTCGCCTGGTGGGTTTCCACGTCGTGAAGTAGAAAAGCCCCGCCTCGATGAAATTGAGCATTTCCGCAACCAGGAATATATAGAAAAACCACACGGCCGCGGGGTTCATGGTGCTGCCCACGCGCCAATGGAAGTAGCGGATTGTGAAGACGGCCGCGAGAAAAATGAAGACCCGAATCAGCCAGATGCGAGAAGCAGACCTAGGTCGGCGCTTATCTTCCGCGGGGTGCAAATTTGCAGTGCGTGACACCAGGTTCATCGTCCAACTTTCCTAGATTGTTCACCGCCAATCTACCGATAAAGAGGGGTAAGGAACAATGCGACTAATAGAGGGAAATTTACCGACTTTTGTACTAGTACCACACCGCGTCGGACCGGCACGATTTCACTTGCAAGCGGGTGGCCTTTGAAAACCCATCTTGTTTTTCTTAGCCTGAGTGTTGGTCGTTTGCCTGGCCCTGAGAATACCAAGCGAAACGGGGAGGCCAGATGGGAACTTAGGCAGTCACCAAGTGTTCCTGGAAGTGCATTACGATGAGATCTGCGCGGCGGCGAACTCCATGTTTTGCCAAGAGATTGGAAACATGGAACTTAACTGTCCTCTCAGAGATATTAAGCTTGCTAGCTATCTCTTTATTGGACAAATTCAACATCAGAGACTCCATCACTTCTTGCTCCCGCCGACTAAGGGTCCCAGAAAGTTTCCCCTTCGCCCCGCTAGTCTTCCGAGTCCCCAGAATTGATTCTACGAATCGGGACAAGACGGCCCGAGGAACCCAATAACCTCCCGAGGCTACGAGAGGAAGAGCTCGCGGCCACTGCTCCTCGGCCTGGACGTATGTCAGCAGGCCTTTCACGCCGAGCCGCAGGAAGTCGAAAGTACCGGAGTCCGAGTGTCTTGCGGCGAGCACGAGCACGCGTGCTTTCGGATTCCGATCGAGGATGCTCTCGATCAATGCATGAATCAGAGGCTGAGGCGACTGCGCGTCCACGACATATACTGCCGCCCGCGGAATTGCCATGGACTGGATTTCGGCCGGGGCAGTGGCGCTGATAACCTTGAACGTGAACTGAAATTGTTTCTCGGGCAGCAGGCGCTCAAATTCCGACCTCACCAGCGGATGGGGAGACAAGAGACACACCTTCAGGCGATGTCCGCGGCTGTTTTCCGCCATATAAGAGCAGGCTAGCCGATTTGCTGCTTATGGACAACAACGAGATTGGAAACGTGTTGAACAACGGTTAACACGCCGCTCTATCGCTTGATCAGAACCAGGCACCCTGCTTGCCCACTGATTCTGATCACTCGAGCCCCGGGCTGTAGCCCTTCGGGTAGCGTTGCTTCCACGCCCACGCAGTCTTGATAATCGAATCAAGATCGGAATAGCGAGGCGACCATCCGAGGTCGCGCCGGATTCGATCGGAGCTGGCCACGAGGTCGGCCGGATCACCTGGCCGACGCGGGGCCTCGCGAACAGGAATCTTGCGCCCGATAATCCTTTCGACAGCCGCAATAACTTCGCGGACCGAGAAGCCTCTGCTGTTTCCGACATTGAAGACACGGCCCGCGACCTCCGAGATTCTTTCAAGGGCAAGAATATGAGATTCAGCAATATCAACCACATGGATATAATCGCGAATGCAGGTGCCGTCCGGGGTCGGATAGTCCGTGCCGTAAATGTTGAATGCCTCTCGCTGCCCGAGCGCCACTTCGAAAAGAATGGGGAGGATATGCGTTTCGGGGTGGTGGTCCTCTCCTCTATTCTCCGAGGCTCCAGCGGCATTGAAATAGCGCATCACGACGTAATCGAGTCCGGAGTTTTCCTTGAATTCCCGCAAGACCCGCTCAAAGAGCAGTTTCGACGAGCCGTATGGATTGATGGGCTTGGTTGGGTGGCCCTCCGAAATCGGCGTTTCTTCCGGTTCTCCATACGTCGCAGCGGTCGAAGAAAAAATAAAACGCTTTACGCCATGCCGGATCATCGCGTCCAGCAAATTGATGCCCGCCGCGACATTGGCTCGATAATAAGCGCCCGGCTCCTTGACGGATTGCTCCACCGAGCAAAGCGCGGCGAAATGCATTACGGCGTCGATTTGATTTTCTGAGAATACAGAGTCCAGAGCGCTGTGATCGTGAAGATTAACCTGATAGAAGCGGGCTTGTGCGTGCAGCGCCTCTCTGTGTCCTTCCGATAGGTCATCGATCGCGATGACGCTATGGCCACGAGCGATGAGAACTTCGGTGCATACGCTGCCGATGTAGCCCGCCGCACCTGTGACAAGAATCCGCATGCATTTCCTCCCGCGGCCTAGTAGCGAAGAGCATTCTTGCCTATCTCGCGTTGAAGCTCAAGCATGTACAAATGATGAACGTCAGGCCTGGATGCGGATTTCAAGATAATCGAGGAGTTTGCATAGAGCTTCAGAGGAGCGGAATCATCGCGAGGTAGAAAAAGCAACGAGCGCCTGGCTCGCCTCCTTAACAGGAGGCAAATCCAAGGCGCTCGAATTTAGGAGGAGGCAGATCCGGTCAGGCAAGCCCTACACTCTAGGCCCTAGTGCCGAGATCCAAGCTCCGAATTACTAGTTCAACCAACGACGACGAACCGCACCGCCAAGACCCAGCAATCCCGTGCCCAGAAGCAGCAAGCTGGCTGGTTCCGGCGTGGGGAGAACTTGGATGTCTACGCTGGCTGCGGCGCAACCTTTCGTACAGGTCGAAATGTTAGAAGCGTTAACAATGACGAAACCCGGGTTGCTACTAAAACCCGCCGGAGTGGTCCACGTCACGTTCATTAAGAGCGCCGAACCGACTGCACTGAAGGAATTGATATGGCCTGTCAGCACAGTATCCTGCAGACCTATGCCATCGGAAGGCGAGTCATCCATTGTGATCGTGCTGGTCGCCGTGTTGAAGTTCAACGCAAAGGTTTCTCCACCCTCGTCGCCATCTCCAAGTGGCAGAGCCCACGGACCGGCAACGACATTAATTCCGGAATCGGTATAGTTTCCGCCGGAAGCCGTAACCGTTCCAGTGCACGTGCCTGAACCGCACGAAAAATCAGTGCCGCTTGCGTTTGCCCGCTGCGTAAATGCCGCAAGAGCAAGCATGCAAGTTGCAACCAAAGCTACCCTTGAGATTACCCTTACCATTTTGCCTCCTCCTAGAGATTCTCCCCCAGAAAATTCCCGCACATGTACATAGCAAGCGCTCTGCCAAAGTCAACCTCTTAGGATGGATTGACTCTCGGCGTAATTCATTGTGTTTCCATGGCTTAGCAGCACATCTTTGAAATGGCTTGGCTTTCACCCGTTCTAGTACGCCTTGCGACTGCACGGAGGTACCTTAAGTCTGCAACCAATTGCATACTCGCATCGCGCCCAATCCTGCTGGATTCTCGTAAGAGACAAGACCACATGGGTCGATTATTCCCTTGGCTCAGACACGACACGGAAAGGACTTTGGACTGGCGTCCGCGGTGACCGCCTGTGTGAGGTGCCACTGCCTGAACTCTGGGTTCTCGTTAGGCCGGATGTAGAATGCTGTTCAGTTTTCGCGAGCCAGTGCCTGGCGAGCCAGCTGTGTATCGGCATTGTCCAAATTCATTTTGAGTGCAGCCTGCAGGACTGCCTTCCCCTGTTCTTTCTGCCCCGCGGCCACTAAAGCCATGCCGAGATGGTATCGGAACTGGCCCGACTCGGGGGATTTCTTGACGCAATCCTGGAGGTACGGTATTGCCTCGGTGTAATCACCCTTCCTATACATTACCCAAGCCAGAGTATCCGTGAAAGAAACTGCATCGGGATTGCGAGATTTCGCTTTTTGGGCAAGCCCAAGGGCAACGTCCAGATTCTGTCCCTGTTCCGCGTAGACCCAAGCCAGATTATTTTGCGCCACAGCAAGATTGGGATCTGCATCAAGGGCTTTTTGAAATTCCGCGCCTGCCTTGACAAGATCATTCTGATTCAAATAGATATTTCCGATGGCCGCGATGACCGCAGCAGCCTTGGGTTGCCGAGTTAACGCTCTTTCATAGGCCTGTATGGCACCGCTCCCGTCACCCTGCCTGCGCAGCACCTCGCCGAGCTGCAAATAGGGAAGAACGGAATCTGGATCCAACTGAATCGCTTGCTCTGCCGCTGCACTTGCTGCGCTGTAGTTCTTGGCTTCGAGTTGAACACCACTGAGCGTTAAATTGGCGTGAGAATCCTTTGGATTCATGGCGATGAACTGCTGGACAATCGATACTGCCTTCGACTGATTCCCATGCGAAATCAAGAGCGCGACATATTGATCCAAAGCCGATGAGTCCTGCGGCGCCATCTTGAGAGCGGTTTGCACTTCCTTTTCAGCGTCTTGAAATCTCTTCTCAGACTGATAAAGAACGCTCATGTCGACATAGGGAGCCGGACTGTTTGGAGACGCTTGCTTCGCTGCGAGGAATTGCTCTTCCGCCTCCTTGTTCTTCGCCTGACGAAGGAATATTTCACCCAGCAATAGGCGATTAAGGGGATCGGAAGGGTTATCTTGCACCAACTCTTGTGCGTATATCTGCGCAACCGAATTGTGTTGCAGAGAATAATTCAGCTGTGCCAGCGCGCGCAACGCAATGGGCAGGCCCGCAGAAATTCGAAGGGCGTTCTGGAACTCGGTATTGGCTTGGTCAGTTTCCCCGTTCTTCCAATAAGCCATCCCAAGATAATAATGGGCCTCGTTCGAATTCCCGGCATCCGCTACCGTCTTTTGAAAAGACGTAACAGCCTCCTGGAATTTGCCCTGAGCCATTAGCAACCGGCCGTGGTTGATCTTGTTGGTCGAATCGTTTGGTGCCTGTTGCATCAAAGCGACATCCATCTGCGCGGCCTGTTCTGTTTTCCCAGTCGTCAGATAGACGTCTTCCATCTTTTGTTGAAGGGGCAAGCTCTTAGGATCGATGGAGAGTCCCCGCTGATATTCTTCCAGGGATTGTTCCACCATATTGCGCTGCAAATAGTAATCACCGATCGCAGTTGCAACGTCCACCGATTTGGGCGACTGGTCCCGCAAGACCTTGAGTGTAGCTTCCGCGTCCGCGGACTTGCCCTCGCTCGCAAGCGTCGCTGCCCAATTCAGGTAGATCTCAATATTCCCGGGCACATTTTGGGCACCTTGTTGAAATACCTTCTCAGCCTCGGATGTATTCTTCTGGGCGCGATAACAATTGGCCAAATCAACGTACGTTTGTGCTGCCTTTGGCTCGAGTTCCACCGCCTTTTTGAAGCTCTGCTCCGCGTCGGGCCATCGCTGCAAAGCAATCTGGACCAAGCCAATCTCCATATATGGAGACGCCTTGGTCGGCTCCAATTTGGCCACAGTTGAGAACTCCTGCAGAGCCGCGTCGTACTTCTTTTCCGCAGTGAGCACCGAACCAAGCAGATGATGGGCCTGGGCATTCTGAGGATCCTGTTTCAAGATGAAGTTGGCATCATCTTCGGCGTTGGAATAATACTCGGGCTTCCGCTGCTGGCGAGCCGCCAACATATAAATATTCCCGCGGAGGATTCGGGCATCCATGCGATTTGGGTCAATCTCAATCGCGCTTTGCAACGAATTGAATGCCCCGCTGCCGTCACCTAGCCTTAGATCCGCCTGCGCAAGCTGAACATATGCTTCCGTGTATTTCGGATCGATTTTCAGGGCGTTTCGGAATTCGATCGCAGCGCTCGAATAGGCGCCCTCGTTCATGTAAGCCTTGCCCTTCTCGAGGTAACTGAGCTTGGCCTTTTCGGGATTACCTGCGCAGGCGCTAAGAATCAGCGGAGCCATCACCGCTAGAGTTAGGATTGCTTTGCATCGATTCATTGAACCCTTCATGGATCTCCTCCTACCGACAATCAATCAGTCCGGGATAAATTCATTCAAATGTGGGAACAAGAGCTGCGTGAATTGGACCAGGTGTGCCTTAGCAGCATCGCTATTGTCTCCTGAAATGGGCGCGATTAGTCGGACAAGCGCCCCATCGGTCCGATTACGGGTGATGGCATCCGAAATCATCCAGAATTTTCCCCAGTACTCGCTGGCGATCACGCGACCACGCCCTTGATACCAATAGAAAACAAGATCTTTGTTGAGGCCTTGCTCAATCACATAATCGTTGACGACGATCTTGCGGCCGTCCGCTAAATCAATAGTCGCATAATCCTGGCGGACAGGTTCCCAGCCGGCTCCAGGCAGGCAATTCTTTGGCGAATGAATTGTGTCGCCCGTGCGCTGACTTGCGTAGTAGCCTACATAGAGCCACACTTGTGAGTTTGAGGCGTTGACATAAACGCGATTCGTGTAGTCAGTGACGCTGGCTGCTAACACAAGCCGTTCTGCCAATGGTTGCTCTTGGCCTGTCCAGGCGCCTATTGAATAGGGAAGAGCCTGCAACGGATGCCGAGGCACGACAGCTTCGCCGTGGCTCATGCCATGCAACAGACCCGTACCACCCAGAAGCACAATGGCTACAATCCAAAGGCGCGCCGTCATGGCCAGTTTACGCATTCGAGGTCGCTTTCCTACCGCCCGGAAGCTTCCTCAGTAGCCAGTGGCAGGCAAACATTAAGATTAAGGCGGCGACAAAAATTACCCACCCTGAAAACTCATGGAAGAAACCTTCCGCCGCCGCGGGACCGAAGTGGTACGTCAGTATGCCGGTCCCCATAATGCGTATGGCATTACTTACGATCGCAATCGGAACCATTAACAGCACGAGGAAATACCGAGTCCAGCGCCGAGGCTCCACCAAGTAGCCATAAGCGATTGCTAAGGTAATCAGAGTCATCAGCGAACGAATACCGCTGCAAGCGTCCACAACTTCAAGTTGATAATTCGGAAGAATGATTACATTTCCTTCCCGCAATACAGGAACATTCACCAATTGAAGCCAAAATGTTGCAAATCGCGATGCAAGGAGTTGTAGCGGGAAAGCGATTTGGTTGAAAATCAGCACCGGGATTGGAATCATCAGAATGAGGAAAGCGAGAGGAAATGAAACCGCTCTCAACACCTTCCATCCCGCCAAAAAAAGGACAATTCCAGCCACAAGAATCAGCATTGAGAACCGGCTCGTAAATAACTCTGCGCCGAGGGAGCCAACCATGAGAAGGCCAACAGCGCCGAGCATCACCAAGAAACCAAAATTCGAAGGGTTCAGCGGAATCTCAGCCAAACGCAATCGCTCTTTCCATAGGACGAATCCGGCGAAGACAGGGACCAGAAACCCGTGCCCATAGTTCGGATCCCGCCACCAGTCCAGAATCAGCGCCACGAGAATGGGACCGTACAGGGCAAAGAGAAGAACAGAAAGGACGCCGACCCAAATACTCCAGGCGGCAGGTTTTGCCACCCTTGCCTGGGGAATGGCAGCCCTAGCAGTTGAAAGATTCACTCGTTCTCCCGATCAGGAATGGTGACAGGCTCGATGGACCCAAGACTTAAGTTCTACCTGTCTCATGCGGAACCTAGTTGTCCTGTGCAATACCATGGCAAATGTATGCACGGCGAATGCCTTAGTCTTAGAGTAGTCGCAGAAATTGGCGCGCAAGATATTGATTTGGAATAGCTTAGTCAGTCTGTTTTCCGCCACAGATGATCTTCTCAGATCAATGGGCCTCTGTGCAAGTTTTTGCATACTACAATGGATTTTCCATTCCGTAGTCGGCTTTATGCCCTCCGATAAGTCACCTAAAATCAATTCGCCGCGTCGGTGACCTCAAGCTCGGGGGGGATAAGCCGCAGTACGGTTGGGTAAATCTAGAACCTTTAGCGAAAGCTTGCTAGCCAAGTAAGATAGAATTTGCCCAGGGTTGACAATCCTCGAAACCGGGCGCGCTCGAGAGTTTCTCTAGGTACGATTGTAGGCGTCGGAATCCAGATTGCGAGAGTCCCACTAATCCGGGCAGCAGCGGGTCTTTCTGGTTGAACGTTGGCCCAACTCCGTCTTTTCTCACGACTATCCCGCGAGCGGAACTCAAGAGAGCTACTCCTGCCGCAACATCCCATTCATGCTTCGGGACAAGAGTCCAAGTTGCGTCGGCCTTTCCAGCTGCGACCAACGCCAGTTTATAAGCAACCGAGCCCATTGGCCGTAGTCGGATTGGCGCGCCCCTAAACCGCTCCCACTCTCCATGCTTGCATTCACTCCTGCTTGCAAGAACTAGCGGCATTTCTGATGACTCTGAGTTTTCATTGAAACCGTGACCAGATCGATCCTGATAAACAACCCCAGTTTCCGGAGTCCCGTAAAACAGTTCATCAGTCAGCGGATTTAAGACGCCAGCCGCAACGAGCTTGCCGTTCTCAAGTAAAGCGATAGAGATGCACCACTCCGGGATTCGTGTGACATATTCTTTCGTGCCATCCAGCGGATCGACTATCCAAATGCGAGAACGATGCAGGCGGTCGGAACTATCCGCGCTTTCTTCGGAAAACCAACCTTCTCCCTCGCTGACCAAAGCTTCAAAAAGCACTTGATTGACCTCTCGTTCAGCATCCGTGACCGGATCTCCCCCGCTCTTGCGCTCCACGCGGACTGATTCCATTGAGCGCGATTGATACAGCCTCCCGCCCGCTTCGAGAGCTTCAATAATCTTGGAAATATCCTTCTGCCGGTCAGTCATCTGCGCCCGAATTGGTGTTGCGGTTCCACCCTGGAATGTATCCTCGATTTTCATTTTGTATTCTTTTTCTTCAAGACTGTTCGGAATCAAAACATCGAGAGTCCTGCAGCCACAAGCACGGAAAAGAGCAATCTTCGCAGCCAGGCAGTATGGACGGAAGTAGCCAGGTGCGCCGCGATCCACGCACCCGGAATCGAACCAAGCAGGAGTGCCGCCAGCAGTTGAAAATTAACCGTGCCCAAGAAAAGATGACCCGTTCCGGCGACAAGCCCCAGGATGGCAGCATGTGCGATATCCGTGCCCACCAGTGTGGGAACAGATCGGCTATAGAACAGAAGCAGCAGCGTCATGATGATGCTGCCGGAGCCCATTGAAGTCATGCCCACCAAAAGGCCTCCCACTAGACCAACCATAACTGCTCCGTTTGTAGCAGTGATATAAGGTGGAAGACGATCACGCAGCGACTTCTTTCCATTCCTTTCGAGATAATTCTTCAAGAATGCCAGCGCCGGCGTGGCGACAAGCAGAGAGCCAATCATGATTTTCAGTAATTCATTGATTCCGCTGCCCAAGTGAGCTCGAAGGAAAGCCAGGATTCCCACTCCGAGAATTGCTCCGGGCACGCTTCCGATTGCCATTCTTCCCACCAGGCCCATTTCCACATGGCCCCGCCGGTGATAAGACCATGCCGCTCCAAGTTTCGTGATGGCCACGAAGAAGGCCGCTGTACCAACGGCGACAATCGGCGGCACATGCATGAACAAAACGAGGATGGGCACCAGCAGCGCACCGCCGCCGACACCAGTCAGCCCCACCATGATTCCAACCGCGAGTCCGACGCCTGCTGTCAGCGCGATTTGGAGCATCTCGCCTTGTTCCTCACTCGCTAATCGAACCGAACCCGGCTAAGTCAGCTCTCCGGCCTCGCCGACATATCCTTGCTTTTCTAAGTAAAGCATAATTTCTTGCGCCGCTTCTTCTGGAGTCATTTCCGTCGTGTCGAGAGTAATCTCAGCGTCCGCGGGCGCTTCGTACGGATCCGAGACGCCAGTAAACGTAGGAATGATCCCGGCGCGAGCCTTCGCATACAGGCCTTTTCGATCTCTCTGTTCACAAACTTCCAACGAAGTAGAAGTGTGCACGAGGATGAATCCGCCGGCGCCTTCAATAGACTGCCGGACATCTTTCCGGATGTTGTCATATGGAGCGATGGGTGCGCAAACCGCGATCCCGCCGTTTTTTGTAATTTCTCGCGCCACGAAACCGATGCGGCGGATATTGAGGTCCCGGTGCTCCTTCGAGAAGCCGAGCTCAGAAGAAAGATTCTTTCGAACGATATCCCCGTCAAGTAGGGTTACTGGCCTGCCGCCCATCTCCAGAAACTTCACGAGCAAAACATTCGCAATCGTCGACTTTCCTGAGCCCGATAATCCCGTGAAGAAAACTGTAAAGCCCTGGCGATGCCGCGGCGGGTACGTGCGCCGCAGTTCCGTGACTACTTGCGGATACGTGAACCAGGCGGGAATATCGCGGCCTGCTGCCAGACGCGAACGCAACTCAGTTCCCGAAATATTCAAGACCCGGCTACCTTGCGGCACCTCATCTTCTGGGACATACGTGTCTTTGTCTTCGAGGTAGACCATCATCTTGAATGGCACCATCTTCACGCCGAGCTCGTCTTGATGTTCCTGCAAAAGATTCTGCGCATCGTAGGGGCCATAAAACGGCTTTCCCTTCGAATCGTTCCCCGGACCAGCGTGATCCCGCCCCACGATAAGATGCGTGCAACCGAAATTCTTGCGGATAATGGCATGCCAGACTGCCTCCCGCGGCCCGCCCATGCGCATCGCGAGTGGCAGGAGCGCGAGTTTGACTGTGTTCGCCGGATAATGCGGAAGGATCGCCTGATAGCAGCGCACGCGAGTGTAATGATCCACATCGCCGGGTTTCGTCATTCCCACAGACGGTTGGATCAGCAAATTCGCGGACACCTCTTTCGCCGCGCGGAATGTCAGTTCCACGTGAGCCCGGTGCATCGGATTCCGCGTTTGAAAGGCGACAATGCGGCGCCAGCCAAGACGCGCGAATTCCGCGCGCATCTCCGCCGGAGTTTGGCGCAAGGCGTGATAATCGTAGTGGCTGGGAAACTGCAAACCTTCGAGCTTGCCCGAGACATAAAAAGGATTTGTCCTCTCGAGAACATGCGTTGCACCAGGATGCATTTTGTCCGTCGAGCTGTAGACATGTTCGGCTTCCTGTTCCCGGTTCGGCTCCCAAACTTCCTCCACGTGTAAAGCTGCCAGCATCACGCCTTCGGGATCGCGCAGAGCCAGTGACGTCCCGGTCTTGAGTTGCTTCGCCAGCTCCGCGGGAACATCCAGCACCACCGGAATGGGCCATATCAATCCGCTCGTGAGCCGCATCTTCGAGCAAACCGATTCGTAGTCCGCGCGGCCCATGAATCTTTCCAGCGGAGAAAATCCGCCATTCATCAAGAGTTCTAGGTCGCAGAGCTGGCGCGGCGTCAAATCCCAGGACAGCCATCCTTTCGAAGCCGCGCGAAGCTCCTCTCTTCGCTTCGAATCAACCATCAAATTCACGAGCGCCCCGCCATGCGGCGGATTCAAATGATCTGTGCTGTTCATAGTATCGTTGGCTACGACGACTCCTCCCTTGTTTGTGTGTTCATGCCTTTCCGATTCTAATACGCCTGATAGTTTTGTCATGATAAGTATGAGACGATTTCATCTTCTCCTTTGTGGTCTCTCAGACCGCCTTCTCGGTCGATTTGCAAGAACAAGAGCCAAATGGTGAATCAGAAGGATCTGATCTGAGGCATTTCCGGCATTGGCCCAAAGACGAGCTAGCCGCATCCGACGCATCAAGAGTTACAAAAACTCCCATGACTTAAGATTACGCCGAAAACAAATGCAATCGCCTCTCCGAATGTTCGGTCAAGATATCATTCCAAGCGACAGATTCTACGAAGGTTAGATTCCAATTAACCTGCTGAGTGGGGCCCCTTGAGGAAGTGTGCAGAAGTTTTCCTTGAATCGGTGATGCAATTCCTCGATCGAAGTGAGTCCGTTTCCATCTTCTTGATCCAAAATGACTTTCGCCATTTTGTTAAGTAAATGAATCTAAAATGGTTAGCAGAGCTCTCTCGCCATTTTTGGTCTTTCGGACATTTGGCGCTTGTTTTCTTAGGGAAGACGGGGGGCCCTTTGCCTCACCATTCGAGCCGTAGGATCCCAAGGGCTGCATCGAAGTGGCGGGCCAAGCTCATAAGAGGAAAACCATAATGGCAACAGAAAGCTGCAACCCAAGGGTCATTCCAGAAGTTCGTTAAAGAGATCTGCCAGAAATTGCTCGTCCGCCCAAGACTGATAGCATTCTCTCTTGAATATTACAGGTCCATCGTCCAGTTATGAACGACGGTCAATGGCATCAGTACGATATAATCATCCTGCGTATCGTGCACGGGAGTCGTCAGCGGAGTTTTTGCTTCGCTTAAAGGAAAACTGAAACTGAACCATATAAGGGCGCGTATGAGCTGCGGGCGAAATAACTTGTTGCCTTGCATCAAACACTCGACTTAGGCACAGGTGTTAATTTCAGCAGGCTTGCCAGCAGCTCGAAGGAGACCCATTTCTGAATGAATAGTCAGGCGTTGCTCTACATCATTGTACTGCCAATCGCTTGGCTCGTTATTCGATGCTTTCATGCAACACGGTCCCGCCAGATTGTTCTTCTTCTGACCAGTTATCTTCTTTACGCCAGTTGGGGAATTGGCTTCCTCGGTCTTTTGATCCTCTCATCCACCGCAAATCATCTCTTGGGACGCCTGTTAAAGGCGCGGCAATCAGTAGGGAGGTTATGGCTGGGGATCCTGGCAAACTTGGCTCTTCTCGGTACATTCAAATACGCGCGCGAACTGCTGCCGCTGCTCGGTCGCACCCAGTTGGCTCCGACAATTGCCCATATTGTCTTGCCCATTGGCATCTCGTTCTGGACATTTCAAACTCTGTCCTACTTGCTGGACATCTATCGGGGTGAAGAACTAGATCCGTCGTTCACGGAGTTCCTGCTGTACATGGCGTTTTGGCCGACGGTACTCTCAGGCCCCATCTGCCGCCTGTCGAGCCTCTTGCTGCAGCTTCGCAGTACCGAGAATCCTACGCTCAATGATGCAGTACGCGGAATGGACCGAATCTGCGTGGGCCTGTTTATGGTCGCCCTTGGCGAAATACTGGCAAATGGAATTCATTTTGACCAAGGAGTAGATCATGCATTTCAGATCTTCTCCCCGAATTTCACTGGCCCGGACGTCTGGTGCCTTGCTTTCGGCTACGGCTTCGAACTGTTTTTCAATTTTGCAGGTTATTCTCACATCGTCATTGGAGCAGCGCGGCTCTTTGGATTTGAGCTCGCGGAAAACTTCAAGGCTCCGTATATTTCGACCACGCCCTCTGAATTCTGGACCCGCTGGCACATGTCGCTTTCATTCTGGATTCGTGATTATCTTTTTCTTCCCCTCGCAATGTTCAATCGTTCAAAACTATGGCGAAATTGCACCCTTGTAATCTCGATGTTGATATTCGGATTGTGGCACAAAGGCACTCCCCTGCTTGCGATTTGGGGGATTTACCATGGCATTTTGTTGGTCCTACACCGCCAATGGCAAGAACTAAAAAGACGGCTAGGGTGGGATTTCAGCGGCCCAATCCCAAACCTGATTTCTTGGTTTATAACAATTACTTCTATTTGCCTGGGATGGATATTCTTTCAGTCGAACGCGTTGACACAAGCTTTCGACATGCTGCGCTCCGTCATAAAGGTCTCCAGCTATTCGATGATCACATTGCCTCACAGTCTTTATTTTCTCGTTCTCGTGTTAGTGCTGGGGTATCTCGGAACACTTAAGCTTGGGAACCTAGTCACAGGGCGGCTGAATTCCTTCTCTATTCCTACAGAGGTACGCTTCGCGCTTTATTCTACAGCCATCTACGTCGGAGTTTTTCACTCTGCACAAACACAGGCATTTGCATATTTCAAATTCTGATGAAACATATAGTCCACATCCTCCGAGGCATTCTCTGCGCTCTCATCTTCGTTCTGGTTCTCGAGCTCTGCGCACGTACAGACGATGTATTGAGCTACGGTGCGCCTTTCTGGGGGCCATACAATAACGAGATTCTTCTCAAGACCGATAACTTAGGAAAATGGGGAAAGCCAGGGGCGCGGTACGAAAAGTGGCAATTAAACAGCCTGGGCTACCGGGGACCCGAACTCCAGCCCGGAACCGTACGGATCGTTTGCTTCGGCGCTTCAGAGACATTTGGCCTGTACGAAGCCCCGGATGAAGAGTACCCAAGACAACTTGAGCGGGAGTTGAATAAACTCGCCGGGAAACCTGAATTCCAGGTCGTGAATGCGGCATTTCCCGGTGAGACCTTGCCTACGGCAATTCTGCGCGTGCCCGAAGTCGTTTCGCAGATCCACCCATCCTATGCGCTGATTTATCCTTCGCCCGCTACCTACATTGAAATCACTCCTCGGTCGGTCAGCCCTGCGCGTGCCCCAAGACCTGAATCTCTGGACGATCGAATACTCGGGTTGAGGATTTCAGAGCGAGTGGGCAACTTGCTGAAGAGCGCATTGCCGAAGGCCGTCCAAACCAGGCTGAGACAGTTCCAAATCGAGCGCGACACCACGCATGTTCGCGTCATGCAGACTCTGGCGGAAGCAAACGTCGAGCGATTTCGAGAAGACCTCGGGGCGCTGGTTAAATCCCTTCGCGCTCACGGAGTCGAACCAGTGTTGGTTACACACGCGACCATATTTGGCTCAGCTCTCACTCCGGAAGATCGCGATCTCTTGATTGAATGGCGAAAATTTTATCCAATACTCGAAGAGGGCGGTTTCATCGATATGGAGCGAAGAATGAATCAAGCCATCCGGGAAACCGCCGCCTGTGAGAAGCTCTATCTTATCGATGCGGCGAATGAAATCCCGCCCGGTCCTAATAATTTTGCGGATATGGTGCATTTCACCACGAGCGGTGCGGAAATAATGGCAGCGGATCTGGCGGTCGGACTCAAGCCGGTGCTTTTCCCTCAAACGTACGGAAAGAACTTGGCCCCATCGGCGGGTCGGTCACCGGCTTCGATTGGGTGTCGTTCTAGCGCGAGACTCGGAGTCAGTAATCGCTGAGTTGAGTCGAGGACTGCAAGACTAGCGAGGCATCGCCTTATGTCTGAATCAACTACAACCGTCGGACAGGGCTTTGAGACTTTGGTGGAGGCACTTGCTGCCGCTCCCGCCGACAAGCCCTTCGTGACGATGTGGAAGAGTGAGACCGACATCGAGACGCTCACTTTTGAAGCGTTTCGGCGGCAAGCTCAGGCTCACGCGCAATACTTTCGTTCGCTCGGCGTCCGTAATGGGGAAACTGTTATCTTGATCATGCCGCAGGGCATCCAGCTAATGTCAGCCTTTACGGGCGCAATGCTTCTCGGAGCTATTCCCGCTATATTGGCGTATCCAAACTTCAAAGTGGAACCTTCTAAGTATCGCTTCGGGCTTGCGGGTGTGTCCGCCAACCTGAAAGCCTCCTTAACCGTCGTTGACGAGGGATTCCCTCAGGACTTGATGGCGCATATTGCCGCGGATGGGACTTCTCGAATCGCCCGGTGCCCGGACGCATTCCCCGCGCAACCGACGCCCAAAAACGACCAAGCGGTGCATCCGGATCAGATTGCTTTCATACAACATTCAGCCGGGACCACAGGGCTTCAAAAGGGAGTTGCTCTAACGCACCGTGCTGTTCTCAAGCAAATAAGTAATCTAGCCCCTGCGATTCAGCTCAGTTCAAGGGATCGGATCTATAGCTGGCTGCCGCTTTATCATGACATGGGCCTGATCGCTTGTTTCATGCTTCCTCTTGCATGCCATTTAGCTGTGCTGATGCAGTCCCCAATCGACTGGGTCATGCAACCTCGAACGATGCTCGAACTCATCGGTACGGAACGCTGCACTCTGGCGTGGGTTCCTAATTTTGCCTTGCAGTTCCTGGCGCGAAGAGTGAGGCCCCAGGATCGCGCGGGCATCGATCTATCGAGTCTGAGAGCTCTCATCAATTGCTCCGAACCAGTGCGTGCCTCAAGCATGGATGAGTTTACTTCTGCGTTTGCGAGTCATGGCCTGCGTCCACGAACGCTGCAAAGCTGCTATGCGATGGCTGAAACTGTATTTGCAGCCACACAGTCGGATATGGCTTCACCCGAACCTCGACGGATCTGGATTGAGACAAACGCATTCCGGAAGCAAGGTTTGGTGCGCCCGGTTTCAAGTAACAACCAAGATGCTATTTGCTTCGTATCGTCTGGCAGGCCCTTGGCTAATACCCAGATTCGCGTAGTTTCAGAAACAGGAGAAAATCTAGTTGGCAAGGTTGGAGAAATTGCCATTCACAGTGAATCGATGCTGGATGGATATTATAACCGGCCGGATTTGACCGAGAAGGCAGTCCGAGGCGGCTGGTATTACTCGGGAGACCTCGGATTTTTATCTGATGATGAGTTATTCGTGGTTGGCAGGAAAAAAGACCTGATCATCGTGGCTGGCGAAAATATCTATCCTCAGGATGTGGAGGAAATTGTATCCAGCCATTCAGCGATCTGTGACGGAAGGGTGGTCGCTTTCGGGAAATATAATTCCAATCTCGGAACTGAAGAGATTGTTGTCGTGGCCGAGGTGCGCGAAAATGCTGATCTGACTCATGCGCAAACCATCGAGCGGGAATTGCGAAACGCCGTAAAGGCAGAGCTGGGAATCGCTGTTGGACATCTTTTCATAAAACCACCCAGATGGATCGTGAAAAGCACAGCCGGAAAACCAGCACGCGGGACTACGCGGGAAAAACTATTAACCGAACATCCGACACTACGGGAGAATTCCGCCGATGCCTGACCTCAAAGTGGAAATGATCGAATACATCTTGAATGAAGTCATTCGCCGTCCGGGGACCCAGATCGATGAAAAAACACCACTGGTTTCGTCAGGCCTTATTGATTCTCTTGCGCTCGTTGATCTGTTGCAAAGACTTGAAGACCTCACCAATACTCGACTCCCTGCAGGAAAAATTCAGGCCAAAGACATGGATACGGTCGATAGCATGTTCTCGACCGCGCGGCGTGTCGGCATTCCAAGAAAATGAGATATATACCCTGAATCCTCGTTGGCCCGGAACCGCCTTGAATATGTCTTGCCAGTGGATGCAACACAGCAACTTGACCTCTTAGACCAGCTTTACACCCCCATTCTGAAAGATTACGAAAAGCAGCGGTAATGAATGCAGATATCCGCTAAGACAATTGGTCCAAGGCGTCCGATTGAGTCACGACTTCTTGCCACCTTCCCAACTCCCCGCTTCGGTTAAGCATACTGGCCCTTGGGCCGATTCGAGGACAGGTTTGGTACCTGTCCCTTTTTCCGACCATAGAGCAGGTGCTTTTTCCATCCCTGGAGCCGCACCATAGGCTAGAAAATTGACGCGACGACTGGGCAAGGGGTGGCGGGAATGAGCAGCAACGTTTGCAGAATCAATGACATAAGTAGCGCTTCTTCAGTGCGGAATGGTGCGCGGAGAGATATTTCCAATGGCCCTTGGCCAGCTTGCCGACTGTTGTTGGCTGCGCTATTGCTCTTCTCTCTTTCCGGCTGCGGTCTCACGGGCGGTTCGGGCGGGAGGATTCCCGGTTCGTTAACCATAATGACGTCCAGTCTCTCGTCCGCCAAAATGCAAGCATCCTACACTGCCACATTGTCAGCTTCGGGAGGGAGCCAGCCCTACGCTTGGAGCATCGCCTCTGGCAACCTCCCTGCGGGCCTCTCTTTGACTGCGTCAAGTGGGAAAATCTCTGGCACGCCGACTCAATCTGGCAGCTTCGGTTTCACGGCCAAAGTAGCGGACTCCTCTTCACCTCTGCAGACTGCAACTCAGGCTCTCACAATCAACGTATCCACTACCACGCCGACAAACACTTTGATTATCACCACCAATTCGTTGCCGGGCGCCCAGATTTCCGTGGCTTACTCCGCCACACTGACTGCCATCAACGGCCAGGCTCCGTACACCTGGAGCATCGCTACGGGTTCCGGAACGCTTCCTCCGGGATTGTCGCTCGCAGCCTCGACGGGCACGATTTCCGGCACGCCGACAGCATCGAGCGCCTACATTTTCACCGCCCAGGTGACCGACAGCAGTTCGACTCCGCAGACGGCAACCCACACTTTCACCATGACTACGATCGGCAGAACGCTTGACCAATACGGCGGTCGCGAAGACATCAAATGCGCAACCGTTACGCCGTACTTCCACCTTGAGAAGATCAACAGTCACTGGTTTTTCTGCGACCCATTGGGCAACGGCTTCATTTCCATGAGCGTGGCGGTTACAACTCCCAACACAAATCCGACTCTCGACTGCAATGGTGTCAATACTTATCCCATTTATGCGGCTAAGTACGGCACCGTCGGAGATGCCACAGGCACTGGCTCGAACTGGGGTTGGCAGACGGAAAAGCGCCTGACGACGTGGGGATTCAACACCCTCGGGGAGGACTCCGGGAGCGGGGCCACGCTTCCCTGGGCAACCTGCATTGGCTGCAATTGGCCGGGCGGCGTACAGCCAATTCCCATGCCCATCATTTTTGAACTAAAACCTGCTATGAATGGCTCAGTCAACCGCAACAGCTTTTTAACCAGCCCGATTAAAGACATCATTGATGGGACTAACAGTAATTACACTTCAATTCGAGCTGCGATGTTTGACGTTTTTGACCCGAACTTGAGCACGGAGTGGCAGAGTGAATTGGCAAACCCCACGGGTGCGGTCACGCAGCAGATACTTAGCAGCAATCCTTACATCCTGGGGGTACTGACCGAGGATTCGGATTTCTTTTGGGGCTCGGGCACGGGCCCAGATTTTAATACCGGTGGCCATACGAACGCCAACATCGCATGGGTGACTCTGATCACCACGCCGGTACGCACGTACATTAACTCAACGCAATTTCAGAGCGAAAACTTGTTGTATCCGGCTCAACAGGCCTATTCAAAGGCTCAGGCAGCGAACCCCACTACAACCTGTTCGATTTCTAGCCCTTGCAGCCTGCGCGATTACCTCTGGCAGAAATACGCCGGTAGCATCACCGCCCTGAACACCGCCTGGGGTTCGAACTACACTACCTTCGACTCGACGGGCACTCAAGTTACCGGCGAGACCATCGGCACTGGGAACGGCTCCACTCTCACCTTCACTCACACCCTGGCGCATTCGCCAGTTTCTCCATTCACGGTTTTGGTCTCCGTTGGCGGCACGCCCCAAATCGGCGATTGCCCGTGGTTTGACGCTTCGAGCAGTTGCCCCGCCGTGACCGCAAACACGGGCACGCTCGGCAGCCCCACGGCAAATTACATCAATCAAACCACCAGCACCATCAATTATTCCACAGGCGCGGTGAGTATTACTTTCCTCACTCCTCCCGCCAGCGGCGCGCCCATCACCGTGAG
>DASYXV010000003.1:0-2307 GCA_035934545.1 Candidatus Acidiferrales bacterium
GTTTTATCACGTCGCGACCGACAACCGATTCAATTATTACGTGTACGGCGCGCAGCAGGACAATTCGACGGTGGCGATTGCGAGCCGCAGCGACTCGGGCGCCATCACGGACAAGGATTGGTACGACGTGGGCGGCGGCGAGAGCGGATTCGTTGTTCCCGATCCGAAGAATCCGAACATTGTTTACGCGGGTTCGTATGACGGTTTAATCACGCGATACGACAAGGCAAACGGTCAGGAGCAGGACATCACCGCGTGGCCGTTGAATCCGATGGGGTGGGGGGCTGCGACGCTGAAGTATCGCTTCCAATGGACCGCTCCCATCGCGATGTCGCCGTTTGACTCGAATACGATTTATCACGGCGCGCAGGTGCTGTTTAAGAGCACCGACCAGGGCCAGAACTGGACGGTGATCAGTCCGGACCTGACTCGCAACGACAAGAGCAAGCAAGGTTCGGCGGGAGGTCCGCTGACGCAGGACAATACCAGCGTCGAATATTACGACACGATTTTCGCTGTCGCGGAATCGCCCGTTGAACGAGGATTGATCTGGGTGGGCAGCGACGACGGGTTGGTGCACATAACGCGCGACGGCGGAAAGGCTTGGTCAAATGTGACGCCGAAGGATCTCCCCGATTGGAGCCGTATCGACCTGATCGATCCATCCGCGCACGCGGCAGGTACGGCTTATCTTGCGGCAGATCGCAGCCGCTGGGACGATTTCCACCCGTATCTTTACAAAACGAGCGACTACGGCAAGACGTGGACGAAAATCACGAGCGGACTGCCGGACAATGTTTTCGCTCATGCGATTCGCGAGGATCCAAAACGCAAGGGACTGCTCTTCGCGGGAACAGAAAGAGGAATCTATGTTTCGTTCAACGACGGCGCGCAGTGGCAATCGCTTCAATTGGATTTGCCCACCGTGCCGGTACACGATATGACGATTCACGGAAACGATTTGATTATAGCCACGCACGGGCGCGCTTTCTGGAGCCTAGACAACATCACGCCGCTGCGCGAGATGAATTCTGGAGATGCGAACGCAGATACTTATTTGTTCAAGCCTGCAACCGCGTATCGCTTCCGCGGCGGACGCTTCCGCATTCCCGGAGGTTTTGCGGCCGGGGAGAATCCTCCTTCGGGTGCGGTAATCGATTATTCGTTGAAGACCGAACCGAAGCAGCCGATCACGCTCGAGATTCTCGACTCGAAAGGAAAAGTGATTCGTAAATATAAGAGCAAGGGCGAGAAACCGGCCCAGCCCTCGCCGCAGGAATCATTCTTCCGCGGCGGGATGGCGAATCTCCCTGCAAAAGCCGGACTGAACCGGTTCGAATGGGATTTGCGCTATGAGCCGCCCAGTGTGGTGCCGGGCGCCGTTGCGTGGGGTGGCAGGCCGATTGGGCCGCTTGCTGTTCCCGGAGACTATCAAGTCAAGCTGACGGAGGAGGGGAAAAGTTATACAGCTCCGCTTAAACTCGAAGAAGATCCGCGCATTAAAGTTTCACAAGAAGATCTGCAGAAGCAGCTTGATTTCAGCCTACAAATTCGCGGGCGAATCACAGAGGCTCATGACGCCGTGAATCAGATTCGCGAAATTCATGGACAGCTCACCGCGCTCGAAAAGCGGCTCGCGGATGACAAGAAAACAAAGGCCACAGCGGACGCGGCGAAGGATCTCGATAAGAAATTCACGGATGTCGAGGAAGCGCTGATCCAGGTGAAATCGAAATCCGGCGAGGACCCGCTGAATTTCCCGATCATGATCGTGGATCAAATGATGGCTCTCGACAGCACGGTTCAGAGTGCCGATACAGCGCCGACGCAATCGTCGCATGAGGTGTTTGATCTATTGAGTAAACAGCTCGACGAGCAAATGGCGAAATACCGGCAATTGAAGGACAAGAATCTCGCCGACTTCAACAAGCGGATTCGCAGCGAGGATATTCCGGCGATCGCGGCTCCAGCTCCGCGCGGAGATGCCTCCGGCGGCGACACCCGCTGACGCAGCGATTTCGTAGCACGAAGGCCGCGCAAGTTGCCCCTTTATTGCGCGGCCTTTTTTCGTGTATTGAGACGAGCAACCGCATGTCGTATGATCTCTGCCGAAATGGAAAAAGCTAAAGAGCCAATCTGGAAGCCCGTCACGCACTGGATCGGAGCCGGTGGGGGCTGGCTGCTTCAACATGTTGTCAGCGGCCTGGCGGCGACGGGCATCACGCCAAACGTGCTGACTGTAGTCGGCATGGCGGTGAATGTGTGGGCGGCTGTGTTCTTTGCCTACGGAGAATTTCGCGCCGCCGC
>DASYXV010000012.1:0-1780 GCA_035934545.1 Candidatus Acidiferrales bacterium
AAGCTGCTGCGCGCCATCTATAGCGATCGCCAACTCGAGCAGGTGATGACCGATTTCTGGTTCAATCACTTCAACGTGTTCGTGGCCAAAGGTCCAGAGCGACTGCTGCTGACCAATTACGAGCAGCAGGTGATTCGTCCGCATGCCATGGGCAAGTTCGAAGATTTGCTGGCGGCCACTGCAAAAAGCCCGGCCATGCTGTTTTATCTCGACAACTGGTTGAGTGTTGGCCCGAACTCGATGCAGGCGCTGGGCGTGCCGGCGCGTCCCGCACCGCGCGGACCGTATGGCTATCCGAGGCCGAATCCGAACGCGAAGCGAAAGGCGAATAGCGGCCTGAACGAAAATTACGGCCGCGAATTGCTCGAATTGCACACGCTCAGCGTGAATGGCGGGTACACCCAGCGCGACGTCACGGAAGTGGCGAAGGTCTTCACCGGATGGACGATTGAAAAGCCCAATGACGGCGGAGAATTCCACTTCGATCCGCGCAAGCATGAGCCGGGCCCGAAATTGGTTCTCGGACATCGCATCAAACCCAAGGGCGAAGATGAGGGAAGGGAAGTGCTGCACCTGCTGGCGACAAGTCCGCAGACTGCGCATTTCATCTCTTTGAAACTGGCGCAGCGTTTTGTGTCGGACGATCCGCCTCCGGCCCTCGTCGACCGCATGGCGAAGACCTTTCAAAAGAAAAAGGGAGACATTCGCGAAGTGCTGGCGACCATGTTTCATTCTCCCGAGTTTTGGACCGACAGCGCGTATCGCCATAAAGTGAAAACGCCGTTGGAGTTCGTCGCGTCGGCCGCGCGTGCGACCGGCGCCAGCATCGACGAGGCCATGCCGCTTGTGCGTCAACTGAACAATATGGGAATGCCGCTCTACGGAGCGGTGCCTCCGACAGGCTACTCGATGAAAGCGGAAACGTGGGTGAGTTCGTCGGCGTTGCTGACCCGCATGAACTTTGCACTGGCGTTAACGTCGGGCAGAGTGCGCGGAGCGAAGGTGGATGCGGCGCAATTGGCGGGCATCTCGCCGCCATTCGACGCTGACTCTGCGCTGTCTTCGCTCGAAGCCAAGTTGCTGTCGGTCGAGGTTTCAAAACAGACGCACGATTCAATTGTGGCGCAGATCGAGGACTCGTCGAAACAGGCCCCCTCAAACAAGAATCAGAAAGCGCCACAATCCAAGCCGCCAGATCCGGCCATGATCGCGGGTTTGCTGCTCGGCTCACCGGAGTTTCAGAGAAGATGAGTCTAGCCGGAAAGCTAGATAACAGAAGCTGAGAGCTAGGAGTCTTGTATGATCACTCGCCGCGTTTTCGTTCGCAACAGCGCTCTCGCAGTCGTCGGGACGGCTGCCGTGCCCAGCTTTCTTACCCGCGCCGCGTTCGGAGCGCTCGAGGGTACGAGCCAGAAGCGTCTGGTCGTGATCTTCCAGCGGGGCGCGGCCGACGGGCTCAACATCGTCGTCCCGCACGGCGAAACGCAGTATTACGCGATGCGGCCGAGCATCAACATCCCGCGCAAATCCGTGATCGAGCTTGATGGGTTCTTCGGATTGCATCCATCCCTGGCCGCATTTCAGCCGCTGTGGCAAGAGCGCCATCTCGCCATCGTGCACGCCGCCGGATCGCCCGACGCGACGCGCTCGCATTTCGACGCGCAGGATTTCATGGAAACCGGTACGCCTGGCATAAAAGTTACTGAAGATGGATGGCTTAACCGTTCATTGCACAGCTTGCCGCCGTCGCCGCAGAATTCTCCGTTCCGCGCGATCGCAC
>DASYXV010000037.1:0-2062 GCA_035934545.1 Candidatus Acidiferrales bacterium
CCGTCGATACGACGAAGCCATTGATCAACTCCTGCGAACTGTCGAATTGGATCCAAACTACCCCGTCACCCACTGGATTCTCGGCCTTCTGTACCGGAAAACCGGCCGCTACGAATTGGCCATCACCGCGGGTGAGAAGGGCGTGAACCTTTCAGGCGGCAGTCCGTTGATGCGCGCGGCGCTGGCGCATACTTATGGAGAGTCCGGAAGGACAAAGGAAGCGGTGCAGGTGCTCGATGATCTGACGGAACTGGCGAAGCACAAATATGTCGCGCCTCACTTCTTCGCCGGAATCCATATCGGCTTGGGAGAAAACGAGCGGGCGATTCAATACTTGGAGAAATCCTGGGAGGACCACTCTCACTGGCTTATCTATCTTCATCTGGACCCGAGCATGGACGCTTTGCGGAGCAATCCTAGTTTCCAAGACTTGCTGAGACGCGTCGGCCTTCCCACACCGGCGGCCGCGATTCCTGCCTGAAAGAAACGCAGGTGGGTATGCGAGCTCCCGCTCCATTTAATCCAAAGAGGACTCGCGCAAAGTGCTGCGCGTTTTGCTGTACTGCGATGCTGGCAATACTGGCAACGCCGAACGCGCCGATAATGACGACCGGCTCACGCACGGAGCGCGACGCCCGGCGCACACCAACATCTAAATTTCTGAGCGACCATGCCTCGATGAGTGAGAAGTCATCTTCCTTCGAGAACGTTCGTGAATACATTCATGCCGCGTGGGACGATCTGACGCGCTCGGTCGATGTGTGCAAGACATTGGAAGATGTGAAGACCAAGGGCGAGCCGATCCTCTATCTTCCCGCGGAATTTGCGGAGCCGACAAATGTAAAAGAGCTGGCTGAGCGTTGCCACGTTCGCGTGAAGCATTTGCCCGTGAAAATCGAAAAGCGGGGCGAGATTGATTCGAAAAAGATAGGCCCCGAAGGATTGCTCTACCTCCCCAATCCATACGTCGTGCCTGGCGGACAATTCAATGAAATGTACGGCTGGGACAGCTACTTCATCATTCTCGGACTGCTGCGGGACAACCGTCCGGCGCTTGCAAAGGGAATGGTGGACAACTTTTTCTTCGAAATCGAGCACTACGGCGGAGTGCTGAATGCGAACCGCACGTATTATCTCACGCGCTCGCAGCCGCCGTTTCTGACTTCGATGATCCTCGCCGTTTACGACGCCGAAAAAGCCAACGGCCATGACGACAAAGCGTGGCTCGAACGAGCGTACCGCTATGCCCGCACAGACTACGAGCAGTGGACTTCTCCGCCGCATCTGGCGGGTGACACCGGTCTTTCACGGTATTTCGACCACGGCGGCGGACCCGTGCCGGAAATCCTGGGTGACCCAAGCCATTATTACCGCGAGGTTGCGGAATATTTTCTGATGCATCCCGACGATAACCACGGCCAAATGGTTCGTGTGAATACTGGTGATTCAGCACAGGTGGCGTCGGTGACCGGGCAGATTTACGATCTGTTCGTGTGCGGCTCGAAAGTAAAAACCTCCGCCGATGCTGACGCGAAGGATTGCCGGGAAAATCGCGTGGCGCTTACGGCGGATTATTTCAAAGGCGATCGCAGCATGCGTGAATCAGGATTTGACGTGACGTTTCGCTTCGGGCCGTACGGCGATGAAACGCATCGCTATGCGCCCGTTTGCTTGAATAGTTTGCTCTATAAAACAGAACTCGATTTGGCGCAAATCAGCGACTTGCTCGGGAAACAATCGGAAGCCACGCAGTGGAAACAGAAGGCGGAGCAACGCCGCGCGAACATAGACAACTATTTGTGGGACGCGAAGGCAGGGCTCTTCTACGATTACAATTTTCAGACGCGAACGCGCTCGTCGTATGAGTTTGTAACCACATTTTATCCCCTGTGGGCGGGACTTGCGACAGAAGAGCAGGCGAAGGCCGTCGCTGCGAAGATTTCCCTGTTCGAACAACCCGGCGGCCTTGCCACCAGTCGAAACGACAGCGGCGCGCAGTGGGATTATCCCTACGGCTGGGCGCCGCTCCAATTGATCGCGGTCGAAGGATTGCGCCGCTACG
>DASYXV010000080.1:0-4630 GCA_035934545.1 Candidatus Acidiferrales bacterium
TACTGGCTGGCTTCATACCGCGCGAAAAAAATCACGCGCCGAGCCTTCTCTGTATAGCGTTCAAACACAGGTCACCCGAGCCCTTCCAGGCTAGAAGAATTTCCCGACGCGCCACGCTGATCGCCGCGAGGCGCAACAGCCCCATTATCCGACACCAACAAACCGTGCTCCAAACGCATTGCGCGATCGGCGCGGCGCGCCAAAGAAAGATTATGGGTTGCAAGAATCGAAGTCAGATGATGGGACCGGTGTAAGCGCTGCATGAGTTCGAAGATCGACTCCGTATTTTCCTCGTCCAGATCGCCCGTTGGTTCGTCGGCCAGCAACAACTTTGGCCGGGTTACCAAGGCTCGGGCAATCGCGACACGCTGCTGTTCCCCGCCCGAGAGCTCGCCCGCGCGGTGGTGCATACGATCCGAGAGACCAACCTCATTCAACCACTCACGCGCCGCATCGAGCGCCGCGCCCGCTGCGTTTCCCCGAATCAACAGCGGCATTGCCACATTTTCCACGGCAGTGAAGTCAGCCAGAAGCTGATGTCTCTGCCAGATAAAGCCCACGTCACGGCTGCGGAACTCTTCCAAATCGCGTTCCGCAAATGCTGCCAGCGAATTTGCGCCGAAGTATACTTTACCGCTTGTTGGCGTGTCCAGCGCGGCCAAGACATGCAGTAAAGTGCTCTTGCCCGACCCTGAAGGGCCTACGAGAGCGACCATCTCGCCAGACGCAACCGTGAAACTTACATCGGAAAGAGCGACAATCTCCGCAGCACCGGAGTGAAACAGTTTCCGCAATCCATCGACGCGCAGGAGTTCCGCGGGCCCGTTCTGCACGAATGCAGACTCTCGCTTGCTTGGCGCCATCGGTCCAGTCGTCGAAGCTGCACTTGGGCTGGTTATTGTCATCAATTTCGTCGTGCACTCGTCGTGAACTTGCTCATAAACTCCACTAATTCCTTGACACTTCCCGTGCCGAACCTCCAGTTACTTATCTCTTTGGATTCTGTTGCTTATCAAAAGGTCGCTTTCAGCTCCCCGTCGCAACTCCAAGTTCTTGCACATTATGAGTGCAAAAGTTCCTACGCCGAAGAGATCCCTAACGAAATCCAGCGATCCGCAGCTCCATTGTAGCACGTTGTGTTTCAGCGCTCGTGTCTACGCAACCATGCATTGCGCGGGCATAAACCGTGCCGAGTCATGGGACTTCAGTTCTGGGAAAGCGCCCCCGCAATTCACTCCGCGCGCAAAATTTCAACCGGGAGCGTACCTGCGGCAGCGCGAGCGGGGTAAATCGTTGCGGCGATGCAAATCGCCAGCGCGGCGGCCGTGATCCAAATAGCATCCCAGCCGCTGGAATGAAATGGGACGTACGGGATGGAATAAATCTCAGGGTTGAGCGGAACCAATTTCCAACGATTCGCAATCCACGACAGCGAATAGCCGACGGCGAGCCCAATTGCGGTGCCGGCGATGCCGACAAGCAGCCCTTGCAAAACAAATATGTTACGCACCTGAATGCGTCGCGCTCCCAAAGCCATGAGGACAGCTATATCATGCACCTTATCCGTAACCGTCATCGCCAGCACGACCAGGACATTGAGTCCAGCGACGAAGGTAATCAGGCCGATGAAAATGGCCGTGACCAGTTTTTCGAGGCTCATCGCGCGGAAGAGTGCCTGATTCTCTTCCATCCATGTGCTGGTGTGATAGCCGGGCCCTGCCTCACGCGCGAGAACCGCCGCAATTTTGCCAGCATCGTCGAGATTGCTCACGCGAATCTCGAGGAGACTCACGACGTCACCGATTCCGGCGAGTTCCTGGGCGTCATGGAGGGTGACGAAAGCCCAGTTGGCGTCGTAATCGTAGAATCCAGAATTGTAAATCCCCGTGACGCGAAACCGCCGCGTGCGCGGCTGCATGCCGAAAGGTGTCAGACTACCCTGCGGACTCAGAACCGTG
Organism: Candidatus Acidiferrales bacterium; assembly: GCA_035934545.1. Lineage (GTDB taxonomy): Bacteria > Acidobacteriota > Terriglobia > Acidiferrales > UBA7541 > DAHUXN01. The sequence goes on from DASYXV010000080.1 coordinate 1,959, forward strand.
ACGTAATCTCCCGCTTTGATCTTCAAATTATCCGCGAGAATATTGCCGACTAGAATCGCAGGGATACCGTCGGAATCCTGCTTGAAGTTGTCATTGCCAGTCACGAGATGGTCGAGCGCTGAGTTCCATCGCTTTTCGATCTCGGGATCAATTCCTTTCAGAACTACACCTTCTGTTTGGTTGCCTGCCGACAAGAGCACCTGGTTGTACACGGCGGGAGTAATAGATTCCACGCCTCGCGTCGGAGCCAAGCGCGTCATTAGTTGGACATAATCGCGGATTCCCTGGGTTCCGTTGGGTTTGATGTTGACGTGCGCTGTGACGCCTAGCAAACGGTTACGAATTGCGAGGCTCGACCCTGTGTTCATCGCCAACGCGATAACCAGCGTGGCGACTCCTGCGGCGACACCTGCGATCGAAAGAAAAGTCACTAGGCGCAGAACCGGCGGTTTGTATTTGGAGCGCAGGTACCGCCGCGCAATCATCCATTCGAAGCTCATTTCGTTTCTTCGCTCGCCGCCGCGGCGTCCGTGTCAGAATCCTTTTGCGGCCGAAGCGTCGGGAACAGGATGACCTCGCGGATCGAATGCGAATTCGTGAGCAGCATAATCAAGCGATCGATGCCAACGCCCTCGCCCGCGGTGGGTGGCATGCCATGGGCCAGCGCGCGGATGTAATCCCAATCGACTTCCTTGGGCACCTCCGCGCCGCCGGTTTCGACTTGTGCGCGAAAACGGCGCTCCTGGTCGGCTGGATCGTTGAGCTCGGAGAAACCATTGGCAAGTTCCATGCCTTCGATGAACAACTCGAAACGCTCCGTCACCGATGGATCATCCTTCCGGCATTTCGAGAGCGGAGAAATATCCGTGGGAAAATCATAAATAAAAGTGGGCTGAATAAGATGCGCCTCGGCAACGGCCTCAAACAGCGCCCCTGTCAATTCTCCGGCGGAAGATTTGTCCAGATCGCGAATTAAGTCGAGTCCCTTGCCACGGACAAAATTGTTGTAGCGTTCGGCGATGCTGCGGGGACCTTGCGATGTGCTCAGCTCATCGACCGAGGGAGCGTTGCCCGCATTGGCAGGCCAAAACTTGCTGATCGCTTCGCGCATGGACAATGACTCGAAATGGCTGAAGTCAAGCTCGTGCTCGCCATATTTTATTTTGGCGGCGCCCGAGACGTCCTTGACGAGGCCTGCAAATAATTCCTTGGTCAGTTTCATCAGGTCGCGGTAATCGCTGTAGGCCTCGTAAAATTCAAGCATGGTGAATTCGGGAGTGTGGATGGCGTCTACGCCTTCATTACGGAAATTGCGGTTAATTTCATAGACGCGATCGATTCCCCCCACGATGAGGCGCTTCAAATAGAGCTCCGGCGCAATGCGCAGGTAGAAATCCACGTCAAAAGTGTTGTGATGAGTAATAAACGGACGCGCCGTGGCGCCGCCGAGAATCGGGTGCATCATCGGGGTTTCGACTTCCAGATAGCCGCGGGCGTCGAAGAATTCGCGGATGTAGCGAATGATCGAAGCACGTTGAAGGAAAATATGGCGCACGCGCTCATTGGCGATCAGATCCAGGTAGCGTCGTCTGTAGCGCATCTCCACATCGGCCAATCCGTGCCATTTCTCCGGCAGCGGAAGAAGCGCCTTCGTTAACAAAGTGAGTTTTTCGACCCAGACCGTGAGCTCATTCGTTTTTGTGCGAAACAGGTGCCCGGCAACGCCAATGACGTCACCCATATCGAGCAACTGAAACAGCTGAAATGCTGCGGGACCCACGGCATCGAGTTTCACGTAGATCTGTAGTTTCTGCCCCTGGCCCTGGATATGCGCGAAGCCGGCCTTGCCGTGCAGTCGAATGGTAAGAATGCGGCCAGCAACGGAAACGTTCACCTTCGTCTCTTGGAGCTCGGCCGCGCTCTTTTGATCGTAAGCGCTGACGATCTCCTGCGCCGTTTGTTTCCAAGCGAACCTGTGCGGATAAGGATCAAAGCCCAAACCAGCTATCTCTTCCAGTTTTTTCTGGCGTTGCAGAAGTTGATCGCGCGGTTCAAATTCCAAGCGGCACTCCGTTTCTCGTTGAGTCGTGCGCAGTATAGCGAGCGCGTTCGCAAAGCGTCAAGAAAACGACGGGATAGCGGATACACACGCGAAAAAGGGACCCCACCCCGGCGCGGGCCTCATGCTGGCTTTGCTGGAGCCAACAACCCTTTCGCTTTACAGTCCTAGGAGTTCCACACCCACAAAATACTTGCAGCTATTTCTGAAGACAGTTGCAACTCCCCCAACAACCTTACACGCCGCTACATGCAAAAATCCTCGATAAATACGGTCATCTACTGCTTCCGGCTGTGGCCAGGCAGGTGCAGTGTTTCCAGCGAGCCATCCGTAGAAACGGATGCAAACCGTGGAGGGTGGAATGGCAAAATTCAAAAGACCAACGTACTGGTTGTGTGTTTTGGGCCTCGTTGCATTAATGGTCGACGCTTTTTCGAGCCGCGCCTCGGCCACCGCTGTTATCAGCCTTACCGCAATGACAAACTGCATGACACCAAACGGGCAAGGCGGCGATTGGTGCGCATCAAACGGCCAGCCATTTAATATAACTTCGTTTACAACGCAGTCCATCGGCCCCGCGCTGACAACGGGCTCCTCCGCATTCTTCGCGATC
>DASYXV010000011.1:0-126872 GCA_035934545.1 Candidatus Acidiferrales bacterium
CGTGAGAAACGATCCGCATATTACCGGGCCCTTCAGGCAAAAACCGCACGCCGATGACGGGATTGCGTGCGATGTAGCCCTGTCGCATGGCGAAATTCAGAATGAATCGCAATGCGGCTAGGTCCCGGTTTGTACCCGCCGGAGAAATCTCCTCAGACCGCGAGAGTTTGAATCTCTCTATCGATGAAGGGGCAATGGCATCAAGATGCTGTTTCCCGAAGAACGCAATCAGCGGTTTGGACGCCACTCGATATCGCTGATAGGTTCGCGGATGCGCTTGATGCTGCCTTTTCGACCAGAGAAGAAATTCGTTGCTCACGAAATCCTCAAAGATTGGGCAGGGAGCATGACGCACAATTCCCACCCTTCCTTGCGCGAGTTCTGCCTTGCGGATTGCTTCGGCTCGTTCCGCACTTGTTTTGTTGTTGAAACCTGTTGATTCTCGGATGCGTTGACCTTGGAACTCAAATTCATACCAGTACACCGTACCCCGCTTGTAGACGCTCAATTCTGCCTCCTCTCTTTCGGATCGGAGACAGAAACGCTGCAACCCTCCAAGTACAATTGAACATCTGCCACATCATATCGAACGGCCCGGCCAATCTTCAAATATGGAATCCCTCGCCTCTGTGACCGCCACTGAGCAAGGGTTTCCACCGCGTCCACACTCATCCCCCCGTACTTGGCTTTCCACGCGCAGAGGGTGTGCTTGCTTACTCCCGGTTCGCGGCCTACATTCGCCGCGGTGCGTCCCGTTTCCATCTGCTTTAGCGCCCCGATCATCTCCGCCTCACTGAACTTCTCTTCGCCACGCTCTTTCCCCTTTCTGCGCAAAATCCGCCCGGGGTCGCACGGAACTTCTTGCCCGCCGTGGCGGGGAATCATATACACTTCTGCGCAGATCTAGGGGTGAAGGTCAATTCGAGAGTTCTTGCCGCGCCGCGATGGCACACGATATGAATTTTTTGTAACAATCGCCGCGCCTTATTGCTGGCAGCCTCTGCTTTCGTTATTCTGTGAGTAGAGTTGAAGTTTGCAATGAGACCGCGCTCGCCCGCGTAACGCGCAGAAGCGATGACTCGAATACTGATCATTGAAGACGACAAGGACATCGTCGAGCTGGTTCGCTACAATTTGGACAAAGAGGGCTATCAGACTGTGTCGTCGGGCGACGGCGCGACGGGACTGGCGCAAATCAAGAAAACGCCGCCGGATCTGCTCATCCTGGATCTAATGCTGCCGAAACTATCCGGGCTCGAAGTCTGCAAGGAAATCCGACGGCAGGAGAAACTGAACCGATTGCCCATCCTGATGCTGACGGCGCGCGGCGAGGAAGCGGATCGCGTCGTGGGGCTCGAGCTTGGCGCGGACGACTACGTTACAAAGCCGTTCAGTCCCCGCGAACTCGTCGCGCGAATCAAGGCGCTCTTGCGGCGCGTCCAGCCGCCAGGAGAAGAGGCCAAGCTGCTCGAAATCGGGCTGCTGCGAATCGATCCCATTTCTTACCGCGTGCAGCGCGAAGGGAAGACTTTGCCGCTCAGCACGCTCGAATTCCGCCTTCTCTATTTTCTTGCTTCGCGCCCCAACCGCGTCTTTTCGCGCGACCAATTACTCGACTCGGTATGGGGGACCGATCGTTTCGTGACGCCGCGAAGCGTGGATGTGTACGTTCGGCGGCTGCGTGAAAAAATCGAAGTGAATCCCGAAAGGCCGGGCTACCTGAAAACGGTGCGCGGCGCTGGCTACATCTTTGAGACACGCGAGAACTAGTCTGAGTTGGAAAATCGGGCTGAGCTGCCTGACTCTGGCGTTGTTTGCGCTCACTGCGACGGAACTGCGCGCAGGCGGCCGTTGGGAGATTCCGATTCTCGCATTGATTATCGCCTCGCTCATCTGGCTGTTTCCTTCGCAATCGTCTTCGAATCGAATCGAGCGGCTTAAGGACTTCTCTCAACGCATTGCCACAGGAGATTTTCGACCGATTCCGGAAGAGGATCGGAAGGACGAAATCACTGAGTTGACGAGATCGTTGAATGAAATGTCGGCGCGCTGCGGCAGCATGATTCGCTCTCTTGCCGAGGAGCGGGACCGCTTGGCCGCCGTGCTGCGCAGCATGGTGGAGGGAGTCGCTGTAATCGACACACAGGAACATGTGGCGTTTTGCAATGAAGCGTTCGCGGAGGTTTGGGGGGTACACGCGGAGTTCTGCGAGGGGAAATCGATCATCGAGGTTGTCCGGCAGCCGGATATTCTCGTCCTGATTCGCAAGGCGCTCGCTGGCGAAGAGGGGGTTCACGGTGAACTCTCGCTCGGAAGCACCCGGCCGCGCAGTTTCTCTGTCACGGCGGCGCCCATCCCTATGCCGATAGGCGCAGGTGGCGGCGTGCCGCTCAGCGGTCCCGAGCGCCTTGGCGCTGTCGTCGTACTTCATGAAATTACAGAGCTGCGCAGGGTCGAGCAGGTGCGCAAGGATTTCGTCGCCAATGTTTCGCACGAATTGCGCACGCCGCTCACGGCGATCCAAGGGTTCGCCGAAACGCTGCTGGGAGGAGCGCTCGAGGACTCCAAGAATAACCGGCGATTTGTCGAAATTATCCGTAGCCATGCCTCGCGGCTCGGCAGCTTGACGGATGACTTGCTCAAACTCTCGCGCATCGAGGCGGGCAAGTTGGAGCCGGAAGTCCGGCCGATGAAGATTGGGGATCTGCTCGAATCGGGAGTGGAAGCTGCGCGAATCTCGGCTGCGTCAAAGCGGCTTGCACTTTCGCTGAATTTGCCCGCGAGACTACCTGCGGTTCAGGGCGACGCCGGCCTTCTTCGCGAGGTCTTGCAGAACCTGCTGGACAATGCAGTGCAGTACACGCAAGCAGGCGGCCGGATCGAGGTGAGCGCGGCCGCGGACAATGGCTTTATTGTCGTCACCGTTTCGGACACAGGAATCGGTATTCCGCAGGCTGATCAGGCGCGCATTTTTGAACGCTTCTACCGTGTGGACGCCGCGCGCTCTCGCGAAGTTGGGGGCACGGGACTCGGCCTCTCAATTGCGAAGCATATAGTTGAATCTCACGGCGGGCGTATTTGGGTGGACAGCGAAGTAGGACAAGGCTCCCGGTTTCATTTTTCCATGCCCGTGGCCACCTGAGTCACGCCGATTCGCCTTTCTTGCAGTATTTATGCGGCCGTCATACTGCTGCAATGCCCATCCGCCATGCTTGCACTCGTTTGTTAGCCGGTTAAACGAGGAGGGTCGAATGGCATCCCCCGCAAGCAGCACTGCAAACGTCTATCAGACGGCGCTAGAGAACTACCTTGTTTCAATGGCCCGTACGGTGGAAGGAATGGTTAACCGTTCCTTCGAGGCTCTGCTTGGTCGCGACGACCAAATGGCGAGCGCTGTATTTTTGACTGAGCCGCGTGTCAACGAAATGGAAATCATCATCGACGATCACGCAGTGCGTCTGTTGCGCGGCGGGAACCTGCCCGAAGGGGAGATTCGCCACATCGTCGCGACGCTGAAAATCAATAACGATCTGGAACGTATGGGCGATCTGGCCGTCAACATTGGGCAGCGCGTGATTTCGTTGGCGCAGATGCCTGGAATTGCAGCTCCGGAAGAGCTTGAGCCCATGAGCGCGTCCGTGCGCGGGATGGTCAGCCGATGCCTGGGAGCGTTGATTTTTCGCAACGTAACGCTGGCCAATGAAGTCCTCGAGAGCGAAGAGGCCGTGGATCAATTCCGCGATCGGGTGTTTGACCGGCTCCTTTCCTCGATGCGGGAGGATGTTTCACTCGTTGCGCCCAACGTGCAATACCTCCTTGCCACGCGTCACCTAGAGCGCATTGCGGACCACGCCACGAACGTTGCGGAGGATGTAGTCTTTTGGCTACGCGGATTCGACATTCGCCACGGGCGCGCTAACACCTTTAATTTCAATTCGGACGCAATAAGTTCCCGCAAGTTGTAACACAATGTTCACATTGTGCTAACGACCGATTCAAAGTCCTCTGGCATCCTTCCCACGACTCACGGAGCAGATCTTGCCCCAACTACAAACCACGAGCCTCACAGAAAGGTCTGCTGCGTCGCCCCAGAAGGCTGGCGCCCCCCCGGTGCCAGCCTTCTTAAACTTTCAATCTAAGTGGCGAACCCGGTCAATCGAATTGCCAGACCGTGTTCGATTCGGAGTCGCGGAATCAAGAGCATCCTGCCCAAATCAACATGACACTCTCAAGGAGGAAGTGAATGCGAAGAATCTGGATTCTAGCAGTCGCGGCGGTATTGTCCGCTGCATCAGCAATTGCGGGCCCGAGCGGAGATAAGAGCACGGCTCCCGCCGATAAATCCGCTACCGCTGCGGAGAAGAATACAAGTAAAAGCGGGCAATCGAAATCGGAGAGTTCCTCGTCAGCGCCTCATGCGATTACAAGCGACGCTGTAGCGGGGAATGCGGTTGCATCAAATTCTTCAAGTGCTTCGGCCTCAGTTGAGTCGCCAAAGCCCGCAGCCAGCATGCAAAACGATCAAGGAAGCGAATCGCCGCTCTTTTTCAAGATCGGCGGAGCCGAATTTACCCCGTTGGGCTTTATGGATTTTACCGCCGTCTATCGTTCCACGGATGTTGGCAGCGGAATTGGTACGAGCTTCGGCAGCATTCCTTTCAACGGAAATGCCCCAACGGGACAACTTTCGGAGCTCCGCTTCAGCGCGCAGAACTCGCGCGTAGGGCTCAAGGTGGATGCAAATCCAGGCGATTTCAAGGTGAGAGGTTACCTCGAGGCGGATTTCCTGGGCAACGCGGCGGCCAACCTGCAAATTGGGAGCCACTCGAATACGCTGCGCATGCGTCTTTACTGGGTTGACGTCCAGCGAGGCAAGTGGGAAGTGCTGGCCGGCCAGTCCTGGAGCATGATGACGCCGAATCGCGTTGGCATTTCGCCGATGCCTGGCGACATCTTTTTCTCCCAGGACATGGATACGAATTACCAGGTAGGCTTGGTCTGGCTGCGCACCCCCGGCGTTCGCGTGGTGCTTCACGCAAATGACCACATTTCATGGGGCTTTGCACTGGAAGACCCCGAGCAGTTTACGGGCGGGTTAGTCACTTTTCCGGCCGGATTTAACAACTCGCAAGTGGACGACACTGGCGGGAACTCGAAGACGCCGAATAAAGCGCCGGATATTGAATCAAAGCTGGCTTTTGATTCGAACCCGAAGGGCCGGAATTTTCACGTCGAAATCGCGGGGATCTATCGAGCGTTTCGTTTGAACACGGCCGGCCTCGGGAATGTTACCAAGTCTGGCGGAGGCGGGTCGATCAACGCGAATCTGGAGTTGTTCAAGAACTTTCATTTGATCGCGAATACCTTCTGGAGCGACGGCGGCGGCCGTTACATTTTTCAGCTGGGGCCCGATTTCAGCGTGAACCTCAATGGGGCTGGGCGGTTCGTACCTTCGCCAATTCATGCAAGCTCAGGTATCGGCGGCTTCGAGTACACAATCAAGAATAGCTTGCTGTATGCATACTATGGCGCCGCGTACTTTGGCCGGGATTTCCAGCTGGTGACCGCCGGGCCACCACCAACGTTTACAGGCTATGGCTACCCCGGGTCGTCAAGCTCGCAGAATCGCACCATCCAAGAGCCCACGATCGGCGTGAACCAGACGCTCTGGAAAAACGCCAAGTATGGGGACCTGAAGCTCCTCACGCAGATCTCATACTTGTCGCGAAATCCGTGGTCTAACTTGGCGGATAAGAACAATCCCAATGCCGCGAGCAGCGCGCACCTCGGCATGGCGTTCGTGAATTTGCGTTACGACCTGCCGTAGTTAACAGGCAGGGCTTGGTCTCGGCCTTGGAGTATCAGTGTGCGCAGGCAGAGGCACAAAACAGCGTTAAATCGAATGTGTGGAGGAGAAACGAATGAAGCGACTAAGGGATTTTGGCATCCTTGTGGTCTTGCTCTTGATGGGTGGTACAGCAATGGGGCAGTCGCACGACCCGGTGAACTTGAACGCGGCCGGAGCGACCTTCCCTTATCCGATTTATTCCAAGTGGTTCGACGAGTACCATAAGCTCCATTCGGACATACAAATCAATTATCAGAGCATTGGCTCCGGCGGGGGTATCCAGCAGTTAAAGGCTGGCACGGTTGACTTCGGCGCTTCGGACATGCCACTGAAAGATGAGCTGCTGGCCCAATTCAGCTTCAAGATCCTGCAGTTCCCCACGGTTCTTGGCGCTGTGATGCCGACCTACAACATTCCCGGCGTCAGCGCGGAATTGAAGTTCACGCCGCAAGCTCTCGCTGATATTTACCTCGGCAAAGTCACAAAGTGGAATGACAGCGAGATCACGAGTAGCAATCCCGGGGTCAGCCTTCCGGGGAACGACATCGTCGTGGTGCACCGTTCGGACGGGAGCGGCACAACCTTCGTTTGGACGGACTATCTGTCGAAGGTCAGCAGCGAGTGGAAAGACAAAGTCGGGAGCAACACTTCCGTGAATTGGCCGGTCGGCTTGGGAGGCAAGGGCAATGAGGGAGTCTCCGGAGTAGTTCAACAAACTCCCAACTCCATCGGCTACGTGGAGTTGATCTATGCCATCCAGAACCATCTTCCTTATGGCATGGTCAAAAATTCTTCCGGCAAATTCATCAAGGCGAGCCTGGCCACGGTGACCGCCGCGGCGAGCGGCGCCGCTGCCATGATGCAAAAGGATATTCGCGTCTCCATTACCAACGCTTCGGGAGCCGACGCGTATCCGATTTGCAGCTTTACCTACCTGTTGATTCCCGTGAGCATCTCGGATGCGACGAAACGCGACACAATCAAGGGCTTTCTGCACTGGATGTTGGCCAGCGGCCAGGGAATGGTGGAAGCGCTCGACTACGCGCGGTTGCCGCAGGCCGTGGTTGGGATCGAAGAGCGGCAAATCAGTCAGATCCAGTAACCGATGAGCTCAAGTGCGAGTGCCGCCGCGCGCGCGCCGTCTCCAGGGGCGGCGCGTGCTTTTCTAAGAAGACTCGCCCTAGGCGATGCGATTACCCACATTGTCACGCTGATTTTCGCCGCGTCGATCATCATTATAACATCTCTCTTGGTCTATCAACTCTGGGTCAACTCTGTCGCGTCGCGCAAGGCGTTCGGCTGGCATTTCTGGACCACGACCGTTTGGGACCCCGTCTTCGACCACTTCGGCGCGCTGCCTTTCCTCTACGGCACCGTCATTACATCGGTGGTTGCCCTGTTGCTTGCTGTGCCGCTCGGCGTCGGCGCCGCCATTTTTCTCGCAGAACTCGCTCCGCCACGCATTTCGGAAATGCTCGCTTTCATGATCGATTTGCTGGCCGCGGTGCCCAGCGTCATATATGGGCTGCTGGGCATTTTCGTCGTGGTCCCATTTGTGCGCACCGAATTAGCGCCTTTCCTGGAAACCACGCTGGGCTTTCTGCCCTTTTTCCGCGGGCCCTCCTACGGAGTAGGAGTGCTGACGGCGAGCCTAGTTCTCACCATGATGATCGTTCCGTTTATCATTTCCGTCTCTCGCGAAGTCTTGATGGCTGTTCCCCGAGACCAGCGGGAAGCAGCGCTTGCACTCGGAGCGACGCGGTGGGAATCAACCATTCGGGTGGTAGTTCCCTACGCGCGAAGCGGCATCACCGGCTCTATTTTCCTCGCCATGGCTCGCGCGCTTGGAGAAACGATGGCCGTCACGATGGTGATCGGCAATGATCCCAAAGTTTTCACTTCACTGTTGGCTCCGGGATATACGATTGCCGCAGTCATCGCGAATGAATTCTCGGAAGCGACAGGGACTCTCTATCTCCAGGCGCTGATTGAATTGGGACTCGTGCTCTTCCTTGTGACATTCATCTTGAATGGCTTGGCTAGACTGCTCATCCTCGCGACCGAGCAGCGCGCTGGAGCGCGCGTATGAGCCTTCGCATGGCCTGGCGCAAATCCATCAATATCGTCATGCTCAGTTTGACCGGGGCTTGTACCCTGCTGGCGGTCTCCGTCCTCTTTTTCATTCTCGGCTACCTCGTATGGCACGGCGGAAAGGACGTGAATTGGAACTTCTTTGTGAAATTACCGGCGCCTGTCGGGGAATCCGGCGGGGGGATGGCCAACGCCATCGTGGGAAGCGCTAAATTGCTTCTTCTGGCCATGCTCCTGGGCGTGCCAGTCGGCGTTCTCACTGGCATCTACTTGGCGGAGTTCGGCGGGAGGACTTTTGGCTTTCTCGTGCGTTATACAGCGGATCTTCTTAACGGTGTGCCTTCGATCGTGATTGGAATTTTCGCTTATGCGGTCGTAGTTATCCCCATGCACCATTTTTCGACTTTGGCAGGTGGGTTTGCCCTTGGCGTGATGACGATCCCGATCACGGTGCGCAGCACGGAGGAATTCCTCCGTGCAGTTCCGAATCATTTGCGCGAGGCCGCTCTAGCTCTCGGCGCGAGCAAGTGGAAAGCAATCTTGACCGTCGTTCTTCCGGCGGCCTCCGCCGGTATTCTCACTGGCATCATGCTGGCGCTGGCCCGCGTCGCGGGAGAGACCGCGCCGCTGATCTTCACAGCTTTCGGCAATCCCTTCTGGAGCTCTGGCTGGAACGAGCCCATCGCTTCCTTGCCCGTAATGATTTACAATTACGCGCTCGGCGCTTATGCGGATTGGCATGAGCAAGCCTGGGCCGCAGGGCTGGTTCTTCTCGCTTTTGTGCTCCTCGTCAACATCACGACGCGACTCATTCTCTCGCGCAAGATTTCGGTTTCGAGGTAATCTGTCGTGGCCAGTGTGAGCCCGGTGAACGGCATCAACGAACCGACAAACGAAGCAAGGACGCTGCCAAGAAGATTCGCCGTCTCTTCCAACGCTTCTTCCCTGCAGAATCTCAGCCAGCGTTTCAAAATTTCTGCCCTGAAAGTGTTTTATGGCGCTAAACAGGTCCTTCAAGGAATTGACCTCGACATCCCGGCGAATGTCGTCACGGCAGTTATCGGGCCATCGGGGTGCGGCAAGTCGACATTGTTGCGCACCCTGAATCGAATGCACGAGACCATTCGCCACGCGCGAATGGAAGGCACAATTCTCCTGGACGGCGAAGATATCCTGGGTCTAGACGTGGTCCGGCTGCGCCGCCGCGTGGGCATGGTGTTCCAGCGGCCAAATCCGTTTCCGAAGTCCATTTTCGAGAACGTGGCTTACGGCCTGCGCATCAACGGGTACAGCGGGAAGCTTTCCGAATCGGTCGAACACAGTCTGCGGCGCGCCGCGCTATGGGACGAAGTGAAGGACCAGCTTCACAAATCCGCCTATGCTCTATCTGGCGGCCAGCAGCAGCGCCTCTGCATCGCGCGCGCTCTCGCGGTCGATCCGGAAGTTCTGCTGCTCGATGAGCCGTGCTCGGCGCTCGACCCGGTGACCACGGCCAAGATCGAAGAGCTGCTGTTCCAATTGAAGCCGACTTGCACCATCGTGATCGTTACCCATAATATGCAGCAGGCGGCGCGTACCAGTGATTTCTCTGCATTTCTGCTGGAGGGGCGCCTCGTGGAGTACCAGCCCACGGCGAAGCTCTTTACGAACCCGTCGGATCCGCGTACTGAGGCTTACATTACGGGCCGATTTGGCTAGGAGAGTGGATGGAGCGTCATTTCGAACGCGACCTTGAAGAGCTGAAGCAGCGGTTGCTCTGGATGGCGAGCCTCGCCGAACGCGCTGTGCATCAGGCGTTGCAATCCGTTTTTGAGAAAGACGAACCGCTGGCCAATCGCGTGCTTGAAGAAGAAAAAGCCATCAACGACATGCAGATCGAGATTGACAGCCGTGTCATGGAGCTGGCCGCGCTTCAGCAGCCGATGGCTGTGGATTTGCGTTTCATTTTTTCTGTGTCGCGCATCAATAACGATTTGGAGCGAATCGGCGACCAGGCTGTAAATATCGCGCAGTCGTCTTTGCGCATCCTGCGCCATCCGCAGGTGAAACCTTACGTGGATCTGCCGCGCATGGGCGAGCTCGCGGAGGGCATGGTTCGCGACAGCCTGAACTCGCTCGTGCAGCGCGATGCCGAGCTGGCCAAATCTGTCCTCAGTCGGGACGACGAAGTGGATCATCTCCGCGACCAAATTTTTCGCGAGCTTCTCACGTACATGATGGAAAATTCCGCTTTCATCTTTCCGGCGTTTGAACTTGTTCTGGCCACCAAGAATCTCGAGCGGATCGGCGATCACGCCACTAACATCGCCGAGGATGTCATCTACATGGTCGCCGGGAAGGATGTTCGTCACCTCGCCGCGGATCGCCGCTAATTGTCTTCTCTGACTCTTCGCTGAGCGTCAACACTGCGCGAGTTTTTCAGCTAGTGAGCAAGGCGACAACGGAAATTAACCCGTCAGAAGGCGATGGCGAGCCTGCGTGTACTATCTTCAGGATGGCGCCGCGAACTATCAACCGCACAATCATTCAATCCACTGGCATTGTCATGGCAAGCGTGCTGATCAGCCGTGTGCTGGGCTTCGCGCGTGAATGGACAGTCGCCCATCAAATCGGCTCGAACGCGGTGACAGACGCCTACTATGCCGCCTTCACGCTGCCGGATTTCCTGAATTACCTCGTCGCTGGGGGCTCGCTCAGCATCACGTTCATTCCCGTGTTTGCGAAATTTGTCGCGGAGAATCACGAAGAAGAAGGCTGGCGCGTATTCTCCACCGTAATGACCTTTATGGGACTGCTCGTGATTGGCCTGATCTGTGTGGCAGAGATTTTTGCGCCTCAGCTTGTGTCGGTAATCGCGCCTGGCTTTGGCCCCGTCGAAAAGCAGCACGTCGTTTTCCTTACGCGCCTGATGTTGCCCGCGCAGTTTTGTTTCTATGAGGGCGGAATTCTGACGGCGGTCCAGTATGCGAAAGGAGAGTTCATTGTCCCGTCGCTGGCTCCGCTGATTTACAACTTCGCGATAATTCTCGGCGGCGTGCTTCTCGCCTCGCGCATCGGAATCACGGGCTTCGCTGTTGGAGTCCTTGCCGGAGCTCTGCTGGGGAACTTTCTGTTGCAAATTTATGGTGCCCATCTCGTTGGCGCGCAGTTTTCTTTTGCTCTCAACTTGCGCCATCCGGGATTCCGCTTGTTCTTGAAACTTGCTGTGCCGATCATGCTGGCGTTATCGCTTTCCTTCACCGACGACTGGATTATCCGCTGGTTCGGTTCGTATCTCGTTCCCGCGTCGATCACATGGCTGACTTACGCGAAGAATCTCATGCGCGTGCCTCTCGGTGTTGTCGGGCAGGCCATTGGCGTGGCCTCGTTCCCTATCCTGGCGCAACTCTACTCCGAGGGGAAATTTACGGAGCTGAATCGCGTGTTGAACGACACGTTCAAGGGGCTGATTCTGCTTCTCGTTCCTATCTCGGCGTTCACAATTGCCCAGAGCCCGTACGTGGTGCACCTTGTTTTCTCGCACACGCGGCTGCATACGACCGACTTGCAGGCGACGGCGGCGACGCTCGCGCTTTTCTCCATCGGAATGTTCGCCTGGGGCGCGCAAAACCTTCTCTCGCGCGGGTTTTATTCCACGCGCGACACTTGGACGCCCGCCATCGTCGGCACGGCGTTCACGATCCTGGATATTCCACTTTACTGGTGGCTGGTAAAGCGCGCGCAACACCTCGGACTGGCGATGGCGAGTTCGATCGGCATCATCCTGTTCACAATCGTGCTTTCTGTTCTTCTGGTGCGGCGGACGAAAAATCACGAAATAAAGGATCTGGTCTGGTTTTTCTTTAAGGTGTGTGCCGCATCGTTTTTCGCTGCCGCGGCAGTTTTTGAAATCGCGAAATGGCTCTCTCGCGGGATTCGGTGGGAGAGAATGTTGGGGTCGCTCGAGATTCTATTGATTGGAACCCTTGCGGGCGTGCTCCTCTTCATCGCCCTCTTGAAGCTTTTTCGCACGCGCGAGCTCGACGCGTACCTCTCAAGACTGCGAATTCGCTCCTAAAAATTCCTCCCCAAGCCCCAAAGCCATTTCGCCTCCATTTGCTTTGTGCACACTGTCAACTCCAGGATCGGCAAGGTTGTTCGCATCGAAGCTCTTGCCGACGGCACGCTAGGGATTGCTCTCCGCTTTATTTTCTAACGGCCGTGTGGTTTCCCGCCAGACGGGTGCGAAGATCCGCGAGATCCACCGCCGCCACCTGATGGTCTGCTGTATCCGCCGCCACCGCCGCCGCGAGAGCCACCACCGCCGCGAGAGCCACCACCGCCGCCTGATGGTCTGCTGTATCCGCCGCCTCCGCCACGATAACCGCCACCACCACCGCCGTCTCCGGAGGGCCGGCTGTAACCACCGCCACTTGGCCTGCTATAGGAGCCTCCGTAATTGCCCCGTTGCGGCGCGGAGTAGCCACGGTCATAAGACTGTGATCGCGGAGTCACGACCGGTTGCCGGAGGTCGAGCGAGCGCCGATCGTACGACGAGCCGGAACTTCCGCGGCCGCTGTAACCTCCCCAAGAGGAGCGCGAATCATTCGGGGCGGAAGAGCCGCGGCCGGGCTGCGTGAAATTGTGCCAACCATCTCGGGCTGCGGGCGCATTGCCTCGCGGCTGGGATTGGAACTGCGACAGGCGCGGCTGCGCGGGAGTGCGATCCAGATGCGAGCCGCTCGCGGGCGGAGTGAATTGATGCCAATTGTTCGATCGCGCTAGCGCCGTCGGGCCGTTATTCTGCCTCGCCGGCGCAGAGAACGTTCGCGATGGATTCTGGCCGCCGCTTCCCGATTGCCGTGGTTGCGTCGGCATGCGGTCGAGGTGTGAACCGCCTGAGGGTGGCGTGAAGCTATGCCATCCGGGCCGCGATGAATCTACCGTCCGCGGAGCAACAGGGGCCGTGTTAGGCCTTTGGTCGAACCCGCGCTGCGCGGGCGCTACAAGTTGCCGATCTGAGGCGCGTCCCTGCACGCCGCTCTGCGTTTGCGATCCGCTGCCAGGGCCGAAGCTGTGCCATCCCGGGCGAACTGCGCTTTGCGGCTGCGCAGGAGTTTGCATCCTTCCGGCAGGAGCAGCCGGTGAACGCCCCCCCGCTGTCGCAGAGTTGTTCGGGAACGACTTCATGGCATCGCCCCTACCATTTTGCGGCATGGCCGCGCCCGGCAGTTTCAAGCCGCGTGCCGAGACGCCTGAGCCTGCCTGCATCTGTGTACGTGAGTTCTCGATCATCTTCTGCGTCTGCGCCACCTGCTCGTTGAACGGCTTGAATGCAGGCGCAATCGGCTGGCTTTTCGAGAAGAAGCGCTGATTGCTGTTGTTGACCGTGCGCGCAAGCGCCGGAGGCACGTTTCCGCCGCGGCCCAAGCTCTGCTTTGACGGAACCACTGGCAACCGACCGGTCATCAAGCTGGCATTCTTCAGCGATTCCGGACTGATCCGCTGCTGGCGAGGCGCCACTGGCCCCCTGCCGAACTGGTTCGATGCCATGCTCGAAATCCCCGAGCGAAGGCGAGAGTTTGTCTGGATGCCATTCAGGTTTGAAAAACGCTCGTTTGCGCGTCCACGGAACAACGGAGGAACCGGCATTCCGCGCCCATTGTTGATGTTGGTGACGTTCGTGATGTTGGTTATGTTTGTGATGTTAGTGATGCGCACTCGATCGAAATCATCCCGATCACGCCCAAACCAGGGGAAGAATGGGTCGCAAGGGCCAATCGGCAGCCAGCCGACGTTCCCGAATCCAAATCCGAAGCCCCATCCACCTCCGCCGAAGCCGAAGAAGGAGACGTATGCCGGCGACCAGACTGGATAGTATGCGGGATAGCCGTAAACCGGCCCCGGCCACCAAACCCAGTCGTCGTTGTAAACGAACCAGCGGCCATAGTGATATGGCGCCCAGCCCCAGGGCTCGTAGGAAACCCATGTCCATCCGTAGTAAGGCTCCCAGACCCACCGGCCGTCGCGATACGGTGCCCAATTGGGTCCTTCCGCCGGCACCCAGACGTTTCCGTAATCAGGTACATTCGTCCAGTGGCCGTACGTGTCGAGGTCTTCTGAACCAGTGTAATAACGGTCCGTGTGATGCCAGCTTGAGGCATCGCTGATCATGCTGTCGCGGTCGCTGTTCCATTTGTCAAAATCATCATTGCGCGGGGCATCGGCGGTTTGATACTGGGGATTGTCCGTGCCCTGAATCGTGATCATCTGGCCGCTGTCCACTTCGGTGCTACCCTGCGGCACAGAGACTTCCGCTTTTCCTCTGCGGACCATCGCCTCGGTTTGAGAGTCAGAAGGAACTTCGATGCGATAGTCGCCGCGTTCCAAAGGATGAACGGCGACATTGGGCGAATCAATTTCCGCGGAGGCATCTGCATGATCGTCGAGGACGCCATAGTTCACCACGCCCTGCGCGACTTGCAGTTGGATGTGCGTGCGGGAGAGGTCAGCGATCTTGACAGTTGAATTCTCGTCGAGGCGGACCACGTTAGCAGAGTCAAGCTGGACTTCGGCGCGCGAGCCGTTGCCAGTCATGATGCGATCGCCCGCGACGAGCGGCGTATTCAAGGTTGCTGTGACCACGTCGCCTGAGTCGCCACGCTGAACGGAAACGTCGCCGTGAATCAGACTGACGCGCGCGACGCTGGGCTGATTTTGATCCTGCCCCTGATACTGCCCATTGCCCTGTGCTTGCGCTGAAACCGCCGCTCCTGAGATTGCCAGGAGCGTCGCTGCTAGAACTCCGAGAAGCTTTTTCATGACCCACCTCCCGACGGAATCGTCCGGTCGAGATTTAGTTTCGCGACTTGATACGATGCATGGGCCATGCCAGACTGGCGAATTTTGGGCGCATTGCTTAAGTGCTTGTATTTCTGTCAGTTGCATGTGACGACCGAGATCAGATGGTTACCAGCGGCCGAGGAATCGGTTGTTTTCAAGCGCAGCTGGTGGATTTCAGCCACCTGACCCCTCGGATGGAGGTGGACGGAAGGGCAGTGGCGCAGACGAATCGGAAGGTCGGTCTCAACGATGGATCAGCGGCGAATCGCCTTGAGGATTTCGCGTGCGGCGTTGAAGCCGGAGGCGCCGGTGAGACCGGTGCCCGGGTGCGTGCCGGAGCCGCAGAGAAAGAGGCCGCGAATCGGAGTGCGATAGCGAGCGCAGCCGAGCAACGGGCGCATGGTGAAAAGCTGGTCGAGGGCAAGTTCGCCGTGATGGATGTGGCCGCCGGTCAAAGCATAGGTCTCCTCGAAATCGAGAGGCGTGATGACGCTGCGGGCGAGGATTCGTTGGGGCAAATCCGGCGCATGCTGAGCGAGAGTCTTCACAACGGTATCCCCGAGAGCGTCGCGCTGCCGCGGCCAATCCGAATTCTTCAGGTGGCGAGGAGCGAACTGCATGTGGACCGTCATCACATGCTTGCCAGCCGGCGCGAGCGAAGGATCGAGAAGCGTGGGAATCGTAGCCAGGAGGAATGGCGCGCGAGAGAATTCACCGTACTTCGAGTCGTCGAAGGCGCGCTCGAGATAATCAATCTCCGGGCCGATGTGGATGCGTGCGCCAAGCGCGGCGGAAGTTTCCGAGGAATTCCGGAGCGCGGAGAAATTCGGGAGGCCGTCGAGGGCGAGAAGGACACGGGCCACGACACCTTTGCAGCGGTGATTCTGTATTTTCGTGAGAAAGCTCGGAGCAAAATGGATTGGTTCAACGAGACTGAGAAATGTTCGCTTCGGGTCGGCACCCGAGATGATGGCGCTGGCCGCGATTTCTTCTCCGCCGGCGAGAACGACGCCGGTGACAGCGCCGTCCTTGACGTTCACGCGCGTCACATCCGCATTCGTGCGAATTTCGGCGCCAGCCTGTTTAGCCGCGCCGGCCATGACTTCGGAAATTGCACCCATGCCTCCACGCGCCCCGAGGGGCCTGCCGTCGGGGAATCCCCCAGCGGCCGCGCGCAATAACAGCAACGCCGTCGTGCCCGCGGACCACGGGCCTGCAGCCGCACCGAAAATTCCTGGGGCCGCGATGACCGCGCGGAGAAGCTCAGTCTCGAAAAATTCGGCGACAAAATCCGCGACGGCCATGGGGCCCCAGCGAAGAAGGCGCTGCATATTGCGTTTGCCGAGGCCGCGGAATTGTTTTCCGGTGCGAAGCAGATTCCAGATGTCAGCGGACGAGGGATGATCAATATCTGGCGGCGTCGAAATGAGGAGGTTGCGAACGAGCGGGGCGGCACTTTCGAATACTTCGGCGAGTTCGAGATATTTTGCAGCGTCGGTTTTTGAAAATGCTTCGATGCGTTTCGCGGATTCGCGCGCGTCAGAATGCAGAATTAGCGCACGGCCATCCGGTGAGGGAGCGAAAACGCGGAAATTCGGCTCAAGCCACTCGACGCCGTGGCGCTCAAGCCGCATGTCTTTTGCGACCTGCGCGAGTAGCGGCCCAAACGCGCCATCGAGAAGGGAGGCTCGGAAGCCGGGATGAAATTCCTCGGTGACGGCGAGGCCGCCGACCACCGCACGACGTTCGAGAACGAGAGGCTTGTGGCCGGCGCGCGCGAGATAAAACGCGGCGACTAATGAATTCGATCCCGCTCCGATGATGACGATGCGCCGGGCCACGGGTCAGTTCGCTCGCAGGTCTCTCAGGATTTCGAGCGCGGCCAAACGACCTGGCGCGCCCATGATTCCGCCGCCCGGATGCGTCGCCGAGCCGCACATATATAGATTTCGGACAGGCGTGCGATAACGCGCCCAGCCGGCGACAGGCCGCAGGAAGAAAAGCTGCTCGAGAGAAAGTTCGCCCTGGAAGATATTGCCTTCGGTGAGGCCGATCTGCTCCTCGATATCGGCGGGCGTGAGTACTTGCCGGCCAATGATAATGTTTTTCAGATTCGGAGCATACTCGGTGATGGTGTTGACGACTGTGTCACCGAATTCCTCGCGCCGCGCAGCCCAGTTGCCGTTTTTCAAATGATACGGCGCGTATTGGACGAAGCAGGAGAGAACGTGTTTGCCCGGCGGCGCCACGGAAGGATCCGTAAGGCTGGGAATCACCATATCAATGTAAGGCCTGTGCGAAAATTCGCCGTACTTCGCCTGGTCGTAGGCGCGTTCCATGTAATCGACAGAGGGCGAAATCGAAATCGCGCCGCGAAGATGTGGGCCCGTGCCCGGCAGGCACGTAAATTCGGGAAGCGCGTCGAGTGCGAGATTCACTTTGCCCGAAGAGCCGCGGTACTTGTAGCGGCGGACCTCTTCGACGAACTCCACTGGAAGCTCGCCCGGATCCAGCATTTTCAGAAACGTGAGATTGGGGTCCACGCTCGACGAGACAATTTTCGCCTCGATTTCTTCTCCGGTATCGAGTGCGACGCCGGCGGCGCGGCCATTGCGCATGAGAATCCGCGCGACGGGAGCTTCGGTGCGGATTTCGGCGCCGACTTCGCGCGCCGCATCTGCGATGGCGTTTGAAATCGCGCCCGTCCCGCCGCGGCTGAAGCCCCAGGCGCGAAATGCGCCGTCAATTTCGCCCATGTAATGATGAAGCAAAACGTATGCCGTGCCCGGCGAGCGGACGCCGAGAAACGTGCCGATGATTCCCGATGCCGACATCGTGGCTTTGAGCACATCGGTCTCGAACCACTGATCGAGAAAATCAGCCGCGCTCATGGTCATGAGCTGCACGAGATTGTATTTGTCCTCGGCGGCGAGCGACTGGAAGCGCCGCGCGAGGAACAACAACTTTTTCAAGTCCGCAGGACGGAGCGACGTGGGGTCGGGCGGAGTCATGCCAAGCAGCGGCTTGACGAAACGG
The DNA here is from genome assembly GCA_035934545.1 of Candidatus Acidiferrales bacterium. Lineage (GTDB taxonomy): Bacteria > Acidobacteriota > Terriglobia > Acidiferrales > UBA7541 > DAHUXN01. The sequence goes on from DASYXV010000011.1 coordinate 17,798, forward strand.
CACATCTGCTGCATGGCTATGCCGAATTCGTCGTAAGCTTCGGCGTCGCGCCGGGAGTGGCGCAAAAGTTCGCGGCGGGTCTTCGCATGATCGTTCATGCGCCAGAGATAATGGCCGTTGAGCGTCGGCGTGAATGTGCCGTCGAGAGGCAGAATTTCCAGGCCGTGGCGCGGGAGGTCGAGGTCGCGAATGATTTCCGGGCGCAGCAGCGATACGACGTAGGAGCAAACGGAGAATTTAAAGCCTGGAATGATTTCTTCCGTAACGGCGGCGCCGCCGAGGACGTAGCGGCGTTCCAGAACGAGGACTTTCTTGCCCGCGCGCGCGAGATACGCCGCGTTTACCAGGCCGTTGTGCCCGCCGCCGATTACGATGACGTCGTATTTTTTCGCCACGCGATTTCCCGAGCGAATCGAAGGATGCTCATTCTACAAGGCCAACGATGGCGTCACAAGCGGAGGTGCGCGGATAGGGCGAGCCGTGTTGCTTGCGAGAAACGAACGGCGCGACCTATAATCCTGCCGCTTCGAGAGCGCGATAATTCCGTACGCGAGGAGAGAATTTTTGCCAATCGGAACGGCAGTGCATGAGAGGACATTCCGGCTGTGTGAGAGCCTGAACTACCGCGAGTGGTCGGGCTACTACACGGTCAGCGCCTACGAGACGCATCACGAGCACGAATACAACGCGATCCGTAATGCGGCTGCGCTGATTGACGTCACGCCGCTTTACAAATATTGGATCACCGGCAAGGACGCCACGCGATTCGCCAATCGCGTGATCACTCGTGACATCCGCAAAGTTGCCGTGGGTCAGGTAATCTACTGCTGCTGGTGCGACGAAGATGGCAAAGTGATTGACGACGGCACTATTTCGCGACTGGACGAAAACACGTACCGCTGGACGGCCGCGGACCCGTCGCTGCGGTGGTTCACGCAGAACGCGCTGGGGTTCGACGTGCAAATCGAAGACATCTCCGAAAGAATCGCATCGCTTGCACTGCAAGGACCGACTTCAGGACGGCTGCTCAAGCGGGTGGCGGATGCCGACATTACGAAGTTGAAGTATTTTCGCGTGACGCAAGGGAAGATTGCGGGCGTCGCTGTGAATATCTCGCGAACGGGATATACCGGCGATCTGGGCTACGAAATCTGGATGCCGTGGAACGATGCCGTGAAAGTCTGGGATGAATTGATGGCGAAGGGGCGTGAGTTCGACATTCATCCCGCGGGGATGCTGGCGCTCGATGTCGCGCGAATCGAGGCGGGGCTGCTGCTGATCGAAGTGGACTACGTCAGCAGCAAAAAGGCTCTGACCGAGGCGCAGAGATATTCGCCGTACGAAATCGGCCTGGGAAGAATGGTGAATCTCGAAAAAGAACATTTCGTCGGACGCGAGGCGCTCGCAGCAGAACAGAAACGCGGCGTGAAGCGGCAATATGTGGGCCTTGAAATCAACTGGGACGACATCGAAGCGCTTTACGACGCGATGGGCATGGCGCCGCAGGTGGCGAGCACCGCGTCGCGCGCCGCCGTGCCAATTTACAATGACTCCGGCGAACAGATCGGCAAGGCGACTTCAACCACGTGGTCGCCCACGCTCAAGAAAATGATCGCGCTGGCGAGCATCGCCACGGAACATTCCAAGCCGGGGACAATATTGAAAATGGAATTCACTGTCGAGGCTGTGCGTCACCGCGTGCGCGCCACCGTTGCAGCATTGCCGTTTTTCAATCCACCGCGGAAAACCGCGACGCCCGTCGTGTGAGGTTGGTTTGAGGTGTAAATTCTCAGTGAAGCAAAGATGTTTGCATCCACACTTTGCATGAAAGCGGCGCACTCGCCGAACTCAAAATGCGAAACAAGCCATTCCTGTTGGTCGGAATCTTGCTCGTGGTCATTGGCGTCGCGGCGCTGATTCACCCTCAATTCAGCTATCGGGTGAGCCAGCATGTGCAACAAGTCGGTCCGGCGAAAATTGAATACGAGACGCGAAAGATCATTCGTCTGCCGCTGTGGTTCAGCATTCCCATCATCACAATTGGTTTGGCATTGGTGATTGGCGGGATGCAGAAGGACTGAAACATTCCGAATTTGTTCGCAAGAGGGAATGCATCCGCAGGAGGATTCATGCAATCGGTAAGATTCAGCTTCGACATTTTAATGGGCATCATCCTTGCAGTTCCAAGCCTCGCGCAAACGCAGAAGCGAGCCATACAATTCGACGACATGATCGCGATGCATCGCGTCAGCGATCCGCAGATTTCTCCCGACGGCAAATGGGTGGCATACGTTGTTTCGACGCCAGACATGCAAGCAAATCATTCGGTGAGTGACATCTGGCTTGTGCCTGCTGCAGGCGGCGCAGAGCGTGAGCTGACGCGCGGCGGCAGCGACTCGCGGCCGCGATGGTCGCCCGACGGCAAAAAGATCGCATTCCTCTCCTCGCGCGAAGGGGCGCAACAGGTCTATGTGATTTCGTTAAATGGCGGCGAATCTTCGCGTCTGACATTTCTTTCCACGGGCGCGGACAACGAGCTGTGGTCGCCAGACGGCAAATCGCTGGCATTCGTTTCCGGCGTTTACCCGGACTGCAAAGACGATGCTTGCAATAAATCGCGCGACGAAGCCGAGGACAAAAATCCGGTAAAGGCCCATGTCGCGGAGCGATTGCTCTATCGTCACTGGACTGCCTGGGCTGACGGCAAGCGCAGCCATCTTTTTGTCGTCACCATCGGTGGCGGTACGCCGCGCGACTTGACGCCCGGCGCGGATTATGACGTTCCTCCATTTAATCAGGGAGCGCCCGAAGCGATTGCGTTCTCGCCTGATTCTCAAGAACTCTGCTTCACTGCAAACACCGACAAAGATGAAGCGCTCAGCACGAACGGCGATCTTTTCACTGTTCCGATCGCCGGCGGCGCGGCACCGAGGCGGATCACGACGAACAAAGGCGACGACTGGGGGCCGGTATATTCGCCCGAAGGTAAATGGATCGCCTACCGCTCGCAAATGACTCCCGGCTACGAAAGCGACCGTTGGCAGCTCATGCTCTTCAATCGCGCGACGAGCGAGCACTTGGATCTCACGTCAAGTTTCGACCGCAATGTGGAGTCGTATGAGTGGTCTGCTGACAGCAAGACAATTTATTTCCAAGCAGAAGACCGGGCGGAAATGCCAATATTTTCGATTCTCGCCGCGCCGGGAAATTCTCCAAAGCCTGTAATTTCGGGAGGTTTCAATGCTGAATTTTCTCTGAGCGCGGAAGGCAAGAGAATTATCTTTTCGCGCTCCAGCTTAACCTACCCGCCAGAGCTCTTCTCTGCCAATTCGGATGGCAGCGAGGTGAAGCAGCTCACGCGTCAGAATTCATCACTGGTCGAACGGCTCGACTTGCCGCCTGCAGAACCGTTCTGGTTTGAAGGCGCGGGAGGAACGAAAGTCGAAGGCTTGCTCGTCAAGCCGCCGCACTTCGACGCATCGAAAAAATATCCCATGCTTTTCCTCGTTCACGGCGGGCCGCAGGGCGCGTGGGACGACGAATGGGGCTACCGCTGGAATCCGCAAGTGATGGCTGCGCCGGGTTACGTCGTAGTCATGGTGAATCCGCGCGGCTCGACGGGGTACGGCCAGAAGTTCACGGACGAAATTCAAGGCGACTGGGGCGGCAAACCCTATGAAGACTTGATGAAGGGCGTGGACTACGCCGTCGCGCACTATTCGTTCATTGACGCGTCGCGTCTCGCGGAAGCAGGCGGCTCCTATGGCGGCTACATGACTGACTGGATCGCAACGCACACGGGACGTTTCCGCTGCCTCATCAGCCACGCGGGGATGTATGATTTGACGAGTATGTATGGCTCGACGGAGGAATTGTGGTTTGTCGAGCATGACCTCGAAGGCACGCCGTGGACGAATCCCGCAGTGTATTCGAAATGGTCGCCTTCAACGTATGCGAGCGAACTCGGCAAGTTCCGCACGCCGACGCTCGTCATTGACGGCGAGCTCGATTTTCGCGTCCCGTACACCCAGGACTTGGAATTCTTCACGGCACTCCGGCGCCAGGGCGTTCCGTCGAAGCTCGTGATATTTCCCGATGAGGGGCACTGGGTCCTGAAGCCGCAAAACAGCAAATTCTGGTATCAGACGTTCCTGGGATGGTTGGCTAAGTATCTGCAGAATATAACAGTACGAGCCGTACAATAAACATTGGAATTATACTGGTTCACACTAAGTCTGACATTCATTTTCCTAGGTTGCCTTCTCGTAGTTCCTTGCCCGGAAGGCCCCAATTTGCAGGCCGTCCCATCAGATTCCATGCGACAACACGCCAATAACCGCAGGTTCTTCCCCGCTGCCTCTTGATGGCGCAAAGCGTTAGAATGCAAAAGATTGTGTTGCTTATGGCGTTGACGAGACTTTTTGCAGGAAGCAGCGCGGACAGGCATAGGTAAGCCGCCAGCGGCCGGAACTTCTTGAAAAATATCAACTTAGAGCGTTGAAACTCAATCCGGGCGTCCGAACGGAATCGATTCGCAGTTCTTCCTTGTAAGTGCACTGCGCAGGCTGAAGGTACATAGTAGACTTGCATGCCTAGATTCCTGGCGCGCTGGCACCACTCGGTCTCCTCCATGAAGAAAAAGAAATCTTCATCCATTAAACCTAGCCGGGCTAGAGTGGATCTGCGAACAGCCACGCACGCCCCAATGACACTCTCCACAGGGATCGGAACTTTCGTTCTTGTCTTGCCCTGAAAGCGGTGGGGGAAGATCCATTGGAGGAGAATACGAGGAAAGATCTCCGCAGTCAGCGTGGGTAGCGGGGCAATCGAGTTCTGCCGGCGTCCATCCGGAAAACGGAGTTGCGCGCCGGCTAGAGCCAGGGATGGAAAGCTATCAAATGCTGTGGCAAAAGCGCAAAGGGAGCCGGGTTCTAATTCCGCATCGTTATTGAGAATCAAAATGAATTCGCTCTCGGCCCTCACCAGACCTTGGTTCACAGCTCTGGCAAATCCGACATTGCAAGGACTATGGATAATCTTTGTGCCCGGTAGATCCCTTTCCAATGCAGCTATCGAATCATCCGTGCTGCCGTTATCTACGATGATTATCTGTTCAGGTGGTACCGCTTCCTCGACGGCGGACCGCACGCACGCGGTCAGCATTGACCCTCCGTTGAAATTTACGATCACAACGGAAAATCGTGAGCTCGTACCGTCGGTGGTCATGGACCCCACATGCGACTTATATCAAAGGCGGGGCACGAATCGAAGGGCCGAAAGCGCGCAAAGCCCGCGCGGGTTCAGCTTGGCCCACTCCGAGTCGCGGAGTCTACCTGCATTGACATACTGACGCGATAAGTGCCATCCTCATTATGCCTTGGCTCCTCTTGGGAGGCCGCCGATGAAGCCCCTTCGATCCGTCCTACTTCGAATCTGTATCGTCACCCTACTCTTCGTAATTTGTCTCCCGCGAACGGCCCGCGCAAACACCTTGACCATCACGAGCAATCCAGCAGGCGCGACGGTGGAAATCAACGGCGCTGTCATTGGCACAACGCCCTACACCGTTGAGCTGCCAGGCGGCTATTTCCATAAGACTCGTACGATTTTCGGGGCGAGGCTTGAGCATCCGATGGTTGCGAGGGTCTATAAGGACGGCTATACGACGCAAGAGATCGACCTCACCGAAGGGCCTCTTGAATGGCGAAGTTTCAATGGCGCATCTTACGGCAACTATTGGTTGCTGAAAGCTGACCATTTTGATGTGAACCTGCAACTGCTCTCGAAGACATTCACAGGGAGTATCGGAACCACATCCACGGGGACTCCAGCTTCCACGACGAATCCGCCACTTTCCACTGAGCAGATCTTTCAGAGTGCGAGTCCCGCTATAGTACGGCTCGTAAGATCTGACCGCGCGTCGGGCACGGGGTTTTTCCTCACAAACACAGGAGTCATTGCAACGAATGGTCATGTTGCCGAAGGCGAATCCAGTCTTACCGTTATCTTGCCCTCGGGCGCGCATCTCCTGGCAAAGGTTGCCTACATTGATGCAACGCTCGACTTAGCTCTGGCAAAGGTAGACGGAAACGATTTCCCGCATTTGAACCTCGCGGACGTCCGAACGGTCCAACCCGGGCAAACTGTGATTGCGATAGGGAACCCTGCCAAGGGGATGCAAAACACGATAACTAGGGGGATTGTGAGCGCAGTTGGCAGAGATCGTGCCCAAGGCAAGGGAATCTGGATTCAAACCGATACCTCCATCAATCCTGGGAACAGCGGAGGACCGTTGCTCAACACATCTGGAGATGTCATCGGAATTACTACACAAAAGGAGTTTACTGAACTGACCACAGGAGGGCGTCCCCTTCAGGGAATTGGTTTTGCGCTCAGTTCAACTGACCTAATGGATGTGCTCCGACAATTCTATCCGGAGATTGAAGAAAAACATCAAGCCGCTCCCCCGGATGGAAATGGAACTGGTGCGGTCAATGTAACCTCCGCGCCATCTGGCGCGGAAATTTATCTCGACGGCAAATTCGTTGGCGACACGCCCTCAACTCTGCAAGTTCCCGTCGGCGCGCACAAGATTCGCATTGAGGGGGCCCGCAGGAAGGCGTTCGAGCGTGAACTCGATGTCTTGAAGGGCAGCCAAATCTCGTTGATCGCTAATCTGGAGCCAATTCCTTAGTCTGCTGGCTCGTTTAAATCACTGTCCCGGCTCTCGCCATTGCCGGCCGTCGCGTTCGAGCAACTCGCTTGCTTCCCACGGTCCCCAGGAGCCCGCGGGGTAGTTCGGAAAATTTCGTGGCGGCAGCGCCTGCCAGACGTCGAGTATCGGCTGCACGACGTTCCAGCTGGCCTCGACCTTGTCGGCGCGCTGAAATAGCGTCGCATCACCGACCATGCATTCATAGAGCAGCCGCTCGTAGCCCGTGCTCGGCTTCGAGCCGAAGTAATCGGCATAACGGAAATCCATGTTTACCGAGCCCAGGCGGACAATCGGGCCCGGAATTTTTGCTCCGAACTGAAGCGAGATTCCCTCCTGCGGCTGGATGTGAATAATGAGCTGGTTGGGCGCCAATCGCTCAACGGCTGTGCGCCGGAAAAGCTGGAACGGCACGCTCTTGAACTGAATCACGATTTCGCTCGACCGCGTCTTCAACCGTTTGCCGGTGCGGAGGTAAAACGGCACGCCCGCCCAGCGCCAGTTATCAATCTGTAGCTTCAAGGCGGTGAAAGTTTCCGTCGCGGAATTCGGATTCACGCGCGGTTCCGAGCGGTACGCGGCCAGGCTCGCGCCGTTTTCCGATCCTTCTGCGTATTGCCCGCGAACGGTCCGCGTCAAAACGTCCTGCTCGCTCAGCGGCTGAATCGCGCGCAACACCTTTACCTGTTCGTCGCGCACCGCGTTGGCGTCGAACGAAATGGGTGGTTCCATCGCCACCAGGCTGATGAGTTGGAACAGGTGGTTCGGTACCATGTCCCGCAGCGCGCCCGCTTGATCGTAGTAGCCGCCGCGCCCTTCCACGCCGACAGTCTCGGCCACCGTGACCTGCACGTGATCCATATACCGACGGTTCCATACGGGCTCGAAAATTCCGTTGCCGAAGCGGAAGGCGAGGATATTTTGCACCGTCTCCTTGCCCAGGTAGTGATCAATGCGGTAGATCTGGTTTTCTTCGAGCACCTGCTCGATTTCGTTGTTGAGCGCTCGCGCCGAAGCCAAGTCATGCCCGAATGGCTTTTCATACACCACGCGGCGCCAGCGCGCTTCCGTTTGCCGGGTCAGGCTGGCAGCGCCAAGCTGCCGCGTGATTTCGCCGAAGAATCCCGGCGCAGTAGCAAGGTAATAGAGATAATTTCCGCCGGTCGCATGTTTCTGATCCACCTGCGCCAATAATTCCGCAAGCTTTTGATAAGCTGCGACGTCCTGGAAATTCCCGACGTGGTAGTAGAGCCGTGAGGTCAGCCAGTCCAGCAGCGCCGGTTCGATATCGCTGGTGGCGAACTGACGAAGTTCCTCCCCAATTCTCTTTTGAAACTCCGGCGTCGTGCTGGCGCTGCGGCCCACGCCGACAATCGCGAATTCCTTCGGGAGCAGGTTGTCCTTGGCCAGGTTATGGAGAGCGGGAAACAGTTTCCTCTTGGTCAGGTCGCCGACGCCGAAAATGACCATTACGCACGGCCCGGCGGGCCGCCCTGCGTCCAAAGCCGGTCTCTCACTGGGCACTGCCACAATCGTCTCCTTCGTTCCTCAAAAAATGGGAATCATTCCCTCGTCCGGAGCGCCAATCTGCCCTTCATTCTGAGATTATTTTCCGGCGGCGCGTTCGACGTGTCCGCCGAACTGATAGCGCATCGCGGACAATATCTTCGCGGCAAAATCGCCTTCTCCGCGCGACGTGAAGCGCTCGTAGAGCGCCGTGCTCAGGACCGGTGCCGGCGAGGATTCATCAATCGCGGCCAGAATCGTCCAGCGCCCTTCGCCCGAATCGGAAACACGGCCCGAGAAATTCTTCAGGTCCGGCTGCTCGAAGAGTGCGATGGCAGTCAAGTCCAGGAGCCACGATGCAACGACGCTGCCGCGCCGCCAAACCTCCGCGACGTCCGCCAGATTGAAATCGTACTGGTAATGTTCCGGGTTGCGTAGCGGAGTCGTCTCCGCATCAGCGGTTCGCGCGTTCTTTCCGGCATTGGCGTGCTTCAGAATATTCAAGCCCTCGGCATAAGCGGCCATCAATCCATATTCGATTCCGTTGTGCACCATTTTCACGAAATGCCCGGCGCCGGAGGGCCCGCAATGCAAGTATCCTTCCTCCGCAGTCCCGGAAGATTTTTCCCGGCCGGGAGTGCGAGGGATACTCCCGCGGCCGGGTGCAAGCGTTTTGAAGATAGGGTCGAGATGCTGCACGACGTCGGCTGGTCCGCCGATCATCATGCAGTAGCCACGATCGAGTCCCCAGACCCCGCCGCTCGTACCAACGTCCACGTAACGAATCCCACGCGCGCCAAGTTCTTTAGCGCGGCGGATGTCGTCAATGTAATACGAATTTCCGCCGTCAATAAGGATGTCGTCCTTTTCAAGCAGCGCCGCGAGGTCGTGCAGCGTGGTGTCCACCGCTGCTGCCGGCACCATCAGCCAGATCGCCCTCGGCTTTCGCAATTTCTTCACGAAATCTACCAGCGTCGAAGCGCCCGTCGCGCCTTCGCCCGCTAGTTGCTTCACGCTCGCCGCGTTCGTGTCGAACACGACGCACTCGTGCCCTCCTCGCATCAGCCGCCGCGCCATGTTGGCGCCCATCCGTCCGAGTCCGATCAATCCAAGCTGGCTCTTTTCAGGCATTGCTGCTCCTTTGGGAATTGCCGGTCGAGAATCTCAAGCGGCGAGCTGCCTCATAATCTTTGGACAACCAGGAATCGGGTGTTGAATTTCACCTGAATGCTTCAAGCTAGCGCTTCTGCGATAGCCACATTCAGCGCATCGAGGCCTGCGCGAACATCCGCGCCAAGGTGCACGCGCAACACGCGCCGGTTGCGCTCCGCAAGCACGGCGAAGTCGCCGCGCGCTTGCGCAGCCTTTACCACGCCAAACGTATATTTTTGTCCAGGCACCGGAAGATCAGTGGCGTCGTCACAAGTGATTTGCAAGAAAACCCCGGTGTTCGGCCCGCCTTTGTAAGCCTGACCGGTCGAATGCAGGAAGCGGGGTCCGAACCCGAGGCACGTCGCGACTTTCTTCTTGTCGCGGACGGCATGGCGGATCCGCTGCAAGCTTTCCTCGTGCCCCGCATTCATCTCGATGAAAGCGACCGTGGCGAAATAGTCTCCTGCCTTCAGCCGGCTGAGGTGCGCGCGCAGATAAGCGGCCAGCGATTTCGTCGCTCCGGCAGCCTGGTTCAGCGCAGCAGTGTTCCTCTCGTCAGAGAACAGCTTGACGCCCCTCTCTTCGAAGAAAGGTTTTTCCGGAGGCAACGATCCGGTCTTTTCATACTCGACTGTTAAGTTTCGCGTGGCGACCTTGCTTGCCTCCACGTCCGGCTGATTGAATGCGTTGATCCCGATAATCGAGCCCGCCACCGCCGTGGCGATCTCCCAGCGGAAAAAGGCCTGCCCGAGGTCGTAGGTATCCCGCAGTGAAACACGAAGGACCGGCTGCCCGGCTTTTTCGAGCGCCGCGACTCTGGCATCCTGATCCGCGTCGGGCGCCGATTCCAATCGAACATAAGCGAACACGCGATCGTTGCCGTAGATATCAGGCGCGCCGATACGTTCGCGGTCCACGGGAATGATCCCCTTGCCCTGTTTTCCCGTGGACTCGGCGAGTAGCTGTTCGAGCCACGCGCCGAGGTCAGCGATCCCCGGCGATGTGATGAGCGTAACTTTGTCACGCCCATTCCTCGCCAGTACGCCAAGAATGATCCCCAATACGACGCCCGGATTATCTTTCACCGGAACCGATGACGCGCATGCCTGTACCATCTCTTCGGTGCGATCGAGGAATTTCTTGATGTCCAGTCCCATGATCGCTGCGGGCACCAGACCGAAATTTGAGAGCGCGGAGTAGCGTCCGCCGATACTCGGCACACCGTAGAAAATCCGCCGGAACTTGTCGCCCTCGGCCACCGCCTGCATCTTCGATCCCGGATCTGTGATAGCGATGAATTGGTTTCCTGCTCTCTCGGCGCCGGAGGCTTGCTTCGCGCGCTCGAAAAAATACTGCTTGAAAATGTTGGGTTCCAGCGTGCTTCCGGACTTGCTCGAAACAATGAAAAGTGTTTTCTTGACGTCAATCTTCGATTCGACGGCCTTGATCTGCGTCGGATCCGTCGAATCGAGCACATGCAGTTCCGGGAAGTCCCTCATGCGGCCAAAAGTTTTCGAGAGCACCTCGGGGCAAAGGCTCGAGCCGCCCATGCCGAGCAGCAGCGCGTGTGAAATGCCTTCGGCCTCAACTTCTTCGGCGAGTTCTATGAGCGGCCTCGCATGAGTATTTTCATCCTCCGTGATGCCGAGCCAGCCGAGCCAGCTCGCTTCATCGGTCCCTGTCCAAAGTGTCGCATCGTGCGACCACAACCGCGGGACATTGCCCGAAGCGCGCCATTCTTCAATCGTTTGATTCACCTCCTGCTCCAACGCCGCCGGAAGCATGTACATCTGCATCGCCGCCCTGGGCAACATCGGCTTCTTCATGGATTGCTCGACCGCGCCGAGCAGCTTTTCAAATGCTTCCGCGAAGAGTCGCACGCCATCCACGACGAGCTGGTCGGTGACTTCTTTCATCGCCATGCCGGCCTTGGCTAAATCCTGCATCGTATTCTCGGCAACTCCGACATTCTCTGTGAGGCTCGCGCGGACTTTTCCATGGTCGCGGAATTCCTCTAGCGTCGCCGGAGGAATCGTGTTGATCGTGTCGCGCCCGATCAGCTCTTCGATATACATGACGTCGCGATACTTCGGATTCTTCGTGCTCGTGCTGGCCCAGAGAACGCGTTGCGTCTGCGCGCCTTTCGCGGCGAGAGCCGCCCATCGAGGCCCGTTGAAAATCTTCAAGTAGTGCTGATACGCCAATTTCGCATTCGCGATGGCGATCTTGCCAAGCAAGCTCTCCAATAACGTGCGCACCGCGGAATCTGTGACGGTCTTCAACCGCGATGCAATTTGGTTGTCCACCAATGTGTCAATCCGGCTGACGAAGAAACTCGCCACGCTCGCCATCCGCGTCAGATTGCCGCCCTTCGCTGCATAGCTTTCGAGCGCCGCGAGGTACGCCTGTGCCACTCGAACGTACGACTCCTGCGCAAAGAGAAGCGTGATATTGATGTTGATGCCTTCGCTGAGCAATTGCTGGATCGCTGGTATGCCCTCCTCCGTCGCCGGGATTTTGATCATCACGTTTTCGCATCCGACGGCCTTCCACAAGCGACGCGCTTCATCGATCGACCCTTGCGTGTCCCGCGCGAGCATCGGAGAAACTTCCAGGCTCACGTATCCGTCGCGCCGCTTCGTCCTCTCGTAAACGGGCCGAAAAATATCCGCCGCTTCTTGAATGTCACGGATCGCCAGCATCTCGTAGCGTGCCTTGGCGTCGAGGTCTCCGCGCGATTCGAGCGACTTGAGAAAATCGGTGTAGTCCGTGCTCTCGGTGATGGCCTTTTCGAATATCGCGGGATTCGACGTCATCCCGCGTAGGCCGTCCTCGTCAATCAATCGGCGCAGCTCGCCGCTGGTCAGCAGGCTTCGGCGGATATAGTCGAGCCAGACCGACTGGCCGGATTCGGTGAGCGTAACCAATGGATTCGCGGTCTTGACCGCCTCGGACGTTCCTGCGGATTGTGATTGCATGGCCTTCACTCCTTCCAGAAATTCAGATGAGGTAAATTATGATGTCGCAAGGGCGCTGAACCTCAAGCACGGCGCGAGAAAATCATTTCACGCGGAGCCTTTCGCTCGCAAGGAATAGCGCCGTTCGATCGATGCGATCTTGTCCACTCTGCGCTGGAGCCGTTCCTGCCCGGGGTCATGCCCTTTGTAGGTTGCGCCGAGAAACGCGGTGACCAACTCCTGCGCCAGTGCTGGACCGATCACCCGCGCGCCGAGCACAAGGACATTCATGTCGTCGTGCTCGACGCCTTGATGCGCCGAATATGTGTCGTGGCATTGTCCCGCACGAATCCCCGGAATTTTATTCGCGGCAACGCCTGCGCCGACTCCACTCCCGCAAATCACTATGCCGCGGTCCGCCCGGCCTTCGATGACGGCCTTCGCCACCGCTTCCGCGAAATCGGGATAATCCACTGACGCAGGCCCGTTCGTGCCGAAATCCTCCACGTCGTATTTCCGCTCGCGCAGGAACGCGGCGATCTGGTCCTTCAGCAGATAGCCCGCATGATCGGCGCCGATGGCGATTCGCACGATTCACCTCCTTTTCCCAAGCATTTCTTTCGCGGTCGGGACCTATGCTCTCTAGCAAGAACCACATTAGAATCACGGCAATGACAATTTTAGCTCTTTGTGGCGCCACATGGCGAATAAACGATTATCAAGATTCGGCGGCCGGGTTTTGGTGTTGCCTTCATTCGGAGGCTCCGTTTCAGGTGTCCGTTTTCGCAACACTCAATCTCGACAGTGAACAGTCAAGCTTTGCAGCCAATTCGCACGGAACGCTAAGCCTATGTCGAATAGGCATTTATTTTCTCCCGCACTTGGCGGAACCCTTGCTCACTTCCTCAGGGTGTAGACGTCCTACATGCGTGCGTGTAGAATTTCTACTCCCTGGAGGCCCGATGAAGCCGCGCTATCAGAACCGCATTGAGCTCCTGCAAGGGACGCTCGACCTGCTCGTCCTGCAAACTCTTCTCTGGGGGCCGCGCCACGGCTATGGCATCAGCCAAGCCATTCGCGCCAACTCCGGCGAAATCCTGCAGGTTGACACAGGCTCCCTCTACCCCGCGCTGCATCGCCTCGAACGCCAGAAATGGATTCGTGCGGACTGGAAGGTCTCCGAGAACAATCAGCGCGTCAGGCTATATCGTTTGACCCCTGCCGGCAATAAGCAATTGGCCTCGGAGCGCTCCCGATGGTCGCAGTTGCAGGAAGCCATCAGCGGCATCCTCAATCCCACAGCCGAAGAGAGCCAGGCATGAAATTTCCATTTGGCCGACGACGCGAAGAAGACCTCTCTGAGGAGATCAAGTCCCACCTCGACATGGCCGCTCGCGACCGCACGGACCGCGGCGAATCCGCCGCCCAAGCCAACGCCGCCGCGCATCGCGAATTCGGCAATGCCGCCGTCGTCCGCGAAGTGACGCACGACCAATGGGGCTGGGCCTGGTTCCAGAATTTGCTTCAGGACGTGCGCTTCGGCCTTCGGATGCTTCGCAAATCTCCCGGCTTCACTGCCGTCGCCACCCTCACGCTCGCCCTCGGCATCGGCGCGAACACCGTACTGTTCTCCGTCGTCAATGGCGTGCTGCTCAATCCGCTGCCTTATCCGCATCCGGAGCAAGTCGTTATCGCGGGTGGCTGGTTCCCGGGATTTGGCTCAGGACATGGCGAAGGCCCAATTTCCTATCCAGATTTCCTCGATTGGACGCGCCTCAACCATACATTTTCCTCGCTTGCCGCGTATCGGGAAACCAGCTTCAATTTGACTGAGCAGGGCGACGCGGAGCAGGTCACGGCGATGGACGTTTCCGCCGGTTTTTTCCCGCTGCTCGACGTGAATCCGATCCTCGGCCGCAGTTTTTCTTCCGCTGAAGATCAATTGGGCGGTCCGCCTGCCGTGATTCTGAGCGGCGGTTTGTGGAAAACGAAATTCGGCTCCTCGCCGGACATCATTGGCAAGGCGCTGAATCTGGACGGCACGGATTACACTGTTGTGGGTGTGATTCCAGAGAATTTTTACTTCTGCTGCTCCTCGGTCGAGTTTCGCTTGAGCGATGTTTATGTGCCGATCGGCGCGTCGCGAGATCCGGCGGTGCGTGACCGGCGAATGACCCCGGGAATCTGGGCGGTGGGAAGGATGAAGCAAGATGTGGCGCTGGCTCAGGCGCGCGCGGATATGAATGGCGTGGCGCGCATCATGGCTGCGGCCTATCCCGATATCGACAAAGAGGCGGGAATTGTGGTTAGGCCGCTCAAGCAAGTCATGGTGCGCGATATTCGGTCGTTCCTTCTGGTGCTGCTGGCGGCTGTGGGCTTCGTGCTGCTGATTGCCTGCGTGAACGTGGCGAATCTGCTTCTGGCGCGAGCGACGGGACGCTGGCGCGAGTTTGCCATTCGCGCTGCCCTGGGTGCAAGCCAGAGCCGTGTTGTCCGCCAGCTATTGACCGAAAGCGTCCTGCTGGCCATGGCTGGCGGCGCGCTCGGCTTGCTTGTGGCTTCATGGGGAACGCGCGCAGCGCTGACCGCGCTGCCCAGCGCGCTGCCTCGCGCCAATGATGTAAGGCTGGATCCGCGCGTGCTGCTCTTCACTCTGGGAATATCTCTGGTTGCGGGAATTCTCTTTGGCCTTGCGCCGGCGCTGAGAACTTCGCATCCTGACTTGCACGAAACGCTCAAGGAAGGCGGGCGCGGCGCGAGTGGAGCGCGTTATCGCACGCAGAATATATTCGTGGTGGCGGAAATGGCACTCGCCGTCGTGCTGCTCATCGGCGCGGGCCTGACTATTCGCACGCTCGTTGACCTCTGGAGCATCAATCCCGGGTTCGACCCGCACAACGTGCTTTCCTTCCGCGTCGGCTTTCCGCCTTCCCTCGCTAACGCTGATGCAAAAACGATTCGCGCCACGCTGCGGCAATTTGCGGACAAGATCGCTTCTGTTCCGGGCGTCAGCGCTGTTTCCCTGACGGCCGGTGCAAGGCCACTGGGCCACGAGTCGGCACTGATTTTTTGGCGCGAGGGCCAGCCGAAGCCTGCGTCAGAAAGCAGCATGCCCTTTGCACTCTGGTATCGCGTCGATCCGGATTACCTCACAGTTATGAAGATTCCGCTGCTGCGCGGGCGGTTCCTTACCGCGCAGGATGACGCCAATGCGCCGGGCGTCTGCGTCGTTGACGAAGACTTCGCGCGAAAATTCTTCGGCACTGAGGATCCGATCGGCAAGCGGCTGAATTTCAGTCTCGTGTACAACCAGCCGCTCCAGATCGTCGGTGTGGTTGGCCACGTGAAGCACTATGGTCTGGACGAAACGGCTGACTCGCCGATACTGGCGCAGTTCTATATGTCGCCTATGCAACTGCCCGACGACCAGCTCAAGACTTGGGGCGTTTCCATCGCGGGCTACGTGATTCGTACGCAAGGTTCGCCGGGTGCGTTTACCGGCGCTGTTCGCGATGCCCTGCGCGAATTTAACAGCAAAGCCGTTCTGTACGAGCCGGAAACCATGGACTCCGTCATTGTGCGCTCACTCGCCTCACGGCGCTTCGCCGTGATTCTGCTCGGCGTTTTCGCGGCGCTAGCGCTGGCGCTTGCCAGCATTGGCATTTACGGCGTTATTTCCTATGTTGCCGGCCAGCGGACCCATGAAATCGGCATCCGTATCGCCCTTGGCGCCCAACGAAGCGACATCCTGAAAATGGTCCTCGGCCATGGCACGCGACTTGCAATTATCGGAGTGGTGATCGGCCTTGCCGTCGCTGCGGGATTGACTCGCCTGATGTCCAAGATTCTCTACGGCGTCAGTTCCACCGACCCGCTCACGTTCGCGCTCGTCGCCATTGTGCTGACGCTCGTTGCGCTGGCCGCCTGCTGCATTCCCGCGCGCCGCGCCATGCGCGTCGATCCCATAATCGCCTTGCGTTACGAATGAAGGAGACAGTGGGATGAAGCTCCCATTCGGACTACAGCGGGGAAATGACCTCGCTGATGAAATTCGGGCCCACCTCGACATGGCCGCACGCGATCGTATGGACCGTGGCATGTCAGCCGCAGATGCCAGCGCTGCCGCTCACCGCGAATTCGGTAACAGTTCGGTTGTCCGCGAAGTGACGCGCGACCAATGGGGCTGGGCGTGGCTCGAAAATCTCTTCCAGGACTTGCGTTTCGGCCTGCGCATGCTTCGCAAATCTCCCGGCTTCACGACTGTTGCCGTCCTTACACTGGCTCTCGGCATCGGCGCCAATACGTCGCTCTTTTCCGTGGTGAACGGTGTGCTTCTTAATCCGCTGCCCTATCCACATCTGGATCAGGTCGTCATCGTAAGCAATACGACCTCCACTATCCCAGAAACCTGGATCTCCTATCCCGACTTTCTCGACTGGGTGCGCGACAATCACTCTTTTTCTTCGCTCGCGGCTTACGAATCGTTGGTCAGCTTTAATCTCCTCGGCCAGGGTGAACCTGAGCGCGTCTCGGTCACGGAAGTTTCTTCCGCCTTTTTCCCCACGCTCGGCCTCGCTCCAGTTCTCGGCCGGAATTTATCGCCTGGGGAAGATCAATTGAACGGCCCGCCTGCCGTCATCCTCAGCGGCGGGTTCTGGAAAACGAAATTCGGCTCTTCGCCGGACATCGTCGGTAAAGCCATCAACCTTGACGGCACCGATTACACCGTTGTCGGCGTGCTTCCGGAGAATTTCTATTTCTGCTGCGAGAACATCTCTTTTCGGCTCAGCGACGTCTACGTCCCCATCGGTGCCGACAAGAATCCGTGGATGCGGGATCGCAAGTCCCATCCGGGAATCTTTGCCATCGGGCGACTGAAGGCGGACGTCTCGCTGGCCCAGGCTCGCGGGGAAATGGATGGAATGGCGCGCAGCCTCGCTGCCGCCTATCCAGGCACGGACAAAGACCAGGACATTCGTGTCACGCCGCTGAAGCAAGTGATGGTTCGAGATATTCGACCCTTCCTCCTCGTGCTGCTCGCCGCTGTCGGCTTCGTCCTGCTGATTGCTTGCGCCAACGTTGCCAACTTGCTCCTCGCGCGCTCTACCGGACGTGCCCGCGAATTTGCTATTCGCGCCGCGCTCGGCGCAAGCCAGGGCCGCGTCGTCCGCCAGCTATTGACCGAAAGCGTGCTGCTTGCGATGGCTGGCGGCGCGTTGGGCTTGCTCTTGGCTGCATGGGGAACCAGGGCGGCGTTGTCCGTGGTTCCCAGCACTTTGCCGCGCGCCAATGATGTGCGGTTGGATCCTCGCGTGCTGCTCTTCACGCTGGCGATATCTCTGGTCGCGGGAATTCTCTTTGGCCTTGCGCCGGCGCTGAGGACTTCGCATCCCGATTTGCACGAAACGCTCAAAGAAGGAGGGCGCGGCGCAAGCGGTGCTCGTTATCGCACCCAGAGTGTTTTCGTCGTCATCGAAATGGCCCTTACGGTTGTCCTCCTTGTTGGCGCGGGGCTCACCATTCGCACTCTCGTTCGGCTCTGGAGCGTCAATCCTGGGTTCGACCCCCACAACGTGCTCAGCTTCAACGTTGGGCTGCCGCCTTCCATTGCCAGCGCCGACCCCATGCAAATTCGCGCCAGCTTTCACCAACTCACTGACAAAATCGCCGCTGTTCCCGGGATTCAGTCAGTGTCGCTGATGAATGCGGCATTCCCCATGGGCGACAGATACGACCTGAACTTTTGGATCGACGGACAACCGAAACCCGCGACGGATAGCCACAAGCCCCTCTCCCTGTGGTATCTCGTAGGCCCCGATTACCTGAGAGTGATGAAAATCCCGCTCCTACGCGGACGCTTCCTCACCGCGCAGGACGATGCCAATTCCCCGGCCGTCTGCGTCATCGACGAAGACTTCGCTCGCAAGTACTTCGACAAACAGGATCCCATCGGCAAACGCCTTAATTTCGACCAAGTATACAAGCAGCTTGAAATCGTCGGCGTTGTCGGTCACGTCAAGCAATTCGGCCTGGATGAAAACGCCCGCTCGCTCACGCGGCCGGAGTTATACGCTTCCGCTCCGCAGCTTCCCGACAATTTGACCCAGGCTTGGGTGAGCCTCACCGGCTACGTGGTTCGCACGCAGGGTTCGCCGGATGCGTTCGCTGCCTCCATTCGCGACGCTCTCCGTGGATTCAACAGCAAGACGGTTATGTTTCATACGGAAACCATGGACTCCGTCGTCGCTCGCTCACTCGCCTCGCGGCGTTTCGCCATGATTCTGCTCGCTGTCTTCGCTGCATTGGCGCTCGTGCTTGCCAGCATCGGAATTTACGGCGTGATTTCCTATACCGCCGGCCAACGCACCCACGAAATCGGCATTCGCATGGCGCTGGGCGCGCAAAGGAGAGACATCCTGAAAATGGTCCTCGGCCACGGCACGCGTCTTGCGATTATCGGAGTGGTGATCGGCCTTGTCGCCGCTGCGGGATTGACTCGCCTGATGTCCAAGATTCTCTACGGCGTCAGCTCGCTCGATCCGTTGACATTTGCATGCGTCGCGATTGTGCTGACGCTTGTCGCGCTCGCGGCCTGCTACATCCCTGCGCGCCGCGCCATGCGTGTGGATCCGATGGTTGCCCTGCGCTACGAATGACGATGCGACCTTCCTAGCTCATCAGTTTTTGCAGCAGAGATTTTCCTTCGGCCTCGCTCAGCACGCGTTTCCGCATCAGCGTGATAATCAGTTCATTCAGCACGAACTTTGGCTCCGGATCGCCCGAGCGTTCGGCTTCTTGCTGCCTCGTCGGAGGAGCAGCTATCCTCGCCGCCTCGGCTACTGCAGGTTCTGCCGGCGCGTTCCCGCTCAGTACGGCCAGCCACCCATCGAGAATCTTGACGTGCTCAGGCTGCGCGGACAGAAACGCCATCCCCATTCCCATCCCGTTTTGGGAATACACGATCTTTGCTTGTGCCTCAAAGGTGCGTTGTTCCAATGTGAGCCGTACTTTGACCGCCGTTCCGTCAGGAAAGGGATTGATTGTATCGATGAAGCAGCCGCCGCGCCCCACGTCCGAGCTTCGTCCCGTCACCTTTGTAAGTGTTTTTAGTTCAATTACTTCAGCGGCCGCAGTGAACGGGTAGCGGACACTCCGCCTTCTCTCCGAAGCGTTGGTTTGCACCGGCTGCGGCCCCAATTTCGCTGGCTGATTCATCATGGTGTCCCATGTGGATCAGGCAACCGAATGACCGTTCGCCCTGCAGAGGCTACTGAGTTTCTAATCCGGCATCCTCAGCACGACGCCAACTCCGCTGCATCGCAATGTCCGGATAATTCTGCCGTCTAGAAGATTCGCAACGCCTTCAAAAACGGCTTGTAGGACTTGCCCATCATCGCGCCTGCCCGCCGTGGCGGGCAAGCAAAACCGGAGTGATGCTGCATGAGCAGGCCGTTCCAGCTCCCACAGGCCGCTGCTTGACAAAGAATACCGGCAATCATAAACTGAACGCTACGTAGCGTAGCGTTCACAATGTTGCCAAAGCCTGCAAACGCCCGGCGCGCAAGCGGCGAGTCCGGGTTCCGGAGAAAGACAAAGACAAGAGAGCGCGTCTTGTCCGCGGCGACTCGGATTCTGCGCAGCGAAGGTTATGCGCGATTGACGATGGAGCGCGTGGCGTCTGAAAGCGGCGTTGCGAAGACCACTCTTTACAGGCGCTGGCCGACAAAGGCCGCTTTGTGCATGGAGCTGTATCTCGATGTCGCGGGCCGCGAGCTGCGGGACCCGAACACAGGAGATGTCGCAAGCGATCTCAAACACATTGCCCATACGGTCGTACGTCTCCAAACACGGACAGTTGCTGGCCAGGCATTCGCCGGCTTAATTGCCGAGGCGCAGCTCAACCCCGACACGCGCGCCGCCTTTTTGGCGGAGTTTGCCCACCGACGCAGGGAGGTTACGCGGACGGTTTTGAAGCGCGCAATCCAACGTGGGCAGCTTCGTTCCGATACCGATATAGATCTCGTGATTGATGCGCTCGGCGGCGCCGTCACTTTCAGGCTGCTGCAAGGCCATGCTCCTCTCACAACGAAATTTGCCGATGCCCTGGTGACTCTGGTGCTTTCCGGGTGTCGAGTCGCGACGGCTCCGCGAAAGGAGAATTGCTGATGGATCTGGGCGGCGGGACAACCTTGAGCGCGATACGAACTATGCAGGACTATCCACCCGGCTTTATCGGCACGATCGCTACACTGTTTGCGCGGACTATCGCGGCCAGCCACGGTGTCGATTGGACGCTCGATTTGATGATTGCCGAACAGCAATGCGAATTTTTTCGCCGTTTCGATCCGCAGCGCGACCGGGTTTGGGCAGCGATGGATCGGGACATACCACGAGGGGGACTCACCATTGACGGCCCACGGCCCGAAACCGGACGGGAATCGGCGCGGCTTCGCTTCTTCATCCTCGATACCGCGATCCGCGGCTGCGGCCTAGGACGGCAAATGTTGGCTGAAGCCATGCAGTTCTGCCGCGCACAGAAGTATGGGCGAGTGTACCTCACAACTCTGCCTGGGCTGGACGCGGCCCTTCACCTCTACTACGAGCAGGGATTTACGCTGCTATCAGAGTCCTGTGATGCCTTTCACGGAAGTCGATACGTTGAGCAGACACTAGAATGCAAGCTCGGCTAGGGGTCGCTCCCGGCCGGGAATGCACCGACCCACCGACGCAGTTCTCGAGGCCCGAGGCCGGACTCTATGGGCTGGGAGGGCGCACAGAAGATCCACCACCCGCCGGAGTTCCCAGAAAGCCCGCCGCAGATTCCGCCTGTTCGCATGCGCGTTAGAGGCTCCGCAGCGTGGTGCCAAAAATTTAGCTTGACAGTCTTGTCCCGAACTGCCAAAGTTCGGAGCTGCCAAATTCTTAGCACCCTTTCTACATGAGGGATCTCGGTCGAGGAAATTACATCATGAAGAAAAACAACAAGGACCGCGGGCTGAGCCGCCGGGAGCGCCAAATCATGGAGGCGCTTTACCGTTTGGGTAAGGCTTCGGCAGCGGACATTCGAGGAGCGCTGCCGAATCCTCCTTCGTACACCGCGGTGCGGACGCACCTCACCATTCTCCAAGGAAAGGGCCACGTCAGGCACCGGAGCGACGGTCCGCGCTACATCTATGAGCCAGTGGTGCCCCGCGAGGAGATGGCCAAGACGACTATCGAGGGAGTCTTGCTGACGTTTTTCGGTAATTCGGTGGAGCGCTTCGTTGCAACACTGCTCGACCGGAAGGAGTCGCAAATCTCGCCCGAGCAACTGGACAGACTGGCACAGGTGATCGAGCGGGCGAGGAAGGAGGGACGATGAACACCATTTTCGCTTTTCGCGGCGTCGTGTTCTTGAGCGAATGGGTTCTCATGGCGACCGTGATCCTGCTCATGGCATGGCTGATAACGATTCGCGTTCACCGCAACGCGACGATGCGCCATCTGACATGGCTCATCGCGTTCTTATCGCTTCTTCTTACGCCGGCGCTGGTTGCCGTTGTGCCGGCTCGCTTTGTCGTGCAGGTACCAATTGCTGTGGCGTCATCGCCATCTTCCACTGAAGAGGACATTTCCGTACCAGCAGCCATGCGCGGGGAGGGTATCAGTCCCGCTGACACTCCGAAGCCCCTTAGCCGCCAGATGGAGCTCGCCACGCTGCTGCTGGAGTTCTGGCTCGCTGGCGTGGGCGTAATCGGGATTCTGGGAGCCGTGGCCGCATACGGAATCAGCAGGATTCGACGGCACAGTGCGCGATACACGTTTGGTTCGCTCGACTTGGCGGAACTCCCTGCAAAAGTCGGCCTTACGCGGAATTGGGAGTTACGAGTCAGCTCGACCGCAAATCCTCCCGCCGCGATGACCTGGGGCTTCCTGGTTCCCGTGATTCTGTTGCCTAAAGACTCGGTCTTCTGGCCAAAGGACCGCCTGGAAGCCGTTCTGCTCCACGAACTCGCGCACGTGCGCCGGTATGACAACTTGAGTCAATGGCTGGCGTTCGCGGTCTGCGCACTCTACTGGTTCCATCCCGCAGTGTGGCGGTCCGCCCGCGTCATGCGGGCGGAGGCAGAACTGGCCGCCGACGACGCTGTTCTCCTGTCTGGCGTCAAGCCTTCTGCCTACGCGGCTGAGCTGCTGCAATTCGCCGCCGAACTCGGGCAGAGAAGCCCGCGATTCGCTTATCCGGGAGTGTCGTTCATGGGGCAGTCGCGGATCGAGAACAGGATCGAGTCCATCCTGAGCGCAGATCAGCCGAAACGCGGAGTGAATTCGATGCAGGCACTCAGGGCGCTCGCATTGGGTTTTTCGGCGGTCTTGTTCCTGGCTTTGCTGCGGCCTTCCGTTTCTCTCGCCGTCGAACAGCATGCCGCTTTTCCCACGCCAGATGCGATTGTCTCTTCTCAGGAGCCAACCAAACTAGAATTGCCGCTTGGGCCGAAAGCACGAGCAATCGCTGAACGCAGTCCAACGCAGCGAGCCGCGGTTAAGAAATCGGCAGCAAAAGTCTGCCCCAAAACAGCGGCGAGAAAAAAGCTAAAATTGAAGGCTGAGAACAGTTCGGCGACAGGCGCAGAACCATCTTCGCGACCCACGGTACTCAAGTGAAACGATCCGCCTAAACAGGATGGAAGGACCAACTTAAGGGAGGAAGTGATGAACGCACTCCAACTCATTCGGACTTATCTTTTGGCTTGCAGTCTGGTTGTCATTTGGCAGCCTCTACAGGGATTCGCTCAGACGAATTCAGGCGCAGCGAAAACAAACGTTCAAGACGCTGCCGCGGAACGTGATGGCTCTCACGACTTCGACTTCCTAATTGGCAACTGGAAAGCCCACGTCCGCGTGCTGCGCAACCGTCTCGACAGCTCGAATGCCCCGAAAGATTGGGTCGTATATGAGGGAATTTCAAACCATAAGAAACTGCTTGATAGCAATGCGAATTTCGAAGAATTCGACGCCTACTGCGCTCAGTTGCATAAGCGCAACAAAGGGCAGACTCTCAGACTCTACAACCCAGATACCCACCAATGGTCAATCTATCTAGTCGATCTCGATAAAGGAACGCTCGGCCTCCCTCCCGTCATCGGTCAATTTACTGGCAACCGCGGCGAGTTCTACAACCAGGACACCTACAAAGGGCGAGCCATTTACGTGCGCTATGTCTGGCTGAACATTTCGCCGAAGTCCGCGCGAATGGAACAGTCATTTTCGGCCGACGGTGGAAAAACCTGGGAAGTCAACTGGATCTGCGAACTCTCGCGATAACTTGACCGAGCTGAGTTCAAGACATTTTTGAACTGAGCTATTGCCCCAAAGATAAGTCTGGCAAAGCGCACTGAGCTTCGCCGGACATCCCTATGATTTAACAGGCGCGCTCTGGCCCTCACTTAGTCCAGAGGGTCTCCCCAAACCGAAGGCCGCCGAGGTTCGCTCTAATCTTTACCCGCGCTCTTTGCAGCCGGAGGAGCGCCTGAGGCCTTGGGCAGCATCTGCGCTATCATCGCGCGCGTCGCCGCGTTGCAACCAGGGGCGCGCTTTTCACGCCAAGCCTCGAACCGCGTGCAGTGCTCTTCGATATTGGCCCACATGTGTGGATTCTTCATCAGCGCGCGCATCGCTGGAGCGATTGTCTTCAGGCGGTCCCAGACGATCCATTGTTCGCCCGAGTTCTCGAAGAAAAACTCCTCGTCAATCAACCCGCGGTTGATGACATTGCAGACCATATCCCAATAGCTGCCCACCATGCGCATGTAGGCGTTCTGTTCGCTTCCGGGCGGCGCGATCTTGAACACGTCCTCCGGCGTCTGGGGATGGAAATTTTCGATGTACCACGCGCGCGCCTCGCGCATTTTCGGCTCGCGCCGCAATTCGTACAAACGCAGCATCAGATTCACCTGGTCGTGTGTCACCTGGCCCATCGCGCTACCTCCTCAAGGACTTTCAGTTTTGTCCTGCACAAATTCAGGATACCCCTTGCCGCCCACCAGTGTCACGCGCTGGCCGCCTGAGAGCGGAACGCCGGCGCGCTCCGCTTCCAGAAGGATTCTACGGCGCAGCTCCCGCGCCACATCGTCATTGCGCGCCGGCGCACTGCGAAATTGCAGGCGCAGCGTCGCGCCGGTCAGCGCCAGCGCTTCGATGCCGAGCACTCGCGGGCCGTCCACGAGGAGCGGCGTCCATGCTTGGTCTTCGCGCATTCCTGCTGCTGCTTTTTCCAGCGCGGCCAGAGCCTTCGGAACATCCGCCTCGCCGGGGACGTTCACATCGAGAAAATATTGCGACCAGTCGCGGCTAAGATTCGCCACCAGTCCAATCTGCCCATTCGGAATCGTGACGATGGCTCCCTTCGCATTACGCAGTATAGTTCGCCGCAACGTGATGTGCTCCACGCGGCCAGTTTCATCGTTGATGCGCACAGTATCTCCGACTCCGTACTGATCCTCGAACACAATGAAGAAACCATTGATGACGTCTCGCACCAGATACTGCGCGCCGAAGCCTAGCGCGAGGCTGCCCAGTCCGGCCACCGCTGCAACTGGTGTCACACTGAAGCCAAATTCCGGCAGGATCATCAGAATCGCGCCGAGCAAGATGATGAGGGAGCCAGCGCTGTAAAGCACTCCGGCCATAGTCCGCGTCTGTTGCTCGCGGGCTTGCGCCACTCGCGTTTGTGTCTTCGCCGGGATGATCATGTGCGAGGTGAAAGCTCGCAACATGCGATTCAAGATGAGAGCGATCACGGCAATCACGATGATGCGGATGCCGCGCTCCTTGGCGAGGTCAAACCAATGGGCGAGAGTCGGACTCATATATAATGACAAGGAGTGAGATTATACCATCCGTGATTGGGCCCCATCCGTTGATTCCATGGTTGCGAGGAGGGTGGGTATGAACAATTCCAGACGTTCGTTTCTCAGCGCGATGGTTCCCGGCGCGGCGCTCGCCAGTGTGGCATTGCTGACCGCCGAAACTCAGCAGTCCAAGCCGACACTTCCTCCCCATCCAGGCTCCCTCCCGGGGCAGGGCCAAGATCAACAGCAGCATGAGGCACAGCCTCCGGGGGCGCTGCCGGAAACCCCCAAGCTAACGCCTGAGGGAAGAAAAGCAATTCTCACGGACGATCAGAGGCAAATCAGAAAAGACGTCGATGAACTCTTTGGACTGGCGCAGGACCTCAAGTCGCAAGCGGAGAAAATGGACTCGACGGCTATTCTCTCCATGCAATTTGTTCAGAAGACAGAGGGAATCGAAAAGCTCGCCCGGAAAATTCGCATCCTCGCTCGTGGCTGAATTTTCTTGAGCTCCGCGTTTGAGGCCGGCGCGATTTGAGATTGGCGGAAGGGTTTAGCAAGGGTAGAATCAGTTCTGACGTTCGCGGCATTTTCGCGAACGTTTTTGCGCGCCCGTAGCTCAGATGGATAGAGCACTAGCCTCCGGAGCTAGGGGTCGGGGGTTCGAACCCCTCCGGGCGCGCCACTCAAAATTCTTTCCATCAAAGTGACCCTAATCCCGGCCCGGTTTTCCGGGCTTATTCGGCTTCTGGGGCTTGGACTGTTTCGCCGGCTTCTGCGGCTGCGGCCTCGCCTCCTTCGGCGGGGGACTTGGCCGGCGAACCTGGAACGTATTATCCCGCACGCGCGGAGGCGGCGCGTACTTCACGTCTGGATGCTGGTACTCTTCGTCCGGTTTCCGCATTTGATCCAGCTTTTCGGGTGACACGGGGTGGCCCGGCTGCGCATTCAGTTCCGGCTGGCGACGGGAGAAGGGAACCCGCGGCGGAGGCGCAGGCAATTTTGCAACGACGCTGCGGTTCACGACCGCTTGCGGCGGAGTGGCGCGCGCAGGAATGCCGCGGCCGATAATGCTTTGCCGCTCGGGAGTCACGGGCGCAGCGTGCACAACCTGACCATTGCGCAACTCTTCCGGCTGAACCTTCACCATGGCGGGCGCGACCGGACGCGCGTTGACGAACGTGTCGTGATTCACCACGGTCACCGCATTCGTAACGTTGCGATTCACGTAAGTGACATTGGTGACGTTCACGTTCTTCGTGTAGTTGTTGTAGACGTTCGTGACCTGGACATTGTTGACCGTCGTGTTCGTCACGTTCACGTATTGGACGTAGCGCGGACTGCTGTGATAGGCGGGAATGTAAACTTCACGCGGCCCGAGCGGGAACCATCCCACGGGTTCGCCTCCGCCGATGGAAATTCCGACATGAAACCCGCCCCCGCCGATAAACGCCACGAGCGCAGGCGCGTACACAGGACGGACAACAACCGGGCCGGGAATCCAGCACCAGCGCTCGCGGTAATAGGCCCATCTGCCGTAGTGGAACGGCGCGAATCCCCAGGGCTCGTCTTCCACCCACGTCCATCCCCAGGGTTCAATCCAGACCCAGTGACCATAACGATAGGGCGCCCAGCCTCCGGGCACGCCGGAAGGAACCCAGACCTCTCCGTAGTCCGGAACAGATTCCCAAGTGCCGTAATCGTCGAGGTCTGAATAGCCCGTGACGTTGCGAGAAACGTATCGCGCGGACTGAGCATGGTCTTCGCGGTCGTCGCGCGACTGGCACCAGTTGTCAAAATTGTCGACCCGGCCGGCACGGGAGATGTCGTAGGAGAGCGTGTCGCTGCCCGAAAAACTCGCGCGCTGGCCCGGATCAACGTTGTATGCATTTCCGCCGCCTGTGGCTTCGCCTTCGCCTTCGCGGACGGTGAAAGTGGTCGTCTGGCCGTTTGGGTCAGCATCAATGCGGTATTCGCCCGTACGGAGCAAGGACACGGCTACATTGGGCGTGTCCACCTCGTAAGCTTCGTCGGGATCGAGGCGGCGGATCGTGATCTCCAGGATGCCTTGAGAGAGCTGGAGTTGCACGGTGCGGTCGTTCAGGTTGATGAACGTGACTCCCGTCTGGCTCCCGAGGCGGATGCTCGTGCTGCCGATGTGCATCTCGCCACGCGCGTCCTGATCGGCCCAGATGCTGTCGCCGGTCGTGAGCGGCCGGTTCGGATTGGCGTCAATCCAGTCTTTCTCGCCTGCGGGCTGGAAGGAAACGGCGCCTTGGGCGAGATTCAGGCGCGCGACGCGGCTAGGCGGATCGTCGCTCTGCGCAGAAACGGTGAGGGGAAGCGCCGCGGATAACAGGATCGAAACAGCGAGCAGGGCCGCCGCATGCAACGGAGTGCCAAGGGCTCGTACTGATTTGTGGAAGGGAGAGCTTCTCTTCATCGCACGCTCCATGAAATTCCAGTACTTTTCATAGCATACCCGCCTGAAAGCCGGGGCGTTGATTGGCGTGGCTGTGAGCCATCTGCCAACCCCCGATTCGGCGCATGTCCCCGCCAACGGATTGAACACGAGGCGGGAGAAGAAGTTGTTGACTGCCGCGGAAACTGCGGAAGCGAACCGGCAGAGAGAGCCCTTTCGACTACGCTCAGGGTCAACGACTTCTGGATGAAGTCGTTGAAAATTATCGATTAGAAAAATGCATGTAATTGATTCTGCGTGAGTTAGGAAGATTTCTAATAATTTGGAGTTGCGATTAGAAATGGGCTGGATTGGGGTGGTGGTTTCAGCGGCCCTTCGGCTTCGCTCACGGTCAACCCTGCGGGTTGAGAAGTCTTGATCCGCATCCGCGGGCAAGTTGGCGTGATTCCGTGTCACGCGATCCCTGTAGTGTCTTAAAGTCGCCACTACGTTAGCACCAGAGCAGGCGAAAAGCAAGAGAAATCAGACGGCTTCCCACCCTTCGAAACTGCAATTCAGTAACCTTCTGCCACTGATCTCTTGGAACCAGGTCGTGGATCTTGGTGAGCGGGCTTTGCCGGTTTGCCGCCGATCCACGATGGAGGGTCGCTTGCAGGAAATGATTCCTGGGAAGCTTCGTCCACAACGTCGAATTCTTCCGAATCCAGCACTGGCTGATTTGGCGTTACACCAACCTTGTTCATGATCGCAAACGCTTCGGGCCGCTGACGTGCGGATTGCCGCGCTCGTAGAAGCGGAGCAGCCGATGCACTTCGCGCGAGATGCCGATGCGCACGCTTTCGCCGATTTCTCCTGTGGGCCTGACCGCGGCACCTAGCCAGAGGGGCCCGCGAGCGCACAAGTCCGTTCCATCATAACGCTTGTCAATCTTCATGGCACTCGCGAGACGGCCCGGGCCGCGTGTGAGGTCGAAGAGATTGTTCGTGTGACGATAACGCCGCATGAACGCGATCCCTTCGAGCGGCTCGAGAGCGCGAATCAGGACGCCTCCGCCGATTCCGTCCGTCTCGGCGCTGACATTCATCATGAATGACGAGCCGTAGGCAAAATAGACGTAAGCGTGGCCGCGCCGGAGAAACAGAGAACGATTGGCGCGCGTCGGGCCGCGAAACGAGTGAGCCGCGGCG
This sequence comes from Candidatus Acidiferrales bacterium, assembly GCA_035934545.1. Lineage (GTDB taxonomy): Bacteria > Acidobacteriota > Terriglobia > Acidiferrales > UBA7541 > DAHUXN01. The sequence goes on from DASYXV010000011.1 coordinate 46,564, forward strand.
TCGCCCGGAACGTATGCCTCCGCTTCCACGATGCGCCCGCTGATTCGGGCGGCAGGCATTTCGCGCACGAGCGTTTTGCCGATGAGAAATCGAGCGAGGGCGGCCGTGTCTATGGGCAGTTCCGAGCGACGAAGGCGGCGAATGCGCAAAGATGGCTTTGGCAGGAGGCTACGCGAGGACTTGGACTTCATTCTGTCAAGACAATTGCCAAATTTTAAGCGCGGATAGAAATCGAACCCTGTTTCGTGCCCGGCTCACGCAATCGACTGTATCTAAATCGAGAGGAAGACACCATGAAGGAAGAAATTCGCGATCCCCCAAATAGATTGCGTCTGCCAGCGGGACGATTGCGACCATGTGGAATCACGAGGCAGTGTGATGCGTGTCACAGCGGAGAGGCGACAGGTGAGCTAAGGATTGGTCGAACAGAAGATGGGCCGCACCTATAGAGGTGTTGCCAGCTGCACCGGACTCGCATGGCGAGAACTACAGACAAGGGGGTGGAATCCATGGTTAATCGTGGAATCGCAACGTTGTCCGCAGGGCTCATCATTTGCTTCTTGCTGTTGAGCTATTTCGATTCCCAATTCTACTTGATCCATTTCTACGAGTCGCTCATGTATCTGGCGATCATCCTAATGCTCTTTTACTTCGAAGATCGCTGGGCCTACATGCTGGGAATGGTCGCGCCGACCATCTGGCTGATGCTGACCTACCTGGCGGGAGCCATGCCGGGAATGCTGAGACAAGTAAACCTCGTGGCCCACCTGCAACAACCCGACTACGGAGCCAACCTGGTCGGAGCGGCGATCGTCGGGCTTTCGGTCATCATGATCGTATTCTGCGCCTACAACTGGCGACGCCAGTTTGCGGGCTTGCATAAGAGCCTGCGCACAATGGCGGTCGCAACAACCATAGCGGCGGTATATTACGGCGTGATGGTGGTTTGGATCCTGCGGTGGCCTCTGGCCGCTGGCTAGTGACCTGGTGGTAGCAATACCATTTCAAGGCAAGAGGAGCAGTCTGTTTATTTCCGGGAATCGCGAGAAGGATTGGAGGCGCGGGTGGGAATCGAACCCACGTATAAAGGTTTTGCAGACCTCTCCCTTACCACTTGGGTACCGCGCCTGCGAACACCATTAGTATAGCGAAACACCGGCACAAGCAGCCAGAGAAATGGGAAAGGGCCGACGTTTGGCTGCACATCAGCGGATTGTAAGCGAAAAAGGCATTTGCACGCGAACGGGCTCGGCTCGAACCATGGCCAAGAGGCGATGGAGCATGCCCTGAATGGCGCTCGTTTCATTCTGGGGCGCGAGAGTCTGGTCCTCGGCGCGTTCGAGAAATAAATCGAGTAGAGTCTTCGGCTTCGGCGTGCGTACGATCTGCACGGATTGGGTCGCAGGGATGTGCGCGAGGCCTTTCGCGACCGTGATGGCGCGATCGAGGCCGCCGAGATCATCCACGAGGCCAATCTGCCTGGCATCTTCACCGCTCCAGACACGTCCCTTGGCGATTTTTTCCACCGCAGCAAGCTGCATCTTGCGACCATCGGCGACGCCGTGCGTGAAGTTCGTATATACGTCGGCGAGCATTTTTTGGACAACCTGCTGCTGCGCGGGCGTGAAATTCTGCTGATCGGAATACATGGTGGCATTTTCGCTGGTCGCCACGAAGTCGGTGCTCAAACCCAACATTTGATAGAGGCCGGAGAGATTGAATTTGCCGCTCAATACGCCAATCGAGGCAGTGATGGTTTCGGGATCGGCGACAATTTTATCGGCGGACATGGAAATCCAGTAGCCGCCGGACGCAGCCACGTCGGACATGGACACGACCACGGGCTTATCTTTGCGCGCGAGCTGGACTTCGCGGCGGATCACTTCGCTGGCAAGGGCTGAGCCGCCCGGCGAGTCCACGCGCAGCACGATGGCCTTGATGCTGGAATCCTGGCGGACTTGACGCAGATCCCGAGCCACGGAATCGCCACCCATCAATGAGTTGCCGCCGGGCGTCACCTGAGAATCACCGGAGACGATTTCGCCAGTGGCATAGACAACGGCGATCCTCGGGCCGAAGCCATCGCTCAGGCTGAGGCGATACTGCGAGAAGTTCAGGGGAGACCATTCGCCCGTTTTCTCCGTGAAATAATTCTGAACTTCATCCCAATAGGCCAGGCGGTCGACGAGCTTTTCCTTCAGCGCATCTTGCGCCAGAAACGGCCCCTGCTCGACAAGACTGGCAAATTTGGTTGATCCCATGTGACGCGCGGCGGAAACGTCGGCAAGGTACTGGTCATATGCGCTGGTGAGGAGCGATTGAACTTCCTCGCGATGCGCGGGGGTGAACTTCTTCTCGGTGAATTGATTGATCGCCGCCTTGTATTCGGCGATGTGATACATGTCGGGGACAATCTTCAATTTGTCCAGTGAGCCGCGGAGGAAGAGAGCTTCCGCCATCATGCCGCGCACGCCTATGGTGTTCGAGGGCGTCAGCCAGACCTGATCGCATGCGGTAGCGACGTAGTACTCCGGATTCTCGATGCCGTCGTAGCCGAGGTAGCAGAGGCTCGGCTTGCGGCTCGCGCGAAATGCCAGGAGATACGAGCGGATTTCTTCGAGTTTTCCCCAGCCGGTTTCGAGCGGCGCAATGCGAACGATCAGCCCTTTGATGCGGGAATCACTGGCGGCCTGGTCGAGAGCGTCCGTGATTTCGTGGAGAACCAGCGCATGCGAGCCGAAGAGTGCGGAGGAGAAATCCGCGGGCCGCTGCTCGACAATGGGTCCATCGAGATCGAGGACGAGAACCGAATTGGAGGAGATGGAAGGGCCGCGCGAAAACGTCCAAACGATTCCGAGGAACGCTACAATTACTAAAACGATTATCAGTGTGCGTCTCTGGCCCCAAGTCATTTCGTTCTCCGCGATTCCTAAGTGATTCTATAAGACCTTTCAATTTCAACTTACCATCCCGCACTTGAAATTGCCATCAGGCATGGACTCCTGGTGCATATGGGGAAATCCCCGACCTGAATTCGTGCTCGCGCGCGAAATTCCCAGAAGGGGAGAATGGTCACAGCGACTGCCTGTCCGATCGTACAGGTGAGAAGATGAACGAGTACAGTTGCACGGTTGGCGCATGGACACGGAGTAGAAGCAACGAGCAGCCTGGCCGACTGTTACGATAGTGTTTCAAGGCCAGGTCCCTGCTGCATTGCAACGCTCCCGAGGAGACGAGTCGGTGAATAAAAAGTGGCTTTCCCGAGTTTTGGAGGTCAACAAGGAACTCTTGTTGATCTTCTCGATCATTGCCTTCGCGGGAGTGATCAATTTCTTCGTCGCGGGCGAACGCTTGGTCCTGACCTTCTACAACCTCCCAACGCTTTTTGCCGCTTATTATTTTGGCCGCGCGCGGGCGGTGCAGACGGCACTCGCTTCCGTGTTGATCGTTTGTTGGCTTAACCTGATGAATCCAGTAGCACTGGCCGCAGGAATGGGAGTCAGTGTCCGCCACTTGATCGGGTGGTCGGACGTTACAGTCTGGGGCGGATTCTTGCTCGTGACGGCCTACGCGATGGGCACGCTCTACGAAGTGAAAGAGCAGGGCATGACCGAACTACGCGAGACATATTTCGGCGTGCTGCAGATTCTCTGCCAGGTAATTTCCAACGACAAATACACGCAAAATCATTCGTACCGCGTGTCTGTTTACGCCGCGCGAATCGGCGCGGAAATGGGGCTGCCGGACGAGCAGATTGAGGATATTCGCGCGGCGGCATTGTTGCACGACATCGGGAAGCTGGAAGTGAGCCGCAACATTCTCTACAAGTCGGCGCGATTATCGGCGGACGAAATCGATGAAGTGCAAGCGCACTTGCCGCGAGGAGTGGAGGCGCTGCGGCCGGTGGCCGTGGGAGGAACATTGCGGCGCGTCCTGCCGATCATTCTGGCGCACCACGACAAATTCGACGGCTCGGGCTACCATCCGACGCAAGGCGACGACATCCCCGTTGAAGCGCGGATCATCACCGTGGCCGACGTTTACGACGCGCTCGTCAGCGATCGGCCGTACCGCAAGGCCATGTCGCCGTTCGAGGCGCGCGACATCATAATGAAAGGGGCGGGAACGGATTTCGACCCGAAGTGCGTCGCGGCGTTTGAATCCGCATTCCGCGGCGGCAGAATGGAAGTCCCCGAAGTCCTGGTGTAAGAACGCAGGAGCGCTTCAAATCTGCGCTTCTCGCAAGAACCGCGCCGCTTCTTCCGGCGGCGTGGGATTGATATAAAAGCCGGTTCCCCACTCGAATCCCGCGACGCGCGTCAACTTGGGCATCATCTCCATGTGCCAGTGATAGTGATCGTTGATTTCCTCTCCAATGGGCGAGGTGTGAATGACGTAGTTGTACGCGGGGCGGTTCAAGACCGCGTCGAGGCGGGCGAGAAATTCGCGCAGCAACTTCGAGAGGCTGGTGAATACCGGGCTCGATTCGTTCTCGAATGAGGACCGGTGCTGACGCGGCAGAATCCAGCTTTCAAAAGGGAATCGCGGCGCGTAAGGCGCGATGGCGATGAACTCGTCATTGCAGAGGATTACGCGCGTGTTGGTTTCCATCTCCTGACGGATCATGTCGCAAAAAATGCAGCGCTCCTTCACGTCGTAGTAGCGGCGCGAGTTGTCCACTTCTTCGCGAACGCGCTTGGGGACAATCGGCAACGCGATCAATTGTGAGTGCGGATGTTCGAGGGACGCGCCGGCCGCTTCGCCGTGATTTTTGAAAAGCAAAATATAGCGGAAGCGCTTGTCATTCTTCAGGTCGAGGACGCGGTCGCGATACGCCCACAGGACTTCTTCGACGGCTCTTTCCTGCAGAGTCGCCAGCGTGCTCATATGTTCGGGCGTCTCGATGATGACTTCGTGCGCGCCGACGCCGTTCATGCGGTCGAAGAGACCTTCGCCTTGGCGGTCGAGGTCGCCCTCGATTCCGAGCGCCGGAAATTTATTGGGAACCACGCGGACGCTCCAACCGGGAGAATCTTTGCCGTTTCCGTTGCGGCCGTAGGCGAGGATCTCAGGCGGCGTCTTGGTTTCATTTCCGGGGCAGAAGGGACAATTCGCGGCCCCCTTCATCTGCACACTTTCGCGCACAAAATCCGACGGCCGTTTCCCCCTTTCGCTGGAAATGATCACCCAGCGGCCTGTGATCGGGTCTTTTCGTAGATCGGGCAACCGTTTTCCTCCTCGCTTGCGGCTACGCACAAGCCGCAGCGGATGCTTATATATTACTCCCTGTGCAAATCGTGAAGGGAATCACAGAGTGCGCTGACGCATCAGACTAACTGTCGGCTGTGAATGCACCCTTATGCAACCGTACCAATGGAGCTTGTCCTGGCCGGGTTTCGATGCCAACAACGTCAAACCGCCAGGAGGTTCCGCTGGCGCGGCGTTCCGTGATGAACCGCCGGGCCATTCGCTCCACATGTCTCTGCTTTTCCGGAGTGACGGCTTCTTCAGGGCGGCCTGGATTCTCTTCGGTGCCGCTGCGAGTTTTTACTTCGACGAATGCGAGCACAGGGCCGTCGTAGCCGATCATGTCGATCTCGCCTTTGGTTTCCGGAGTGCGATAGTTCCGCGCGACGAAGATATATCCGTGACGCCGCAGATACCAGTAAGCGTATGTTTCGCCGCGAATTCCCGTTCGCCGGGCTTTCTCCTTCACGGTCTCGTCGCTGTGTGATTCGGCAAGGCCATGGCGCGCGGCAAACCGCACCAGTCCGAAGATCGTTCGCGAGACCAGCGGCATGGCTACTTCAAGACCTCCAGCTCGAACGTCATCACTTTCCCGCGGACGATGAAACAAAGATAGAACTCCCAGAATCGTCGGAAGCGCAGCGAGTGATTGACCAGAAACTCGAAACCGAGGTAGCGCCAGAGTTGAAGTAATCTGACATTGACTCGCCGCTCGCGCAGCCGCACGCGAGTGTACCAATGGTCATCGCCGTGAATGCCGCCGGGGTAAAAATACCGAAACGAAAAGCTATTGAGATGCCACTTGTGCGTCGGATCGCAGAAGGAGCTGAAATCGGTGTAGTGCGGAGTGATGATGAAGATCACGCCGCCGGGCCGCGTCACTCGGTGAAATTCCTCCATCGTGCGAATGACGTTGTCTACATGCTCGATCAAATGCGTGGCGTGCACTTCATCGAAGGCGTTGTCGCGAAACGGGAGCGAGCCACGATCGAGATGGCAGAGGACATCAGCTGCAGTGTCCGGGTTCATGTCAATGCCGATCGAGCCCGGAAATTTTTGCTGGCCGCAGCCAACGTCCAGAATGCGCGGCAATCTTCCTCCCAAGAGAGTCTGTTAGCTCTAGAAGCCGGCGGTCTGCCTGTCTATTCTCGGCCGCTCACGGGATCACCACAATTCTGTTGCCAGGATGTTGCTGGTGTTGCCACGCCATTTCGATATCCGCCAGCGGAACTCGCTCGGTCTCGATAACCAGTTCTCCGTGCGCCGCCCGCGCCATAACCTGTTGCATGGCATCTGCCAAGACCTCCCGCGGCGGTATCCCGGCAGTTCCAAGGATCGTCAACGCCGTACTGCGCAAGACCGCCGCCGGCAACGAGATCGTCGGCCCGGCGCTCTCACCCACTTGCACGAGACGCATCTCCTTCGTTACTACGGCAAATTCCGGCTTTGTAATCGCCGCAAGCAACGCCTCCGCAGGACGCCCCCACAAGTAGTCGATAATGACGTCAAAACCCGCGTCTCCCGCTTCGCGAGCGAATGTCTGCTTGAGGGGCTCGACAGGCTGGTCAAGCTGGATCGTCGCGTCGGCGCCCAGCTCGCGCAACCGGCTGAGCACGCGCTCATTGCGTCCCACAGCTGTCACGCGCTTAGCCCCAAGCAGCTTTGCAACTTGCACGGCGAGTTGTCCTGTGACTCCGGTTGCACCCAGAATGAGCACGCTCTCGCCCGGCGCAAGTTTCGCGCGGTGCGTGAGTGATAGCCAAGCAGAAACGCCCGGGTTCGGTAGCGCCGCAGCAGTGTCGTCTTGAATGCCAGAGGGTATGGGAAAGCAAAACGCGCGTGGCACCACGGTGCGCTCTGCCATCGCGCCATAGGGCCGCCTCGGCCCGCCGAAGAATACCCGCGTGCCGTCCTCGAGTTGCCCAACTCCGTCCACTCCGCACACCACCGGCAAATCACGGGGGCTTGCGTAGTGCGAGCCGCTGGCCAGCTGCTTGTCGATGGATTTAAGTGACGCGGCACGGACGCGCACAACCGCTTCATCCTTGCCCGCTGTCGGCTCAGCAAACTCCTCGAATCGCGGCGCCTTCCCCAGCTCATGCAGCACAGCAGCCTTCAATCTTTCTCCTCCCGTCTTGGGTCCGTGCACTATGCCTTGCGCCGCTTCGAGGCAAGGTACAAACCGCCGCACTTGCGGCCGTCTGCATCGCCATTTTTCATCAATCCGCTAAAACAATCACTGCACCTCGGCGATGCATTCGCCGAGCACGCGCACAGCATGTTCCGCCTGTTCTTCGTCGATAACAAGAGGCGGCGCAATGCGGATCGTGTTTTCACCCGCGCCGAGAAACAGCACTCCCTTGTGAAACGCACGTTCCACGATTTTATCCCGCAGGGCGCCAGCACGCTCCTTGGTTCGCTGGTCGCGGACGATTTCGACGCCGATCATCAGGCCTTTGCCACGAATGTCGCCGACGACCGGATAGCGATCGCGCCAGTCCGCTGTCTTTTTCATGATGAACTGGCCCATGCGGCGCGCATTTTCCATGTAATGTTTCTCGACTAAATCGATCGTGGAGAGCGAAGCAGCGACGCACACAGGATTGCCGCCGAACGTAGAGGCGTGCGCGCCCGGAGGCCAATTCATGATGCTCGCGCGCGCGATCGTGGCGCCGAGCGGCATTCCAGAAGCGATTCCCTTGGCGACGCAGATGATGTCGGGATCGATTCCCGCGTATTCCGACGCCCACCACTTGCCCGTTCGCCCCATGCCGCACTGTACCTCGTCGGCGACGAGCAGGATTCCGTGCTGACGGCAAATCCGCTCGAGCGCTTGAAGGAATGAAGCTGGCGCTGGAATATAACCACCCTCGCCCTGAATTGGCTCGATGAAAATCGCGGCCACGTCGGCGGGATCCACGAGCCGGTGAAACACCTGGTCTTCCAGAAACGTCAGCGTCTCGCTGCCGCACGCCTCGGGCTTGTGGCCGGCGGTGCAGCGATACGGATCGGGATAAGGGATGTGAGTCACGCCGGCGAGCAGCGAGCCAAATGATTTCCGCTGCACCGACTTGCTCGCCGTCAGCGAGAGTGAGCCAAACGTCCGGCCGTGGAAGCCTCCGTAGAAGGCGATGAATTTGTCGCGCTTGGTGTGGTACCGCGCGAGCTTCATCGCCGCTTCGATCGCTTCAGTACCGGAATTGCCGAAATAAACACGCTTCGCATCCTTGCCGGGAGCCATTTTGCCGAGCTTTTCGGCGAGCTCAACCATGTTCTCGTAATAAAAGTCCGTCCCGGACATGTGAATCAATTCAGCGGCTTGATTCTGAATCGCGGCGACGACGTCGGGATGGCAATGGCCGGTGGCGACGACAGCAATGCCCGCGGCAAAATCGAGAAATCGGTTGCCGTCCACATCTTCCACCACGGCGCCGCGTCCGGTCTTGGCGACGAGCGGATAGCTGCGCGTGTACGACGAGGACACATATTTACTATCGAGCCCGACGAGTTTCTTGGCTTTCGGCCCCGGGAGCGGAGTCACGAGGCAGGGGAGCTTGCAATCCTTGGCTTTCTTCATTTCTTCCTCCTCAATGGAATTTTTCGCCGCAGCCCTGTGTCTGCGGTCACTTGCGATGGGAGGAAGATTGCTTAGTCAACGCCGAACAGGCTGGGGCGCTGACGCGATGGCAGGCTGTGCCAGGAAAGCGGAAATTGGAATCGGAGGTTCATTTCTTTTTCCAGCGGACACCGCCGTCGCGAGTGTCTTCCAGAAGAATACCACGATCTTCCAGTTGTTTGCGAATTTCATCGGCGCGCTTGAAATTCCTCTGCTTGCGCGCTTGCTGCCGCTCGGCAATCAGCGCCTCGATTTCCTGCGGACTCGGATCCTGTCCGGTCCGCTTGAATCCCAGTGCGCGGAGTTTTGATTCGTCATTGTCTTCGATGACGGCAAAAATTGCGTCGAACTTCTTCATTGCCGCAAGAATCGGAGCCGCGTCCTGCTGATGAAATTCGCCGCGGTCGATTGCCGTGTTCGCGTCGCGCACAAGATCGAAAATCGCGGCAAGCGCGACGGCCGTGTTCAAATCATCGGCGAGCCCTGCTTCGAAGTCCGAATCTGCTGTTTGGACTCTCGCGGTCATCGCGGGATTCGACCCCACGGGAAATTTTCCGTCTTTCAGGCGCGCTACAAAATTCCGCAGGCGCTCGACGGAACTCGCCGCCTGCTGAACGCTGTCAGCTGTGAAATTGAGCTGCCTGCGATAGGGCACAGACGCGAGAAGATACCGGATCGTCGAGGGCTTATGGCCTTTCTGGAGCAAATCGCGCAGCGTGAAGAAGTTCCCCAGCGACTTCGACATCTTCTCGCCGTCAATAATCAAATGCTCCGCATGCAGCCACGTGCGGACGAATGGATGCCCGGTAGCCGCTTCGCTCTGCGCGATTTCGTTTTCGTGATGCGGAAACGCGAGATCAATCCCGCCAGTGTGAATATCCAGTGTGTCGCCGAGGTACTTCATCGCCATCGCCGAGCATTCGATGTGCCAGCCCGGGCGTCCCGGCCCGATGCGCGTCTCCCAGAAATATTCGCCGGGCTTCGGCGCTTTCCAGAGCGCGAAATCGCGCGCATCGGCCTTTTCGTAGCGGTCCACGTCCACGCGCGCTCCAGCCTGAATCCCGCTTATGTCCACCTTCGAGAGCCTGCCATACTTCGGAAATTTCGAAATGCGATAGTAGATGGAGCCCTCGCTCCGGTAGGTCAGCCCTTTGGCTTCGAGTTGCTCGATCAGCTTGACCATGTCTTCGATGTGATCCGTCGCACGGACCAAATGCTCCGGCGGCTCGAGGCTCAGCGCATTCATGTCCTCCTTGAACGCTTCGATATATTTCGCCGTGTAGTCGAAGATGCTGAGGCCGCGCTCGGCGGCGTTCTGGATAATCCGGTCGTCCACGTCCGTCAGGTTCATCACCTGATTAATCCGGTAGCCGCGCGAACGCAGGAAGCGGCGCAAAATATCCTGGAAAACGAAGGTGCGGTAATTGCCGATGTGCGCGTAGTCGTAGACCGTAGGGCCGCATGTATACATGCGCACTTCGCCCGGATGGAGCGGCGCGAAAGGCTCCTTGCAATTCGTCAGAGTATTTTCGAGGAGGATTTCGCTCATCTGCGCGTTTTTTCCCTTGCCGCCTAGCTCCAAAAAACAAAAAATCGGCGCTGGCGCTTCCTCAGGCGAATAAAAACTGTGAATTGAAAAGAGTCATTCTAGCCGAGGCTCAATCGCGTAGCAAACATTCACCCTCTGTGGACGGAATTTCCAGACTTATGAGAGCGACTGAGAAGAATTGTGAAGTTCTGCTTTAAGGCTTGTCAGGGCTTTCGTGGAGTTCATGCTCAGTGAACAGAATGACGCCGACCGTAGGTGGCAACACAAAGGCCAAAAGGACCAAATTGCGTTTCGTCCGAGCCGGATGCTTGCCCGCGTCCATCTGAGTTGGGTCCGAAGGCTGGATATCCACTTTGTAAGTGCGGCCCGGAGCTACTGAATAGGATTTCCCATCGAGATCCAATTCGAGCGCGCCGCGGTAGCTCCTGACGAACAGCTCCTGAGGTCCGGCTATGGTTACTTCCGCGTGAGTTGCTTCCGCCGTTTTCGGCCGCACGGTCAGATCCAAAGCGCGAATCGTGACGGTTGCTCCTTGGGCTGAAGAAAACCCAGCAGTGCCGGAAGTCAGCAGGGTCGCGACGCCGGATTCCTCTTCGCTCAACGTCGCCGCGCTCGAGCCGAATAAATAAACCTGACTCGCCGCGATTTGGAGGCGAAGCAAGCCGCGGATGTTGGTTTCCAGCACATCGCCCGCGTAGACATTCGTGCCGCTCAGCGCGTTGTTTCCGTCGAGTTGCGCAGCCTGCGCCTGCAGCACATATCCCATGGCGCGGTTGGGGGCAGCGATCACGGGCAGGGGTACCAAACAAGCAGCAAGAAGCAGCGCCAAAGCGCAGCGAAGTGCAGTTCGCATGAGCGCCTCCGAGAGGTACGCACTCACTCTAGGAGCCGGCCGCATAAGCGTCAATTCCTCGTTCCCACCTTGTGCCAGAACTGAAATACCTGAATCCTGCGGCGTCCGTGCGACGCGCAACACGGGTTTCGCAATCAATGCGCGGGCACGTTTCGCCTGCCCGGCTTTACCTTTTTCAGAATGAACATGAACGGAATCATGAGCAGCGTGATGATCGCCATAATTCGGAAATCATCGATGAACGACAGCATCATGGCCTGCCGCTGCACCATGGCGTAAATCATCTGCTGGGCCTGAGCAAGCGCTTGCATGGCGCTCGATCCGTGCGCGATGAATTGCTGCTGGAGCCCGCGCAACGTGGCCTGCAAATTTGGGCTCAGCGGTGTGACGTGACCTGTCAGGACACTCTGATGGAATTGCGCGCCACGGTCGAGGAGCGTGGCGACGAAGGAAATTCCCATACTTCCGCCGACGTTTCGCGCGAGATTGATCAGTCCGGTCGCGTCGTTGATCTTCTTCGGCATGACGTAATAAAACGCGATCACATTGATGGGCACGAACATGAACGCCATGCCGAACCGCGAGATAATCCACACATTGATGGGCGACGTCGGCCCCATCTCGAGGTTGAAGTGCGACATGGCGAAGAGTCCCGTGCCAATGACGACCAACCCCGCGACCACGAGCCATCTCGCTTCAAACTTGCTCAGCAAGATTCCCACTAATGGCAGCGTCATCAGCAACACCACGCCGCCGGGAAGAAGCACGAGTCCGCTCTGCATCGCCGTATAACCCATCAATGTTTGCAGCAGAATGGGGAGCAAGACCGTTGTCCCATAGAGCACGAATCCGAGGACATACATCGTGAACAGCGCCACGGCGAAATTTCGTTCTTTAAGTAACCGCAAATCCACCACTGGATCCTTTTGCATCAACTCCCAGATGATCGCGCCAACGAGCGCGGTTCCCGCCAAAATGGTTGCCCATAGAATGAAATTCGAGCCGAACCAGTCGTCGCGTTGCCCTTTATCGAGGACAACCTGCAGAAGCCCCAAGCCGACGCTCAGCAGGCCCAGGCCGACGTAGTCAATTCGCAATTTTCTCCGGAGCATGTGCGGGGGGTCCTTGATGAGCAGAGATGTCATCAGTATGGACAGGATGCCCACGGGAATGTTGATGAAGAAAATCCATCGCCAGGTGAAGCTGTCGGTAATCCAGCCGCCCAGCGTCGGGCCGATCGTCGGCGCCACCACGACGCCCATGCCGTAAACCGCCATGGCCATTCCCTGTTTCTCACGCGGGAAATGGTCCACCAGAATCGCCTGCGAAATCGGCTGCAAGCCGCCGCCGCCTGCCCCTTGAATCACGCGGAAAAAGACCAGCATCGGCAGGCTCGGGGCGAGTCCGCAGAGAAACGAACTGACCGTGAAAATCGCCACGCAGGCCATGTAGAAACGTTTGCGCCCAAAGACGCTGGAGAACCAGCCCGTCAGCGGCAGCACGATGGCATTCGAGACCAGATAGGAGGTGAGAACCCAGGTGCTCTCGTCAACGCCGGCGCTCAAATTGCCGGCAATGTGCGGAAGCGAAACGTTCGCGACGCTCGTATCGAGTACTTCCATGAACGTCGCCAGCATCACCGTGACGGCGATCAGCCAGGGATTGACCTCATCGGTGCGTTCGCGCGGAAGTGCGAGAGTGGCCATCAGACAAATTATTTGGTGATGATTGTCGCTTCGACGTTCATGCCGGGGCGCAGAATCGCCTGGCCGGGAGGAATCGGATCGAGAAGAATTTTCACCGGAATCCGTTCAACTACTTTCACGTAGTTTCCCGTGGCATTTTCCGGCGGCAATAAACTCAGCCGCGAGCCGGTCGCGCCGGCAACAGAATCCACGTGGCCGCTAAACGTCTTGCCGTACATATCCACGTGAATTTCCGCGCGATCGCCGGGCCTCACTTTGGCGAGCTGCGTTTCCTTGAAATTCGCCGTCACCCACACGTCGCTCAGCGGAATCAGGACGAGAATCCCCTGGCCAGTTTGCAGCACTTGTCCGACCTCGACGGTTTTATTCGTTACCGTGCCATTTTCCGGCGCGACAATCGTCGTGTAGCCGAGATTAAGTTTCGCTGCTTCGAGGCTGGCTCTCGCCTGCTCTACTTGCGCGACCGCCGACGCGGCATCGGCCGAGCGAATCGTCACCTGCCTCAGATTCGCGTTGGCTGAAGTGATTCCCGCTTGCGCCTGCTCGACCCTGGCTTTGGCGGCGACGACCTGGGATTGCCGAACGGCGACATTCTGCTGCGCCAGCGCCAGATTCTGCTGCGCGGCGTCCAAATTGCTCTTGGCCACATCCGCAGCGGCGACAAACGCGTCGTATTGCTGCTGCGATATTTCGTTCTTTGCGGCCAGCGGCTTCATCCGCACAAGGTCCGCTTGCGCCCTCTGGTTCTCTGCCTGCCGTTTCTGCACGGTCGCTTCGGCGTAAGCGAGTCCCGATGTGGATGCCTGCTCGAAGGCGAGCTTCGCCTGCTCGTAGTTCGCTTCCGCGGCCGTCAGCGACGCGCTCGCATCGGTCGTGCCGCTATGCGTGGTTTCCGAAGTGAGCGGCACATTGACTTTCGCCGCACGCGCTCTCGCTTCCGCGAGATCCAGTGCCGCCTCCGCTTCATCCACTTTCGCTTGAAAATCGCGAGGGTCCAGCCGGACGAGAATTTCGCCCTTGGTCACTTGTTGATTGTCCCTCACGAGGACTTCCGCAACATTTCCGTATACCTTCGAAGCGATGGGGATGATGTGCCCGTTCACTTGCGCGTCGTCCGTGGTCTCGCGATTCCGGTAATACGCCCAGAGGACGAGCGAAACGATCCCCACCGCTGCCACGGCGCCCATCAGGATTCGCCGCACGCGCTGGTTCTGCAGTGGAGATGATTTTTTAGGAGCCGCCGCCTGCTCCGCAGGGCTCGGCGCTCCCTCTTTTTCCAATTCGAGTTCTGTCATCTTTGTTCCCATCGTCTCAGCCTTCCTCACTTTGTATAGACCAATTCGATTTGTCCGGTGGCCCGCGCCAAATCCGCGTGCGCCTGGCTGTAAAGGTAAAGCGCGGAGATTTGATTGTCGTTGGCCCGTGCGAGAGCGTCCTGCGCGTTGACCACTTCAATGTTATTCGCGACTCCCGCTTGGAAGCGGTCCCGCGCTTGCTGCACTTCCTGCTGCGCTAGCTCAACTCCCAGATTGGCTACTTCCACTTCGTTCTTGGCCGCTTCTTCCTGCGCCGTGGCAGACTGCACCTCCAAAGCAATTTGATTCCGCTCATCGGCAATTCGCTGCGCATTTTTCTGAAGTTCCAGTTTGTCGCGAGCCAGCTCCGCGCGGATGCGGCCTCCGGTGAAGAGCGGCAGATTCACGCTGGCCTGGTAGACGTAGGTCGGAATGACCGTGCTCGACGAAAGCCCCTGCTGTTCGTACGTGCCGTCAAACCGCAGCGCGGGCAGTCGTGAGTCCCGCGTCGCGCTCCTTTGATATTGCAGGGATTGCTGCTCGGCGAGGAGCGCCTTCAGTTCCGGGCGCGCTTTGTATGCCGCGGCAAGATCCGTCCCCATGCCCTCATCCGTAGTCTTGGAGAAGTTCGCTGCGTCATCGAGTTCAATTTCTTGCTGCGGATCAAGACTCAAGAGTTTGGAGAGTCCGTAGACCGCGATTTTCTCGTTCGTTTGCGCCTCGAGCAGCCGTTGCTTCTCGTTTTGCAGCTCGACATTGGCGCGGAGTGTGTCGACATGTGTCGCTGCTCCGTGCTTCTCGAGGTCCGCCGACTGGTCATAGAGCGCTTGCGCGAGATTCACGCGCGATTGCCCCGCTTGCACTTCGGCATTCGCGCGCAAGCTCGACAGGTATTGCGAGACCACCAGCAGCACAATCTGTTCGCGCACAGAAACACGCTGCTCATCCGTGCTCGTGATGTTTTTTCGCGACGCCTGCCATCTCCTCCACAGAGATAGATCCAAAATGGGCGATGAAAACGTCGAGCCCGTCTGAAAAACTTGAAATGGCCCGGCGTGCTCCGGCAAGCCAGGGATGGCCAGCCCGAGGCCGGCGCGGATGTTCGACCGGATGGCGCGGTCCGAGACGTTGAAATCCGCTTGCGGCAAAAGCGCCGAGAATGCAATGGCGCTGTCTTTCTGACTTTCCGCCAAACTCAGCGCGGCAATCTGCACGTTCGGATTCTGCTTCAGCGCCATCTCCACGGCATCGTGGAGATTGAGCTTGAGAGCGGGCTTCTGCTGCGCGCTCGCGGAAAAACCTCCCAGCAAGATTGCAGCGAGCATAATGCTCGAAAATCTTGCGGCCATCCGGCGGAAAAATTCTTTGCCCGCTTCGTTCCCATGCGTCACATCTTTCAGTTCGACCGTAATGGTTCTGCTCCCTTCACTGGCGTGTAGTTCGCTCCAAAGTTGCCCAACTTCTTTTACAAATGGCCCAGCGATCCGCCCTTCGACTCGGACGAGAGGATTGGCAGCGCAAGGCTTCATGTGCTGAGACGTGAAATGTCCGCGATTATAAACGGTCGATCTTCGCCGCGAGGATGAAATCGCTCTCCGTCAATCCGTCAATCTTATGCGTCCACGTTGTGATTTCCGCCTTGCCCCAGGAAACAAGAATGTCCGGATGATGACCTTGCTCTTCGGCGATCGCACCCACTTTGTTGACGAACTCGAGCGCCTTCGCAAAATCCGGGAACGTGAAAGTCTTCGTGAGGTAATGCTCGTTCACCGCCTTCCATCCCGAGACCTGTTTCAGAAATCCGTCGAGCTCTTTTCCCTTGAGTGGCGGCACGCCTCCGCGGCATGGGACGCACGTCTTGCTAGCCAAGTCTGTCATTTTCAGCTCCCTTCGCAGTATTCGATTCCAGCTCGCGTCGAAAGACTCCGCCAATTTGACCAGGACGAATTCATGGTCTTGCTACGGCAGCGCGGCGAGCCAGATATTCCTTTATGTACGTGTTAAACGCTTCATCGAGCTTGCGCGTTACCGGTCCAGGAGCTCCCGCAAAACGATGCCCGGCGATCTCTCCTACTCCCAGCAGATTCCTGTTCGTCGAAGAGATGAAAACTTCCTCCGCCGAAAACAAATCTTCCGGCCGCAGCGTCTTTTCTTCGCACGCCACGCCTGCCTTCGGCCCGATCTCGAGCAGCACGCTGCGCGTGATGCCTTCGAGGCAGCCGGACGCCAGCGGAGGAGTCTGTACGCGCCCGCCGCGGACGCAGAAGATATTCGCGGCCGTGCATTCGGCCACCTCGCCTCGTTCATTGAGCAGCACAACCTCGTCGAAGCCACCCTGTTGCGCCTCATAAAGGTTCCAGACGTTGTTCAGCCACGAAGTCACTTTCACTCCGGCGAGCGGCGATGCCGCGTGTCGTCCATGTTCGCGCAGCGCAAGCCGCGCCGGCTCGCGATATGCGGGCAGGTCCGTGGAATAGAGCAGCAAATCCACTTTCGGCAATTTCTCGTCGCTGCGCCAGTGGCCCACTTGATTGTAGATCACGTAAATCCTCGCGCAGCCTTCCTTCACGTGATTCGCGCGAATCACTTCGTGCAAATGCTCGCGGGCGCGCTCCGCTTCGAACGGAAACGGGCAATGCGTCCGAGCGGCGTCCTTCTCCAGCCGCTTCCAGTGCCGCTCGAAAGCGAAAAGCTCGCCGTCGAAAATATGCAGCGTGGTGAACAGCCCCCAGCCGCTCAGCAGGCCGGCCCGGCCGGGTGAGAGCCGGACCTCTTCCATTGGCTGTAGCCGGTCATTGTGGAAGACGAAGCGATGGAGCATCCATTCCTCCGATACCGGACGTTATTGTAACGCAGATGCCGCGATTGGCGGCTGTTCCGCGCCACGCCAGCCGCCCGCCGAATCCGAGCCGCCTGTTTCATTGTTGAGTTAAGAAAAACCGCGCGAGACGCCTGCGGTTTGGATAGAATCCCGCACGGCCTGGTGGCGTTTTGATTTTTCCCACAGAGAATCGCCCCATTTCACTGCGAGGCCGCGCATTCATCAATCAGAAAGGAAAATTTCATGCGAAAGACCAGCAAAGTTTCCTCCGTGATTTTCGCCGGCGTCGGTTTGAGTTTCTCGTTGTTCTTCGCCGCCACGCTCGTGCATGCGCAACAGGATCGCCTGCAAAGCAGCGACCTCTCCCGATTTCAGAGCGTTGGCGAAGTTGCGATCTCGCCCGACGGCAAGAAAATCGCCTACGCGGTCAACAATTTTGACCGGCCCGGCCGGCCATACCCTCAGCTTTGGGTACTGGATATTGCCAGCGGTAAGTCGGAAAGGCTCGGCGACGAGAGCGAAGTGACGTCGGATGCCTTTTGGTCGCCCGACGGCCGCTGGATTGCCTACTCTGGTGAGGCTGGCGGCAAAAGCGGCCTTGTCATCGCGCACGCCGACGGCTCCGAAAAAACATTTCTCGCCGAAACGCAAGGAACGAATTCGCCGCTTCCGGGACAGGGAAGCGACGTCGCCTGGTCGCCGGATGGAAAACAAATCGCGTTCATTTCCGCGACGCCCGGGCCGGAAACCGCCGAAGCGAGCAGCGATCCGATGGTGTTTACGCGTTATCTCTGGCGGCCGACCGCCGGCGAAGGCACCAAGCCGTGGAACGACAATCGCCGTCTGCACATTTTCGTCGTGGACATCGCCAGCAAGCGGGTGCGCCAGCTCACCGACGGCGACTATTACGAGCATTCGATTGACTGGTCGCCGGACGGCTCGACGATTTTGTTTTGCTCCGACCGTTCGCCCTACGCTGATCAATTCTTTCACTACAATATCTTCGCCCTGAATCCCGCGAGCGGCGCCATTCGCCAGCTTACGACCCTCGAAAGCACGCAATACGGTCCCGTTTGGTCGCCCGATGGAAAGAGGATTGCCTTTCGCGGCACAAAGCGCGGCCTCACCGACCGCGAAACGACGATGGAAGACACGCACGTCTGGGTGATGAACGCCGACGGCAGCGATCGCCGCGAAATTGGAGCCTCGATAGACGATCGGCAAGGCCCGCCGCAATGGTCCGCCGATAGCCGCTCGCTTTATTTCACGGTGCAGGACCGCGGCAGTGATTATCTCTACCGCCTCGCGGTGAACGGTGGGAAGCCCGACGCAGTGGTAAACGATCGCGGCGCCGTCGGCTCCTTCTCCGTGAGCAAATCCGGCGCGATCGCTTACAGCTTCACCGGCGCACACGACATGTCCGAATTGTTCTTGAAAACGGGCGAGTCTGCCAGGCAGTTGACGGAGTTGAACGCCGGCGTGCTTCGCGAGAAGCAGGTCGCCGATGTCGAATCCTTCGACTTCGTCAGCAATGACAACAAATATAGCGTCGAAGCCTTCCTTGTGAAGCCGCTCGGCCTCGCGCCCGGCTCGAAGCATCCGCTCGTCGTCAATATTCACGGCGGGCCGCATGGCCAGAACGGCCCCGAGTTCAATTTCCGCGATCAGGTTTTCGCGGCGCGCGGCTGGGCCGTGCTTCACGTCAATTACCGCGGCTCGACCGGCTACGGTCAGACGTTTGCCGACGCTGTCTTCGGCGACCAAAATGGCAATGAAGCGCAGGACGTTCTCTATGGCG
This sequence comes from Candidatus Acidiferrales bacterium, assembly GCA_035934545.1. Taxonomy (GTDB): domain Bacteria; phylum Acidobacteriota; class Terriglobia; order Acidiferrales; family UBA7541; genus DAHUXN01. The sequence continues at coordinate 65,449 of DASYXV010000011.1, forward strand.
TTAGCACAGCGGTCCGCCGCTTTCCCTGGATTGATCCTGCGCGCATGGGAGTCGAGGGCGTCAGCTACGGCGGCCAGCTCAGCTACTGGCTCATCACGCAGACGCGCGAGTTCAAGGCCGCGATTCCCATCGCGGGAATCACGAATTTGATCAGCTACAACTACCTGACGTATTACAACCAGTACGAGCAGATGGAGTTCGGCCAGTTGCCGCATCAGGACGATTTGATGGACACAATGTGGAAGCGTTCGGCGATCCGGTACGTCGCGCAAGTCGCCACTCCCACGCTCATCATGCACGGCGCGAACGATCCCGATGTGCCCATCCCTGATGGCGAACAGTTTTACATCGCGCTCAAGGATGTCGGCGTCGAAACCGAATTCGTCATGTACCCGCGCGAAGGCCATGGCATTCGCGAAGTGAAGCATCAGATTGACAGCATCGACCGTTCCATCGCCTGGTACGAAAAACATTTTCCCGACAAGAGCGCTGCCGTGCCCATTCCGTAAGAAGGATCTTGCAATTGCCTTGGTCCGGGAGAGCGCAGATCAACTTTCCGGTCGGCCGGGTAGGCGAAGTTTCTGTGCGGCTCCGCTTCTCACTCATCACTGACCACTGCATTTATCCTTTCCCCTTGACTATTGACAGGAGGGGTGTACAGTCTTGTCGATAACCAAGGGGAGGTGCCGTGAGCAAGCCCACCGATCTCGTCCAGGGAACCCTGGATCTTCTTATTCTGAAAACAGTCGCTCTCGAACCGATGCACGGCTGGGGCGTCGCCCAGCGCATCCGCATGGTCTCGCGTGAAGTCCTGCAAGTCCGCCAGGGCGCTCTCTATCCCGCGTTGCACCGCCTCGAGCAGCAGGGATGGATTCGAGCCGAGTGGGGCGATTCGGAAAATAATCGCCGCGCGAAATTCTATTCGCTCACGAAGGCAGGACGGAAATACCTCGACCGTGAGGAAGCCAATTGGGAACGCCTGTCGTCAGCCATTGGCTTGGTGTTGAAGACCGCCGAAGGATAGGAGTTTATATGCGCTGGCTCGCGAAAATCTCGTTTCGCTTCCGCTCGCTGTTTCGTGGGAACGCCGCCGACTGCGACCTCGACTCCGAATTGCTTTTCCATGTGGAGCGCCAGACCGCTGTGAACATCGCCGCAGGGATGCCGTCGGCCGAAGCCCGCCGCCAGGCGATGATCGAATTCGGCGGAGTCGAAGAACTGAAGGAGGAGTGCCGCGAGATGCGCAGAATCAACTGGCTCCAGGATCTACTCCAAGATTTGCGCTACGGCCTCCGTATGCTCCGCAAATCTCCCGGCTTCACCGCCGTCGCCGTCCTCACGCTCGCTCTCGGCATCGGCGCCAACACCGCCATCTTCAGCGTGGTTAATTCGTTTCTATTTCGCCCGCTACCGGTGAGAAGCCCCGACCAGATTGCCTCCTTAGCCGTTCAGCAAGGTCAGCAACCATTGTCGACGGCATTCTCCGTGTCCGATATTCATGATATTAGCGGCCCTTCGGCGGACGTCTTCTCGGATATCTTTGGATACCAGATCGGCTATGAGGGTCTCGGCGTCAAGGGAGCTGCCCAGCCGATCTTGATCAACTACGTCACCGGCAATTATTTCACGGCACTGGGAATCACACCGCGCCTTGGACGCTTTATCATGCCCTCCGAGGGCAAGGTTGCTGGTGCCGACCCCGTTCTCGTCCTCGGCTATTCCTATTGGAAAACGCGCTTTGGTGGCAATCCAAACGTTCTCGGAGAGAAAGTCACAATTAACGGAACTCCAGTCACCGTGATCGGCGTTGCTCCTGCCGGATTCAATGGAGTGTATTCCCTGGTCGAGGCCCAAGGCTATTTGCCGCTCGGGATGCTGACGGTCGAAACGTGGTGGAATACGCACGACTTTCTCACCAAGCGCGACCTCCGCAACACCGTATTGCTCGCGCGTCTCAGGCCGGAAGTCAGTGTTAAGCAGGCGCAGGCGGTGTTGAAAGTCGTTGGACAGCGGCTTTCGCGGCAGTATTCGGTTGAGGATCAGGCGATGGCCCTGTTCGCGTTTCCAGAGCGCCTTTCCCGCCCCAATCCTGATCCATCGCTCAAAATTGCGAAAATTGCCGCGCTCTTCCTTGTTCTCGCTGGCCTCGTGCTCGTGCTGGCTTGTGTCAATGTCGCGAACATTCTTCTCGTTCGATCAGCTGCGCGCCGCCGTGAGATGGCCGTTCGCGCATCGCTCGGTGCCGGACGCGCGCGATTGATACGGCAGTTGCTCACCGAAAGTATCGTTTTAGCCTTTGGCGGCGGTGCAGCCGGAGTCCTGCTCGGGACAGGGCTCAGCCGCTTGCTGAGTTCGATCAACCTGCGAGGAGATATCCCGATCACTTTGGATTTCTCGCTCGATTGGCGCGTGTTTTTTTACGCCTTCGCCGCCGCCCTCTTGACCGGGGTCTTGGTCGGGATTGTTCCCGCGCTGCGAGCTTCCAGTTGCAATCTTGCGAAGACCCTCCATGAATGCAGTCGCACTGCGGCGGCTGGCCGGAATCGCTTTCGCACGGCCCTTGTTATAGTGGAGATCTCTGGCTCGCTCGTGTTGCTGATCGTAGCTGGTCTCTTCACGCGCAGCCTGGCAAATGCGCAACGTTCGGATCTGGGCTTTGATCCAAATCATCTCCTCAACCTGACGATTGATCCCCACGAAATTGGTTACAACAAGGAGCAAGGGCTCGCCTTCGAGAAGCAGCTCCTCGAACGCCTGCGCGCGTTGCCCGGAGTTCGTTCGGCCAGTCTCGCCTCGATCGTTCCTTTTAGCTACGTCACGAGCAACGATTTTCTTCAGATTCCTGGTTACCAGCCTCCGGCGGGTGAGCCGCCGCCTCTTGTTTGGGATAATTTTGTTTCCCCCGGCTATTTCTCCACCATGAGCATTCCAATTGTCGATGGCCGGGATTTTACGGATGCGGACAATGAAACTGCTGCGCCCGTTGCCATCGTGAATCAATCCATGGCGGCGCAGTTTTGGCCCCATGAAGATCCGATTGGCCGGAAGTTTACCTTCGGCAGCGGCACTCCGGTCACCGTCCGCATTGTCGGTGTGGCAAAAGACAGCCGGTTCCAGAAGATGACAGGGCCTATGGATCCGTACTTCTATGTGTCGCTCGCCCAGACTTATCTTTCGCTTCAGACTATCCATGTCCGCACAAATGCTCCGCCGGAAGCGATCGCGCACGAGGTTCAGAGTGCCGTTGAAGCTCTGGCTCCGGGGATGCCCGTTTTCAACGTCGAAACCATGACACAGGCGCTTGGCACGTTGCAGGGACTCCTCGTGTTTCGTTTCGGCGCAGGTCTTGCTGCTTCTCTCGGGGTTTTGGGCTTGATTCTTGCAGTTGTGGGCGTCTACGGGGTTATATCGCATGCCGCCAGTCAGCGAATCCACGAGTTCGGCATTCGCATGGCGCTTGGCGCTCAGCCTCTGGACATTTTGAAAATGATCCTTCGCCAGGGACTGATGATTGTGGCAACTGGCGTAGTCCTCGGCTTGCTCGTTGCATCTGCATTCGCGCGCCTGCTGGCCAATTTCCTTGTCGGCGTAAGGCCGACGGACCCGTACACCTATGCCGGTGTATCAATCGTGCTCGGGATCGTCGCGCTGCTGGCGAGTTACATTCCCGCTCGCCGCGCCATGAAGGTCGATCCGATGGTTGCTCTGAGGTATGAATGATGAGCGGGCATAGGAGCTTGAAGAGTGGTTACCACGTTTTTTTCTCAGGGCGCGGCTCTACAGACGGCGGTTAAGGTCTTTGGGCTGTCATTCCGAGCGAAGCGAGGAATCTGCTTTTCGCTTTTGGACGGCCTCTTCATCTGTAATCCAATCGAGCGGCATCGAAGCCTGAGAGGGCATTGAAAATGCGCTGGCTGACAAAACTCTTGCTTCGCTTCCGGTCGTTGTTTCGCCGCACCGCTGCCGATGGCGAACTGGACTCCGAGTTGCGCTTTCATCTCGAAAAGCAGATTGCCGCCAACATCTCTGCCGGTATGTCTCCTGCCGAAGCCCGCCGCCAGGCCATGCTCGAATTCGGCGGAGTCGAAGAACTGAAGGAGGAGTGCCGCGATATGCGCGGAATCAACTGGCTTCAGGATTTCGCGCAGGACGTCCGCTACGGCCTGCGCATGTTGCGTAAATCCCCTGGCTTCACTGCCGTCGCCGTCCTCACTCTCGCCCTCGGCATCGGCGCGAACACCGCGATTTTCAGTATCGTGGATGCGGTACTCTTGCGAACGCTTCCGTATCCCGATCCGAACCAGCTCGTCCTGATGTTCGTTGTCCCGCTGAAGCAGCAGGACGCGCTGTCCGCTATCTCCTACAGGGACTTCACCGAGTGCCGCGCGCAAAACCGCTTGTTTAGTGAAATAGCGGGAAACGCGTTTCACGATCTCACGTTGACCGGAGCAGGTGAGCCGGCCATTGTGAACACCGCGGCCGTGACGCCGGAGATATTTTCTCTCCTGGGCGCTAAGCCTCTCGCGGGTCGCACATTGTTGCCCGAGGATGGCAAACAAGGCGCAGCGCCCGTGGCCGTTTTGAGCGAAAATCTTTGGCGCAGTCGCTTCGGCTCGAATCCCGGAATCATCGGGCAATCCATCACCCTGGACATGCGTTCTTTTGCCGTGGTCGGAGTCCTGCCCGCCAGCTTCCGTTATCCTGATGGCGCTCCCCATCAGGACGTCTGGATTCCGATCGCGCAGGATCCGCTGTTCGGGCCCTTGTTGCTGCGACCCGGTGTGCCTGCGCTGGGCGGTGTTGGCCGCCTTAGGATGGGCGTCTCTCTCGAACAAGCTCAGGCGGAGATGGACACGCTCGGCGCGCATCTCGCCAGGGAATATCCAGCGCAAGATTCAGGATTGACAATCCGCCTTTTGCCCTATCGCCAGTTCGTGGTCGGAAACGTGAAATCCGCCCTCCTGCTCTTGCTGGCCGCGGTTGGCCTGGTGCTCTTGATCGCCTGCGCCAATATTGCGAATCTGCTTCTGTCGCGTGCCACCTCCCGTGCGGCAGAGATTGCCGTGCGCATCGCGCTTGGCGCCGGGCGCGCCCGCATTGTCCGGCAGTTGCTGACCGAAAGCGCTTTGCTGGGCTTGTTCGGCGGAGCCGCTGGCGTCCTTCTCGCGGCATGGGGCGTCTGGAGCATCCAGCCTTTCCTGCCGTCAGAGGTCGCTCAGATCAATTCGATTCGTATCGGAAGCTCCGTCCTCGTGTTCGCGTTATCGTTGTCTCTTGCCGCCGCGCTGGTGTTTGGACTTGCGCCCGCGCTCCTTGTGACCCCGTCGAATTTGCGGAAAAACGTGCGAGAAGGAAGTGCGCATACTGGGCAGCGTACCGGCCAGCGCCTGCGGAGTTTATTGGCGGTCACGCAAATTTCGCTGGCCATGGTGCTTTTGGTTGCGGGCGGCCTGCTCCTCCGCAGCTTTGCGCTGGTCACGTCGGTCAGTCCGGGCTTTGACCCGAAAAATGTCATTGAAGCGGAAATTTCGCTTCCGCAATTTCAATATTCGACGCCGCAGCAATGGTCCGCTTTCGCCGATGAGTTGGTCTCGCGCCTCCATGCTCAGCCTGGTTTGCAGGATTCCGCCTTGGCAGCGCCGCTTCCGATGGACCGCCAGGGCGAAGCCACCTTCGCGTTCACCATCGTAGGAAATCCTCCGCTTCCTCCCGGCAAGTCCACCACCGCCGATTACGCAACGGTGAGCCCCGGTTATTTTCGCGTGATGCGAATTCCGCTCCTGCGGGGCCGTTTTTTCTCCGAGCAGGATTTGCCCTCCAATCCGGAGGTAGCCATTATCAGCGAAACGCTGGCGCGGCGTTATTTCCCCCATGAGGACCCCATCGGTCGGCAAATGAGGTTTGGGTTCCCGCCGAATAGCAACGTGTCCCGCGAAATTATCGGCGTAGTCGGCGATGTGCGGGGTGAGGCGCTCAGCCGGCCACCCGGCCCGATGATGTATGTGCCCTTCGCCCAGGCGCCTCTTTATGGAGGGGAAGTAGTTGTCAGAAGTCCTCTCAGCGCATCCAGCGTGGCCGACGGGATTCGCCGGGCGGTCAACTCCATTGACAAAAACCTGCCGGTCACGGATGTGGAATCTTTCCCCGAGGTGCTCGGTGCGTCCGTGGCGCAGGAACGATTCCGCACCTTGTTGCTGAGCTCCTTCAGCGCGATCGCATTGATCCTCGCTGCCGTCGGAATCTTCGGCGTCGTTTCCTATTCCGTTTCGCGACGCACGCACGAAATCGGCATTCGCATGGCGCTCGGAGCTTCTCCCGCGAGCGTGCAGAGCTTGGTTCTCCGGGAATCGGCGAAGCTGGTTTTCTTTGGCCTTGCCATCGGCATTCCTTCGGCCCTAGTGCTGACGCGTTTCATGTCTTCGCTGCTTTTCGCCGTCCACCCGGCCGATCCGCTTACGTTTATTGGCGTTGCGCTTTTGCTGACGCTTGTCGCTCTCGCGGCGTCGTACATCCCTGCCCGCCGCGCCATGCGCGTCGATCCCATGGTCGCCCTTCGATACGAGTGACGATGCGACCAGCATCGTCATCCTGCCTGCCCTGAGCTTGCCTGCTGCCAGCAGGCGCAGCCGAAGGGAGAGACCGAAGCGAGTCGAAGGATCTGCTTTTCGCTCGGTCGCTGAACACCTCCGCAATGCCAAACTGAACTCCTCCTCCTCGCTTCGCCCCTAATCCTCCCCGCCTCGTGCTGGATTGAGCAGCAGAGGCACCGGGATGCTCCCGCAGGACAGAGGCAAATTCGGATGGATCGACGCCCTTGGCCTCCCTCCCGGGCGCAATGAATGGAGGAGCTGATTTTACTCGACGTCAGGCGCAATCATCCCAACAACTCCGCGGCAGTCAGCGCATAGATTGCCGCGCACTGGCCAACATTTCGAATCGGGACGAATTCATTCGGCCCATGAGAAACAGTCAACAATCCCGGGCCATAAGAGAATGCAGGAATGCCACGCGCTGCGTAGAAGCGAGTTTCGAGCAGGCCGGGACACATCTCAAAGGCGGGCGCTTTTCCAGTGACAGTTGTTACAGAGCGAGACAACGCCGCTCCGAGGGGCTCTTGGGGCGAGGTCGCGGCGGCGGCCTCCTCCTGAAGTATCTCAACCTCGCAGCGGTCAAGCGCTTCCATCAACCGGCGTTTTTCCTCCTCAAGGTTCTCTTCGGGATTAATACGACGATCAACCGTGAACGAGCAAAAGTCCGGCGTGACGTTGAAATTCGTGCCCGCCTCGACGCGTCCCCCCAGCAAAAGGATGGACTTTCGCGCCGCCGCAGGAGCGATCTGCTGTTGCGTCTCCCGGAGTTCCACTTCCTTCTTAAGATCGAGCAGCTTCGTCATTGCGGGTATCGCCCGCTCGAACGCGTTCACACCCTCAAATTGGCGGCCGACGTGCGCCGACTTCCCGCGCACTGTGGCACGCAACGTAATGGCGCCGCGGTTGGCGTTCCAGATGATGCCGCCGGTTGGCTCCGGCGTGAGCATTCCAATCGCATCCCTGCCGAGGACTCCGCGCGCAGCGAGGTCCCGAGACCCGCGGGGACCGGCCGTTTCTTCGTCAGGCACCAGGACGATTCCGATGCGGCCGTTGTTAAGAAGCCCTTCGTCCCGCGCGGCGGCAGCGGCGTGAATCATTGCCGCCAAGCCGCTCTTCATATCCGACGAACCGCGTCCAAATAAATTCGCGCCTTCAATACGGGGTTGAAACTGATCGCGCTTCTGTGCGGGAACGACATCGTAATGGCCGCTAAAGTACAGAGTCCGGGAACCGGTTCCCACTGACGCAACAACGCAAGCGCCTTCTCGTTTCACGTTGCTGAAGCCAAGTTTGTCCAGTTCTTCCAGAAGAATTCGGGCACAGTCCTCATAGTGGTTGCCGGGCGGATTCTCCGAGGGAATAGCAATCAAGCGCTGCGCCAACTCCATCATCGCTTCGTCGCGCAGGCGCTCTCGCAGCCTGGCCAAGAGTGAATCCGCGTTCTGCATTTTTTTATTCTCACATAGTTTCGTCGCCTCTGAAAGCGAGCCACCGTGAACCATTTCGCGGGTGCTCCACTGGATCGAAAACGCCGGGACCGCCGAAATAGAGTAGTAGCGGTCGGCAGAGTGTGGTCGGCCTCGCCGCCTCCCACATCCCCGCCCGCCGCGCCATGAAAGTCGATCCGATGGTAGCCCTTCGTTATGAGTAGTGGAGCTGGTAGGAAAGAATCTATAGACAACAAGTCCCTCATGAATAGTCACTGACTGGCGGGGAGAGCGGCGAGGACGCGTTCGAGAAACTCCTTGATCGCTTTTCGGCCTGTTTTTGCTGCGGCCCGCGGGTCGGGTGAGCGAGCCACAAGGAATGCTACCTCAATCAGACTTGCCAGCAATATGTGAGCGAAGACATCCACCATGTCCTCGCGTATTCGTCCAGTAGCAGCGACGAGCTTCAGAGCCTGCTTCAAACGCCCAAGGCCGTAACGTTCTTCAATCTCGCGCCACTTCTGCCATCCCAGAACGGAATGAGCGTCAATCAATACGATCTGCCGCACCTCTGTCTCGCATGCCAATTCCAAAAACCGATTGAATCCCCGCTGAAGCGCCTCCACGGGGTCAGTGACATTCGCTCTGACGCTGGCTGTCGCATCTGTGATATCCACCTCGACCGCCTCCAGCACGGCTGCAAACAGCGCCTCTTTGTTTTCGAAATGATGATAAAGGGCGCCGCGACTGACGTGCGACCTGTCCAATACAGCTTCCGTGGAAGTACCTTCATATCCGCGGCTCGCAAACAGGCGGCGCGCAACAGCAATGATCTTCGTTTTGGTGGACGCAGCCTTTTCAGTTTTCGTAGTCATCGTACTTGACAGACCGACAGTCGGTTTGTAATATATAGTCGTATACCGACTGACGGTCTAATCATTGGCTCTTCAGTTGGCGATGTCAAGAAACCAAGGAGATGCAACGATGAAAAAGTACTTACTCGGGTCCATTTTGGTTGGCTCACTTCTGACGCTTGTTCCGTTCGTGGCGAGCGCCAACTCCGCGGATGATGCAAGAAAAGTGGCGGCCCTCGATACCGAATACCAGGCAGCCGTGAAAAATAACGACGCCGCCACCATGGATCGAATCCTGGCTGACGATTTCGTGGTGGTAATCGGCTCGGGCAAGATCTACACCAAGGCCGACCTGCTTCAGATGGCGCGCACTCGACGAGTTCAGTACGAGCACCAGGAAGATTCGGATCAAACCGTCCGAGTTTGGGGTGATACCGCTGTGGTTACCGCGAAGATCTGGCTGAAGGGAATCGATGACGGAAAGCCATTTGATTGGCACCTCTGGTTCAGCGACACATACGTGCGTACTCCGGCCGGCTGGCGATACGTTCACGGACAAGCCTCCCTTCCGCTGCCGGACACGACGAATTGAAACGCGTAATCGCGCCAAGGAGTGATGGTCTTAGGGGCCGACCTATCTTGTCGGCCCCGAACCTTTGTACGAAAAGAAGCCAGTGAGCATCGCGCGCTCAGGTGCGAGCCCCGAACTTTCCTCTCCGCCTGTATCATAATGAAGCACCGCGATACCTGAGAGCGAATAAATTCACCGCCTCATGCTAGATTGAGCAGCAGAGGCGGGCGCATGCTCGAACGGCACGGCCAAAAATTCGGATGGATCGACGCTCTCGGCCTCATGTTTTTGCTTGGCCTCGCGCTCCTGCCTCCCATCACGGAAATCCACAAGCAACTGACGCTTCTCGCCATCGGCATTGTCCAGATCTTCGAGGGAAGCCTCATCGCCTGGCGGCCGGGCCGCGGCCGCTTCTACGCCGTCCTCATCAAAGTCCTTCTCGCCACTCTCCTCCTCGGCCACACCGGCGAACTCGGCATCAACAGCAACTATTGGCCGATTTTCTTCCTTCCTGTCGTCACTGCCGCGATTTATTACGGCCCTGTCGGCACCCTGATGTGGACGGCGGTTTCTTCGCTGGCCTATTCTTCCTACCTCATTCAAGCAGTTCTGATCGAGGATTACGAAATCAGTTGGTCGGCTGGATATTCGCTCCTCGCCATTCGCTTTTTGTTTTTTTTCCTGGCTGCGATGTCCGTGAATCGTTTTGTCATGGAGAATCGCCGTCAGGTCCGGCTCTACCAGTCGCTCTCCGAATCCCTCGCCGAGTCCAATCGTAAATTGCAGCAGGCGCAGGAAGAGGCTCGCCGCGCCGAACGCCTCGCCGCACTCGGCCAGCTCTCCGCCGGCCTCGCCCACGAAATTCGCAATCCCCTCGGCGTCATCAAAGGCTCCGCCGAAATGCTCGCGCAAAAACTCGGCTCTGCCCCTCCGCTCGCCGCCGAACTCGCCGGCTACATTTCTTCCGAAGTGAATCGCCTCAACTCGCTCGTCGCGCGTTTTCTCGATTTCGCCCGGCCGTCACATCTCGATCTTCGCCCCGTCGCCATCGTGCCGCTCGTCGATCGTGCCCTCGACGCGGCTCGCAATCAACTCCCCGCCGCGAACATCAAAATCCAGCGCGACTTCGCGGCAAATCTCCCCGATGTTCTCGCCGACGAGCAATTCTGCGAACAAGTCTTCCTCAATCTCATCCTCAACGCCTTCGAAGCCATGGGCGCCGAACGCGCCTCGCCGACGCAGCCGAATCACGCGCCGCCAAACGGCACGCTGCGCGTCTCCATCGCCCCCGATTCGCGCGACGGCGCGTCCGGCGTCGCTGTCGAAATCGAAGATACGGGACCGGGCGTCCCCGCCGACCTCCGCGAGCAAATCTTCAACCCCTTCGTCACATCCAAGAAGACCGGCGTGGGCTTGGGGCTTTCGATTGTCGCCAAAATCGTGGATGATCACGGCGGCGCGATTCAGTTGATCTCGAAGGATCACAGCGGCGCGTGCTTTCGCGTCTTTCTCCCCGCCGCGGCGAAAGGCTAAATAAATCTCATGCCCGCGATTCTCATCGTCGAAGACGAAGCCAAACTCCGCCGCCTCCTCGAGCTCAATCTTGGCGAAGAAGGTTTTACGACGCACGCCGCTGGCGACGCCGAATCCGGCCTCAAGCTTCTCGCCAGCGAAAAAATCGATCTCGTCGTCACGGATTTCCGCCTTCCGGGCATGAATGGCCTCGAATTCCTCCAGGCCGCCAAGCGCGTCAACGCCGCCGTCCCCGTCGTCATGATGACCGCCTACGGCTCCGTCGAATCCGCCGTCGAAGCCATGAGGATGGGCGCGAGCGACTATGTCTTGAAGCCCTTCTCCCTCGCCGAAATGGTCCTCGTCATCCGCAAGGAGCTCGACGCGCACAAATTGCGCGAGGAAAATCGCTCCCTGCGCGAAGCTCTCGGCCAGCGCTACGAATACGCCAACATCATCGCCAAAAGCGAGCGCATGCAGCAGGTGCTCGGCCTCGTCGAACGCGTCGCGCCCACCAATTCCACCGTGCTCCTCGGCGGCGAGAGCGGCGTCGGCAAGGACCTCATCGCCCGCGCCATCCACGAACATTCCCTGCGCGCCTCGGGCCCGTTCCTCAAAATCAATAGCACCGCCATTCCCGAAAATCTTCTCGAAAGCGAACTCTTCGGCTACGAAAAGGGCGCGTTTTCCGGCGCCACGGCCACCAAGCCCGGCAAATTCGAGCTGGCCGACAAAGGCACGCTCTTCCTCGACGAAATCGGCGACGTCCCGCCCGCCATCCAGGTCAAGCTCCTGCGCGTCTTGCAGGAACGTCAGTTCGAGCGCCTCGGCGGCACGAAAACTCTCAAAGTGGATGTCCGCCTCGTCGCCGCCACCAATCGCGATCTCCGCGCCGCGCTCGAAGAAGGCTCGTTCCGCGAAGACCTCTACTATCGCCTCAACGTTGTCGCCATTGACATCCCGCCCCTCCGCGAGCACAAAGAAGACATCCCCGCGCTCGTGGATTTTTTCCTCGCGCGCTTCGCGAAAGAGAATGGCAAGGCGGTTCGCGGCGTCACTCCCGCCGCTCTCCAAAGGCTCATGGACTTCCACTGGCCCGGCAACGTCCGCGAACTCGAAAACATCCTCGAACGCGGCGTCACGCTCTCCTCCGGCCCCATGCTCGACGCCGCCGACATCCATCTCGACTTGCCCGCCGTGGCGGGCGTTCCCGCGAATTCGCGCGCCTCGGACCAGGCGCCCGTCCTCCCCGACGGCATGACGCTCGAAAAATGGGAGGACGAAATCATTCGCGAGGCCTTGCGCCGTGCCGGCGGCAATAAGAGCCAGGCCGCTCGCGCCCTCGGCCTCTCCCGCAACGCTCTCCGCTATCGCCTCTCCAAAATCGGCGTCTCCGACCCCCCCGACAAAGACTCCTGACACGAGACTGCGCCACCCGCGCGGCGTTCCTTGCAGTCAGAGGCGATGAACTCGCCTTGACATAGGACGCTCTAGTATTCTATAGTTTTATAGAATATAATGTGAGACGACCATGGTAAGAAATTATTCACGGGCAACCGACTCGCAATCCGAGGTCTATGCTCGGCACGCCGAAATGTGCAAGGTTTTCTCGCATCCTTTGCGCCTGCAGATTTTGAACGCGCTCCGGGATAAAGAGATGTCCGTTTCGGACATGGCCGACCGGCTCGGGGTTGCCATCGGCAACCTTTCGCAGCACTTGAACATGATGAAACACCGGCGCGTGCTCGGGACGCGCAAAGACGGGAATGTCGTCTATTACCGGCTGGCGAATCCCAAGATACTCGATGCGTTCGATCTGATCCGGGAGATCCTGTTCGAGCAGATGCAAAGGGAAGGCGCGATTGTCCGGCAAATGAAAGGTGCCCGTGTAGGTGCGTGAAAGCCCGGAATAACAATTGAAAACGGGAGGCAAACTCGCATGGACAAGCTGACGATGATTCTTCAAGATGCTCCCTATGGGAGCGAGAAAGCCTACAACGCATTCCGCTATGCCTCCGCCTTGCTCGCCAGTCAGGTTACGGTGAGTCTTTTCCTGCTCGCGGACGGCGTCGGCGTCGCCAAGCGCGGCCAGAAAACTCCCGCGGGCTACTACAACACGGCTAACATGCTCGCGGAGCTGATTGCGAAGGGCGTCAAGGTCAAGACTTGAGGGACGTGTTGCGCGGCCAGGGGCCTTGGCCAGCAAGAACTCATCGAAGGAGTCGAGATGGGACGCATGCTCGACCTCGCCCAGTGGACTAAGGAAAGCGATTCTGTCGCGACATTCTAATTCCGCGCCAGCAGGAAAAATATGGCTGCAAAGACAATCGTGATTCTTGGGGGCGGCATAGGCGGATTAGTTGCCGCCAATGAACTTAGGCGTCTCCTGCACTCAGAGCACCGCATCGTCTTGGTTGAAAAGAATCGCCAGCATGCATTCGCTCCTTCTTTTCTCTGGCTCATGATTGGTGACCGGCGGCCAGAAGAGATTTCGCGCGACCTACAGCAGCTTGTGCACAAAGGCGTGGAATTGCTGCACGGCGAGGCGCGTGGCATCGATCTTGCTGCACACCGGGTAGAGACCTCTGCCGGGTCAGTGACCTACGACTTTCTCATAGTGGCTGTCGGCGCGGAGCTTGCGCCCAACAGTTTCCCCGGACTTGCAGAATCCGCTCAGACTTTCTACACGTTTGACGGCGCTGACAAATTGCAGAGCGCGCTGCGCGGCTTCAGCGGAGGCAAAATCGCCATCGTTGTCGCTGGGCTTCCTTTCAAGTGTCCCGCTGCGCCATATGAGGGCGCGATGCTAATCGCGGACCTGTTTAAGCGACGCGGGCTCCGAGATAAAGTCGACCTCCACTTGTTCACGCCGGAATCTCTGCCAATGCCTGTCGCCGGGCCGGAACTTGGAAACGCAGTCAGGAAGGCGGTCGAAGAACGCGGGATTGCATTCCATCCTCTGCGGAAACTTATGGAAGTGAGTCCCGCCCAACGCACCATTTCGTTTGAAGGCAAAGAGTCCTTTGCATTCGACTTGCTTATAGCGGTCCCGCCGCATCGCAGCCCCATGGTCGTTCGGGAGGCAGGGCTGGCCAACCAGGGGGGATGGGTGCCTGTTGACAGCGCGACGCTGGCCACCAAGGATGAGAGCGTCTACGCCATCGGCGACATAACGGCGATTTCCCTGCCCGGTCGCTGGAAGCCGGATGTGGCATTGATGCTGCCCAAGGCGGGAGTTTTCGCCCACGCGCAAGCATTGGTCGTTGCACGCCGCATCGCAGATCAGATCATTGGCAAGGTAGCTAAAGCCAAGTTCTGTGGCGAAGGTTGGTGCATGCTGGAAGCGGGCGAGCACTTGGCTGGATTCGCTTCCGGTCAATTCTTAGCCGAGCCGTCTCCACAGATCAAACTCAGGCAGGTCGGCAGGAGCTGGCACGTTGGGAAAGTGTTATTCGAAAAATGGTGGCTCGCCGCACCGGGAGCGAAGAAAAAAGCGCTCGGAGTGCTCATGGAGTTGGGTGCCAAGGCGCTCCGAGTGCCTGCCCCCCTGTGAGTCAGATGGACATTGAATTTCGGCGACGAGGGCCGCAAGGCCGTCTGCGAACTCGAAAACATCCTCGAACGCGGCGTCACGCTCTCCTCCGGCCCCATGCTCGACGCCGCCGACATCCATCTCGACTTGCCCGCCGTGGCGGGCGTTCCCGCGAATTCGCGCGCCTCGGGCTTGCTCGCCGGGGCGAGCGCCGCGCCCGTTCTCCCCGAGGGCATGACGCTTGAAAAATGGGAGGACGAAATCATTCGCGAACCCTTGCGTCGCGCCAGCGGCAATAAGAGCCAGGCCGCTCGCGCCCTCGGCCTCTCCCGCAACGCTCTCCGCTATCGCCTCTCCAAAATCGGCGTCCCCGATCCCCCCGACAAAGACTCGGAATAGCCCTCGCTGCTCCCGTAGTAGCGATTCTTATTCGTTTCTTGACGAACTGACGCCAGGAGAAAGTTGCACGAAAGCGGTATAATGTTTCAAAGGAGTTGAGCGATGGCGCAAAGCGAAATAATCTTCACGGTGGAGGAGTCGGCTGAAGGCGGTTTCGAGGCTCACGCCTTGGGTCATCCGATCTTCACGCAGGCTGACACTCTCGATGAGCTGAAAGTTATGCTCCGGGATGCCGTCGCTTGCCACTTCGATACCGGCATGAAGCCTCATGTCATTCGCTTGCATTGGGTAAAGGACGAGGTCATTTCGGCTTGAGGCTCCCCCGCGACCTCAGCGGGAGCGATCTGGCTCAGCTTCTCCGCCGGTTTGGTTACGAAATCTCGCGACAAACAGGAAGTCATATCCGGTTAACTTCCAATGTAAAAGGAACCGAACACCACATCACCATCCCCGCGCACAAACAGCTCCGTGTGGGAACTCTCAGTACGATTCTTGGCGACGTAGCCTCTTATCTTGAAATCGAACGCGGCGCTTTAGCCCACGAGCTTTTTGTCTGACAATGTGAGCCAAATGATGATCCGCCCGCGCCCTCGGCCTCTCTCGCAACGCCCTCCGCTATCGCCTCTTCAAAATCGGCGTCCCCGACCCCCCCCGACAAAGACTCCTCACCTTTTCTCTTCCCCCACCGGGTTAATAGCGGCCGCCCTTCCGGAGATACCACTATTTAATCTCTAGACTTATGGAACCGAATGAGTCACTCTATGGCCAAGTAACCGGAGGACAACAATGACTAAGCGCTCCCTAATCACCACCCTGTTCTCTCTTGCCTTTGCCGCCAGCGCTACAGCCCAGCAAACGGCGGCAAACACTCCCGCTACAAAGGAAGACGTTGAGGCTTACCTGCAAGCCTTCCATTCCCATGAGCTGATGCAGAAGACGATCGACGCCATGTTGAAGCCCATGCATCAGATGATCCACGACGAATATCTCAAGGACAAAGATAAGCTTCCTCCGGATTTTGAAACGCGCGAGACCAACGAGATAGATGACATGATGAAAACCTTTCCTTGGGACGACATGATGAAGGCGATGGTGCCGGTGTATCAGAAGCACTTCAGCAAGGAGGACATGAACGCGCTTGTGGCGTTTTACTCTGGGCCCACCGGACAGAAGGTATTGCGTGAAATGCCCGCAATCACGGCAGAGACCATGCAGATTATGATGCCGATGATACGCCAGCAGTTAGACGCGATGAATCAGAAAATTCAGCAACAGGTCGCCGAAATGCTAAAGAATTCTCAAAAGAAACCCGCTCAGAGTCCTTCTGGCTCGTAAGAGCTTTTTCGTTAAAGGGGCGGGTGGCTTGGGCTGTTGCCTTTGACGTTTCGGGTACCCATCGCTCGGTTCGCGAGCGTGGGGCTATCGCAGTCGCGCCGTTATGTCACTCGTCAAGCTCCACGGTTTTTTCACCTGTCCTGAGGACAGTTTTGGGACGGTTTTCGACCTGTCCCTTTTCGGCCCCCAGGCCAGTAGTTTTTCCTTCGCATCTCCTGCTACCATTCCTCGATGAACACAGCCTCTCAACCCGAAGGGTTGACCCTGAGCTCAGTCGCCGCAGCGAGAAGCGCAGGCCCTGAGCTTGCCGAAGGGAAGGGCAGCCTCCAGCGTCCAGCTTCTAGGATTCAAATCGGGACTCAAGAATCGAGTCAAAAAATGCTAAGTGCCTCACAATTCATGACTTGCGAATTTCTAATCGGGAAGAATTTCAATACTTCGCCTTCCCCGTCCCCGGCTCCCGCTTCAATCCCCCCCGCCGCCTTGATGAAATTAGAAATTCCGCTAACCAGTCCCAAATCAATCACATCCAATTTTCTAATCGATAACTTGAACGGCTTCAGCATGAAGCCGTTCACCCTGAGCTTGCCCGCCGTGGCGGGCGCAGTCGAAGGGTCTCATCCGCCGCAGCCGCTTTCTGCGGAGGCGGATCAAACCTCCAACTTCCAGCCTCAAACTTCGATTTCTAATCGACACACCCCGCGATTAGAAATGCCCGTAAGTTACAGAAAACAAAGGATCGGACCCATTTCTAATCGACACAAATTCGCATTTTGTAATTGTCTCTTGCGCGCGCCCGCCGCGCTTCAGCCGCTCCCGGCTCGCAACGCTCTACTCTCAACTATCATCTGTCAACTGCGCTACAATGTTAGCGTCGAAGAAAACCGCTTTCATAAGGGAGACCTGAAATGACTTCTCCGGCTATGACGCTTGACCGCGGTGAATTCAGGAATGAGCCGCTGCTCGATTTCTCGAAGCCCGAAAACCGCGCTGCGATGGAAGCCGCGCTGAAAAAAGTCGCGGGCCAACTGGGGCGCGAATATCCCAACGTGATTGGCGGCGAAAAAGTCCACGCGAAGGAAAAAATCCAATCCACGAACCCTTCGCATCCCAGTCAGGTGATCGGAATTTTCCAGAAGGGCACGGTGGAGATGGCGAACCAAGCCGTCGAGGCGGCGCACAAGGCGTTCGCGCATTGGAAGACGGTTCCGGCCGAGGAGCGCGTCGCGCTCTGTTTCCGCGTGGGCGAAATATTGAGGAAACGGCGATTCGAGATGAACGCCTGGCTCGCTTATGAGACGGGGAAGACGTGGCCCGAGGCGGACGCGGACACAGCGGAGTTGATGGACTTCTGCGAATTTTACGGACGCGAAATGTTGCGCCTCGCGGGGCCGCAGAAACTGGTTCCGACGCACGGCGAGAAGAATTTTCTGGTCTATATTCCGCTCGGAGTGGGCATCGTGATTCCGCCGTGGAATTTCGCGGCGGCGATCATGGGCGGGATGACACTGGCGGCCGTCGTTACGGGAAACACGGTCGTGCTGAAGCCGTCGAGCGATTCGCCGGCGGTGGCCGCGATCTTCATGGAGATTCTGGAGGAGGCGGGAATCCCCAAAGGCGTCGTCAATTTCTTCACGGGGCCGGGAAGCACGGCGGGCGAGGCGCTGGTGAATCATCCGCTGGCGCGCTTCATCGCGTTCACGGGATCGAAGGAAGCCGGGCTGCGCATCGGCGAGATGGCCGCGAAAAAGCAGCCGGGGCAGATCTGGATCAAGCGCACGGTGCTGGAAATGGGCGGCAAGGACGCGACGATTGTGGACGAAGAAGCGGACCTCGACGCGGCTGCGGAGGGCGTGGCGCAAGCGGCGTTCGGTTATCAGGGGCAGAAGTGCTCGGCGTGCTCGCGCGCGATTGTGTCGCAAAAAGTCTATGACAAATTCCTCGAGAAGCTGATTCCGCGCGTGAAGGCCATGAAAGTGGGGCCGACGGAAGATCCCAGCAATTACATGGGACCGGTGATCAACAAGGCGGCCATGAAGACGATTCTCGATTACATCGAGGCCGGGAAAAAAGAGGGGCGGTTGCTCGCCGGAGGCAAAGCCGCGGGCGGCGACGGATATTTCGTCGAGCCGACGGTGATCGCGGACGTCAAGCCGAGCGCGAAAATCGCGCAGGAGGAAATTTTCGGGCCTGTCCTCGCTGTGATTCCCGTGAAGGATTTCGACGAGGCGCTCGAAGTCGCGAACGGAACGGAGTATGGATTAACCGGCGCGGTGTATACGAAGAATCCCAAAAAGCTGGAGCGCGCCTCAGAAGAATTTCACGTCGGGAATTTGTATCTGAACCGGAAATGCACGGGCGCGAAAGTCGGCGTGCACCCGTTTGGCGGATTCAATATGTCCGGAACGGATTCGAAGGCCGGTGGCCACGATTATTTGCTCCTGTTCTTGCAGGGAAAAGTCGTCGCGGAGAATGTCGCCGCGAAATAATTTTCAAGAGCGGCTCTGCTCCGGCGTGTGCGGAGTCAGCTTGAATCCCCAGCGCAGAATCACGTAGGCGACGGGGCCGGTGGCGAGAAGCAGCGGGCCGTAGTGAAGGACGAAGGGCTCGCTGTAATACATCTTGATCGCGCAGAGGATCACCGGGAAAAGAACGACGTAGGCGAGGCCGATGCGGCCGCCGGGAATACGGAACATGCGAGGCGCGCCTGGCATTTTGCGACGGAGGCTCCACGCCGCGGTGACCGTCAGCAGCGATGTCGCGATGCGCGTCCAGATGTAGATGTTCACCAGATCCACCAGCTTGAATCGCGCGAGCGCGCAGTACACGACAGCGGAAACCGCGATAGCCCGCGTCGGCGTTCCGTAACGCGGATGAATTTTCCCAAGCCACGCGGGCAAAAATCCGTCCTCGGCCATCGCCGCGGGAATGCGCGTGGTGTAGAGGATGGTGCTGTTCGACAGCGCCAGCGTCCCCACCATCGCGGCAATCAGCATCGCAAGGCCGAGCGCATTTCCTCCGACCATCCGCGACGCCGTAACGATGTACCCCGTCTGCCACACCTGCCAATTCCCCAGCACCGCGAGCGCCAGCGTCGCCGGAAGCGTGTACGTGAGGATGTTCATCGGCGTGTTCCAGCTGATTACGCGGACGAATGTCCGCTGGGGATCCCTCATCTCCCCCGTGATGCTCGAGAGCTGCTCGTAGCCGGCGTAATCCCACATGGCGAGGGCCAAGCCTTTGCCGAAGACGCTGCCAAACGGCCTGCCAGGAGGAACAAACGGCATAACGGGATTGAAGTGCCAGTGAAATAGCGCGACGAGGCAGAGCCATGCCACTGGAATGAGAACCGCAAATTGCAGGACGACAGCGAGTCCGCCAGCGATCTTGATTCCGCGTGCATTGAGATAGGCGAGAAGACACAAGACCAGGGAAGCGCCGAGCCACTCGCGATTGCCGGTGAGCCAGGGAAGATAGTCGTGGAGATAGTCCATCAGCAGGACACCGTAAAGACTGTTGAGCAGGAACGTGCCGGCCCAGTTCCACCAGCCGCACTGAAATCCCCAGAAGTCGCCGAAGGCGGCGCGGCTCCAGCGATAGAAACCGCCTTGCACGGGAAGGATGCTGTTCAGTTCGGAGGAAACGAAGGAAATGGGGATGCTCCAGAAGAGCGGGACGAACGTGAGGAACACGAGGGCCATGCCCGGGCCGGAACTTGAGAAAATTTCCTCGTAGCCGAAGGGCCCGCCGCACGTGTAGCCGTAGAAGATGGCGAGGAGCGGGAGAAAACCAATCTGGCGGATGGCGCCGCGGGAGAGTGTAGTTGGTTTTTTATTGTCGCTGAGACGGGAGGGCATGGTGGGGGCGTCGAAGGGCGGCATGATAGTGAACGGTGGCGAGCAATTCAATGAGAATCGCGGAGGCTAGATGGGAGTGAGATCGAAGAGATGCGCGCGATAGGCGTCGAGGCGAACGTAGAGGCCTTGCTGCAAAATTTCGCCGCCGTCGCGCGGATAGCGCACATCGTGAAGCTGGTCGAAGAAAGAATATTGCCGCGCAACAGATATTCCTTCGACGAAGCGGATGCGCGCCTGGGAAATAGCTCCGGCGAGATTTACGATGACGACTTTTTGCGAGTCTTTCGCGAGCCATTGATAGGCGACGAGATTCCGGAAGGTGTCGTCTCCTGCTGAATTGACCTCAAGTAATTTCCATTGGCCTGTGTGGAAGGCAGGTTCGTTCGAGAGTTTCTGGAGCCTTTCATAGAATGCGCGTGTTTCAACGTCAGTTGGTTCAGGACCGGCAAAAGCGAGGGGCACAGGAAGCTGGATCTTGCGGCCGTCGAGCTGGCCATGATGATAGAAGCGCATGCCGGGGAGAGTGGCGACGAGAGTAGCGACGGCCTCGCGTTTTGCGGCGCCGAAAACGGCGGCGCTTCGAGCCTCGTCGTGATTTTCGAGGAAGCGCGCAGCGCCAGTTTGCGTTTTGATGCCGGCGCGCAAACGTTCCTGGATTTCACCGATGTGGCTGTCGCGGAGCGCATCGTAGAGCCCCTTATCGTAAGTGAAATGAAATCCGAAATCGTGACACTGGGCTTCGCAATTCCAATAGACCTCGGCGAGCCAGAGGAAATTGGGGACGGAGGCGATGGCTTCGCTCCAGAATTCCGTGGCGGGAGGCTTTTTCCCCGCGAGGAGCGAGCCCCAAGTGCGCGCGAAAATGTCGTTGAAGACGAGCATGGCCATGTCGCAGCGCACACCGTCGCAATGCTTCGCGATTTCGCGCAATTCGCCGAGCATTGCCGCGCGTGTTGCAGGCTCGAAATAGTTGAGCTGAACTACATCGTACCAGGGAGGGAAATAGGGATCACGGCCGTGCGCGACAATGGTGGGTTCACCAGAGGTTTCAATGAGGCAGAAGGCAGAAGGGTCGCGATGAAAATCATCCTGAGTGCCGCGGACGTAATATTCGGGATGCGCGGACGTCCAGGGATGATCGGGGGCGGTGTGGTTGGCGACGAAATCGAGAATGAGGCCGATGCGGCGGGCGCGCAGTTTTTCGCGGGCTTGATCGAGATCGGCCCACGAGCCGATGCGGGGATCCGGTTGATAGCGCCGCACGGAATACGGCGAGCCGACGATGTGGCTCAGCTTCCAGCCTGGAAGCGCGCGGTCGAAAGAAGGGAAGCTCGCGGCATCGGTCTGGAAAAAATGCCGGCCAGCGGGGCTGCGTTCCCAAACACCCATGAGCCAGATGAAATCGAACCCGAGCGCGGCAAACATATCCCACTCGGAATCAGGGACGTCACGCAAAGCGATTTTGCGACCGAGTTTCACAGAGAGTTGTTCGAGCCAGGCCCAGGTGTTGATTTCGTAGAGATGAGGATGAGGGCGGGATTGAACAGCAGGAGCGATCAGTGGAGCGGGCATGTCGGGACGGAGGCTAAGACGCGCGCAAGGAAAATGTCAATGCGGAAAAATAGCCAAAATTGGAATGTCCCGCAAGATTAATGGGAAGGATCGGTTAAGGGCTGGGGAAACAAATACGGAGATGCGAGCATCTGGACAAGAGGCGGGGGGTGTGCCAGAGTAATGGCGAATTCGGGCGGTATAGAACCAGCAATATACGCGACCGAAAATGATTCGCGCTGAGGAGGATTTTCAGACATGTTGAAGCGTACATTGTTGTTTACAGCCGC
Source organism: Candidatus Acidiferrales bacterium (assembly GCA_035934545.1). Classification (GTDB taxonomy): domain Bacteria; phylum Acidobacteriota; class Terriglobia; order Acidiferrales; family UBA7541; genus DAHUXN01. Next base: position 87,367 of record DASYXV010000011.1, read on the forward strand.
AGTGCTGTTCGCCGCCAGCGTCGGCATGGCTGGCCCCAAACAGGCTGCAGGAGACAAGGGAAAGACATGGAGTGGCTACGTCACGGACAGCATGTGCACCGGTAAAGGCATGAAAGCGATAACGGATGCCGCCTGCGTAAAAAAGTGTATTGATGCGGGCGGAAAATATGTCCTCTACAGCCCATCCGACAAGAAAGTCTACCAACTGGATCCGCAGTCGTCAGTGGCGGATCACGCCACCCATCACGTGAAGGTTTCCGGCACGCTCGACGGCGATACGATTCACGTTGATTCCGTCGAAATGATTGCTCACAAGGCTGCCGCGAAGCCGGCGAGCTAAGATCTTTTTCAAAACCGAGAAGCGGAACGGGCAAGGCTTGGAGCCTTGCCCGTTTCTTTTGGGGAGATGAAATTTTTGCGAACGAGAGTCGCGCCGCGATTATAGATGCTTACGCGGGTGATGCACCTAGAATTTGTCGCACAAATGTTTCCGTTGAGGGAATTGCCGATCGCGATCTCTCAGAATCGTGGCGCATGCGCCCTGATGTGCAAATCCTGTATGCCTTACGGAAAAGTGGCGCTAGGCAAGAGAGAAGTGCGCACGGAGACGGAGATTAAACGGCCGACCTCGCCTTCAAACGCAAGTTTAGCCTGTGAGCTGCGAACGAATTGGTCGGATGAAATCCTGCGACCCGTGGAAGCATCGATCAATTGCATCGCGACTTGGATGGTATCGCCCGAGCGCGTCACGCTGCCCTCAACAAGGGCTTCGAGATGATATTCCCGAGCATATTGCTCCTGTGGCGACGCGTCAGACCGAGTTTGGTCCGGAACGAACATGGGAATCACGCGAAACTCGTTTGTTTTTTCGAGGGCAATGATTACTTCGTGCGTGATGTCTACTGCTAAGGTCCGATCGCTCGCGTCCTGCGAAAGATTCTCAAATGGCAGCACAGCGACGTTGATTCTGTTGCCTACCTGAGTTTTTGCCGGCTCGACTCGAGGGCGAAAGAGGAGTGTGCCGGCACCCATGACCAGGAGGCCGACAAGAATCAAGCCGGCATAGACGAGAGTACGCAAGTAGGTGGGCGAAGCACCGCGGTCGCCCGAGTGCTGGTCCGATGTACCGATCTGCGTCTCGATATGGCGAAGAATTGGGTGGCGGTTCTTCCACCACTCGTCGATCTCCGATTTGAAGGCAAAGACGGAACCGCGTTTAGAATTGGCTGGGCGGTGGATCGGCAGATGTTCGGTTCTCTCCCAACGCTGCGCGGTGCGGACGTCGCGGTTGAGGAACGCGGAAATGGATTTCCAGCCATCTAGACGGTCAGACGTGACATCTTCCAGCGGAGCTTGGCCGGAGAGGGGCGGCCTAGAATCCACAGTGAATCTCCTGGAATCGAGTCGCAAGCGTTGTCAGAGTTAATGGATTATAGCACTACCTGCTTAGACATCAAGTCAACTTATTTATTATGTCAGTAGCTATGACAGTTGATAAGCGGCAAAATGCCGCGTTTTGCCGCATACCCGGAAGGCGTTCCACCTGCAACAGATAGGCCTGTTTTCCACAGCGGAAAGTCCGAGGCTGCTGCGGAAATCGGGCGTGTCGTGTATTGCCGCTTGTCAGCAAGTGCGACCAAGAGTATTTCACTTGCCTCAAAGCCAGCAGAATCAAACGGCTGGGCTGGCACTCGGAAGAAAATGAATGTTGAGACCCTGCCATAAAACTGGGGGTGTCAGCAGAAGAGAAGTTCACCGAGCGGAAGACGTGATGAGGAAACGAGCAGTGGTGATTCAACCCAGAATTCGATTGATTGCGATGGCGTTCGGCGCAGTAGGAATTATGACTGCGCAGATTGTTCCGACTGCTGCAATTACACGGGCGCTGGGTCAGATTACTGCGCGCGGAGACGTGGCGATCAATGGGCGTCCGACGATTAGCGGCGGATCGATATTTTCAGGAGATCGTGTTGATGCGAAAAGCGATTCGACGGCGGCACTCTCGTTGTTCGGCGGGCGGGAGATTATTCAAGAGGGGGCCGGTTCCATTGTGGTGAAGGAAGTAGAAGATGGCCGAATCACCGTAGTTATAGCGGCCGGCAGGGTGGCGTTGTTGAGTCCGGCGAGCGCGCCCGTGGCAATCGAGGCGAGAGGCGTGCGAATCGTCCCCGGAGACGATGGCGGTGTATATGAGATTCAACTTGTTGGACAGCAGCTTTCGGTGACGGCGCGGAAGGGTAATGCGGAGATTGATGCAGTCAATCGCACGGTGAACGTCGGCGAAGGGATGAGGTGCGATGCGGACTTAGGAGCTTCGCAGGCGGCAAAGGGCGAGAGAGTCAGCGCACTCGGGACACCCATCCTCAAATTCACACTGATTTCAGCCGCACTAGTGTCATCGGCAGCATTGGCCGTCATTCTGATCGAACACAACGCTAATTGCGCGGTTTCACCGAGTACGGTGGGAAATTGCCAAGTCGTGCACTGATTTTCGCGCGGATGTAATTGCTGTGTGACGAAGGCAAATGGGCATTGCCTTCGGACGGAATCGGGAACCAGCCATGAATGCATTTCTTGGGAGATGCAGCGCCGGAAGTATCAGCATTGGGTTGGCCGCGGTGGTGTTTTGTTCATGCCACGCGGCAGCACAGGATACACCGACTTGCTCCGCGCAGACGCAAGCCTCGCCGAAATTGAGCATTGACTCGCCTCAGGGCTACAATCAACAACTCCAGCGATTATTGCGAGAAGCAGCAGCTCCGGCGGATGCTTCCGCGGAGGATTATCGAATCGGCGCGGGAGACCTGCTGGACATTTCTGTTTTCGAAGCTCCGGATCTGAATCGAACAGTACGAGTGTCGGCGGATGGAGAGCTGACACTGCCGCTGGTTGGCGATGTTCACGCAACGGGATTGAGCTCGCGCGAGATGGAATCCGTCCTCGACGAACTGCTGCGCAGGAGCTACATGACGGACCCGCACGTGAGCGTGTTTGTGCGGGAGATGGAAAGCCATGCTGTTTCGGTTCTTGGTGCGGTGGAGAATCCTGGCGTGTACCAAATCCGCAGCTCGGAACCGCTGATCGAAGTTCTCTCGATGTCCCATGGCCTGGCAGATGACGCCGGCGACACCGTGATTGTAATGCGGCACGGGGCGTCTGCCTCCTCCGCCTCTGCAGATCCTCCTGACCCCGTTTCTGCAGCGGCACCAGACGCGCCAGCATCATCCGCCAGGTTGAATGGGAAGCCGCAAGCTGTGGCCGTCCGGGCAGCACCGGAATCGGTGGAAATCAAGCTGAAAGACCTGCTGGATTCGAAAGACACGAGCTACAACGTGATGATCAATCCCGGCGACGTCGTGAAAGTGCCGCGCGCAGGAATCGTGTACGTCGTAGGCGAGGTGCACAAACCCGGAGGGTTTTTGCTCAAGACTAACGAGAACATCTCGGTGCTGCAGGCGCTGGCCCTAGCTGAGGGAATCACGCATACGGCTTCGGGCAAGCGCGCGCGAATTATCCGAACCAACAAAATCACGGAGGCGCGGAGCGAAGTTCCGATCGACCTTAACCGGATTTTGGCGGGACGCGCGCCTGATCCGCTCCTGCGCCCGAAGGACATTCTTTTTGTACCGAATAGCGCGGGGAGGGCGGCGCTATTCCGCGGCACGGAAGCGGCGCTCTCGATTGTAGGGGGCGTCATTGTGTACCGGAGATGATATTGTCAGAAGAATATAAACTCGAGATTGCTGATTCGCCGCCCTTGAGTTTCCTGAGAAGGGAGGCTACACGGGGAAATCGCCACGCGGAGCCATTGAGTGGTGGGTTCAGCGCCATTGAAGAGCGATGGAGGATCGTACAGAAACGCCGGTGGACGATTCTTGGAGTTTTGCTGGGAGTGTTCACAGTAGTTCTTATCGCGACGGTGAAAGAGAAGCCAGTGTACGAGGCAAGAGGGTTGATGGAAATTGAGCAGGAGAACCCCAGCGTGGTGACGGTGCAGGACTTGTTTCAAATGGGAAACGTTTCGGACGACTACCTTGCGACGCAATACAGGATTTTGCAAAGCGACACACTAGCGCGCGGGATCATACGGCAGCTTCGACTGGATCAAATTGCTGAATTCAGTTCGCCACAGTGGAATTGGCCCTGGCCGCGGAAAGATTCAACTGCCGCAGGCGATGAAACACAATTTAGCACGGACGCTGCGCATGAGCAGGCTGTGCTGCGAAGTTTTGAAGAGCGGCTAAGTGTCAATCCGGTGGAGCGGAGCCGATTGGTGCGCGTGAGTTTCGAGTCGGAAGACGCGAAGCTGGCTGCGGACGTCGTAAATTCACTAGCCTCGGATTACATTCAGGAGAATCTGCAGAAGCACTGGGAAGCGACGCAGCAAGCTTCCGCGTGGCTGTCGCAACAGCTCGACAGTCTGAAAATCAAACTGGAGAAATCCGAGGACAAATTGCAAGCATACGCCGAAGCGAATGGCCTGCTGCTGATCGCGAACGATAAGGGACAAACCGAGAACATCGTCGAAGAACGGCTGCTGGAACTGCAGCAGGAATTGACGCAAGCGCAAGCCGACCGCTATCAAAAAGAAGCGGCTTACCGGCTGATTGAGGGGGGCGACTACAACTCGCTTCCTGGCACGGCGGAAAATAAAGTGATTCAAGACTTGACGGACCGGCTTGCGGACCTGGAGCGACAACGAGCGGAGTTGGCGCCGGACTTCAAACCTGGCTACCCGAGAATGAAGCAACTGCAAAGCGAGATTGATCGCGTCAGCCAACTGATTCAAGCACAGCGCGCGGAAGCGGCAAGGCAGATCTCGAACAACTATCTGGACGCCATCCGACGAGAAGGGCTCGTTCAAAAAGCGTTTGAGAACCAGCAGAGGGAAGCGAACACGGTCGCAGAAAAGTCCGTCCAATACAGCATTTTGAAAAGGGAAGTGGATAGCAATCAACAGATGTACGAGGGCTTGTTGCAGAGATTGAAGGAAGCCGGGATTTCGGCGGGCATGAAGGCGAGCAACATCCGGATCGTAGATGCGGCAGTCCCGCCAGTGAGTCCTGTCCGGCCGCGAATCGCGTTCAACCTGGTATTGGGGCTCTTCCTTGGGCTGGTTTGCGGGTTGGCCCTCGCTTTTGTGCAGGAGCGAATGGATAACACGCTGGAATCTGTAGGTGAAGTCGAGAATTTCCTCGCTGTCCCTATCCTTGCGAATATTCCGTCGCAAAAACGCCTGAGAGAATCCGGGAACGGCCATCGAGCAGATGCGCGAACTGGATTATTCGGAGCAGTGCCGAGTTTTATTGAGAATGAAAGCGCTGCGGCAGATGAAACAGGACAGGCTCAGCAGCCGGTTCGACTTGGAATTAAAGCGTACGAGAATTCGACTAGCACAGAAGCGTTTCGCAGTTTGCGAACTTCGGTGTTGCTCTCGAGCGCGGGACGCCCACCGCGGTCGCTGGCAATCGTCAGCGCCGAGCCCGAGGAGGGCAAGACGACGATCTGCTGCAATCTGGCGATTGCCCTGGCACAGTTGAACAAGCGGGTGCTCATCGTAGACGCGGATCTACGACAGCCAGGTGTTCATGAGTTCTTCCGTGCGCCAGGGGAGGCGGGGCTGGTCAACTATTTGACCGGCGAAGGGGACTGGCAACAGTTGGTGCGGCCGACGAGTTTGAAGAACTTGGATTTCTTGGCGTGCGGGCCGATGCCGCCAAACCCGAGCGAACTGCTTTCGTCCGAGCGAATGCAGAACCTGATGCACGAGGCGATGGCGAACTACAAGTTTGTTCTTGTGGATTCACCGCCTCTGCTACGCGTCACGGATGGCCGCATCCTGGCGACTATAGTCGAAGGGACGATCTTAGTGGTGCGCGGGAACGCCACGCCGCGTGAATTAGTGCTGCGAGCACAAATGCAAATCTCTGGAATCAGAGGACATCTCGTCGGCGTTGTCTTGAATCACGTGGAAACTGGCCGAAAGGGTTACTCGGGCGCTTACGATTCGAAGCTGCAGAAGAAGCAGGGCAGAATTGAAATAGGGAACAGTCGAGTCTCGGACTTTTCGGCATTTTGATTGCAGAGGGAAGACACGCCAATATTCTGGGAAATCGGCTGCAACAGATTCAGTTAAAGGGACTTAGGCAAAGAAAGCCATGTGGCTTGCAAGGCGGAGCTGTACCCGAATTTGACAGTAGCGGGAAAGATGCTAGGGGTCCCAATGCAAGCTCTAATTGCTCGAGAGGCAAGTGATGTCGAGCCGGCGTGGTACGCCGCTTACACATGCGCGAATCATGAAAGGCGGGTTGCGGAGCAGTTTGCAACCAGGGAAGTAGAGCACTTCTTTCCAGTTTATGAGGCTGTGCATAAGTGGAGGGACCGCCGAGTGCGGCTTCAGCTGCCCCTGTTCCCGGGATACATTTTTGTGAGGCTTGCGTTGCGAGACCGCCTGCGTGCGTTGCAGGTGACGAGCGTTGTGAAGCTTGTCGGATTCGGCAACGAGCCGACAGCGTTAGATGAGAAGGAGATCGAAGCTTTGCGCCATGGACTTCAGCGGAGTAGTTGCGCGCAGCCACATCCATACTTGGTCATAGGAAAGCGCGTGCGAATCGGACGGGGGCCGCTCACCGGACTCGAAGGAATTTTGGTGCGACGCAAAGGTAAGTGCCGACTGGTAATATCCATCGAACTCATCGCGCGATCCATCGCCGTGGATGTTGATGCGGCGGACGTTCTGCCGCTCCGGGAACCGCGAAGCTTGCCCCATACGCAGGAAAGGGATTCTGCGCTACCTGCACTCCGGTGTCTGACTCATCCCGCGCTTGGGAATGCCTGCTGAAAATGAATGGTTGGAGTTGAACCGGTGATGGATTGGTCTGACAAGACGGTTCTTATCACTGGGGGGACGGGAAGCTTTGGCCAGAAATTCGCTGCGCTGATGCTGGAGGAGTACCGGCCGAAGAAGCTCATCATTTTCAGCCGAGACGAGCAGAAGCAGTACCAAATGCGCATGGATGGATTCGATTCGGCCAGCGTGCGCTATTTCATTGGCGACGTGCGCGACAAGGACCGGCTCCACCGGGCGTTTCATGGCGTTGACATCGTCGTGCACGCGGCGGCGATGAAACAGGTCTCGACCGGGGAATACAACCCGTTCGAGGCGATCAAGACGAATGTGATTGGCGCGGCGAACGTGATTGACGCGGCGATTGATTGCGGCGTGGAGCGAGTGATCGCGTTGAGCACGGACAAGGCGGCGAACCCAATCAACCTCTATGGAGCTTCAAAATTGTGCGCGGACAAACTCTTCATTGCAGGAAACGCATACACGGGTGCGCGGAAGACGCGAATGTGCGTGGCGCGGTATGGGAATGTAGCTGGAAGCCGCGGGAGCGTGATCCCTTACTTTTTGGAGCGGCGAAAAAGTGGAGTTCTGCCAGTCACGGACGCCCGTATGACGCGATTCTGGATCACACTCGAACACGGGGCACAGTTCGTCGCTCAATGTATCGAGCAGATGCACGGAGGGGAAACATTTGTCCCCAAGATTCCGAGCATGAGGATCTACGATCTGGCGCAAGTGATCGCGCCACAATGCCGGATCGAGATTACGGGGATCCGCGCCGGAGAAAAGCTCCACGAAATGATGATATCGAGCGACGACGCGCGAAATACCGTGGAATTAGCAGACTTCTATGTGATTCAACCGGATTTTCCTTGGTGGGAGGAAACAAATTGGAGATCAGGCAGGCCTTGCGCAGAGGGATTTCAATACAGCAGTGATACCAACTCGCACTGGCTGACGCGGGACGAGATGCGCGGGATCATCACAGAACTCGGATTGGATGGGAATGGATTTCACGGAGAGAATCAGAATTTCTTGCGCCCAACTGCGAGTGTCAAACGCCTCGCGGTCGTTTCTCAGCAGTCCTGAATCACAAATGAAAATCTTGATCATAGGATGCGGCTCGATTGGCCGACGTCACGCAGGGAATCTTCGCAATCTTGGCGTAACTGACTTGTTGCTATTTGACGCAACCAACGAACGAGCGGAGACGCTTGCAGGCGAAGTCAAAGGCAGGCAGATGGATGCGCTCGAGCAAGGATTCCGAGAAAAGCCTGATGCGGCGTTGATCTGCACGCCGACGAGCCTGCATCTTGAATTCGCATTTGAGGCCCTCAAACACCATTGCCATTTGTTTGTCGAAAAGCCGATCTCTCACTCGATGGAAGGTGTGAATGCCCTAGTTGAGCAGGCGCAGGCTCGGGAAAGGATTCTCATGGTTGGATACAGCTTTCGGTTTGATCCGATCGTGAGACAACTGCGAGCGGCGCTTGGTGATGGGCGAATCGGACGGGTGACGAGCGCACGTTTCCGCTCTGGTTCGTACCTGCCCCGGCGCCATCCCTGGGAAGATTACCGAAGCGGCTACGGAGCGCGGCGAAAGTTAGGCGGAGGCGTGATCCTCGATGCAATACATGAACTGGATCTCGCCTTGTGGCTTCTCGGCCAGCCAGAGACTGTCTATTGCGCCGGCGGGCAGTTCAGCGACCTTGAGATCGATGTCGAAGACACCGCGGAAATCATGCTCAGCGGCCGCCAAAGCGTCGTGGCAATTCACCTAGACTACATTCAACAGCCTGCAGCACGAACCTGCGAAATTATTGGGACACGTGGACAAATGAGAGCGGACCTATTCGCGCGCGAGCTGGATGTTTTCGATGGAATTTCATGCATGTGGGAATCGAACAAGGGGATCGGCGCACTCGAAGACATGTACGTTCTCGAAATGCGCCATTTTCTCGATTGCATCGAGAATCAGGCCGCGCCTGAAGTGAATGGAGCGGCCGCCTTGGACTCACTATTGATCGCTGAGGCCGCGAAGGAATCGATGCGTTCACGATTGCCGGTGTGTTTCGACGAGTACGCCAAGCATAGAACAATGCTACTCAGCTTAGCCCGTGCCTGAGCGAGAGAAGATCGGAATTGTGGTGCAAGCGCGAATGAGATCCACTCGGTTGCCGGGAAAAGCGCTGATGGAGATTGCCGGCAAGCCACTACTCCAACGTCTTTGCCAGCGCATGAAGCTTTGCCGACTGGCCGATGACCTTGTCGTGGCGACGTCCGAGCGACGCGATGACGATCGGATTGCCGATGCTTGTTTATCCTGGGGCGTGCCGGTCGTGCGAGGGCCCGAGCAAGACGTGACAACGAGATTTCTCAAGGCGGCTCGCAGCCGCGAGCTGACGGCGGTTGTTCGTGTCACCGCGGACAATCCTCTGACTGATCCGCAAGGAATTGACGATTTGATTTCCGCATATCTGCAAAGCAAATCACGAGGGGAGGACCAGGCCTCGCTGGTTCACAATGCTCACCGGCGAGGATACCCCTATGGCACAGGGGCGGAGATGGCGGCGTATTCCGTCCTGGATGAATGCGACCGCCAATTGAAAACTCCCGCGGAGCGGGAGAATTTTATGCTGTTCGCTCGCCAGCATTCCTCGCGGTTTCACTGCATCAAGAGGGACGCACCGCCGCAACGATTTCGACCACAATACTTCCTGACTGTGGATTACTCGGAGGATTTGCGACTTCAGAATCAGATTTACCGGCACTTTGATGGCAATGACGAGATTGAATTGGAACGCATAATCTCCTATCTGGACGCAAACCCGCAACTGACCGAGATGAATGCACATCTGCACCAGCAGTTCACCGAATGAGCGCTCACTCGGCACAATCCGCCACGAGAGATGTTTCGGTGCACGAGCTTTTTTCGCTAGCGGGAAGAATCGCCCTCGTCACGGGCGGAGCGGGGCGCTATGGACGTCAGATTTCCAGCGCGCTGGCGGAGGCGGGTGCGACGGTCATCATTGCTTCGCGATGCGCCGAGAGGTGCGAGGCATTTGCCAAGAGTCTTCGACAAGCGGGATGGCAAGCTCACGGACGTGCGCTTGATTTGACTTCCGGCGAGTCCGTCGAGCAGCTTGCCGCCGAAATCTCAGTACGCTGGCAGAGACTAGATATCCTTTTCAACAACGCTATTGCTGTGCGAGCCGAGCCGATGGCGCAACATTCGATCGAAGAGTGGGGGCGCACGATGGAATGCAATTCGACGGGGCTGTATCGCGCCTGCCGCATATTCGGGCAACAAATGGCCGAGCAGCGCGCGGGCAGCATTATCAATGTCGCTTCGATCTACGGTGTCGTGAGCCCTGAGTTCAGCATTTACGACGGCCAAACTGAAATGACAAATCCGCCGAGCTATGGATTTGCAAAGGGCGGGATGATCCAGTTGACGCGTTATCTAGCCGTGTGTTTCGGTAAGTACGGCGTGCGTGTGAATTGCCTGAGCCCGGGAGGTTTGTGCTCTCCGGAAATGCCGCGGCAATTCGTGGAGAATTACTCGCGACGAACGCCACTGGGCCGCATGGCGGGGCCTAATGACCTCAAAGGCGCGGCGGTGTTTCTGGCGTCGGACGCGTCGGCGTATGTGACGGGCCACAATCTTCTCGTGGATGGCGGGTACACGGCGCAGTAGCCACATTTCCATGCCACAGATGAGACGAATGCTCATTACGGGAGTGACTGGACTTCTCGGCTCCAGCATTTGCGTGCTTGCGACGAGCGAATATGACGTGTTTGGCGTGGCGCGCCACACCAGCGTGATCTCGCCGAAATGCACCCTCGTTCATCTCGATTTGGAAAGTCGAGAGGAAACGGTTCGCCTTCTAAACGAGACGCGTCCAGATGTAATTGTTCATTGCGCCGCGATCACTGACGTGGACAGGTGCGAAGCGAATCCGGAGGCAGCGTGGAAGTTGCACGTCGACGCATCGCGGACACTTGCCGAATGGGCCGAGATGCACAATAGCTCCATTGTCCACGTCTCAACGGATTCAGTATTCGATGGCCGTACCGGGAACTATAGCGAGCTCGATTCGCCCGCACCACTGAATGAATACGCGCGAACAAAACTGGCCGGAGAGGAGGCAGTGCGCTCAGCGAATCCGGCTGCTTTAATTGTGCGGGCGAATTTTTACGGAGTGGGCGGGAAGGGAAACAGTTACGCTGAATGGATATTGAGCACGCTTGCGTCTCGGCAGCAACTGAGAGGCTTTGAGGATGTTTTTTTCAATCCACTGCCCGTCGGCTTGTTAACTGAGACCATCCTGGAGTTACTGGCAGGAGGTGCGGCCGGCACTTTTCATGTTGGGGCGAGGAATGCTTGCTCCAAGTATGAATTTGCATGTCAGTTTGCGGACATGCTTGGTTTCGATGCGGATAGAGTGAGTCGGATTTCAGTGGATGAGTTTCCGTTCAAGGCGCGACGGCCAAAAGACTCATCCTTGGATGTCGGCAAGGTTTCGAGATTCTTGGGCAGAAAGATGCCTACGGTTCAGGAAGGGTTAATTGAGTTTAAGAAGCAGCTTGAGAATGAATACAGAACCTTGCCAGGAAAGAAGCCGCATGTCTTAGTTGAAGCGCCCGTCACACAGTGACAGTGTCTCGCATTCTTTTCATCTCGCAGAACTACTCAACGCATGCACGAAGATTCTTGGCTGGGCTCGTGGTGGCAGGACATGACGTCTGGTTTTTGCCGTGCGAGACGAGCGCGAACGAATTCGAATTGAGGGCGGTTCCTGGCGCTGTGAAGCTTCTGCCACCATTGGAGCAAAACGAGTCATCGTCTGGGCTAACTGCGTTCCTGGATTCGTACACGCGAATGCATCATGTGCTGGAGGACGTGAAGCCCGATTTAGTCCTGGCAGGGCCCATCCAAACGGGAGGATTCCTCGCGGCGCTCGTGGATTTTCATCCGCTGCTCATCATGTCGTGGGGTTGCGATGTGCTTTCCGTCCAGCGGAAATCGCAATGGCTGAGCTCAGTAACGAAATTCACGCTCAACCGAGCGGATATGATCCTCACCGATTGTGAAGCTGTGACCGCCGCAGTTTGCGTGCATGGTTCAGTGCCTCGCCACCGAATTGTCTGCTTTCCGTGGGGAATCGACATCAAGATTTTCCGGCCGGATGCACCGGCGTTACGTCTGCGTCAAAGGTTCGGATGGGAGGACTGCCGGGTCATTGTCAGCGCGCGATCGTTTGAGCCGATGCATGGAACGATGCTGTTTCTCGAAGCGATGAGGCAGGTGCTGGACTGCCGAAGTGATGCAAGAGTCTTGATGTTGGGCGATGGCAGTTTGCGGCCGCGCGTGGAGGAATTCATAGCAGAACGCGGGCTGCGCGACAGAATTCTTGTCGTCGGACGTGTGCCGGAAGAAATGCTAGCCAGATATTTCGTCGAGGCGGACCTGTACATCAGCGCCACACAGTGCGATGGAAGTTCGGTCAGTTTGCTCGAAGCCTTGGGATGCGGATTGACCGCGATCGTGCCTGACGTAGGTGGAAACAAGGAGTGGATCGTTCACGGGCAGAATGGCTGGCTTTATCCGGTGGCGGATGTGGATGCACTGGCTGTGGTCACGACCAAAGCTCTTGAGAGTGATATCGCGCGCCGCAAGATGGGGCTCACGAACGTGCGAGTTGTTCGTGAGCGCGCCAACTGGCAACGGAATTTCAACAAGCTACTCGCAGCTTGCGATCGGCTGGTTTCTGCATACCCTTCTCGCGAAATTCTCGAGTATGCCCAGCTTCAAAATCGGTAAGCGGCTCGTCGGGGATGGCGGTCCGACGTATTTCATCGCGGATATCGCCGCGAATCATGATGGCGCGCTTGCACGAGCGCTGAAGCTGATCCGGCTGGCGAAGCAAGCAGGAGCGGACGTTGCGAAATTCCAGCATTTTCGGGCACCGAAGATCGTCAGTGATTACGGTTTCAAAAGGCTTGGCGGGCAGCTCTCACATCAAGCGAATTGGCGCAAATCCGTGCACGCAGTCTATGAGGAGGCGTCGCTTCCGTGGGAGTGGACGCCGGAGCTTAAGGCGTGCTGCGAGGAGGAAGGGATCGAATTCCTCTCGACGCCATACGATTTTGAAGCGATCAACCTGCTCGATCCCTACGTTGAGGCCTTCAAGATTGGATCGGGCGACATCACCTGGACGGAGGCCCTGGAGCGGGTTGCCGCAAAAAAAAAGCCAGTGATTCTTTCTACGGGCGCCTCCAACATGAGTGACGTCCAGCGCGCCGTGCAGATTTTGACGGCAGTTAATCCCCAGGTTGCCGTGTTGCAATGCAACACAAATTACACGGGAAGCTTGGAAAGTTTCAGGCACACCCATCTGAACGTGTTACACACTTATCAGGCGACGTTCCCAAGTGTTGTGGCAGGTCTTTCGGACCACACACCGGGACACGCAGCTGTCCTTGGCGCAGTGGCACTGGGAGGCAAAATAATCGAGAAACATTTTACAGATGATCCTTCGCGAGAAGGCCCCGATCATCATTTTTCGATGACTCCGGAGAGCTGGCACGACATGGTCGAGCGGACGAGAGAACTCGAATGCGCGCTCGGATTGCCCGAAAAGCGTGTGGCGGACAATGAAAGAGAGACGGTCATTATCCAGCGAAGATGTTTGCGGGCGGCACGCGATATTAGGACCGGCACCAGACTCTGCCGCTGCGATATTGATGTTTTGCGTCCAGCGCCGCTAGACGCCATTTGTCCATTTGAAATTGAGAACGTAATCGGCCGTCGAACACGTTTCTCGCTGAAAAAAGGCGAGCAGTTCGCGTGGGACGGCTTGGAGTGACCTTTGCTTAGGCCGACGAGCGCGTTTCCGGCGTTTTGGGGAGTAATTGGAACACGTCAGCCTCGTTCAGAAGGCACTCCCGCACGGGAATTAGAAGACGAGAGGTTGCTGTGGAACTCTGACGCAAGCGGGATTTCGTTGTGGATTGAAGGTAACCACTCACGCGAGATTCCCAGCTGGAGTTCTCGCGATGTTCGCGACAATCGAGCTACTGTGTTCGTCTGGGGCCATCCGCGAATCGCCAGCGATACTGAATTTGGGCCGGAGACCAGAGTCGAAACGATTCCCCGTTCGGATATTCCTGACAGAATCTGCCAACTCTTTGAAGCTCGAGGCACGGAGGCGTTTGCATTGCTCGAGGGGAATTTCTCCGTGATTCTGGCAGATCCGCAATCCAGGGCGATCTTCCTGGTTGTAGATAAGTTCGGCTGCGACGACATCTACACTTATACTGGAGAGGATTACCTCGCATTCGCTTCTCATCCAGCTTTCCTGTCCGGAGCCAGTTTCAAGTTTGACGCTCTCTCCGTTGCTTTTTTCCTGGCGCACGAAGGATTCGTTCCGGCGCCATTTACGCTATTTGAGGGAATCAGAACTGTTGGCAGGGCGCGCTTTTTGCGCATTCATCGTGACAAAAACGGCACACGCGTGGAATCCGAGAGGTATTGGGAGCCATCCAGGAGTTACGAGCTGCGAATGAGCAGCGAAGCAATCGGGGAACTCAATCATTTAATCCAGTCTGCAGTCGGGATTCGTCAGGCGCGGGATTCGGGAGTGCTGCTTTCTGGCGGCGTGGATTCCTCTCTCCTGTTCGACATCGCTTCGCATCATTCAGATCGAAATCTGATCGCGATGACGGGAAGCGTCAAAGGCTTCGCTGACGGCGAACAAGAGATGGCGGATGCGAAGGAGCTTGCGGATGCGAGGCACGTCCCGCATGAATCAGTGGTCGTAGATCCGGGCGATGAATCGCTGCCGGATGAGTGGACCCTACTGACCCAATCGTGGATGGCGGGATCGCGAGTTACGCTGCCTGTGTTCCATCGGCTCGCGCGGCGCGCCAGGAATGTGCTTGGTGAAGGGAGCAGTGTCCTATCAGGGCAGATGGCCGACACACTGGCGGACAACAACTACACCTTCCCATCGCTTGGCTACACCTTTAGGCGCGCGTTCTATTCTCCGTGGTTTCTTACCTTATTGCCACTGATTGGAAAGCTTGCTCCGGCAAGCGACGGCCGGATGGGAGATGCGCTCTGTGCCCAGACGAGGAGATGGTGTGGGCCGCGCATCTCAGAAATGGTTCAAAGCGTGCTCAGCGGCGTCAAGGATCACCGAACATTTTACCAAGGACGTATTTTCGGATATGGAGAAATGCCCGGAAGGTCGAGCGTGTACTTTCCCTCGCTCACCAAAAATGGATTTGAGCGCGTCGCCGACTTGTATTCGGCACAATTTGTCGCTCCAGTTGTCTCCAGGCTTCAGCCATCTACATTTTATCGCGACATGCTTGAGTTGAGTTTCGATATGGTCATGCTCCATCTTGATACTCGCCTGGTCTTTCATGCATTCCGACTGAGCCAGATGCGCGCCGAGTTGCCATTTCTGGATTCCCGCGTAGTGAATTTCTTCGTGAGCATGCCCTATTCGGCGCGATCGATTCTTCGCGAGCCGAAGCATGTGATCCACGCGCAAGTCCGCAACCGGAAGCTGAAGTGCGCGAATGCAAACAGAAACAGGAAGGAAATGAGCACGCAGGGAAACAGTGCAGATCATTTGTTGCTCGACGGGAGCCTTGGCGCACATTTCCGCGATTTGCTTGCGGAGCCCGAGGCTCTGAACCAAGTGCAGGGGATTTTTGACTACATTGATGAAAGCTATGCCTTTGAACAGATGCGCCAGTTCAGGGATGGATGCTCCGGAGTAAATGCGAAGTTTATCTCACGGCTCGCGGCCCTCGAGTCATGGCAGCGGTTCATCTCGAATGCATCTCACCTGGAATTTGCGTGCGCCAGGGCGTGATCCACCAGCGGTCAATGGGAGGCCAGTTTCATCTTGCCGGAAGAGTTGAAAGCCAGCGAAGACACGCAATCAAACAGTGGATTATTCGACGTCTACCGGGGCATTCCCTTACCACCTGGCGATTGTTCCGCACGGGCGACTGGCGCGATGTTCTCGCGTTTCTACTTTCGAATGACCTCGGAGTTTCATTTCCTACCAGATTTCAACTGATTCGCGGATTTTATTCCATCTCCGCTCACGTTCCGTGCGAACACCTGCAGGCAGAGATGCTTGCCTTCCTTCGAGCACTGTTCCTGCTACCCACGAGCTTGCATGGATGCATCGTCGAGTGTGGCTGCTTCAAAGGGGGAGGGACGGCGAAACTGAGCCTTGCGGCGAAGCTTGCCCGAAGGGAATTGGTTGTTTTCGATTCTTTTGAAGGAATCCCAGAGAACGACGAAACCCACAGGAGCAACATCTGGGGTGGACGAGTCAGTTTTTTGCGTGGCGACTACTGTGGATCGCTGGAGGAGGTCCAGTCAAATGTCAGGGAGTTCGGCGAAATCGAAGCATGCAAGTTTGTAAAAGGAATGTTTCAAGATACCCTGCCGACTTTTGGAGATCCCGTTGCCGCCGCATATCTGGATGTTGATCTAGCTTCTTCAACAGAGACATGCTTGCAGTATCTATGGCCCTTGCTTGCCCCCGGCGGCATTCTATTTTCTCAGGATGGCCACTTGCCACTAGTGCTTGAAGTGCTGACCAATGAAGGGTTGTGGCGCGAGCAGGTGGGCACCGCGAAGCCCACAATTCATGGATTGGGGAAGAAGAAATTGATCTGGATGCAGAAACCCGTGAACACGAATGGCCAGTGATACGAGCGCAGTTCATGATCATCCCGCATATTCCGCGGCCGGACCCGCTATCGAATCTTCGCCATACATTCCCGTCCATGATTTCACGACACACAAATTCTTTCGCGACGTTTTCTACTCCAACCTCCCTGTTCCGGTCCAAAAACTGCGGACATACTTGTGGCTCGTAGTAATGACGCGCGCACTCGGGACGGAAGGATTTGGCGCTTGGTCCCTGTTCATCCTTGCATTGAGCAACGCAACCACCATCGCCACGCTGAATTGCGGATCATCGCTCATGCGTTTCCTGAGCGGCAGACGCACCTCTGGTGAACTGAATCAAGCGTTTTCGACAGTCCTGACGATGGTGGGCACCGCCGCATCGGTGTTAATTCTAGTCTTTTTCATGTTTTCAGGGCGATTGGCGTCGATACTCTTCCATTCGCGCCATCGCTCTATCTTGATTGTGTTACTTGCCGTCGCGCTCCCCATCGACTGCATGTTCGAGGAGATGAGAAACCTTCTCCGCGCGCGGCGGTTGAACAAGTCCTGGGCGCTGCTGAGCCTCGCACGACTAATTCCGGAGATCGGGGGGACATTGATCGTTGCTTGGTGGCTAGGGAGTGTCGTAGCCGTGAGCTGGACCTACCTGGCCGTCGGCGCGTGCAGCGTCGTTGCCGGACTGATTTATCTTGTATTGCGTTACGAGCTCTCGCCAACCCGTCCGAGCGGGCGTGTCGCGATAAAATACACGAAGTTTGGCCTGCCGCTGCTCCCCGGCGTCTTAGCATCGGCAGTTTCGCTGGGCGCGGATAAGTATTTGGTGGGCTACTATCTCGGCCTAAAGCAGGTGGGTATCTACTGCGTTTGCTTCACTGTTTCGTCGCTCACTTTTTTCCTGACTGGCCCGATTAATGATGTCTTGTTTCCGGAACTTTCCGCCCTTCATGATTCTGGCCAAATTGAGTTCTTCCAGCAACGGTTCGCTGGGATTCAAAAGTTTGTTTTCGGCGTGTCCGTTGGCGGGGCAGCCATACTCGCTGCATTTCCCCGTGAAATTCTACGAGTCCTCGCTTCAAGCGAGTTTGCATCCGGGAGCACGACGCTTCCCTTGCTAGGGGTGCAAGGGGTTTTCATGGCTGTCGTCATGCTCTACGCCGTCATCTTGAATGTTCAATTGAGGGTCTGGTCTTCGACGATGTTCTGGATAGCCAGTGGAGCCTTGATTCTTTTGCTGGACGTGGCACTGATTCCAAGGATTGGCATTGAAGGGGCTGCCGCAAGCCAGTTGATCGCCACCGCTGCCGGAGCAATCGCGTTGATCTTCATTCATTGGGGTCTTTTTCGACAGACATTTGATTTGAACTGGCTCTTCCAAACCGGCATGGCGTTTGCCGCAGTTTGCGTGCTCGCGATGGTATGGCAAGGGCAGCCATTCGATATGCGGCAATCGATCCTAAAAGTTGTCACTGGTGGTTCAATCTTTCTCTCATGTTTGTTCGCGACTGGCTTTATACGGCCCAATGATCTCCGACTGATGAAAGCAATGGTTTTTTAGGTATGCTTCAACCTGATCTTGAAACGATGCACAGAAATTAATTCCATACAGGATGACTTAGGTTTTTATCAACTGTGAAAGTCCTTTTCATCTGTAAGGGCGAATATCGGTACTTCTTCCCCTCCATTGCACGGGCGTTAAGGGAGCTCGATGGCTGTAAATCGAGCGCCGTTACGTTCACTGCGCCGGCGACTCGAGTGGTTGAGCGGACGCAATCGTTCGACGAAGTGCAAGATCTGTCTGCATTCCTGAAGAAAACGGTGCAGCGTTTTGATTTGGCTGATTGTTTCGAGAGGCTTCAGGGATTCGAAGCTGCCTACGACCGCAACACATTGAATACCATGGTTTATGCAGACCGGATCATCAGCCGCTATCCGTACGAGCAAATCATCCGAATGCTTGCGGGAATTGTCGCGTTCTGGAATAAAGTCATTGGTGAATTGCGCCCGGATGCGATTATTGGCGAAATCGCGAGCGCAACCGAATGGATTGCATGGACACTGACGCAGCGCCTGGACATTCCTTATCTCATACCCTACCCAACACCAGTCGCAAATCGGTTCTACTTTATCGGAGAGCCCACGGGGTCTTGGGCGCCAATGAAAAACCACTTCGCGAGAAACAAGCACCATAACCTGTCTTTCAAGGAAGCCCAAATTGCCGAATCATTCGTTCAAGGGTTCCGGGCGAAGAAACTTAAGCCGCCATTCCTCGCTTGGGGAGAGCGCTCTATGCTTGTTCCAGACATTCGCCAGGCTTGCCGGAGAGCAGCGCGAATTCCATTTCGCATTCGATCGTACGTCGAGGCGGGCAGGTATGAAATCGGCTCGTACCACGGAACTCCGCCATGGAAACCAATCTGGCAAGACGCAAAGCGGGTCAGCAGACATGCTGCTTGTGCATCAATGATATTCGAGCACTCGGTCGCTGCAGGTCCGTATGTTTACTTCCCGTTACATGTTCAGCCCGAGTTCACTACGGAAGTTCGTGCGCCGTTCATGGCAAATCAAGTTGCCGTAATCGAGAACATCAGCAAAAGCATTCCCGTCAGCCATCATGTTCTTGTCAAGGAACATCCCGGGATGAAAGGCGAGCGGAAACTGGATTACTACCGCCAATTGAAATCGCTGCATAATGTTCATCTCGTTTCGCCTTCCGTCGATAGCCACACATTGATTGAGCATTCCGATGCCGTGATCACGATAACGGGAAGTACTGCGTGGGAAGCAATACTCTACGAGAAGCCAGTCATCGCTCTTGGGCCACTGTGTTATGGTTTCTACGACCTCATTTACCGTTGCCCGAACGCCTCCGACCTTCCCGAGTTAATCGGAGAGGCTCTCAACCGATTTCAGGCGAATCACGATTTACTTCTCAAGTTCGTATGGTCATTTCTCGAGACCGCGTACGAGGTTGAATGGGGTGATCCGATCCGCATGCCCCGAATCCTTGAGTCCTCAAATGTGAAAAGAGTCGCGGCCGCGATCCTCGCGGAAATTTCTTCTCGTATTGGAACTCTTTCAACTGAGATGGTACCGAGCTGAGAATGGAATTCCTCGAATTTCTGATTCTGTCGGCGATCAACCTAGGCTTGATCCTATTCATTATTCGGAAGTGGAGCATTGTTTCCGCCGAAGGATTTTGCATGGCGTATCTGGGCGCGGCAATCCTCACGGATAACATCGAACTGATTGTTCATTATGCCGTATCACCGGGCGTTCTTCATTTGGGCTATGGCGAATTCGATTTCCGGATCTACCCGACGGCGATCCACATTGTTGGACTAGTCGTGCTGATAGCAGGGCTGTCAGCATTCAATCACAGACCTTCAGCGATCTCGCGTGAACTGGCGCCCGAAGAAATCATGCGACTGCGGAGTCTGGGAATCTCGACTGTTAGTGTGGGCCTGATCTTGACTGCCGTTGCTGTTTACCTGGTGGGCGCGTTGTCGGCACCGAGTTTTTACGCAGCGTTAAATACATTTCGCAGCCAGGCCTTGCCGTTTGGCGGATTCTGGTATCGAGGCGCGGACGTGATTGTGTTTGGGCTCGCTCTGACCCTTCCTAGTCTTCGAAGTAACGCGCGCCGGTTTTTCACCGTGCTTGCCCTTATGATGTTTGTCTCTTTTTTTCTCCGGACGAACAAGGGAGGCCTCGAAGAGCCGATTCTATGGGCTGCTGTCGTGATCTATGTGTATGACCGTTCATTCTTCAGGTCACTCTTCCGAGCGCGCAATGTTGCTCTGGCCTGCCTGATTGCGTTCTTCGGGATGGGGGCAAAGCTTTGGTTTCTGCCTCTGGCAAATCATCGCGCAAAAAGCGTGCCCACCACCGTCACCAAACTAATTGACCTGGCGACATCAACGGCGGCGACTCGGTGGGGAGACGACAGCCTGTACCGCGGCTACTGCCAGTTCCTGAGTTCGTTGCCCGATAACCGCAACCTGTTCGCCGGCTTCAAAGTGGGAACTTACACTCTGACGAGCTGGATGCCGCGCGTTTTTTTTCAGAACAAGCCGGATCATCCGTTTCGCGGCCTTGGCTTCATGATTTATTCCGACTTCCACACCTTTCCTTCAGAAACGCCGGCCCCCACGCTTATTGGATCGGTGATGGCCGACGATGGAATTCTTAGCCTCATCGCTTATCTATTTCTGGCGGGGATGTTCCTATCCGCTTTTCGTCTGGCGGCGACGGCGCCGCATCGTTCGCTTTATATACACGCCGGGTACTTGCTTTTCGTATTATTTGGAGGCTTTTCAGCCGAAGAGGGAATCCTGGGCGTCGCCTATACCCTATTACTCGCGTATGGAGTTGTGGCCGCTTCGTTCTTGATTGAATCTGCTTGGAGATTTTCAACTGTAGGCACGGCGTTGCCTCCTGCACTTCATTCCACGCGGACGCAAGCCCAATACCACTGATGTGCTGAAGTCAATTCCTTCGAAAACATTTCAAATGCCAAGCCAAGCACGGAAGAATTAGAGCAATGACAGCACCGCCGATTCACATTCGTCCCGGCCGCGGCATCCTGATCGTAGATTCGCAGGGACTAGGCGACGTTGTTCAGAGTCTGCCTCTGCTCAAGGCTGTATGCGGATGGGCGTCAGGGCGCTGGCCCGTGCGAGTGTTGTTTGCGTCGGCCCAACACTATGAGTTGGTTCGGGAAGAGCGCATGCAATTGATACCGCTCTTCGTCCATCACCTCCGAGACGATCCCCGCGGTCTGGTCCGCCTTTGGTTGCAGATTGCATGCAAGTCAGACTTGATTGTTTGCGCGCCCGAGATGTCGGCAGCAAAACTTGTTCTGCTGAAGCTGATGACTGGAGCCCCATACGCCGTTGGAGAGGCCTCAGCGCCTTATAGTTGGTTTCTCACACATTCGGTTACAAAGAGTTGGACGGCTCCATTTCTAGAGACACAGGACAAAATAATTTCTTTTCTGGGAGTTACGACACCGCTCGGCCCGCCAGTGATTCATTTGCGTCCAGATGAATCTACCTGGGCGGAAAGTGAACTCTCTCGTGAAGCAGTGGGGAAAAACCAGCCGGTACTGGGGATTCAATGTTCCTCCATCGTTCCTTCAAAGCGCTGGCCGGCCCACAATTACGGCGCGTTGGTGCGCATTCTGATGAAGCGATTTCCGGAGCTGGCCGTCATCAGCTTTGGGAGTGAAAGTGAACGGGCCAGTTCAGAGTGCGCGCGCACGCTGGCCGAGGGCGTCCCGTGGCTCGAAGCCACAGGCAAGTGGACGATTCGCAAAACACTCGCAATGCTCCGCATGTGCGACCTGTTCATATCTGGAGACACGGGCCTGATGCACATGGCCGCGGCAGTCGGAACAAGAACCATTGGCATTTTTGGACCAACGTCCACGACCCGCCGCGCGCCATTGCACAATGGAGGAATCGCACTGAGCCCAAACAGAGCATGCCATCCATGCTTCAGAGGCCATTGGACACCGTGTGATTGCATTTGCTCAATTGCGCCGGACCAAGTAGCTCTAGCTACCGAGCAATCTCTGGAAGCGCATGCGCCGGTGGCACTCACTAACTGAATCCTTTCTCATTTCGAGGTGCGATACCTGATGTGCGGGATTTTCGGAATCGCGTCTAGTGAAAGACGAGGTGTTGACCCGGATCTGCTGTGGTTCGGGACGCATCGCGTGCGCCACCGCGGACCTAATGATTGGGGGTTTGTTAGCCTTGCGCCTATCCGGGAGGATTCGCCGTCGCATTGCGCTTGGAAGTTCTGGGGCGAGCGTGAGAACGCGCGCGGGTATCACATTGGATTCGGCAGCCGGCGTCTTAGCATTCTGGATCTCTCGGCCGCTGGTCACCAACCAATGAATCTCCCTGGCACGGACATTTGGATTGTCTATAACGGAGAAATCTATAACTTCCTAGAATTGCGCGCTGAGTTGGTAAGCGAACGCACATTCACCACTGCGACCGACGCGGAGGTGTTGCTCGCGGCTTACGAGAAATGGGGAATAGAGTGCTTGCCACGGCTCAACGGCATGTATGCGTTTGCCATCTGGGATGGAGCGCGGCGAAAGTTGTTGCTTGCTCGCGATCGTTGTGGAGAAAAGCCACTATATTTTCTGCGAAAGTCCGGACAGATAATCTTTGCTTCGGAATTAAAACAATTCTTTGAGGACCGGGAGTTTGACCGCGAACTGAATTATACCGCACTGGCCGATTTCTTGCTGCTGTCCCTGCAGGATCACGACGAGCGGACATTTTTCAAAGACGTGAATCAGCTTCTACCCGCTCACTGGCTGGAATGGGATGCTGACAGCGGAGAGGTGCGCGGGCCACATCGCTATTGGGCGCCAGAGATCGCCAGTGATCTGGACACGTCGCGCGATCGTCAGTTTGAACAGGAACTGCCATCACTCCTCAGGGACTCCATTCGTTTGCGGCTTCGGAGCGATGTCCGCGTAGGAATTTGCCTCTCGGGTGGGCTCGATTCCACTACGATCTGTTCATTTGCGGCTCGCGAAGCTAACGATCCTACAATGCTTGCGGCCTATACGATGACATTTCCAGGGACTCGCGAGGACGAGTTAGGTCTCGCCTCACAAGTTGCGAGTCAGTTCGGTGTGCGCCACATCAAAGCCACGATGGATGCTGCCAACCTTTGGGATCGAATCCACCAATTCGTCTACTTTCAAGATGGTCCCACTGGAGGCGCGTCAAATATAGCTTCCTGGCGCATTTTTGAAGCTGCCCGTGCGGACGGCTCGGTTGTTCTTTTGAATGGGCAGGGCGGAGATGAATTGTTTGCCGGGTACAACAAGTTCTTTTTCTTCTGGCTACAAATTTTGTTTGCTCGTGGCTGCTGGATCCATCTCGCGAGAACCGCAGTGGCTTATCTGCAAAAAAATGGTTTCAGTAAATGGAGTTATGCCGATGGCCGGCGATATTTTCCATTATTCGTGCGGAAACGAATTACAGGCATGTGGCGGTTCAGCCGGCCCGAATTTCGCGCGAATGCAGCGGAGTGCATTGACGTTGGCAGCAGCGAAAGCCTGAATCGGCGCCTCTGGAGGGATTTGAGCCAGTTTAGCCTGCCTTGCCTGTTGCATTGGGAAGACAGGAACTCGATGGCCGTAAGTACCGAGGCCCGGCTGCCCTTTCTTGACCACCGACTGGTCGAAGCCGTGCTCTCGACTTCGGCATACACCAAGTTGAAGAGTGGTTATACAAAATATTCGCTTCGGCGAGCGATGAGCGGCATGCTTCCGTCCGATGTTTGCTGGCAAAAACAAAAACGCGGATTCGATACTCCTGCACGGGCCTGGTTCAAAATGGATCTCGGCGAACCGACTAAGGAGCTGCTCACCCAACATGACAGCCCCCTCGATGAATTCGTGGATACCAGGCAGCTTGCAAACCATTATGAAGTTTTCCGTCGCGGAGAGGACGACACGCTCACGGAATACGAGTGGTTCAAGCTTGTCAGTGCCGGCATCTGGCTGGAGCAACTAAAGTCTTCAGCCCGCGCGCAGGAACCAGCGGTGGCCGCGAATTGAACCCTTCTAACCGTGGTAGCGCGGCAAAATCCAGCTTGATGAATGAGCTGCCAAACATCACGGTGATTGTCCCTTGCCGGAATGAAGCGGATTTCATTCACCGGTGTCTTGATTCTATCATTCGAAACGAGTATCCGCGTGATCGCATGGAAATTTCAGTTGTGGATGGCGTGAGCGAGGACGGAACGTGGCAGATCATCGAAGAATATTCTGCACAATATCCTTTCATTCAAGGACTGCGCAATCCGGAGATGATCACTCCAGTAGCCCTGAATGTAGGAATCAAAAATTCTACGGGACAGATCATTTTTCGTGTTGACGCCCACGCAATGCTTTCGCCTGACTATCTCCGGCTCTGTGTGGAAGCGCTTATATCTTCCGCGGCAGACAATGTCGGCGGGACTATGGAAACCCTCCCTTCAAGGTCGGGCATCGTGGCGAAAGCGATTGCGATGAGCATCAGCCATCCCTTTGGTGTGGGAAATTCTCCCTTTCGCGTTTCACGAAACAAGGCTGCGCTCACCGATACGGTGTTTGGCGGATGCTACAGGAGGCAAGTGTTCGATCGCATCGGCCTGTTCAACGAGAAGCTGCCGCGCGGGCAGGATATGGAATTCAACCGCAGACTCTGTAATGCGGGAGGAAGAATTCTATTGGACCCGCACATCAAGAATGCTTACTACGCATCGCCCGATCTCAAAACTTTTTGGCGCCACAATCTCCACGACGGCCAGTGGGCCATTCTCCCCTTTGCATACAGCCGTGTTGTGCCCATTCGCTTGAGGCACGTAATCCCGCTTATTTTCATTGCCGCACTTTTTGGCCTTGCAGTGTCGGGAATATGGAGTCTGCCAATGCGGGACTTGCTGTACGGCCTTGTCGCCTCTTACATGGCGTTAAGCTTGTTATCGGCATTCCAGATTGCGATGCGAGAGCGCGATCCACTTCTTGTATTCCTTATGCCGCTAGTGTTTGGAATTCGTCACGTTGCATACGGATTGGGTTCGGCCTTAGGAATTGTTCGCCTGTTGGGCAAACGGACATTTACGCGTCGTCTCTTTCATCGGGACCACTATCCGTCCTCATGAGATTGCGTTTTCATTTCTAGCTGGGCATTTCCAAAATTTACCTTGAGCAAGCGTCTTTTTGACACTCTCTTCGCAATCCTTTGCATTTTCATTCTTTCGCCCCTCTTCGTGCTCATCGCCCTTTTGGTCAAGATTGGTTCGCCTGCAGGACCGGTCCTCTATCGCAGTCCGCGCATTGGACAATGGGGCAATCCATTTTGGGTTCTCAAGTTCAGGACAATGGTCATCAATGCTGACAGAATGGGCGGACCATCCACTGCTGACGATGACCCTCGGATCACGCCTATCGGCCACTTCCTCCGCAAGTACAAGCTGGACGAACTGCCGCAATTGTTTAACGTCCTTCGAGGAGAGATGAGTTTCGTAGGGCCGCGTCCGGAGGTGCCTGAGTACGTCGCGTTACTCAGCGAAAGAGAGAGGGCAATCCTTTCTGTTCCTCCGGGAATCACGGATTGGGCGACGCTCTGGAATCCTGACGAGGGGACAGTTCTCGCGGGGTGTGCGGATCCCGAGCGCGCATATTTGGAAATCATCCGGCCGCGAAAAATTGCCCTGCAACTCGAATACGTGAAACGGCATTCTTTCCGGATTGATCTCGTCATCTTGTTCAGGACTGTCACTGTAATCGCATTTCGACCGGCTTACAGGGTAATGATGGCTCTTGTAAGGAAGGTTCCCGCGATTGGCAACGAACTTGAGTGAACTGAGTTTGTCGGTACTTTGGGAAGTGTACCGAACCATGTTGCGCATTCGCATGTTTGAAGAACGTCTCGCCGAACTCATCGAACAAGGCGAAGTGAAAACGCCGTGCCACCTATACATTGGACAGGAAGCAATCGCGGCGGGTGCCTGCGCATGTCTCCAAAAATCAGATTACGTTTGGGGCGGGCATCGCTCACATGGGCATTACATCGCCAAGGGGGGCGACTTGCGGTCGCTGATGGCCGAAATTTACGGGAAATCGACGGGATGCTCGCGCGGGCGCGGCGGCTCGATGCACCTTTTTGCGGCCGATGTCGGCATCCTCGGCACAGTTCCTCTTGTTGGCGCGACGATTCCGCTGGCCGTGGGTGCGGCGCTTGCATCAAAAATGCGCGCGGATGGCCTCGTCTCAATCTCGTTTTTCGGAGATGGTGCAACGGAGGAAGGTCATTTTCACGAATCGCTCAACCTGGCGGCGTTATATAAGCTGCCGGTTCTCTTCATTTGCGAGAATAACTTCTATTCCAGCCACATGTCACTCCCAGACCGCCGCGCCGCAGACAATATTGTTGAATCGGCGAGCAACCATGCCATGCCATCCTCTCGCATCGACGGGAACGACGCGATTCTTGTTTATCGCGAAGCTTCAGAAGCGGTTGCCCGCGCACGGAGTGGCGAAGGGCCAACTCTTCTTGAGTGCCGCACCTATCGCTGGCGAGGGCACGTTGGGCCTTCTTGGGATATGGACGTTGACGTCAAGCGAAAAGACGAGCTCACGGAATGGTTGCCGCGCGATCCTGTCTCTCGCATGCGTTTTGAATTGAGCAACAGGGGCGTCGGATCCGAACCGATGCAGGAACTTGAAAACGAAGTCCGAGTAGAGATTGTAGATGCAGTCGATTTCGCCAGGCAATCGCCTTTCCCCGAACGATACAGACTTCGCGACAGCGTGTTTTGCACTGAAGCGGTAGGGAGCTGACGTGCGCGCACTCAATTATTGCGAAGCAATCCGTGAAGCCCACGCGCAACTGCTCGAAAGCGACCCGCGCGTCTTTGTTGTGGGCCAGGGACTGTGGAGTCCGTGGTACGTGGGCGCGACCATGCGCGACCTCGACAAGCAATTCGGCCGCGGCAGGATAATCGATTCACCAGTCTCCGAAAACGCAGTGACGGGCGCCGCGATTGGCGCGGCTCTTGTGGGAATGAGACCAATTATTGTTCATCCGCGAATGGATTTCATGCTGCTCGCAACCGACCCTATCGTGAACCAAGCAGCCAATTGGTCGTACATCTTTGGCGGTCAGGCAAGCGTGCCGCTTGTGATTCGGGCGATCGTCAATCGGGGCGGCGAGCAAGGAGCGCAACATTCTCAGGCGTTGCAGGGGCTGTTCATGCATATACCGGGCCTGAAAGTTATCATGCCCAGCACGCCCTATGATGCCAAGGGGCTCTTGATCGCCGCGATCTACGACGGAAATCCTGTGATGTACATTGACGACCGCTGGCTCTACGGCGAGGTAGGGGATGTTCCCCAGGAAATGTATCGCGTTCCCATTGGTTCGGCGGCAATTCGCCGTCATGGCCGCGATGCGACGGTTGTCACAACCTCGTTCATGGCTCCGCGCGCTGTGGAGGCGGCTGCGGTCCTGGCCCGCGAGGGAATCGATCTTGAAGTGATCGATTTGCGCTCCATAAAGCCCTGGGATCGCGACTGTGTTCTGAGATCAGTTCGCAAGACGCATTGCTTGATCGTGGCGGATGCGGCGTGGAAAACGTGCGGCGTTGCGGCGGAGATTGCGGCGACGATTTCAGCGGAAGCATTCGACTCGCTGCAGGCCCCCATCGCGCGAGTTTGCCTGCCGGATGTTCCTGCGCCGACGAGCGGGCCTCTTGAAGAAACTTATTACATCGGGGCCGCCGACATTGCCGCCGCGGTCGAGAAGACAATGACTCTAAAGGAGTCAAGATGGCTTTCCAGGTCCCTTTCGTCGATCCCCGAAAGCACTATCGAAGTCTGAAGCCGTCGATCGATTCAGCAATCGAGAGCTGCCTCGCCGGCGGAGATTTGATCGACCGCCATCAATTGCGTGAATTCGAAGAGCACTTGGCGGCTTTCGTCGGAGTGAAATATGCCGTCGGCGTGAGCAGCGGTTATCACGCGCTGGAGTTCTCCTTGCGGGCCGCGGGCATTGGCCCCGGAGATGAAGTCATCACCGTCGCGCACACCTTCGTTGCTACTATTTCTGCGATCGTAAACGTCGGCGCACGCCCCGTCCTCGTTGACGTCTCACCG
This sequence comes from Candidatus Acidiferrales bacterium, assembly GCA_035934545.1. GTDB lineage: Bacteria > Acidobacteriota > Terriglobia > Acidiferrales > UBA7541 > DAHUXN01. The sequence continues at coordinate 115,609 of DASYXV010000011.1, forward strand.
GATTACAACATGGATCCTGGTGCCTTCGAGGCTGCCATTACGCCGAAAACCAAGGCAGTCATTCCCGTTTCCTTGAACGGCCGCGCTTGCCAGATGGACCGCATCATGTCCATCGCGAACGACCACAAGCTGACGGTCATCGAAGATGCCGCGCAGGCTCTTGGGGCTGAGCATGGGGGAAGAAAAGCAGGTTCGTTCGGGCTTGCCGGGTGCCTCAGTTTCTACCCTTTTAAAATGCTCGGCGGATTTGGAGATGGCGGCGCCGTTACCACCAACGATCCGGAGATTGCGCGCAAGGTTCGCCTCCTTCGATTCAACGGAGAAGATCGAGAGACCGGCGAATATCATTGTCACGGGGTTACGGGGCTCCTCGACAATGTCCAGGCAAGCGTACTCGACGCGAAGCTAAGCCACCTGCCAAAGTGGATTGAGCATCGCCGCGCCATCGCTACTCTATATCGCGAAGGATTGCAGGACATTGGCGGCGTGCAGCTTCCGCATTTCGATGAAACGAATCAACGCGATGTCTTCCAGAATTACGTAATCCGCACGCCGCAACGCGATGGCTTGCGCGCCCATCTTGCCGCAAACGGAATAGAAACGCTAATCCACTGGCCGAAGCCAGTTTGGCAAAACCGAGGACTGGGCTTAAGTAATCCCGGTTTGCCTGAAACAGAAAGAATCTGCAACCAAGTTATTTCGTTTCCCATGAGCGCGGAAACTACTGCCGAGCAAGTTGAAATTGTCACCGCGGCAGTTAGAGGTTTCCGCCGTCCCTCTCATTTAATTGCTTGTGGGCGTGAGCCAAGGTCCCTAAACATTTGAAATTGGATTCGCCAACTCTGTCCATTCAACCGAAATCGCAAATCCATGACACCCGCCATGAGCATGATTTTGCTTCAGTCACGGAACAGCCGGGTCTGGCGATAACCCGTGAGGGCCTGTCCATGCTTCACGCTCGTTATTCGCTCGCCGCGAATTTGTGCAAAGGGAAGGAAGTGCTTGAAATTGCTTGTGGTGCAGGGATGGGGCTCGGTTTGCTCGCGAACCGGGCAAGCCGCCTGGTTGCTGGTGATTTCAGCGAAACTCTGCTGCGTTCCGCCCGCAGGCATTATCGTGAGCGAATCGCTTTCGTCCGCCTCGACGCGCATTCACTTCCTTTCGCAGACGGTTCGTTCGATCTGATCTTATGTTTCGAGGCAATCTACTATCTACGTGATCCGCGGCGGCTCGTTCTCGAATGCCATCGCGTCCTTCGGCCCGGGGGCGCCCTTTTGATTTGCACCGCGAATCCCGCCTGTTCGGGATTTAATCCGAGTCCCCGGAGCCATCGCTACTTTAGCGCAGAAGAGTTGCGGGTTCTTCTCGTAGAATCTCAGTTTGACGCGGCGGTTCATGGGGCATTTCCACTTTCAGCGAATGCGGTTCGAGACAAGATGGTCATGCCTGTTCGTTCGGTCGCCGCTCGTTTGCAATTGTTCCCGCGAACCATGAAGGGAAAGGAGTTTCTCAAGCGCATGTTCTACGGCAGGCTCGTACGAATTCAGGAAGAAATTTATGAGGACTCTATCACGCCAGATATGCCTCCCCTCGCCTTGCAACCCACAGATCTGACAAAATATAAAGTACTCTACGCCATCGCTCGACGCTAAACTCCCGCCGTCATCCCTTTCTGGCATGTCTCTTGATTCGGCTTTATTTCGCTGAAGGGAATCTTCGCGCATGCGAGTGTGGCCAGAAGAAGAAATAGCAGGGCGTTTGAAGGAATATGAAGATTGAAGTCCACGCCACTGTGCACAAGTAAAGCCGCACACGCAGTGAGGGCTCCGATAAGAAACGCGCGATCGCCCGCATCCGCAGCGGATCGCCAATTCCGAATTCCACCCCACAGAAGCAGCGCAATAAATCCCGCCCCCAGTACTCCGCCGGCCCCGCCCGTTTCCGCCAGGAATTCCAAGTAATCGTTGTGCGCGTGGTCCACCACTCTCCCATCGTAGAAACTCGCGTACTTGGGGTAAACGGTCTCCAGAGTTCCTAGGCCCGTTCCCATCCACGGGTGATCCAAGAAGATTCGCCACGTGTCACGGTCCATCGCAAGTCTCTGGCTATTTGTCAATGCGGTCGGGGACATCCTTTCAAAACGCCCGATTGTTGCGTTAGCTCCTAGCCAGAAAGCGAACACGCCGGCCAAAATCCCAAGTGTCAAGACTCCTAGCATTTGTTTCCTTCTCGCCAGCATTGGACGAGAAAGCGCAACAGCCACAAGAGTTGCCACGACGAATCCAACTATTCCTCCCCGTGAGCCGGAGAGCAGCAGCGCCACGATTGGCATCGTTGTGAACAGTGTCAGTAAGACTATCTTATCGCGCCGGTACGCTCCGTTGAGCAGCATCGCCAAACCGAGCGGGGCAGTCAGCTCTACAAATCCCGCAAAATGGTCACGATTCACGAATGGGCCAAATGGCTCCGCGCCATCGGGGAGAGGAATCAGCCAGTAGAGTCTTCCGTCAAACGAGAACCGCTGCACAATTCCAAAGACGGCGATAACAAAACTCAGCGTCACGAGAAACCATGTGAGCGCCACGCGATCTTCTGTGATTCGGAATGATTCCGCTGCAAGGAAACACAGCACCAAATACGTCACGCCCTTGAGTAGCTCCACATTCGTTGCGTAGGGATATGCGCTCATTGCGAAAAGTCTCTGAATTCCAGAAAGCGCCGCGATTCCGAGCATCGGAAGATAAATCCAGTTCCAGGCGATATCCGCCCGTCCCTGTCGCAGTGCAAGGATTCCCCACAGTAAAAAGAGCCCCGCTGCGCCAATCTCTGCAATTCCTACTGCCCACCATTCGATTCCGCCAAAGGCTCCCGCAGCAAAGGCGATCACCGTACAAATCCCAATGCGAATCGCCTTCAATTCTCACTCCTTGCGGAGCCCGCAGGAATTGGCGTCAAACTGACGTCATCTACCCAAACAGTTCCCCGCAGCTTGTTATCAAATGTTTCGCTAGGAAGGCGCCGAAGAATGATTTCAATCAAGTCCGCGTCTGTGGGCGTTTGCACGTCCGCTTCCACTTGGGTCCAAGAATTGGTTCCGATGAGACCGGGCGTCAGAATCAGGAATTTGGCAGGGTGTCGCGGGTCCAGAATCTCGAATCGGATTCCACTGTCAGTAGTGATGTCGCTCGTGCGAAGGAATGCCTTGAAATGATAGCGTCTGCGGGCTTGAACAGAAACGTACTGATATAGATGTTGGAAATTTAGATTTGTATCGCCACTGAAATCGATTCGAAGTGCGCGCTTGCCTGAGTGAACCTCTTGGGTCTCGATGGCGAAGGAAACACCTTCAGCCGGCAACTCGCGCCAGTCGAATCCGCCGCCAATCACATCCTCCTCCCATCCGCCATTGAAGTTGAGTGATTCACTAGACTTAGAGCGAAGTGGCCATTTCGTGGCAAGCAACGCCTGGCGCCAGACATTTTCCGCATCCTCCACGCGACCCTGGTTAATCAGTTCATCCACCAACGGCAATGTTCGCGCCATGGGAAACGGCTCGCCGAGGTCTAGCAAGCGCGCCCAGACGATCCGCGCGGCACCCGTTTGTTGTTGTGAAACGAAAAACTCCAGCGCGTTCAGGTAGGCTTCGCTTTTTCGCGGGAAAGCTTGCTGAACTATCGCGGAGGCGTCCGGATTGGCCTGCCAGCATTCGGAGATCGCCGTTGCCTCGAGTGCCGGGTCATTTTGCAGCGCGCGCTGAATTTCTGAGAAACCGGCTGCTGTGTCGCCTTTCCGCAGGAGAAAACTCCCAAAGCGCCACGCAACATCCGCTGAAATGGGATAGTCCAGTTTCGCGGCCTCATAAGCTTCGCGCGCTTTCGCGATTTCGCCGCGGACCTCTTCAGCCCTGGCTAGCTCCAGTTTGAATTCGGCGGACTGGGGATCCAGCTGCACCGCACGTTCAAGGTATCTCTCCGATGCCGCGAGGTCCCGATGTTCAAAATCCCATGAGCGGTACAGTCCCAGCTTCTCCGAATACACCGCGTCGCCAGGCTCGAGTCTCGCAGCAGCCTCCCAGCGCGCCGTATCTGACGAAGAGCTCCACGCGGCGGCAAGGAATGATTTTGCGGAAGAGTAGGAGAGCGCAGCCCAGATTAGGAGTACTGCGAATAGAAATGCTGCGCGGGCACGAGGATCGGAGAGGGCGATCCGCATGAACCAGACTCTGCTATACATCTCGCCAATATGCAACTGTAAATCATCTGGCGGTTTGCAGGGCCCCAGTTTTCCTGCGAGTTATGAAACTATTCGGCGCCAATGTGCGTAACTCAAAGTGAGTGGAGGCGCGGCGATGGGATCCCTATGGCAGGACATGCGGTATGGCATTCGGACGCTGGCGAAAAATCGCAGTTTCACAGTCATTGCGATTCTTACACTCGCCCTTGGCATTGGCGCGAATACTGCCATTTTCAGCATGGTTGACACATTCTTGCTTCGTCCACTCCCTGTCAAAGATGCCGCACGCATCGTGGTTCTTGCTTCCCAGCAAAAAGGCGGCCCGCTCCTCAACCAGTTCTCCATGGCGGATTATCGAGACATCAAGAGCCAGACAAATTACACATTCTCGGACGTGGTTGGTTATCAGATTGGCATGGACGGTCTCAGTGTGAATGGAAGGCCCGACCGGATCATGACCAATTATGTCTCCGGGAATTTTTTCTCGGCGCTTCAAGTCAACCCTGCTTACGGCCGCTTATTCCTGCCATCGGAGGGAGAGACCCTGGGCGCCGATCCTGTAATGGTTCTTGGTTACGACTACTGGATGTCCCATTTTTCCGGGGATCCGGGAATTGTGGGGCAGAAGGTGACCGTAGATGGGAAGCCCATCACAATCATTGGCATTGCGCCCAAAGGATTCTACGGTACGTATTCGTTGCTGGATACACAAGCATACCTGCCGATCGGAATGGCTTCGCTGGAAAATGTCCCAGATGGTTTTTTCGTAAGCCGCAAAGTTCGTAATTTTACCGTGCTTGCGATGCTGCGTGACGGCGTGAGCCTTTCACAGACGCAGGCCACATTGAGTGTTGTGAGCCAGCGGCTCGCGCAACAAGCTCCAGATGCAGACAAAGATATAACTGTTAGCGCGTATCCGGAGCGCCTTGCTCGGCCCCAGCCGATTCCAAACAATCCCATGGTCGTGATCTCCGGCCTTTTCATGGCTCTCGCTGCATTGGTCCTGGTTCTCGCTTGCGTAAACGTGGCGAATATCCTTCTAGTGCGCTCGAAGGCGCGCGAGCGCGAAATGGCCATTCGCGCCGCCCTGGGCGCGGCTCGCAGTCGTTTGGTTCGGCAGCTGCTCACGGAGAGCATTCTCCTCGCACTGGGTGGCGGGATTGCAGGAATCCTGTTGGGATTATGGGGCAGCCGCTTCATCGCCTCGATTCGGTTGCAAACTGATCTACCCGTCCTTCTCGATTTTCGATTTGACTGGCGCGTCTTCACATTTGCGTTTGCGGCTGCCCTGTTTACAGGGATCATCGTCGGTCTCGTTCCAGCAATCCGGGCATCACGCGGCAATCTGAATGCAATTCTCCACGAAGGCGGCCGAGGGACAGTCGGTGGGCATCAGCGGATGCGCAGCACGCTTGTTGTCGCCCAGGTAGCCGGCTCGCTCATGCTCCTGATCATCGCCGGTCTTTTTGTACGAAGCCTGCAGAAGGCGCAGAAGATTAGCCTTGGGTTCGACCCGAGTCATGTTCTCAATCTGAGCATGGACCCGAACGAAATCGGTTACAACGAATCGCAGGGACTGAAGTTTTCTAAAGAACTTCTGGCCCGCATCCGAGCGCTGCCCGGCGTTGGGTCGGCCAGCCTGGCATCTATGGTTCCTATGGGCTATTACAACAATTTCGACAGTCTCCAGATCGCGGGCTATCAACCGCCGCCCGGCCAGCCGGCCCCGCTGGCGTCGTTTAATCTCATCACGCCCGGGTATTTTGAGACTTTGAAGATACCGGTCATGCAAGGGCGCGCGTTCACCGATGCGGACGACGCCAAGACGCAGCACGTCGCCATTATCAACGAAGCCATGGCCAAACGGTTCTGGTCCAATCAGGATCCCATTGGCCGGGAATTTCAGATGGCCACGGATCCGAAGCATACGATCCAGGTCGTCGGAATTGCCAAGGATAGTCGATACCACGGCATGAGCGGGCCATTCGATGCATTCTTTTACATTCCGCTCGCACAGAACTTCCAAATGGGCTCGCTCTTTACACTGCAGATTCGGACGATGGAGGCGCCGCAATCGCTCGCGCTCCCAGCCGAGAAGGTGATTCAAAGCCTCGCGCCGGATCTTCCTGTTTTCGATGTGAAGACGATGACCGAGGCGCTGGATACACTGAATGGCATGCTCATCTTCCAGTTTGGGGCGGGATTGGCGGCGGCACTGGGGATTTTGGGATTGAGTCTGGCGATAGTTGGTGTCTATGGCGTGATTTCATACACTGCGGCGCAGAGGACGCATGAGATTGGAGTGAGGCTGGCGTTAGGGGCGCAGCGCAGCGACATTCTGAAAATGATTTTGCGGCAGGGATTAATTATTGTTGGAATTGGAGTTGCGATTGGACTGGCGGGGGCTGCGGCGGCGGGGAGGGTAGCAGGGAATTTCCTCCCAGGCGTGAGCCCCACGGACCCGCTCACGTACGCAAGCGTGACGCTGATGCTTTGCGCGGTGGCGATCGCGGCGTGTTACATTCCGGCGCGCCGGGCCATGGGCGTGGACCCGATGGTCGCTCTGCGCTACGAATAAGCCTTTGCCGGCCCGCGAAGCGGTTCGCATCGCAAGCCGGCAATCCTTAGCCTCGAATTCCTACTTCGAAGCGGACTCAATGAAACTGTGGACGTTGGCAGAAAGCTTCGACAAATCCGCGGGACGCACGTACATCATGTGGCCCGCATCGTAATACTTCAGCGTGATATTGCCCTGAAGTTTTTTCGGCAAGCCGAGGTGCTGCATTTCATATTCCGTTTCGAAAAACGGAGTAGCCAGGTCAAAAAGCCCGTTTTCGACTTCGACTTTCATGTTGGGGTTGGTAACCAAAGCCTCAACGAGATCCGGTTCAACGTTTGGCGCGCCGGGGAAGCCGAAACCCTGGCCTTCGTTATGTTTCCAGTCCCATTGCGCGCCTTTGAATTCGGCCGCGAGATTGTAGTGCTCCTCCTGGCCGAATTTTAATTCCTGGCGAACGTAATCGTTGAAGGCGCCGGCGAAGGCGCCCTGGATTGCGGTGGATTGCGGGTCATAGTCCGCGTACTCAGCGAGAGGATCGACGGCGACGCCGGAGAAGCGGGCGTCGAGCCTTCCCGTTTCGAGGCCGCGACTCCGCTGCAATTCCACCATGAACTGGGGGAGGTTGACGCGCAGGTCGGCCTTCATGACGTAGTCTTCGCTCAAGCCGGTGAACTGCGAGAGCTTTTTGGCGACCGCGGCCTTTTCCGAATCGCTCAAGCTGTCGCCCTTCATCAGGGCATCCGCATATTCATTTGCAGCGAATTGCCGCGCCTGCTGGAGGAAGCCGGTCAGGTCGGCGGGACACGTCAGCACCTTGTGATAGCACGCTGTGGCGGCATAACTGGGGACATACAGGATATATGCAAGGTCTTCGCCTGGATAAAACGAGATGGTGCCCAGATCGAGCACATTCGATATGAGCACAATTCCGTTGAGATACATCCCGTTCTGCGATTGAAGATAGTTGCCTAGCGCAACGGAGCGGAACGTCCCATAGCTTTCCCCGATCAGAAATTTCGGCGAATTCCAGCGATTGTTGCGGCTGATATAAGTGTTAATGAACTGCGCGAGCGAGTGGACATCGGAGTCGACGCCCCAGAAATCCTTGTTCTGGGCTTTGCCGACCGCATGACTGAAGCCCGTGCCAACAGGATCAATGAATACCTCGTCGCACTTATCAATGAGCGAATTCTGATTGTCCGCGAGCTTGTAGGGAGCCGACGGTGTTATACCTGCGTCGGTGGTCACTACGCGCTTCGGTCCGAATGCGCCCATGTGAATCCAAATCGACGAAGAGCCCGGCCCGCCGTTGTAAAGAAACGCGAGAGGCCGCGTGCTCATGTCTTTCACGTCGCTGCGGGTATAAGCGATGTAGAAAATGCTGGCGGTGGGTTCGCCCTTGTCGTCCTTGATCAGGATTGTCGCGGCCGTAGCCTTATAAGGAATCGTTTCGTTGCCGATCTTGATCGTGTGGTCTGTGACGGAAGATTCTTCTTTCGGTTCGGCGGCAGGAGGTTTCGCTTCCGCGCTCTTCGCCTCCGCACCTTTGACTTCGGTTTGGGGAGCCTGGGCGCGCACCGACTGGCCCCAAGGCATGAACACCGCTAATAGAATCGCAAACGTGGCTGGTCCCGTTACCCTCTTCATCATTCCCCTCTCTCTCGCAGGTTGCCATTCTCGTTGAAACAGAATGGCGGAGGGATTCTATCGGCGCGATTTGAATTAGTCAAAGACAACGCGCTGACAGCGCAGAGATTTCTGATTGCAATTTGAGGACGATTAGAACTGGCCTCGGCCTTTTGTTTTCTGTGATTTACGGGCATTTCTAATCGCGGCGAGGGACGATTAGAGCGCAGTGGCATGAAGTTAATGGCGAGTGCCGATGGAACGAGCGGAACGAAGAGGTCTCCAAAGTTATCGATTAGAAATTGGGAAGTGCTGGATTTTCTGTCGGATAGCAAGAGTTCTAATAATTTGTGCGATTGAAAGGACTGGAATGTGGATTTCGCACAATGAAACTCATTTTCGATTAGAAATTGATAAGTGCTTTGTGAACAATGACTTGACTCTTCACGACTGCGCATTTCATTTTCGATTAAGGCAGCACGAATTGCGATCAACTGTCTCGCGCTTGCCTTTCCTGCCAACCGCGTCATGGCTCCCCCAATGAAACAGTAAAGCCCCGACGAGGCGCGTCGGGGCGACAAATCCTAGCAACCGGGTACTACAATCTCCGGTGTCCAGCTAGCAACACTGTATACCATTTTATAAACCTTGTCAAGGCAAATTTCAATGAAAGCGCGTAAGCAGAAGCGATGCCAGCACGCGATTCCGCGTGAGCATGCAATGCGTTTCACGAACTTGGAACGCAACGGCGTGGGTGGCGGGAGCATCTGAAAGTCGAGGATCAGAGGGTGCCGAGCTGGCTTCCCGTTACTTTTGTTCCGCGAATCGTCGAAGGGGACGGCGGGTGGCCGTCCTTGTCCTCGCAGTCTTGAGTAACCCCGTGGCCGCTCCGCTCCTCAGAGGCTAACACCGCGATAGTTCATCGCATAGTACATTTGATCCGTCGGGTGCCCCACCCTTAGTTTTCTGAAGGGTGGGCGAATCCCTTCTTCGAATCCATGCCCAATCGTCTCGAACGCCGCTACGGGCAAGGCCATTTGCATTTCATTACCTTCAGTTGCTACCGCCGCTCGCCTCTCCTACGGACGGCCCGCGCTCGCAATCTTTTCGTCCGGATCCTCGCAGAAACTCGCTCCCGTTATGGGTTCGCGATCGTCGGCTACGTCGTGATGCCCGAACACGTTCACTTGCTGATCAGCGAACCGCGCATGGGGACTCCCTCGACGGTCATGCAAGTCCCAAAGCAGCGAGTCTCACGGTAACTCAGGCGCCGTCGTCGAGTCGTGAAATCCAGTACGCAGCTTCGACTCTGGAAGGATGATCCTGCGATTGGCACTCCGCATTTCTGGCAACCCCGTTTTTACGACTTCAACGTATGGAGTCGCAAGAAGAGAAACGAAAAACTTCACTACATGCACTTCAATCCAGTCCAGCGCCGTCTGGTCCGGCATCCGAGGAATTGGCCTTGGAGCAGCTATGCTTTTTACGCGGAGGACGGACCAGTTCTCTTAAAACTCGAACTCGTGGGATGAATCGCCCACCCTTCCCCTCGGGAAGGGCGGGGCACCCTCTGGCCTTGGTTTAACGCCGAATTGGAATCGAAAGCTGAGCCTTGTTCGGTGAACCTCGGCGAAGCAACGACCATCGGAACGTAATCTATCACCCGGGCCACCCGCCATCTGAAAGGGGAGCTTTGTCGGGCGGGCCTGGCGAAACAACGAGCATCGGAAGGTAATCTACCACCTGGGGCACACGCCTTGCTCATACCCCTACATGTTCATCACCCATAAAGAGAGGCTTACCCAGCATCTTTCTTGCCAAGAGAGCGCCGGCGGAATATGACGCTGCAATGTAGAAAGGCAGGGTAATTGCCAGTTGGTCGAAGCAACGATTCTGTGGCCGACATCCCCAACCAAAGAAGTGTGACAGCCGAGACTGAAACGCTAGTGACGTAACTGTGGGCAACGCACTGAACGCTAAGAGCAGAACAGCAAGCGGGAGAGGCCAAACCCATAGCATCGAACGATGATGAAGCCAGCGGCTAAGTATCCAACCGAGAAGCAACGCCAATGCTATTTGCAGAGGAAAATATGGAGTTTCGGTGAGTAAGGAATGCATGTATGTCGAGGTATAGGTTAAGCCGAACAATCGAAGCACGTCGAAAATCAAACCTGTCACCAACGGGGTCAGGGCGAGGATGCCGATTGTACCGATAAGCTGGTGCATAGCAAAAACGGCGATTCCTATCGCACTCGAATGGCCAATTCGATTTGCAGAAAGTGTCTCCATCGGGGATTCTCCTTGACTGCAGACGTTCCTACGGTTTGGGCCATGCGGTCCACACATTCGCAATGCACTGAGCGATTGAAGCGCCCATGGCGACTCCTCCCGCTGCATTACTCGGTGTTCTGGAGCTACCGCTCTTGGGATTGAAAGGTTGAGTCTTGAGTGGGGTGAGCGATGGGATTTGAACCCACGACCCTCGGTGCCACAGACCGATGCTCTACCAACTGAGCTACGCTCACCGCAGGAGAAAATGATAGCACGCGGGCGGAGAAAAAGCAGTGGGCAGTGGACGCCTGCGAGATACCTCAATCGTGAGCGCGTCGCTCCATCCTTACGCTAACAGGACACTGCAGAACTCGAAGACCGAACCTCAGCGGCTAAAGCCGCGGCGATACTGCAGCGGTTACGGCACGGCTGAAGAGTCTGTGTCGCAACTAACCTGGTGCGGGAGCTGATCGGGGCCTTCGGTGCGCTCCAGCGTTCAGCGCTGCTCCGTTGCTCGATTTTTATTGCTTATCGTTGCTGCATTCCGTGCAACCGGGTCAAGTTGAAGGCCAGG
>DASYXV010000076.1:0-54368 GCA_035934545.1 Candidatus Acidiferrales bacterium
TTTTCAGGGCCGAAGACGATCAGCGCGACCAGAAAAATGATGATCAGATGCGGCACGCTGAGCATTTTTTGTTGCGCGATGGCCCTCCGCTGCATCATAGAAGAGGCTGTTGAACGTGTCAAACCGCCCGATTTCGCGGTGGTGGGTCAGTTTGAATTTTCTTGATCGTGACACAAGGAGTCAAAATTCAAACTGATGCACCACCGATTTCTGGGCAAACTTGTGTGCTATACTAACTCTCCATGGCAGAGGGACATATGGAATCTCCCAAACGTGGCGCACTCCTAATTTTCACAATTCTCGCTCTTTCCGCGATTATCGGCGGCCTTGTTGGCCCCTCGCTCAAGGCCACCGCCGCCGGCGCCGACGACCTCCAGGATTCCATCAAATCCTTTGCTCGCGTCCTCACCCTGGTCCAGCAGAACTACGCCGAACCCATCGACGTCGACAAGCTCGTCTACGACGGCGCGATTCCGGGCGCTCTCCACATGCTCGATCCGCACTCTTACTTTTTCGATCCCAGGCAATTCGCCAAATTGATGGAAGACCAGCGCGGCAACTACTACGGCGTCGGCATGCGCATCGCGCCCGAAGGCGACCACACCGTGGTCCTCTCTCCCATGATGGATTCGCCCGCGGGCCGCGCCGGCATCAAGCCCGGCGATGTCATCACCAAGATTGACGGCACCGCGATTGCCGGCATGGACTCCACCAAAGTCGCAGACATGCTCAAAGGCCCCCGCGGCACGGTCGTCAACATCACCTTGAGCCGCGTCGGCTGGGACAAGCCCGTCGTCGTCAACGTCACCCGCGATGAAATCCCGCAGCCTGCTCTCGATTATGCCGGCTTGGTCCGTCCCGGCATCGGCTATGCTCATCTCACTACATTCGCTGCGGAAGACTCCGCCGCCCAGCTTGCCGCTGCCATGAAGAAAATGGACTTCCAGCACCTCGACGGCTTCGTCCTCGACCTTCGCGGCAATCCGGGTGGCCTGATCACGCAGGCAATCGCCGTATCCGATATGTTTCTCGACAAGGACCAGCTCGTCGTTTCCCACAAGGGCCGTGCCTCTTCCGAGCATCGCTATTATTCTCTTCGCGGCACCGGCGGTTACAGCGTCCCCATCGTCGTCTTGATGAACGGCGGCTCCGCCTCCGCCTCCGAAATCGTCGCTGGCGCGATTCAGGATCACGATCGCGGCCTCATCACCGGCACGCAGAGCTTCGGCAAGGGCCTCGTCCAGACGCAAATGCCTCTCAGTGACGGCACTGCCATGCTCCTCACCACCGCGCATTACTTCACGCCCAGCGGCCGCCTCATCCAGCGCGACTACAAGGACATTTCGCTCTACGACTACGAATACAGCCCCAAGCCGCCCGCTAACCCCGAAGTCAAGCTCACCGACAGCGGTCGCAAAGTCCTCGGCGGCGGCGGCATCACTCCCGACGTTCCGGACGCCGCGCCAAGATTCGATTCGTTCCAGGAGCTTCTCTACGCCCGGAACGTTTTCTATCCCTTCGATGTCGGCGTCGGCGAATTCACGCGCTATTTCATGGGCAAGCGCCCAACGATCACAAAGGATTTCGATGTGGATGACGCGGTGTTGAAGCAGTTCTACGCTTTCCTCGATCAGGAAAAAATCCACTACACCCCGGAAGAAATCAGCAAGAATCTCGACTGGCTCAAGGGCCAGATCAAGCGCGAAGTGTTCACTTCCGCGTTCAACGTGGACGCCGGAGCCCGCATCTCCGTCGAAAACGACGCGCAGGTGAGCAAGGCAGTCGAGTTGCTGCCCCAGGCCAAGGCTCTTTACGTTGACGCTAAGAAAATCGTCGCCGAGCGCATGGCCGCCCAGCCTCAGCTCCAGCCTCGCCGCTGATTCTCACTCCTTCTTATTTCCCGTAGCGGCCACCTTTCGCGATCCCTGCGTCTCCGGCCCATCATCGTAGGGGCGCTGCTTGTTTACCCTGCCTGCCCTGCTTGCCCTGAGCAAAGCCGAAGGGAGCGCAGCCGAAGGGACGCAGGAAGGGTCGGCCCGCATCTGTAATTTATGGAGTGCGGCTTGTCCTGTCGGAGACCCTGAGCCTGCCGAAGGGAGCGTAGCCGCCGGAGCGTAGCCGAAGGCTCGGTAAGGAGAGCGGAGGCCCTGAGCCCGCCGAAGGGAAGGGCGGTCCGCTTCGCGGATTCCGGTGAAGTTGCTTGCACTTCACCGGAACTCGACGCCTGCCCGCTGTGCCTGCCCGCCGCAGGAGGGGCGGGCCGCTTTACCTTTTCGCAGGCTCACATATCCGGCACCCCCTCACGACACCCTGCCCCGTACCATTACTGTCCATAAGACAGTTTTGGGACAGGTTTTGGACCTGGCCACTTTTCCGACCTTAGTACAGCTGACCTCGCGTACTACTCTTTGCTAATCTTCTCCTCGGAGGCACGAAAAAAGAATAAAAAGCCGCCCTGAAAAATAGCCCTTTGGTCCTAGCACGATGCTGAAAGCGTGGAAGATTTGTGGGTCGCGGTTTTAACCGCGACATAAACGCCTTGTTTTGTTCAGGGGTTTTAACCCCTGAGGGCTCAGAAATGCCTTTTTCAGCACTCTGCTAGTGGCCTGCATGGAGAACAAAATGGCCAAACCCGCCCAGCCTAATGCCGTCAAGACATCACCATCTTCCGCCAGCCGCACATCGTCCCGACTCGCGGCTAACCTTCAGCGCCACGCCCGCAAATGCGCCATCTGCAATCATCCCCGCCGCGAGGAGATCGACGACGATTTCTTGCACTGGTACAGCCCCGCGCAAATCTACAGCGAATATGATCTGCCGGGCGTTTCCTCGCTCTATCGTCACGCTGAGGCCACCGGCCTCCTCGCCCGCCGCCGCCGCAATCTCCGCGGCGTCGCCGAACGCATCCTCGAAAGTGTGGACGACGCCCAGGTGTCCGGGAACGCAATTCTTCGCGCCATGCGCATCTTCGCTCACGTCACCGAGGACGGCCAGTGGATCGAACCTCCCCGTGTCTCCATCGTCGAGCATCGCCACTCTTTCGCCAATTCCCCCAGCCCTCATGCGCTTGCCGTGACCAAGGTCGAAGAGATTGCCCCACCGGCGCCGCCGCTTTCCCCTGCACCCGTAGGGGAGCTGCTTGTTTACCCTGCTTGCCCTGCTTGCCCTGAGCAAAGCCGAAGGGAGCGTAGCCGAAGGAACGTAGGAAGGGCTGCGCCCTTCGAAGGGAGCGAACCCGCAAGGCGGCCACCCGGCACTGCACGAAACACAGCACTTAGTCCTTCTCCCGAGGAAATTCTAATCGGGAATGAAAGTGTCAGTCGCGGAGAGCCAAATGATTGAAAACAAAGGCCCGACCTCATTTCTAATCGGGAAGAATTTTCATTTTTTTCGCATTCGCTCTGTTTCCCAAAATCCGTCTTCTTCAGCGCAACGTTCCACCGTACAATTTGGCATGTTCGTTCCAAAACTTTTTGTCAGCCGCGTGACGTCTCTCCTTGACGCAGTCGGAGTGACACGCTATTCTCCCCGCTTAAAATTCAAACGCCGCGGGCCGCTGCGGGGGAGGTTCGATGGATCCGAAATCCGTGCTCGATTTTGCCGCGAAGCATAATGCCAAGATTCTCGACGTCCGTTTCATCGACGTTCCGGGCATCTGGCATCACGTCAGTTTTCCCATCCATCAGTTAACGCCACAATCTTTTGAAGATGGCTTCGGGATCGACGGCAGCTCGATTCGCGGTTGGGCTTCGATCCACGAATCCGACATGCTTCTTGTCCCTGACCCGGACACCTGCTTCATGGATCCTTTCCGCGACACGCCCACCTTGGTCATGATCGGCGACATCGTAGACCCCATGACCAAGCAGCCTTACCCGCGCGATGCCCGCCACATTGCGCGCAAAGCCGAAGCGTACCTCGGCTTCACGGGCATCGCCGACCAGGCCTTCTTCGGCGCCGAGGCGGAATTCTTCATCTTCGATAACGTTCGCTTCGACCAGCGCGAGCAGCACGGTTTCTATTTCATCGACGCGGAAGAAGGCCGCTGGAACTCCGGCCGCGCCGAACACAATCTCGGCTATCGTCCTCGCTACAAGGAAGGCTATTTCCCCGTCCCGCCCACCGATCATTATCTCGACTTGCGCACCGACATGACTCTGCAGCTCGAAGCCTGCGGAATCGCCGTCGAGTGCCATCATCACGAAGTCGCCACCGGCGGCCAGACGGAAATTGATTTCAAGTTCGATACCATGCTGCGCGCCGCCGACCACATGATGGTGTTCAAGTACGTCGTCCGCAACACGGCGTATCAATACGGCAAGACGGTCACGTTCATGCCCAAGCCGATTTTCCAGGACAATGGCAACGGCATGCACACGCATCAATCGCTGTGGCTCAAAGGCAAGCCGCTCTTCGCCGGCGACGGCTACGCGGGCCTGAGCCAGACCGCGCTGTGGTACATCGGCGGGCTGCTCAAACACGCGCCGGCGCTTGCCGCGTTCATCGCCCCAACGACGAATTCGTACAAGCGCCTCGTGCCCGGCTTCGAGGCGCCGGTGAATCTCGCGTACTCGCGGCGAAATCGCTCCGCCGCAGTGCGCATTCCGATGTATTCGGCGAGCCCCAAGGCCAAGCGCATCGAATTCCGCCCGCCGGATCCGTCGTGCAATCCCTATCTCGCGTATTCGGCGATGTTGATGGCGGGAATCGATGGCGTCGAGAACAAAATCGACCCCGGCCAGCCGCTCGACAAGGACATTTACGATCTCTCGCCCGAGGAATTGAAGCATGTCCCGTCGCTGCCCGGCTCGCTCGAGGAATCGCTGAAGGCTCTCGAACACGACCACAAATTCCTGCTGAAGGGCGATGTATTCACTCCCGATCTGGTCAATTTGTGGACGGAATACAAGATGAAAAACGAGGTGAACGCCATGCGCATGCGGCCTCACCCCTACGAATTTCAGTTGTATTACGACATCTAAAATCTCTCTCACGGAGGCGGCCGCCTCTTCTGAATCTTTCGCGGTTCCGGCCGCCTCCGCAACATTCTTGCCGTTCTTCGTTGCCGGATTTTGCAATCCTCCACTCGATTCGCTACGCTGCTTTCTTCAATGAAACAGGAATTTTCAGCGATCCCGTTCAACGAGCCCCAGTCGGCGGAGGCGAACCTCGCTATCCTCGAATCGCGCCTCGCGCCTTCGCTCTGGCGCATACTCCCCACCCTCCTCGCCCAGGTCCCCAGCCCCGACGACGCCTTAAACTTCCTCGAACGCTATCGCCGCGAAGCACCTCTTTCCGTCACCCGCCACCTTGAATCCCATCCCCCCGCCCTTCTTTACCTCCTTGCCCTCTTCAGTCACTCCCGCTTCCTCTCCGAGTCCCTCGTCCACCAACCTGAGCTAATCCTGTGGCTTGACCGCCGCGGCCCAAACGAAGGCATCCATCGTATGAGGACGCGCGACGATTTGACCGAGGAGTACTACCGCTTTGCAACCATGTCCTTCGACCTAACCCCCTCTGTGGTTCTTTCGCATTTCAAACGCCGCGAATATCTCCGCATCACGCTTCGCGATGTTCTTGGGCTCGCGACGCTTACAGAGACGACACTCGAACTATCGGATCTGGCGGACGTGTTGATCGAGCGCACACTGCGAGTATCCGCGCAGCGGCTGGAGAATGAATTCGGAATTCCGCAGTGGAAAGATGCCGCTGGACAGATTGCATCCGCGCGGCTCACCGTCCTCTCGCTCGGGAAACTTGGCGGGCAGGAATTGAATTACAGCTCCGATGTGGATCTGATGTTTCTCTACGATCACGATGGGCAAACAGCAGGCGGAAAATCGGGACAGATTTCGAATCTCGAATATTTCGTGCGGCTGGCACAAGCGATACTGAAAATGCTCACGGAGCCCACGCCGGACGGCGCCGTATTTCGTGTTGACTTGCGGCTGCGGCCGGAAGGCGCGCAGGGGGATCTCGCGGTCAGTTTGGCGCATGCGCTCGAATATTACCGGACGCGGGCGCGCGAATGGGAGTTGCAGATGCTCATCAAGGCGCGAGTCTCGGCAGGCGAGGTGACAACAGGAGAAGCGTTCTTCCATGAAATTCATCCGTTGATCTTCCCCCGCGAATTTCACTTTGGCGCGGTCGAGGCGATGCGCGATGCAAGAGAAGGAATATCCGAAGAGCTTCGTCGCAAAGATTCCGGGCAAGGCGACCACGGAGCGCAATGGAACGTCAAGCTGACACCCGGGGGAATTCGTGACATTGAATTTCTCGCGCAATGCTTACAGCGATTGTATGGAGGGCGTGAGCCGTGGCTCACTGGCCGCGGATCGGGTTCGACGCTCGTCGCGCTGCAACGACTGCACGATAAAGGATATCTCTCGCAGCGCGATTTTCATCATCTCGGCTCGGCGTATCAATTTCTGCGCAAGGTAGAGCACCGGCTTCAGCTTCGCGACGGACTGCAAGAGCACACGCTGCCGAGCAAACCCGGCCAGCTCAACCGGCTCGCGCGACGTTGCGGAATCGAGGCGATGGCACACGCGAGCGCCGGAGGCATACTCGCGGCCCGGGTGCGGCAGCACTTCGAGAATGTGCATGCGATCTATGAGCACGTTCTGCCCATAACACCACCAATGAAACAAGGAATGGCAGTGCAGGCTGGCCTCTTTGCGGAAGCAGAGCCAGCGCCGATATCCGTCGCAGATACGCTTCTTACCCGACTGCGGCGAGAATTTCCTGCTGTCGCTGATTCCCTTGAGCGATGTAGGGCAAATGAAGATTCATTTGCGCGGCGCGGGGCTGAGAGATTTCTCGAATCCGCGGCGCTCGATGAATCACTCTTGCAAGAACTTGACGAACACGCTGAGTGGCTGGACCGCGTTGCACAGTTGTTTTCTCGCAGCGATTTAGCAGCTGACATGATGGCGAGGGAGCCTCGGGCCCTCTTGCGGATCATGCAGCCGGACGCGTCACCGGCGACTGTACTTCCCTTCCCGGAAACAATGGCTTCGCTGCGGAACCGGCATCGTGAAAAGCTGCTACGAATCGTTGCGCGATCGGCGTTCGGTGAAACAGAGCCTTTTGAGACGTTCGCA
The DNA here is from genome assembly GCA_035934545.1 of Candidatus Acidiferrales bacterium. GTDB lineage: Bacteria > Acidobacteriota > Terriglobia > Acidiferrales > UBA7541 > DAHUXN01. The sequence continues at coordinate 7,104 of DASYXV010000076.1, forward strand.
GAACTCACACGGCTTGCCGAGGAAGGCGTGCGCGGCGCGCTTGCGTTAGCGATGCGCGAAGAATTTCCGGATGTTGACGCCGACAATTCCCTTCTTGTCGTGATTGCTCTTGGTCGGCTGGGAAGCAAGGAATTCGATCTCGGCTCGGATGCGGACCTGGTTTTTCTTCTCGATCCCGCGGCAAACGAAGACGATAAAGCGAGGTGGCGACGCATCGCCGAGCGATTTCTACACATCGCGGGAAGTTACACGCAGGAGGGGCTGCTGCTACCGATTGACACGCGCCTTCGTCCGCGCGGCGGCGAAGGAGAAATCGTGCAGTCGACTGCGTATCTCCTCGATTATTTTCGGAAGGAGGCCGAGGGATGGGAAGCAGCGACGTATCTGAAAGCGCGAGCCGTCGGCGGAAATTGTGAACTCGGAGAGAAAATCTTAGCTGCCTTGCGCGATGTCCTAGCCCGAAGGTTCTCTCCGTCGCGTGGCGGAAATGCCGAAGAGCTGCGACGACAACTTCTGCACATGCGCGCGCGGCTTGAACAGGAATTGCCGGAGGGCCCGGGCGGCTTCAAGACTTCGCCCGGCGGTTACTTCGACATTGATTATGTCACGGCATTTGTGACAATGCAGAAAGGGCTCACGAACTACGCAGCAACCGATATTCTTTCTCAGATTGAGCGGCTCGAATCCGCCGGGGCTTTCGATTCCGCTTGCGCGGCGACGTTGCGTGATGCCGCTATCTTCTATCGCTCTCTCGACCACGCCATCCGGCTGGTCCTGGGGCGTACCATGAGCCAGTTGCCCGACCCGGCGCAAATACCTCGCGTGATATCGTTGTTTGAACGATGGAATGTCCCATTGCGAGGAACTCTCGAAGAGACGTCCGTCACAACGCGGACTGTCACACGCGGATCATGCAATGTGATTTTGCAAATTGCCGACTCACAAAGGCATGGGAAGTGAACCCACGCAGGTCTCCATCCGAGCCTTGAGACAAGTACAATGCGCGCTCGCTTTGGCGGAAAAGGGCTGCTCGTGTTATCGTTACGAATTCAGTTGAGCCGTGAGTTCCCTTCGAACGGCAACTCGCTTCGGAATTCCAGGTTTTCGTCGCAACGGAGCCAGACACGATGAAGCAGGCGTACAACGGAGTATCGGTTCCTTCAGGCTTACCGATTGAATACTTGGAAGCCGCCGTCCCTCGCGAAAACCGCTCGGGATCTTCGGCCGTTCCTTCGGAACGTCCTACGACCGGAGCGTTTCTTGTACCTGAAAATCCTATCATCCCGTTCATCGAAGGCGACGGCACGGGGCGCGATATCTGGCGGGCCTCGCAGCACGTGTTCGATGCGGCGGTAGAGCACGCCTACGGCGGCAAGCGGCGCGTCGCATGGTTCGAAGTCTTCGCGGGCGAGAAAGCGTTCAAGACTTTCCACGAATGGCTGCCGCAGGACACGGTGGACGCAATTCGCGATTTTCGCATCGCCATCAAGGGGCCGCTGACGACGCCGGTGGGCGGCGGCATCCGTTCGCTGAACGTGACGCTGCGGCAGGTACTCGATTTGTACGCTTGCGTGCGGCCGGTGCGGTATTTTCCGGGAGTGCCTTCGCCGGTGCGCAATCCGGAGAGAATGAACGTCGTCATTTTCCGCGAGAACACGGAAGACGTGTACGCGGGAATCGAATGGCGGTCGGGGACGCCGGAAGCGAAGCGCGTGCTCGATTTTCTGAACAAGGAGATGCTGCAAGGAAAGAGGAGTATCCGAGAGGATTCCGGCGTGGGCATCAAGCCGATTTCGCCGACGGGGACGAAACGGCTGGTGCGGCGCGCGATTCAGCACGCGATTGAGCACAAGCGCAGCGTCGTGACGCTGGTACACAAGGGCAACATCATGAAATTCACCGAAGGCGCGTTCCGCGACTGGGGGTACGAGCTGGCAAAGTGCGAGTTCCGCGACAAAATCGTGACCGAGCGCGAAAGCTGGATTCTTGGAAACAAAGACAATGAACCGAATCTCAGCGCCGAGAAAAATGCAGCCATGATCGAACCCGGCTTAGAACAGGCCTCGGAAGCGTTCCAGCGCGAAGTGGGCGCGGAAGTGAAGTCCACGCTCGACGCAATTCATGCGACGCATGGAAGCGGAAAGTGGAAGAACAAAATACTCATCAATGACCGCATCGCGGATTCCGTCTTCCAGCAGATTTTGACGCGCGCGGATGAATACCAGGTGTTCGCGACGCCGAATTTGAATGGCGATTATCTTTCCGACGCATGCGCGGCGCAAGTCGGCGGACTAGGAATGGCGCCGGGCGCGAACATCGGCGACGGTTACGGCGTGTTCGAGGCGACGCACGGAACGGCGCCGAAATACGCGGATAAGGACGTGATCAATCCCGCGTCGGTGATGCTCTCGGGAGCCATGATGTTTGAATTTATCGGATGGAAGGAAGCCGCGGCGCTAATTGAATCCGGAATCGAGCGCACGATTCAGCAGAAGCGCGTGACGTATGATCTGGAGCGAATGATGCAGGGAGCGACGAAGCTGCGCACGTCGGAATTTGCTTCCGCGATCATCGACAACATGACTGCGACCGCTGCGGCGCGGTGAACTGCCCGGCATAGAATTCGGCGAAAACAGAAAAACAAATTCCTGCCTGCCCGCCACGGCGGGCAAGCGGCAGGCAGGCCTCACCCCGGTCGCCGCGGCGACCGGGTTCGGAATGACACGAAAGGAAAAGGAATGAGCATATGAGGAAAAAGGTGACGGTGGTTGGCGGAGGATTCGTCGGCTCGACGACGGCACAGAGGATTTTGGATTCGGGGCTGGCGGACGTGGTCCTCACCGACATTCTTGAGGGCGTGCCCGCGGGCAAGGCACTCGACATGCTGGAGTCGGCGCCGATTTCGGGCTCGAATGCGCGCGCGACTGGAATTTCCACCGCGACTGGCGATTACAAGGAAACCGCGAACAGCGATATCGTCGTCATCACGGCAGGATTCCCGCGCAAGCCGGGAATGAGCCGCGACGATTTGCTGAAGGCGAATTATGACGTCATCAAGGGCGTCGTCGAGCCGATTGCGAAATTCTCTCCAAACGCGATTTTGATCATGGTGACGAATCCGTTGGACGTGATGGCGCACACGGCGTTCAAGGTCAGCGGATTTTCGAAGAACCGCGTGATCGGGATGGCCGGCGTGCTGGATTCGGCGCGCATGGCGGCGTTTGTGGCGATGGAACTGAACGTCTCGGTCGAGAACATTTCCTGCTTCGTGCTCGGCGGACATGGTGATGACATGGTGCCGCTGCCGCGCTACTCGACGGTCGCGGGCATCCCCCTGCCCGACTTGCTGCCGAAGGAGCGCATCGAAGCCATCGTGCAGCGGACGCGTAAGGGCGGCGGCGAAATCGTGAACCTGCTGAAGACCGGCTCGGCGTACTATGCGCCTTCGGCGGCGGCGTTCGCGATGTGCGAGGCGATCCTAGAGGACAAGAAAAAAATCATGCCGTGCGCCGCGTATCTCGAAGGCGAGTACGAAACCAAGGGCCTCTTCGTCGGAGTGCCGTGCAAGCTGGGCGCGCGCGGAATCGAGCAGGTTATCGAAATCAAGCTGCTGCCGGAAGAAAAGGCGGCGCTCGAAAAATCAGCAGCGTCCGTGCGCGAGCTGGTGAACATCCTCGGCTTGTAATAGCCCGCGACGCAGCGCGGCTCTAGTGCGAGGGCTTGGCCGGAGATGCCGCTGAAACGGGCTCGACACGCGCAGTGATGATCGTATCGAGCTTCGGAAAGCTTTTTTCGAGATAAGCCTTGCCAGCGCTTTGAATTTGCCCCTGGTCGGGGCTTTCTCCGTAGCCACTATAGAGCCGGTCCACGATGTCCATGGCATCCGTAATTTGACCGAAGGGCGAAAAACCCATACTGTTCAGACGAGAATTGTCCACGAGATTAATGAAGACTTGCGTGGTGCGCGTGTTTGGGCCGCCGGTCGCAAACGTGACGTACCCGCGCGCATTACTCTGCGTGACGGCGTCGTCCTTGATGTTCGCGTTCTGCCAGACGCGCGAGATTTGCGGATTGGCGTTGATGCCAAACTGCACAACGAATCTCGGCACGACGCGGAAGAACGCGGCGCCGTCGTAGAAATGATTCTCGACGAGATTGTAGAAACGGTCGGCGCCCAGCGGCGCCCAGGCGCGCGTCACTTTCATCGTGAAATCGCCCCTGGACGTATGGAACTTGACGAGATAGACGTCCGGCGCTTTGGCGTGCAGCGAGGCCGGTTGCAGCAACGACGGTTGCGTGGACACAGTTCTTCTCCTTGTGGTTTTGCGCGTCTGAGACAGTGCGGATGGCGCGGCAACTGCTAGCATCAGGCCCAAGCCAACGAAAAACGTGATCAGTCTTGAGTGTTTCATCGCTCCCCCCGAATTCGTAGATATTGACTCCTGCTAATTTCCGCCGCTCTGCATTTCTTGGCTGACGCGTTCGGCTTCCGCGAATACGCGCAAAGTATTTTCGCCGAGGATCTTCTTGATGTCAGCATCGGAATAGCCGCGGTCAAGCAGCGCCTGCGTGATTTGCGGCAGATGCGTGACGTCTTCCATGCCGAGCGGCATGTCGGAGCCGTCGTAATCCGAACCGAGGCCGACGTGGTCCACGCCGGCGATTTTTACCGCGTGGTCAATGTGGTCCACGATCTTCGTCCAGCCCACTTTGGGCAGAGTGCCGTCGAGCATCAAACGGTGGACAATCTGGTTTTCCGTGATGAGCTGGCAATTTTCGTCGTCCTTGGCGCATTTCTGCGCGATCTCGTCCTTCATTTTTTGCGCCACTTCCGGCTTTGCGTTTGTCGCGTCCACGTATTCCTGGCTAAGGAAACCGACGTGATAATTGATTTGAATCACGCCGCCCATTTCACCGAGCGCCTTTATCATGTCGTCAGTCATGTCTCGGGGCTGGTTGCACAGCGCGCGGCATGAAGAATGCGAAGCGATGAGCGGCGCCTTGCTCGTCGCCAGTGCGTCCCAGAATGTTTTATCGGCGACATGAGAGATGTCAACCATGATGCCCTCGCGATTCATTTCCACGACGACCTGTTTGCCGAAATCGGTGAGGCCGTTGTGGGCGGGCTTGTCAGTCGAGGAATCGGCCCAGTCCGTGTTCACGAAGTGCGTCAATGTCATGTAACGAACGCCGAGCGCGGCAAAAATTTTCAGGACGGAGAGGTCGTCGTTAATCATGTGGCCGCCCTCGACGCCCATCAGCGCGGCGATTTTGTGTTCGGCGAAGGCGCGGCGGACGTCGGCGGCAGACAAGGCAAGCATCATATCGTTCGGATGACGGCGAACCGTCTCGCGCACCGCGGCGATTTGATCGAGCGCCTTTTCGACTGCCGTCGGGCCCGTAATCGTGCCCGGAATCCAGATCGAAAAAAAGATGGCGTCCAGGCCGCCTTCGCGCATCCGCGGGATATCGATATTGCCGTCGTCGTGGCGCGCGCCGAGATCGAAATGCGAATCGAGGAGGCGCTGCGTGGTGTCGTCGTGAGTGTCCACGACGATGGAATGGAAATGGAGATCACGCGCATGCGTGGAAATTTTCTCGCTCTGCGCCACAACGATCAGCGGCAACGCCGCAAGCAAGAGTCCGCACAACCCCCAAGTGCAAGTACGCATGCTTCGCCTCCCCCGCTTTCAAAAATGATGCTGGAGATTCTCGCCGCGCGCCGCATCATCGCTGGATTCCGGTGCGTTTCCACTCCTCGTCGCGCTTCGTCGGGCCTTCCGACCAGTTCAGCCAGTCCCATATCGCATGTTTGAGCACCTGACGATTGATCTCGTTGTTCGATTCCGTCAGGGGGATATTTTTCGGGCACACTTTAACGCAATTCTGCGCGTTATCGCAGTCCTGAATTCCACCTGGGCCCATCATTGCCTCAAGGCGCTCGCGCGCGTGCATTTTCCCGGTCGGGTGCATGTTGAAGAGGCGCACCTGGCTGATGATCGCCGCGCCGACGAATTGCGTGCGGCCGTTTACCTTGGGGCAAACCTCCAGGCAATTCCCGCACGTGATGCAGCGGGACATCGGATAGACGATTTCCTGCTCGGCGGGCGACATACGAGGGCCGGGACCAATCGCATACGTGCCGTCAATCGGCACCCAGCATTGCATGCGCTTGAGATTTTCGAACATGATCGACCTATCCACTTGTAAATCGCGGATGAGAGGAAACTTCGTGAGCGGTTCGAGGCGGATCGGTTTTTCGAGATTGTCCACGAGCGCCGAGCAAGCCTGGCGTGGATAACCGTTGATGAGCATCGCGCAGGCACCGCAGACTTCTTCGAGGCAATTCGCGTCGTAGGCGACAGGCGTTGTTCCGTTGCCGTCGCGCGTGACAGGCTTTTCGGCGATGTCGCGCAGGCAGGTGATGATATTCAAGTGCGGCCGGTATCGAATCTCGAATTCCTGCCAGCGCACGGCTTCATCCGGCGCCGCTTGCCGTTTGATCTTGACGATGAAAGTGGTTTCAGCCATGGGTCTTCGTTCCGACTAATACTTCCGCGAGCGCGGTGGAATCAACGAAATGTCCACGGGCTCATATTCGAGCTTGATTCTTCCGGAGTCATAGCTTGCTTTTGTCGTCTTCAGCCAATTCTTGTCATCGCGCTCGGGGAATTCCGGCTTGTAGTGCGCGCCGCGAGTTTCATTGCGGGCCAGGGCGCCCATCGTAATCGCCTTCGAAAGGACGATCATGTTTCCGAGTTCGCGCGTAAATTGCAGCGTCTGATTTGCCCATTGCGTGCGGTCAGCCAGATTCACGTGAGCGAAGCGGTCGCTCAGCTCGTCAAGCTTATTGAGCGTCTTCTGTAAATTGGCATTCAAGCGAATCACGGTGACGTGTTCGGTCATCCATTCGCCGAGTTCTTTCCAAATCGTCATCGGATTCTCGCTGCCTTGCTGATGCAGCAGGCTGTCGTTCGCTTCCTGCTGGCGCGAACGTTCGGCATCGTATACCGGCGACGGCACGCTTTCGCATCCCTTTTCAAGATTGCGCGCGTATTTGACAGCAGCGGGTCCGGCAAGCATGCCGCCGTAAATACACGAGAGCAGCGAATTTGCACCCAAACGATTCGCGCCGTGATACTGATATTCGCATTCGCCCGCAGCGTAGATTCCCGGGACATTCGTCGCTTGATGCTCGTTGTCCACCCAGAGCCCACCCATCGTGTAGTGCATCGCGGGGAAAACTTTCATGGGCTCTTCCCGAGGGTCCGTCCCGACGAATTTTTGATAAATTTCGAGAACGCCTTCGAGCTTGCGGTCGAGCATTTCACGCGGCAGATGCGTGAGGTCGAGATACACGGCGTTCAAGCCGCTAAGGCCCATCTTCTGCTCGAACACAATTTTGTAAATCGCGCGCGTAGCGACATCGCGCGGGACGAGGTTGCCGTACTTCGGATACCATTCCTCGAGGAAATAGAAGCGCTCGTTTTCGGGAATCGAGCGCGCAGGCCGCGTGTCGCCGGCTTTCTTCGGCACCCAGACGCGCCCGCCTTCGCCGCGCAAGGATTCGCTCATCAAGCGGCACTTGTCTTCGCCCGGAATCGCCGTGGGATGCACCTGAATGAATTCGCCGTTCGCGTAATAAACGCCCTGCTGAAAGAGAGCCGACTGCGCCGAGCCGGTACACACGACGGAATTCGTCGTCTGCCGGAAAATCGCGCCGATGCCTCCCGTGCAGAAGATTACGGCGTCCGCGGGAAACGTGCGCACCTGCATCGTCTTGAGATCCATCGCGCAAATGCCGCGGCAGATTTTCTTTTCGTCGAGCACGACGGAGAGAAAAGTCCAGGCCTCGAATTTTTTCACCTTGTCTTCGGATTCGAAGCGGCGAACCTGCTCGTCAAGCGCGTAGAGCAATTGCTGACCTGTCGTCGCGCCGGCAAAAGCGGTGCGGTGATAGAGCGTGCCGCCAAAACGACGAAAATCGAGGAGGCCTTCCGGAGTGCGGTTGAACGTCACGCCCATGCGATCGAGAAGATCGATGATCGCCGGCGCGGCCTCGCACATGCCCTTGACGAGCGGCTGATTTGCCAGAAAATCGCCGCCGTAAATCGTGTCGTCGAAATGAATCCACGCTGAGTCGCCTTCGCCCTTGAGGTTCTTTGCGGCGTTGATGCCGCCCTGCGCACAAACGGAATGCGAGCGCTTCACAGGCACAATAGAAAAGAGCTCGACCGGCACGCCTGATTCGGCGATGCGAATCGTGGCCATCAGACCCGCAAGGCCGCCTCCAACGACGATGATTTTCGGCTCTCTCATCAAATCCGGATCACAAGTAACCGCTAAATGGACGCCAGCCGAATGTAAACCCCGCAACAATAGCCAGCCCGATGATGGAAAACACAATCGCGACGGTCGCGCCGAACCACCCGGCGGCGCGCTGGGCGCGCGGCGTGACGGCGATGCCCCACTTGCAGATGAAATTCCAGAGACCGTTGCCGAGATGAAACGATGCGGCAAGAATTCCGATGACGTAAAAAGCGACGAGGTAGGGGCTCGCAAACGATTTCACCACGACCGAGTATGGCGAAATGCCGTGCGTCAGAAAACGCTCTGTCCACACGTGCCAGATGATGTAGGCAAATGCGATGATGCCAGTCCAGCGCTGCAAGACATAGAGCCAGTTGGCCATCCAAGGATGGCCCCAGACGTTGGTCTTCCCTTTCCACCAGATGTGGAGCCCGTAGACGCCGTGAAACGCGATGGGCAGCCAGATGAACAGGAATTCGACAGGCACGCGCCACGGAATCGTTTCCAGTTTCGTGGAAATATAGTCGTACTTTGCAACGCTGACGAGCGCGTAGCTGTTCTCGAGGAAATGCTCCAGCAGGAATGCCCCGATGGGAATAATGCCGCTTAAGGAATGGAGTTTGTCCCAGAAATAACTGGAGTCAGGTTTCAACGCAATGCTCGACATCCACTCTCCGAAATGGTTCTGCAGAAACCGGCACGAAGGCGCCGCGAATCGGCATGCAGGATTGCGCGTTATAAAAACAAATTAGTATAGACATCGCTCACATTGAATGCAAGGCGAGCGAGCGCAAAAAAACCAGCCACTTCGATGCATATTGGAAGCAAATTGGATTTTCCCCGCAAAAAACATTGACACCCCATCGGCTTCTTGTTACTTTCACTTCGCATCTCGACTTCCACATTTTCTGAGCGGAGGCACCGCAACCCGGCACGCTTCATGGCATTCGTCGCGAAGAAAATATTTCTCACCAAGGGAGTCGGAAAACACCGCGAGAGGCTTTCGAGTTTCGAGCTTGCTCTGCGCAATGCAGGCATCGCTGCATGCAACATCGTCCGCGTTTCCTCGATTTTCCCGCCGCATTGCAAGCTGATTTCCCGCAGCGAAGGGTTGAAGCACCTGAAGCCTGGCCAGGTGGCGTTCGTCGTCATCAGCGAAAACCAGACGCGCGAGCCGCACCGCTTGATCGCTGCATCGGTCGGCGTCGCACTCCCAGGCGACAAGTCCATGTACGGCTACCTCTCCGAACATCACTCGTTCGGCGAGCCGGAGGAAATCGCGGGAGAGTATGCCGAGGAGCTTGCCGCCGAAATGCTCGCGACGACGCTCAACGTCGAATTCGATCCGGATCTTTCCTGGGACGAAAAGAAAGAGGTTTACCGCATATCGAATAAAATCGTCCGCACGATGAATATTTCGCAATCTGCCGTTGGCGACAAGCGCGGCTTGTGGACCACGGTTCTCTCCGCGGCAATTCTTCTCGGCGAAGACGATTAAGCGAGCATCCCCGCCGATTCACCCTCTGCCCCTGATCCAGCAATCACAGTCCTAAGCACAAGCAACTTGATCAATGCTTAGCAGAAACTCGTTTTCTGGTTATCCTGAAGCTTCGAGAGTCGAGCGTGTTTCGGTGATGTTCCATTCCGCGCCGATCTCGACGAAAAGAAATGCCAAGAGAGCCTCAGGTTGCGATGGCACAAATTCTCGAGAACATTCCGCTCGCGCAGCAGTGCAATTATCGCATTGGCGGGCCGGCGCGCTATTTCTGCGACGCGTTGAGCGAGGAAGAGATTCGTGCCGCGATCCTGTTTGCTCGAGAGAAGCATGTGCCAATCTTCATTCTGGGCAGCGGAACGAATCTTCTTTTTGCAGACGAAGGATTTAGCGGCCTCGTCCTGAAGCCGAATCTCAAGCACATTGTCCTGGATGCTGACGTCGTCAAAGTTGGCGCGGGTGCACTAGTCTCCGATTTGCTGAACTTCGCTGTCGCTCATTCGCTCAGCGGCCTCGAATGGTCGGGTGGCCTTCCAGGCACGGTTGGCGGAGCAGTGCGCGGCAATGCCGGCGCGTTCAAAGGCGAGATAAAGGACCGCATTGTTTCAGTCGACTGCCTCAACGTGGATACGCTCAAGAAAATCACGCGCGACAATTCCGCCTGCCGTTTCGCCTACCGCTCGAGCATCTTTAAGGAGAAGGGCGGCCAGGAAATCATCCTCTCAACGAAAATCCGGATGGAGAAGGGCGAACCGAATCAAATTGCCGCAGGGATTCAGGAGAAAATCAATTACCGGTTGCAACGCCACCCTATGGAGTTCCCGAACACAGGGAGTACATTCAAGAATGTAGACATGAATCTCGTTCCCGCAAGGTTCCGTGAAACGTTTGCGAAAGTCGTGAAGCTCGATCCTTTCCCCGTGATTCCGACAGCATTTCTCATTACCGAGGCAGGACTCAAAGGCACGCGACAAGGTGGCGCGATGGTGTCGGCAAAGCACGCAAACTTCATCATCAACGCGGACAACGCGACGGCAGCCGATGTGAAGGCGCTTGTCGCCATCGTCAAGAACCGCGTGTTCGAGAAATTCGAGATTCGCCTCGAGGAAGAAATCCAGATCGTCTGAATTTACGTCACGAAGGAACGGAGCCTTGCTTATCGCTCGGCATGCGTCAATGCGCGTGGATGATGATTCGAAGACGAAGATTTCTTGGCATGTTTCGAGCTGTGAGCGCGCCGATCGAAATAGCCAATGCGCTCCAGCACCGCTCCCACGATGAGCGGAAGCGCTACGGTCGCGTCGTCGAACACCTCCGCGAACATGCCGCCCTCATCCGGCGGGACGAATTTTCCCCATGACACGGCTTCGGAATATGTGCTGCCCGACAAGCCGCCCCAATGCACTGGCTCGGGACAGATGCGCAAGCCGTAGCTGTAACGCTTGAGCGGCATCTTTTCGTAGCCGCGCCGCGCCAGCAACTCCGCGAATACTCCAAATTGCTGCGACCAATTCCGCGGCACGCCGCCGCCGATGGTGAAAATTCCCATGCGCCTGGTTGGCAGCATTGTTCCCGCAAAACGCTCAAAATCCGCGAAGGGATTGAATCGCAGGACGGGCCGGCCCTGCTTGCGCCGCTGGCGTTGATGCAAGGCGAAATCGATCCCCAGCTCTGAATCGGTGAAGGCGGGAACGAAGACAGGCACATCCCATATCGCGGCAGACTTCAAGATGCCGCGGCCGCGCGCATGACGCACGAGATATTCGCCTATTCGCCGATTCAGCATCCAACTGCACACTTCCTCTTCCGGGTCCCAGGCTTCGAGAAGCTGCTGCATGATTCCCTCGATGTAGTCGAGGTTGGTCTCGGGCTCAAGCGAATCGTAGACGCGGTTATAGCCGGCGTGGAAAAGCTCCTTGTCGTCCATCTTCGGGTCATACCGGAAATGATGATGGCCCGTCGCTTCCACTAGCCCGTGCGCCATCAGCGCGCCCGTGGAAACGATCGCCCTCACGATTCCCGACTCGATCAAATCACAGAAAACAAGCCCCATCTTCGCCACGGTCAACGCGCCGGAGAGCGTCAGCACGACGAAGCAGTCCTTGTCGCGCGCCATCGCTTCCAGGACGTCCGCCGCGTCGCCAACTTGCCGGCCCGTGAACGCCGTCTGGCCCATCGCGCGCACCATGGCGTCAATTGTCCGCGCCTTCGACAAATCCAGAGGGTGGATAGGCCTCAAGTGGTCTTCAATCGGATCGTGGAGGATCCTTCCTGTCACACCCTTTTTCTTTGCCATTCATCTTCCTCGCAGGTAATGTATCCCGCTGGACGGTTTTGCGTGTCCATAGATAGTACAGAGTGCGCAAAGAAAAAAGAAAAAAATTATCGAGTGAGGAACTTTTCTCGTGCCACTGAAAACTTACACTTTGGGAACGCCCAACAATTTTGGCGGGCTCGCTGAGGAATTCTCGCGCTACGAAGGATCTCGCGCCGTCATTTTCCCCGTGCCGCTCGAGCGCACCACAACGTACGAGCACGGCACGCGCAACGGCCCGGCGGCGATCATCGCCGCAAGTCACAATATGGAGACGTGGGATGAAGAACTCAGCGTCGAGACGTACTCCAAAGTTGGCATCGCCACTCTTCCGCCAATTGATGCCGCGTACTTGACTCTCGAACGAGTTCTCAGCGAAATTCACACGACGGAACTTTCGCTTCTTACCGACGGCAAATTCCCCGTGGTGCTTGGCGGGGAACATTCGCTCACCCCTCCGCTTGTTTCCGCAGCAGCGAAGAAATTCCCGGACCTTACCGTGCTACAAATAGACGCGCACGCTGACCTCCGCGACTCATACCAGGAGAATCCGGCGAGCCACGCTTGCGCGATGCGCCGCGTCGTTGAAATCTGCCCGGCGGTGCAGGTCGGCATTCGCTCGCTCTGTGAAGAGGAGGCACAGGCGATTCCGCGCCTTCCGACGAAGATTTTCTGGGCACGGGACATCGCGCGAGCGCCTCTCGATAGCTGGATTCCGCGCGTCGTGGCCGATCTTTCCGCGCACGTTTATCTCACCGTGGACCTCGACGGATTTGATCCTTCCTACGTTCCCGCGACGGGCACGCCGGAACCCGGCGGCCTCGACTGGTATCAGGTCACCGCGCTCCTGCGCGCCGTCGCCAAGGCTCGAAAAATCGTCGCCGCTGATATTGTCGAACTCCTCCCCCAGCCTGGCGATCACGCCGCGGATTTCCTCGCGGCCAAACTGGTTTATAAAATTCTCGGCTACGTCTTTTGCCAGAAATAAACGATGCGGAGGCCGGATATGTTCGGAGTATTCGTGAGTAGTCATGGGCTCGTCGCATGGATTCTTATCGGCCTGATCGCCGGCTGGCTGACGGGCAAAGTCACGCGCGGAAGAGGTTTCGGCTGCATAGCAAACGTTGTCCTCGGCCTTGTCGGCGCCGTGATTGGCGGCTGGATTTTCTCGCGTCTGGGTATTGAGACTTGGGGAGTCATCGGCAGCTTGGCTGCCGCGGTCGTGGGTGCGGTTGTATTAGTGTCGGTTGCGCGGATGTTTGCAGGGCACGAATAGCCGCGCGACGCGAACATTTGCATGCGTGTATCGCTGCAGAAACGATTCGTAAGCATGGCGCGTCTAAGAATTCAGCTCCAGAATTGACTGGGAGGCCCCAGTTTGGGCTCGCAAAAAACAAGTTCGCGCGGCGTCGAACTCGGCGATTTGACTCTCACGACCCTGCGCATCCTCGCGCGCAACAAACTGCGCACGGCGCTCACGATGCTGGGCATCACCATTGGCATTGGCGCCGTGATTTGCACTGTGGCAATCGGCGAAGGCGGCTCGCAGGAAATCCGGAATCAGATTGCGGCGCTGGGCGACAATCTTGTTTGGGTGGAGTCCGGCGGCCGCAACGTCAACGGCGTGCACACGGGGAACGACAACACGAAATCACTGACCAACGCCGACTCTGATGCTTTGCCTCTGTCAGTCCCGCTCCTGAAAGAATGCTCGCCGAATACGGACGGCCATGTCCAAGTCGTCTATGGCAACAAAAACTGGGGCACGCATTTCCGCGGCGTCGCCCCGAATTTCCTGGACATCAAGAACTGGTCCATCATTGACGGCTCGAACTACACGGACCAGGACGTTGCAACCGTGGCCCAAGTCGCCGTCCTGGGCAAGACAGTGGTGGATCAGCTGTACCGCGAGGGCGAAAATCCCATTGGCACAACCGTCCGCATCAACAATCTGCCGTTTAAGGTGATTGGAGTCCTCGAATCCAAAGGCATGACTCCTTACGGCTGGGACCAGGACGACACGCTGAACATGCCGTACACGACAGCGCAGAAAAAAATCACGGGCCGATACTGGCTCGACGACATCTTCTGCTCCGCCGTCAACCCGGAATCAATCGAACCCGCGGAATCTCTCTCCTCCCGGCTGCTCCGCCAGCGTCACCACCTCCGTCCCAATGAAGCCGACGACTTCAACATTCGCACGCCGACGCAATTTCTGGAGACGATGGAAAAATCGAGCCAGACTTTCACATTGATGCTCGCTTGTATCGCTTCAGTCTCGCTTCTCGTCGGAGGCATCGGCATCATGAACATCATGCTCGTCTCCGTGACGGAGCGGACGCGCGAAATCGGCGTGCGCATGGCCGTCGGCGCCACGGAACGCGACATCCAAATGCAGTTTCTGATTGAGGCGGTTCTTGTCAGCTTGATGGGTGGAATCCTTGGTGTTTTCGTGGGTATTTTTGGCTCAAGATTTCTTTCTGGGCTACTCTCCTGGACGATGGCAATTCCGGCGTGGTCCATTGCGCTCGCCGCGGCGTTTGCGCTTTTTGTCGGCGTTTTCTTTGGTTATTATCCCGCGCAGAAAGCGTCGCAGCTCGATCCCATCGAAGCTCTTCGCTTCGAATGAATTTGTTTGGGGTCTGGACTTGCAGTTCCCCACTCTGCGTCCTCACGCTGTGATACGATGTTGGGTCTGCAAAGAGGAGTGACACACCGACTTGAGTAAACCTTCCCTTTGGGCAGTTCCGCTTGGCGGCCTCGGCGAATTCGGCATGAACATGATGGCGCTGCGCTACGGCGAGGACTTTCTCGCCATTGACGCCGGCTTGATGTTTCCCGAATCCGAATTGCTCGGCGTGGACGTCGTCATTCCCGACATCACCTATCTGAAGCAAAACCGCGCCGGGCTCCGCGCCCTTATTCTCACGCATGCGCACGAAGACCACATCGGCGCTGTCCCGTATCTGCTGCCAGATTTGAATTGCCCGGTTTATGGAACAAAATTCACGCTCGCGCTTGTCCGCAAGAAGCTCGAAGAACACGGCCTGCTCGAGACGGCTGACCTGCGCGAAATCGAGCCGGGAAAAACCATAACTCTCGGGCCATTCCAGGTCGAATTCGTTTACGTCACGCACAGCACGATTGACTGCGTTGCGCTCGCGATTCGCACACCTCTCGGCATCATCATTCACACCGGCGATTTCAAGATTGATCCGACGCCGGTGGATGGCATTCCGTTCGACCTCCACCGCTTCGCGCGCTACGGCCAGGAGGGCGTACTCGCTCTCTTTGCCGATTCAACCAACGCGGAGCGCCCAGGCTTTACACCGTCAGAGCGCGCGGTTTGGACGCGCCTCGAGGAACTGTTCCGCGCCGCTCCGCAGCGCGTCATCGTCTCCTGCTTTTCAAGCTCCGTGCATCGCATCCAGCAAGTGATCGACATCGCCACAGCGGCAGGTCGCAAGATCGGCTTCATCGGCCGCAGCATGGTGGACAACACGGAGATTGCCCACACGCTCGGCAAGCTGCGCATCCCCGACGGCTCCGTCGTCCGCCCGCAGGACATCAAGTCTTTCGACCCGCGCAAGCTCGTCGTCCTCGCTTCAGGCAGCCAGGCCGAACCCATGTCTGCGCTTTCGCGCATCGCCGTGGATAATCATCGCCTCCTCGGCATCGAGGAAAATGACACGGTCATCCTTTCCGCTCGTATCATTCCCGGAAATGAAAAAGCTATCTCCCGCATGATTGACCACCTCTTCCGCCGCCGCGTCCTCGTTTACTACGAGGGTGGACGCTCCGCTCCGATTCACGTCTCCGGCCACGCGAGCCAGGAAGAGATGAAGCTGCTTCTGAATCTCGTCCGTCCAAAATATTTCATTCCTATCCACGGGGAATACCGCCAGCTTTTCCGCCACGCGGCGCTTGCACATCAAGTCGGCTGCGTCTCCGGCGAAATCATGCTCATCGAATCCGGACATCCGATTGAATTCACGGCGACCGGCGCATTTCGCCGTGATCCTGTGACGGTCGGGCGCGTCTGCGTGGATTCCGGCTCGCTGGAAGAGCTTGAGGAATTTGTCATCCGCGACCGCCGCCATCTCGCCGAAGACGGCGTCGTCGTTCCCATCATCGCGATTGACAAGCACACGGGCCGCATCGAAACCTCTCCTGAAATCGTCACGCGTGGCTTTCTGCCTTCCGAAGATGGCCAGGAGCTTCTCGCGCTCGCTCGCGACGTGATACTGAAAACCGTCGAGCAGTCGAATCCCGAGGAAAAAACGGATTGGAGCGTCATCAAGGAAAAAATCCGCACTGACCTCAAACGCTTCCTCAACAAGAAAACTTCCAAACGCCCCCTGATCCTTCCAGTCATTCTCGAAGTCTGACGTGCCGGCTGTGAAGTTCACGATTCGCGAGTATCGCCCCACCGACCTCGGCGCTCTCTACGCGATTGACCAGTCTTGCTATTCATTGGCCATTGCCTACTCCCTCGGGGAACTTCGCTGGTATTTGCATTTGCCGGGCGCGGCTTGCTTTGTCGCCGAGAACCGCAAGGAAGTCTCTGGCTTCATTTTGTCCGCGCACAAAAGCGCGCACGGCCACATCATCACGATTGATGTTCTTGCGGCTCACCGCCGCTCTGGCGTTGGCACGGCTCTCCTCCGCAAATCTGAACGAAATCTCGCCGAAGCGGGCGCGCGGGAGATATGGCTGGAAACAGCAACGAACAACAATGCAGCGGTTGCCTTCTGGCAAAAGCACGGCTATCGTACCCGCGGTCGTATGCACCATTACTATCCCGGCGGGCTCGATGCGTTCGCGATGTCAAAGCGATTGCGCGGCTCTGCCGCCCAGGAGAACTAATCCTCGATGCCTCTCTATCAGGCGATCATTCTTGCCGTGATTCAAGGTCTCACGGAATTTCTTCCCGTCAGCTCCACCGCCCATTTGATTCTCTTCCCCTGGCTTGCTCACTGGCCCGATCCCGGCCTTGCATTCGACGTCGCGCTGCACACCGGCACGCTCCTCGCCGTCGTCATTTATTTTCTGCGCGACTGGATCGAACTCGTCGCCGCGGGGGTCGGCTTCCATTATCCCCGCGGGGCCAGCTACGAATACGTTGAGCGCCAGCGGAAAATGTTTTGGTACATCGTCATCGGGACAATTCCCGCCGCCGTCGCGGGATTTTTCCTGCACGATGTCGTCGAAGGCCCACTTCGCAAGCCCTTCTACATCGCCTGTTCGATGATCGGGGTCGGCGTGCTGATGTGGATTGGCGAAGTCGTCGGCCGCCTCGACCGGCCCATGGAACGCATCTCGTTTGGCGATTCGATTCTCATTGGCATTGCCCAGGCCTGTGCGCTCTTCCCCGGCGTCTCGCGCTCCGGCAGCACCATCACGGCCGGCCTTTTCCTTGGCCTCACGCGCCAGGCCGCCGCCCGCTTCTCCTTCATCCTCTCGGCGCCCATCATCGCCGGCGCCGCTGCCGTCGAAGTGCCTAAGCTCCTGAAAATGCATCACGCCGGCGCGCTAACGATTCCGCTTTCGACCCTGGCCATCAGCGTCGCCGTTTCGGCCATTGTGGGCATCATCGTGATCGCTTTTTTCCTCCGTTATTTGCAGGTACGCACGCTCAAGATTTTCATTTACTACCGGATTCTCCTCGGTATAGTTATCCTGTTTTTGTTCCTCCGCATGGGCAGCGCGCACTAGCGCCCGCGCATCTCATGCTAAGCTGACACCTTCCCCCAGCCAGGGAGATTCATGTGCGCGCATTCGAACCAACTGAAAACCGCCGCATCAACGAGCTGATCGGCTTCGTTGCCATCACGCTCGCCGTGTTGCTGGCTCTGAGCCTGCTCTCCTATTCTCCGCGGGACGCATCTTTCAACGTCGCCGCCGCGCCGCCATCTACCGGCCCGGCACATAACTGGATCGGCCCCGTCGGCGCCTATACTGCGGATCTGTTTTTCCAGGCGCTCGGATACTCTGCGTTTCTGTTCCCTGTCGCCATGTTCTTATTTGGCTGGCGCTGGTTCCGCAGCCGGGATTTCGCCGCGCCAATCGCCAAGCTCATTGGTTTCTGCCTCCTTATATTTGCTCTTCCGGCCGAGTTGGTTCTGACGAATGCTCCGCGAGTTCGCGGTGCCCTTCCCGCTGGCGGAATGTTGGGAACGCTCATGGCGAGCGGCCTGCGCGCGGCGCTCAATTCCGTCGGTGCGCACCTGGTCGCGCTGGCGTGCCTCTTCATCGGACTACTTCTCACCACGCAATTCACGTTTGCCGGCAGCGCTCGCATCTTGCGCGGCCCGTTTGGCCCCGATGGATTTATCGGCCGCAGATTCTACGAGGCAATGGCGCGACTGCGTGCTCGTCGCGAGGCTCGCGAAGCGGAAAAGCTGCGCAAGCGCGTCGAAGAGATCAAGATCGCCGGCCGACCTGCCGTTGGTGCACAGGCGAAGCCGTCACGTCTGGCAGCTCTGCTCGGCAAGTCCGGCGACGTTGAGGATGAAGAGGACGCCGAAGAGGAGAAACCGGAATCGCGTCGCGCCTCTCCTATAATCGCGTTTTCCGACCGCGCCGATGCCGCGCCACAGCGCAAATCCACCACCGATCCGAAAATTGCCAAGGGCAAGACCGCCTATCGCCTGCCTTCTACCGGCCTTTTGCGCCTCGCCGAACGCGGCGAGCGCATGACGGAATCCGAGCTAAAGGAATACGCCCGCGCGATCGAACAGAAGTGCGCCGAATTCGACGTCGCCGGCCACGTCACGCAAATCAATCCCGGCCCTGTCGTCACCACGTTCGAGCTGAAGCCCGAAGCCGGCATCAAGTACAGCCGCATCACTAGCCTTGCCGACGATCTCTGCCTCGCCTTGCGCGCAGAATCCATCCTGATCGAGCGCATCCCGGGAAAATCCACCGTCGGCATCGAAGTCCCGAACCCGCATCGCGAGACGATTGCCCTGCGCGAAGTCATCGAATCGCCCGAATTCACGCAAGCGCCGACGAAGCTCGCGCTGCCCCTCGGCAAGGACCTCGTTGGCCGCATCCGCGCCGCCGATTTGCCTCAGATGCCGCACTTGCTCATCGCTGGTGCGACGGGCACAGGCAAGAGCGTGTTCATCAATTCAATGCTCATGGGCATGCTTTTCAAATCCACGCCGGATGAAATGAAAGTAGTTCTCATCGATCCCAAGCGCATCGAGCTTGGCCTCTACGAGGACATTCCGCATTTGTATACACCTGTGGTCACCGATCCCAAGGTAGCCTCCAACGTCCTGCGCAATGCCACCCGCGAAATGGAGCGCCGCCTGAAGCTTCTCGCGCAGCGCGGCGTCCGCAACATCGAGCAGTACAATCGCACATTCGAAAAGGCGCAGCCTCTCTCGCTCTTCGATCAAACCGAGGAGACCGAGCACAAGCCGCTGCCCTACATCGTCATTGTGATCGACGAGCTCGCGGACCTCATGATGGTGGACACTACAAACGTCGAGGAATCCATCACGCGCCTCGCGCAGATGGCTCGCGCTGTCGGCATCCATCTCATCCTCGCTACGCAGCGGCCTTCGGTGGACGTTATCACTGGCCTCATTAAGGCGAATTTCCCCGCGCGCATTTCCTTCCGCGTCGCCAGCAAGGTGGACTCGCGCACCATTCTTGACACCAACGGCGCCGAATCGCTCCTCGGCCGTGGCGACATGCTCTACTTGCCCGCCGGTTCATCGCGCATCCATCGCATCCACGGCCCGCTCGTCACGGAGGCCGAAATCGCATCAGTTTGCGATTTCTGGCGCGAGCAGGCTAAGGCGATTTACAACGAAGAACTCCTCAAGCCGCCCAAGGACGACAACACAGCCGGGGAAGGTCAGGCCGAGGTCGCTGGTGACGAAGTGGACGATGATCTCTATCAGGAAGCCGTCCGCGTCGTTTGCGAAATGGGCCGCGCCTCCACCTCCACTCTCCAGCGCCGCCTGCGCGTCGGCTACGGCCGCGCAGCGCGCCTGATTGATCTGATGGAGAAGGACGGCATCGTCGGCCCGCCCGACGGCTCCCGCCCCCGCGAAGTCCTTAAGAAGAAAGACTGGATGCGCGAATTCGACGAATCTGTCAAATAGGGGTCAGGCAGCGGGAGTTTCTATCGAAGTGGTTGCGCCTTCCCTCCCTGCATCCGCGCGGCCCGTCGCCAAACCCTGCATTGCAGGAAAGATGCGGTCACGAACTCGCAGAACAGGATACTCAATCAACTTCGACATCGCGATTCCAAAAACAATCCCGCCGAAGATGAAAACCAATGTGAATTCAAGATGATTCATCCGGATGTCGAACAGGCGCCGCAGCACGCCTGGAGCCCACGATACAAAGGGTAAGTGCCAAAGATAGATCGAGTAAGAATACATGCCAATATAGGCAAGTCCCGTCCCCAGCAGCGAGAAACTTCGCGCCAATCGTCCGCGAAAGATGTCGCGAACCTGCAAATTGAGAATCAAAAGTAACCCAAAGCCCAGATAGAGAAACGTCAGGCCAAATGTCAGCAAGAAATGATTTTCGTGCGGCAGAAAGAAGCAGGTCCAGAGCAAAGCGGGAATCAGCAAACCTGCGACGATGCGATTTCGCGTCCTTGCGAGCAGATCCTCAATGAATCCCGTGTGGAAGTGCTGCAGATAGCTGAGCAATACACCGAAAAACAGGGAATCTATGCGCTCATGGGTTGGATTTGCCACCATCTCCCAACGAAACTGCGGCGTCGGGTTCAAATAGATCGTCGCCGCGCGAAGGACCAGGCAGGCTGCCGCGACAAAGCCAAACACCCAAGGTATCGCACGAAATGGATTAGTTCGGTCGCGCGAGATTCGCGTCAAAAACAGGAGAAGCATTGGCAGAACTATGTAGAAGTGCTCCTCGATCGCCAGCGACCAGGTGTGTGCCCAGATGCCGAAGCTGTAATTCTGCACGAAAAAGACTTCGCGAATACAGTCGCCCACAGTCAGAGGAAGCTTCAGCGCCAGTTCGACACCGACGGTCATTGCGATCATCAAGTAGAACGACGGGTAGATTTTCAGGCCGCGCCGGATGAAAAAGCGCTTGAAGCTGATCGAGCCGCGCTTCTTGTATTCGGAGAAGAGCAGACCGGAAATCAGGAATCCGCTGAGGACAAAAAAGAGGTCCACGCCTGTCCAGCCCATCCGGCGGAAAAATGGCAGGTCTGCATGAAGGAAAAGCACGAAGAGTACGGCGATCGCCCGCAATACATCGAGCCGCTTTATTCGCACGATTCCTCTTTGGGAGAGCGGTTAGGGAGGGAATAATCTGCCAGCCTCCAGTTGGAGAAAAACGGAACGAATGCGCTGTCTGATCGCCGCATACCACGATTCTTAAAGTTAAAGCGGACTAACGTGAATTTCATGCTCAACCGCATCCCCTTTGGATTCACTTCTCTCTTGGGGTTTCGTTTCTATTATGCAACCCTCGCCGAGTCAACCATCTCCCGTTGACACTTCAACTTTCATTCCTTCCCAGACTCCTCCTCAATTTGGTAAGTCCGCCATCCGTGGACTAATTGACACCCTCGCAACCCGCCCGTAGAATCTTCGTTTGTCTCTGTGCCGAGGTAGCTCATTGGTAGAGCGCGGCCCTGAAAAGGCCGGCGTAGGGAGTTCGATTCTCCCCCTCGGCACCATTCTTCACTGGCAGGGCCCCCACCAATTGCAATCGCTTTGTAGTCGCCTCGCATTCCCAAATGCAGTAAACTCCTCCCTCAGGCGGCTACACATGGACCAGCCTTGCGCACACTTCAAGGAAATCCGCAAAGTCACTCCCGGCGGCAAAGGCTGCAAAGAATGCCTCGAGATGGGCGACACGTGGGTTCACTTGCGCCTCTGCCTCACCTGCGGACACGTCGGCTGCTGCGATTCATCCAAGGACAAGCATGCCACGAAGCATTTTCATGCGACCAAGCACCCCATGATTCAATCGTTCGAGCCGGGCGAAGATTGGCGCTGGTGCTACGTTGACGAAATGCTGTTTGAGTGATCGAGCGCCATGCGCTCCCGCCTCCCAATCCGCCTCGCCTCTCTGGTGAAACGATGAGCGCCGAAGCGAAACGCAGCGAAGAAAACGCTTGGCCGCCTCTGCCCGTGAACGAGTGGGAACCTACGCGAGCCACGCTTCACATGTGGACGCAGATTGTGGGTAAAGTTCGCCTCGCCCTTGCTCCGCGCGTCAATCATTGGTGGCAGGTGGCCCTTTACGTCAACACCCGCGGCCTTACAACATCACCGATTCCTTACGGCGCCGGGGGGTTCGAGATCCAATTCGATTTCCTGAAACACATTCTCGAAATTCACACGTGTGACGGTGCCACCGCAGTGCTTGATCTTGCGCCGAGGGCGGTTGCTGATTTCTACTCTAACTTCATGCACTCGCTCGATTCGCTCGGCATCAACGTCAAGATCTGGCCCATGCCAGTCGAAATCCCCAATCCCATTCGCTTCGACCAGGATCGCGTGCATGCTTCTTACGATGCCATGTACGCCAACCGCTTCTGGCGCGTCCTAGTCTCCGTGGACTCTGTTTTCAAAGAGTTCCGTTCGCGTTTCATCGGCAAATCGAGCCCCGTGCATTTTTTCTGGGGTAGTTTTGACCTCGCCGTGACGCGTTTTTCCGGCCGTCGCGCTCCCGAACGCCTTGGCGCCGACGCGATGACTCGCGAAGCCTACTCGCACGAAGTCATCAGCGGCGGTTTCTGGCCTGGCAACGAAGGAGTGAGCGACGCTGCGTTTTATGCCTACGCCGCACCTGAGTCGCCGGGCTTCGCGAAATCCCCCGTTCGCACCGTTGCAGCCGCCTACAACACGCAATTGTCGGAATTCATCCTGCCTTACGAAGACGTCCGCCGCAGCGCCGACCCTCGCGCCGCGCTCCTCGATTTTCTCCAGAGCACCTACGACGCAGCCGCCTCCCTTGGCAGCTGGGACCGCGCCTCCCTCGACCGCCCCTCGTAACTGCCATCAGTTTGATTTGGATTTGTCCAGGCTGAGAAGATAGGAAACCTGATCTGCGGTTAAGGCGAAGAGCTTCGAGCCATGATCCACAATCTGATAAAAGGCGAGTGGCGTACTAAATTTCAGCTCCTCTTGCTTTGCTAGCGTGTCAAGCCGATAGATGTCCACCGTGCTGTTATCGCTTTCCACCGCTAAAGTTCCCGTCGCGTCGTCTGCCACGGGCCGCGAACCGAATACGCGGCCCACCAGTTTTCCGTCGAGCGCGTAGACAAGAACTCGATTCTCGTCATCAGTAACGACGACCCATTTCCCTGCTGGTAGCGCGTCGCGCACTCGAAACGAGCCTTGGCCCGTGTCCACGCCAAACTCGCCCTCCGTCGAGCCGGTCCGGGGATCCACTACTTCGATGAAACTCGCTGTATCCTTGGACCGAATTGGCTTCACCTGTTCAGCGAATTGCGAATCACTTTTAATCTGCTTTTTTGCTTCATCACTCGATAGCGAAGAAATCAGCGCCATTTCGTGCCCCCATGGCCAAATCGAAACTATCGGACCAGCATGAGAGAAATGTCTTGTCCACAGGACTGCGCCCGTCGTCACATCGTGAACCTCCAGATCGCTCGGACCGTCCCACTTTCCCTTTTCGCGTTTCACATACATGAGATATGACCCTGATTCCCATGCTTGATCGTCGCCTAGCTCCCGTTCACTGCGCGCCTGGCTGCGCGCCGGATCCAGCATGCCCACAGTCGATTTTTGCTTGAGGTAACTAGGAAAAATCGTGTAGAGCATGTCTTCAGGTGAAAAGTAGCAGCCGCGGAACCCCCTCACGTGAAGCACCCGCGCCCCAGTTTCCAAGTTCCAGATTCCTCCCCGCGACCCTCCCGAGCCGGCCAGCCACTTTATGTTTGGTGAAACCTCCGCGCTGGTGAGCCAGCCAATCCAATGCCCGCCCAAGTTCGCCCGCGTGACTTCTTGGAGTGTTCCGAGGTTTAAGATCGCGATGCTCCCGTCTGGCTGAGGCCGCGCATATACTTCGTCGTAAACATCCAGCGCCGTCATTTGGCTTGCTGCCAGAATCTTGCCTGTCTTCAAGTCAACCACACCCACTGCATACTGCTCTCCCGCAGGCCGCACAATCACCACATCACCATGCGCAGGCGCGACAATTCTCACGCCGCCCATGGGTACATGCGTCTCAGTCGGTCCGTTTGGAAACTCTGCCACTCCGGATTTCTTGGGATCAAAACGGTTGATTCCGGAAATCTGATCCGGCCCAATAAACACAAATCCACCTCCCATCAAATCTTTCACGTTCCCAGCCAGCTTCACCTCCGATCCGCTTTTCAAATCCCATGCCAGCACGCTCTCGTATCGCGAAACGGCAAAGTAATGCGCGTCAGGCGAGAATTCCATATTCAAAAGATTAAACCTTCCCTTGCTGGAGGCTAGGGCGATAAGCGCAGAGAAGTCGCGAAACCCAAGCGAATAAAAATCTTTCTTCTGAAGCAGCGGCGCTCCGCTCGCAGCAGTCAGTAAACTGACATCTATCTGTGAGTTATTGCCAGAGGCAATCTGGGCGCAGGCAACCACGCTGCCATCGGGGGACACTTGGCTTTGAATACAGGGACGCGGAACGACTACTTCGTGGACTTCCGTCCTTTCTTCCGAGGCAATGCTCCATTTTTCAATATGCAGCCCTCGCGTCCAGATCACCACGGACTTGGAGTCTGGCGTGAATCCTGCCGGTTCCGCGCCTTCCACCGGAATTCGAAACAAATAGTGAAATGGATCTCTCGTCAGCACATAGACGCTGAAATCGTCCTGCGCCAGCAAATATTTTCCGTCCGGGCTAAACTTTACGTTACTGATTTCACTCTCCAGCGGCGACGAGAGCTGTCGGCTCCAAAGAAGGCCTGGCAAAGACTGGATTGTCTCCATTGAATTATAAGCAATCACCCTTTGTTGCCAGTCTCGGAAATTCTCAGCGCTCGATGCCGGATGCGAGGCAATGCAGGAGGCGGGCAACTTAGCAATTTCCTTTTTCATTTCCCTCAGGCGCTCTTCACTGGGCTTCGTCGTCCCAAAAAGGTTGGTCAGCCAGTTGCCAGTTTTTTTTCCAGTCTCGGTCACCCGCTCGAAGAATTCCACGCCCGCCAAGGGTGAATAACCGGCCCGGGATGCAGCATACAATCCGTAATTGTCTGCAACTAATTGCTCCTCCTTGTCTTCTTCCGGATTAAAGTCCAATTCCTTCTTTCTGATGTTTTCGATTAGCTGGTTGTACTTCAAAAATACGTCGGCTCGATCCCCTAGGTCTTTAACCCCTAGGACTTCGCGTAATACCCGGCTCATCTCCGTTGCGGGCTGGTGCGTGAGCGCGTGGCCCAGTTCATGTCCCAGAACTCCGGCTAACTCATCCTCACTGTGCGCAAAGGCCGCCAGCTTCCGGGTCACATAAATGCGTCCTCCTGGATAGGTAAAGGCATTCGCAATCGGAATATCCACGAGGACGACGCGGAATTTCATCTGCGTAGGCGGCATTTGTACGAGCAGGCGCTGGACAATTCCGTTCAGATAGGAATTGAGCTGATTGTCCTGGATAACGTGGAAATCTTTCTCAGAGCGCTCGGCAATCGCGTCACCAAGATCCATCTCTTGGGCTTCCGTGAAGATGTTCCCCTTGGCAGTTCCACGAATCGGTGGCGGGCCAGGGCAAGGAGCCTGCGCTTGCACCATGGACGTTGCGGCGCACACCAGGAAAATCACTGTTAAGACGTTACACCATGGCCTCGAAGGATTCATGGGAGAGGGTTCAAAGAACACAGCGATGCTAGCCGCATTGAACTAACTTGTCCAGTACCCCGCATCGAACTTGTTACTGGGCGCTGGAGAAGGATGCTGGTTCTGCAGATTCGAGCGTGGGAAAGCGGTGAGCAAGTCATGCGCGGACTTGCTCTGGATGGAAATTGAACTGCCCCATGCCGCCAGGATTAACGGCTTCCCGAGACTCGTCATTGATGCAAAGACCAGCGCCCCTCGCATCAGTAGCGATTCGCCGCGGGCATGGATTCGCCCTTGAAAATCACGGCGCGGACTTTTTCGAGCGCTTTGATATCCTCGAGCGGATTGCCTTCCGTCGCGACGATGTCGCCTTCCTTCCCCGCCGCGAGCGTTCCCAAATCGTCGAGCCCAAGCAAGTCCGCCGACCCGCGCGTACCCCAAGTGAGCGCCTGCTGCGGCGTCGCGCCAAACCGCACCAGCGTCATGACCTCATCGCGGACGGTCCCCTTCCCAGGCTCGTAATTCTGGTCCGACCCTGCCGCGATTTTCACTCCCGCCTTCAGCGCATTCTTGAATCCTCCGAGCTCGCCTTGCCAGATCAAGTTCGCCTTGCGGATCGCGTAGTCCGCCATGTGCAGCTTCGCGCCGTTCTCGACGATGTTGTTCGCGATGTACAGCGTCGGCGTCAGGTAAATGCCGTGCTCCTTCATATAATTCGCAGCGTCGGCGTCCAAGCCCGCGCCGTGTTCGATCGAGTCCACGCCCGCGCGCAAAGCCGCCCAGATGGTCGGCAGATTTTCGTCATGCGCCGCCACTTTCACGTGCGCCGCGTGCGCCTGCTCGACGATCACTTTCAGTTCCTCTGGCGACACCTGCTCCGCCAGTGGCGAATCAATCGGCGAGAGCACTCCGCCCGACGCGAGAATCTTGATCACTTTCGCGCCGTATTTCAGTTGCCAGTGCACCGCCGCTTCCGCGTCCGCGGGCGAATTGATGAATCCATTTTCCGGCGTGTAATAATTCTCAGGCGTCAAGTCCGGCGGGAAATCGTAAAAATCCCCGTGTCCTCCGGGAATCGAAATCGCGTGCGCCGCGGGAATCAGATGCGGCCCGGGAATCGTGCCTTCGTCAATCGCGCGCTGCAGCGAGACGTCCATGAAGCCGTTGGTCCCGAGCACGCGCGCCGCCACGACGCCGGAATCGAGCGCGTATTCCATTCCCTTCGCTGCGCGCAGCGTGCCGAGAAGCAAGGACGGATATTGCCCGCGCGGGCCGCTCCACAAATGAATGTGCGCATCAACGAGTCCGGGCATGCAAGTGTATTTCGAAAGATCTTTTTCCTCCGCTCCAGCAGGCGCCTTGAGACCCGCTCCCACAGCAGTCACCTTGCCGTCTGTGACAATTACGTCTCCGTTTGTAATCGCCGGTTGCGTCGCGTCGGCAATCAGCGTTCCGCAGCGCACAAACGTCATCTTCGGTTTCGCGGCAGATTTTTCAGGAGCTTTCGCTTCCTGCGCAAAAGCGACGCCCACACACATCATCACCGCCGCCAGCGTGCACAACCCAATCACACTTAGAACCCCCATCCTTCTGATCATGATTCCTCCTCAATAGTATTTGCCGCCGATTGCCGCCTCTTGGACTCAGAGTCCGCTAATCTAGCCCATCCCTCGTGACGTAACAAGCAATTAGCCTCACAGCTGCAAACGCGCTACGGCATCGGTCGAAGCGGCTCGCCCTTCACGAGGAAGCGCTCGAAAAAATCCGCCGTCGCGGCGTACGCGCGCACCCACGTCTTCCACATCAGAAAATCGTGAATCTCATCTGGAAACACGATTTGCTCGAACGGCACTTTTTGCGCGCGGAGCCGCTGAGCCAAGTCCACGGTCTGCGAAAACGGCACGTTGCGGTCGTCATCGCCTTGAATCAGGAGCACAGGCGATTTCCACGTCGAAATGGACGAATCCGGCGAGGAATTGAAGGCCAGTTTCATGGCTTCGACCATATCGGGCGCACCCTCGGCCTGGAATCGCCGGCGTTCCCCGCCCATCAGGAGCGCGGACCAGTCGTGCACTCCGTGCATGTCCACGCCAGCCTTGAAAATATCCGAGTTTCGCGCCAAGCCCATTGCCGTCAAGAAACCTCCGTATGAGCCGCCCCACAGTCCGATTTTTTCGGGGGCCACGTACGGCAGCGATTGCAAATATTTCGCTGCCGCCACGATGTCTTGATACTCCGAAGCGCCGCGCCAGCCGCCATCGGGCGGCTCGCGAAACGCGCGGCCGTACATGATACCGGTGCGGTAATTCACGGAAAGGATAATAAAGCCCTTGCTGACGAGATACTGATTTTCGGCGTAGGCATTGTGGTAGTACTGCATGAGATGGAAGCCGAGCATCATCTGGCGCATCGAGCCGCCGTGCATGTAAACGAGCGCGGGGCCACGCGCGGCGCGGCCTCGTGGAACGAAGAGCTGGCCGTGAATCTGCAAGCCGTCTCCGCTGGTGAAAATCACCTGCTTCGGGACGACAAGCTCATTCGAGGGAAAATCGGCGGGCATTTCTTCACGGGCAATCATGGAGCGCCCCGTGTCCGTGATGCGATACGGCATGGCGGGCGTGGTGGCGCTGGAGCCGAGGCAGAGAACGAACGCGCCGTCGCCAGTCTGCACGGGAGTCCACTCGATTGTGTCGCCCTTGGTGAGTGCTTCCTGTTTGCCGCCAGCAACTGAGACGCGCCAGATGTGGCGGCGATCCACGTCGCTTTCATTCGAAGAATAAAAGACAGTCTTGCCGTCCCTACTGAGCGTGACGTCCTTGACGTCGAAATCGCCCGGCGTGAGGAGATCGCCCGTGCCGCTATCCGTGGAGACCGAGTAAAGATGATTGCGTCCATCTTTCTCCGAGGAGAAGACGATGCGATTCCCGGCGGCGAAATGGAACGAATCGCCTTCGGTGAGGCGGGGCATGGAATCATCAAGGGTGTCGCCGCTGCGCCAGATGGCGCGAGCCTGGCCGGTAGTCGCATCGGCGAGCCAGATGGACCACGGCATGGGACGCAGAGGAATCATGGGCAGGCCCCGCTCGCCGCCGTTCGTTTTCACGTAGGAGATTTGCTTTCCGTCGGGGGACCAGCGCGGGAGTGAGTCGCGGTCCACGCTGGGCTGCAAATAGCGCAGCGTCTGCTTGCCGAAATCGTAGATGGCGATGAAGCTGTGATCGCCGCGCCCGCTTGTGAACGCGATTTCCTTGCCATCAGGTGACCATTGCGGGTCCGCGTTCGTGCCGCGAACGTAACAAAGCGGATGTGCCTGCACCGCGCCGGAAATCGGAGCGATCCAGAGCGCGTCGCGCGCCGGCCAGACGGCGTATTGGCCATCCGGAGAAATCTCGATGTCCTCGCAGCCTTCTTCGGCGCAATTCATGTCGCCGAGGAGGCGCGGCTCGCCGCTGGCAACGTCCACGGCCCACACTTGCTGGTCCGGCTTCTGCACGTCGCTCGTGGGATCGGCGACCTCGCCAGACGAATTCGTTTCACTGCCGCGAGAATAGACGAGAGTCTTGCCGTCAGGCGTGATGCGCAGGCTGTCGATTTCGCGGCCGTCGTCGAGTGAATAATGCGTCACCTGCTGCGCGATGAATTCCGGACCGTCCGCGATCCACAAGTTGCGGACGCCGCGGATGTCGAACATCCACGCGATGCGTTCGCCGTTACGCGCCGCGACAAGCTCGTCCGGGAAAGGAGAGCTCATCACCTGCTCGAGCGTGAAGCCGGAGGGAGCGGCGGCGGCTTGCCGCGCATCTGGAAGTCCCGATACAAGGAAAATGGCTGCTGCAAGGAAAACCAATCGAAGGAATGTACGTTTCAGGCGATTCATGGAATTTCTCCCGTCTGGAATTTTCCGCTGCATGATACGCCGTGAGACGCCGCAAGAAAAGACGAGGTTTCCGCGCGGCGCTGCAGAGGCGAGCGAAGCTGAGCGTTGAAAGGGCCGAGAGGATTTGGCATGATGCAGAACTTCAGTCGGTGCGAGGTGCTAAACGCGTAGATGAATTGTCCTGATTACTGACTTCCGTTCCAGCTTCGGCGGCTACTGAGGAATTCGCGGCGGGCAATCTGGAAAATCCAGGTGGGTAGGAAGGACTTGGGAGATGCGGAAATGGCTGGGATGCATTTGTGTTATCGCGCTTTTCACCGCCGCGGCTCAGGGACAAAACAGAACGCCGGCACTGAAGCCGGGACACTCCATTGAACTCAGCGGAGGATATTCCTTCAGCCAGTTCCGCCTCTCCGGCACTGTCACAAACATGAATGGCGCCATCGGTGCATTCGGCATCAACCTGACTCCGTGGTTGCAATTTCGAGCCGACGCGAGCGTCGCATACGGCCAGTTAGGCGGCACTCCCATTCGCATTTATGCAAACCATTTTGGCCCGCGGTTCTTCTTCCGTAAATCGAATGATTTACATGCGATGCCATTTGTAGAAGTGCTCTTCGGCGGCTCGCGGCTAGATTTCAAGCCTGGCGGCTCCGGATATTCCACGGCCGACAATGGCTTCTCGATGAAAGCGGGTGGCGGAGTGGATTTCGACTTGTCGCCGCACTTCGCCGTGCGCGCCGTTGATATGGATTATTACAGGACGCCGTTCCTCGGCGAGCATCAGAATAATTTGTGGCTCTCGACGGGATTCGTCGTCCGCTTCGGCGCTGGCCGGCCCTAGCCTCCTCGACAACCGAACTCGCAACTGTTGGACGATCGGCGCACGGCGCGGAAACGATGTTGCGGTAATGGCAACGAATCCTTCTTTGATCCTTCTCTTCACCCCCTCCAGGCATCAGACTTAGCAGAGCCCCAGCTACAGGAGTTCGGAGGAACATATGAAGCCACGCTACTGGATGGTTCTGTTTATAGCTGCGCTATTCGCTCTGAGCGCCGGAGTCGGCCGCGCGCAAGACGACGATGATCAGGGACATGGGCATGGCCACGGCCATGGACGCGGCCACGAAAAGCACGAGAAATGGGACCATTCCTATCATCAGGACCGAGATGACATTGACCATTGGTACCGCGACCGGGAAGACCGTGACGATCTTCCCCCGGGCCTGGCCAAGAAGGACCATCTGCCGCCCGGCCTCGAACGCCAGCTCATCCTGCGCGGAACTCTGCCGCCGGGATTACGCGGCAGGATGGAGCCTTGCCCCGACGACCTCGAACGGAGATTGCCGCCTCCGCCAGAGGGCTACGGACACTTCCTTATCGGCGGACACATCGTGTTAGTCAATCGAAGATCGTTTTTCGTCCTGGATATTTTCCACTTCGAAAGAGAGTAGTAGTTTGGGGTGCGCCGGGTGAGGAACTCGGCGCATTCCAGCATTCGCTGCGGTACTCCCGCCTCTACTTCGGCGCTAGACCAAGAACCGTCTCCACTTCACTGCCCTTGTGTTCGGAAAGGGGCAATTCGTAGCGGGGCGTGCTGGCGCTCCCAATCGTCGGCACCAGATCCGTCAGCACGAAATCAATCCTGGCAATCGCCGCATCCACTCGGCGTACGCGTTCCTCTCTGTCCTCCACCATCGCCGACTCCTCGATGAGGCTCAAAGCGCGCCGAATGTGATGATTCAACTCCAGGACAAGAATCATGCGCTCCTTGGCGCGAGCATACGCGTCATTTTCATAGCTGGTGGTGAGATAGAGGACCAGGAGGAGCGCGCCGACAATGCCTACCGCCAGATCGTTGAAGATTAATCCGTACGAGGGATGACGAAACCAGCCGAGCGCAATATCCGCCCCGTAGCTAAACAGGAAGAGCACAAGACCAGTGAACAAGGCGGGTTTAAGTCTGGCAAACGACAACCACTCAGGAAGGGATTTCCTTGATGGCATAGCCTGCCTCCTAGGGGGAATGCAGTATACCTCAATTTCAGGCGAACACTCACGATTTTTTGCAAGTCAGCCGGGCTGGAGAAATCAGTCGTGATGTTCGGGAAGCGGCTCGGGAAACTGAACGGCGCCGTATTTTCCGTTCTGCATGTGGACAAGAGTCGGCGCGTAGAGACCGATCAGTTCGCGGCGCCACCAGTTTCCCGTCGCGCTCTTCGTGGCCATGTCCGTGAACCAGTATTGCCAGATGACCGCCCGGATTTCCTTAGGCGGAGCATTCCGAAACGGATTGCTCGCGAATAGCTTGATGACTTCGGGGCTGCCGTCGAGAAGGGCTTCTTCCGTTTTGACGACAAAGGGAAACTCGCGCCAGTTCCCCAGTGAGGCAAACCAAAGATTCCAGTCGAAACGCGGCTGATAGGGCGCGCAAATGCGCGGCGCTTCGTTCAGCGCCTGGGGCTTATTGCGAAAGGGATATGTTGTCCACGTCTGACCATTATCATTCGACCCTTGAAATTCGATTTCATACCGGCCCCGCGTCATGATGGCAAAAAGGCCGTATTGATCCGCGATGCGGAAAGGTTCAAGCACTTCGACAGGCGAACGTGGCAGCGGAATCTCAGGCGCAAACATCCAGACGAGGAGGGTTGTTGATGCGTAAAAGACCCACAGGAGGCAGAATCCCGCGACGGCCATTTGCGCTGGCTTCAAGAACCATCCAAGTTCGGCGCGCCAGTCAGAATCTAGCGGCTTCCCCCCTCCAGTTTTTTCAGCCTGTGCTGAGTTCGATGAGGCAAGGAGAGAAATTGGGCTCCGCGAGCTCGTTTCGACTGCAAGCTGCCGTTGATTCTCGGCGGCAAGACGCGCGACGGATGCGCGATACCTTGGAAACCATGTCGTCGGAAGAATTGCCGTGATAAAGCGATCGTCGAGAAGGAGAAAACCCAAAGCAAGGACGATGTAGTTCAGAAAAGCGTAGTTCGCCGTGAGGATGACGGCGATTTCCCAGGGCGTCACAATGAAAAAACAGATGAGACGGAATCGCCGCGGCAAAAACAGGAAAAGCACGATACCAAGCTCCATGACGAGCGTCGCCAGCGCCGTGGCCCAGTGGAACCACAGCGGGAGATGCTGAACGTACCAGCCGATCCACGTCGGCAGCGGGCCATTCTGGTAATACTCGTACATCGCGGTGAGATGACGCCATTCAGGATCGCCGCCCAGAAGTTTTACGCTGCCGGATTCGAAGTAAATCCTGAACCATTCCCATAAGAGCAAGAAGTGAGCCGCGCGCGATGGCGGCGAGAGTTCACCCCAGCGAGGACGCAACCCGAAAGGCGCGTAAAAGAGGCATAGGAACGATGCTTCGAGAAGCATCCCGTCAGACTGATAGCTGGAGAAATCCTGGAGCGCGCTGATGAATGAGAGAAAACAGATGAAGCAAACAAGGTTCATAGCTCGCGGCCAGAAATTCAAAAAGAGCAGCACTGAGGCAATCATGCCGATCCAGCAGACGAGCATGAGCGCACGGTCGGATGAGTCGAACCAGAATAAGGTCGGGACGAATCGGACTCTCGAAAGCCCTGCAATGGAGTGACTGACCGCATCGAGATATCTATTGGCAGGGAGAATGCCGTTCGGGCCGATGAGTCCTTCGACTTGAAAATAAAGCGAATAAAACGCCGAGAAGAAAATCAGTCCAAGGGCGCGAAGAAAAATCCATCGCGGCGCGAGGCGACCCGGAGTTCTCCCCGCTTCTGGTCCGAACAGCCAATTGATGATCTGCCCTGCGCGCCCCATGCGGCCAGCATTATAGACGCTTGAGAAACGAAGTTAGGTGGAGAATCCCTGCGCGGATAGAATTGGTGGACGGCAGGGGATTCGAACCCCCGACCCCCGCGTTGCGAACGCGATGCTCTCCCAGCTGAGCTAGCCGCCCACCGAGCGCATTCATTTTAGCAGAGCCGAGCAGAGCGGCAAAGACGCAGCAAAGGACACGGTTTTTCGCCAGACACGCGCTTCAACTAAGCAGCCGCGCTCGCGCTGCGGAGACGACCGATTCGATGGCCGCCTCATTTGGGACTGTGCCTTGCGCGAACGACTTGCTCCCGCCGCCCTTGCCGCCAATCGGAGCAAGAATCTCGCGAAGGAGTGCGCCCATGTCGCCCTCTATGCCCTGCGACTGGGCGCACACAACCGCATTCGCCGCGCGGCTCGCCAGAATCGCCTGCACGCCTTCATTCGCCACAAGTTTCGAGGCAAGCATCGAGAGATACGCCGCGGAAGCATCATCAGTAACATGCGAGACAATTCGCCGTGCCCCATCGCGCGAAGTCTGTGCCTTCGATCCAAGCAGCGCGGCGGCTTCGAGTTCGGCGAGCCGTTCGCTCAGCTTCTTCGCATCGCGCGCCGCGACGCGACGCTCCTCCTGCATCTTGCTGATCATTTCCGGAACCTGCGGCATCCCGCAGCCGATGAACTCGGCGGCCTGGCGCAGCGTCGATAAATCGGCGCGCGCTGCAGCGAGCGCACGAAATCCCGCGACGAATTCGACGCGCCAGTTCTGCTTCTGCCGCTCGCATTTGCGGATCAGGAGCATCCCCGCCTGGCCCGTGCGTGCCAGGTGCGTGCCGCCGCACGGCTGTCGGTCGAAATTCTCGATGTCAATCACGCGCAAAATTCCTTCGCGCTCGACTTTCTTGCGAATGCCTTCGCCGGCAAGCGTCTCCTGTGTTCCGTAACGCACCGTGACGGCGCGGTTCTCGAAAACAATTTCATTCACGCGCCGCTCTGCCTCCTCAAGATGCCGTGGCACCACCGACGGCGCCGCAAGATCAATGGACGACATTTCTCGCCCCAGGTGAAACGACACCGTCTGAAACTGGAACAGTTCGATGAACGCCGCCGACAGCATGTGCTGCGCCGTATGCTGCTGCATGTGATCGAAGCGGCGCGGCCAGTCAATCGTTCCGTGAACCGCGCCCAACGCAAGCGGCTGCTCGGTGAAGTGGATCACGTCATCTGCACCCGCCGCTTCATCATCCATCACTTCAACGACGTGCGCCTCGCCCAGCCGCCCCGTGTCGAATGGCTGCCCGCCCGACGTCGGATAAAACGCCGTGCGTTCCACCCGCACGCGCCACCGCGCGCCATCCGCCTCGCACGAAATCACGCGCGCGTCAAATTCGCGCAGAAACGAATCGTCGTAGTAGAGCCGCTCCGTCATCGCCGCGCGTTTCGCCGCTTCCGCCAACGCTTCACTTTCCTTCGAGCGCCTTCTGCCAGGCTTCGTTGTATTTGTACCCACAGCCGGTGTTGAAGAGAACGACCGTCTCATCCGGCGCGATCCATTTTTTCACGGCGAGCTTTCGCGCGGCGACGACGGTCGCTGCGCCTTCGGGCGCGGCGTACATTCCCTCTTTCGCGGCGAGTTCCCTTCCCGTCGCGAGAATTTCATCATCAGCAGCCGCGACCGCAGCGCCGTTGCTTTCGCGAATCGCGCGCAAAATCAGAAAATCGCCAATCGCTTTCGGCACGCGCAGCCCCGAAGCAATCGTCGCGGCGTGCTCCCACATCGGCGCGCTCTCCGCGCCTTTTTCAAACGCGTCCACGATCGGCGCGCATCCCGCGGCCTGCACGGTGACCATCCGCGGCCGCTCGCGCCCGATCCAGCCCATCGCCTCCATTTCCTCAAACGCCTTCCACATCCCAATCATCCCGACGCCGCCGCCCGTCGGATAAATAATCACGTCCGGCAGCGTTCCCTGAAATTCCTCCCACAGCTCGTACGCCATCGTCTTTTTGCCTTCGATGCGATACGGCTCCTTCAGCGTCGTGACTTCGTACCAGCCGTTTTTCTCCTTGTTCTCCGCGACGTATTTTCCGCAATCCGAAATCAAGCCGTTCAGCTTTCGCACGTCCGCGCCGAACGCGCGGCATTCCATCTCATTCGCCAGCGGCGTGTCCGCCGGCATCACGATGACGCACGGAATTCCCGCCTTCGCCGCGTACGCTGCAAGCGCCCCGCCCGCGTTCCCCGCCGTCGGAGTCGCCAGCGCCTTCGCGCCGAGTTCCTTCGCGCGGCTCACTGCCGCCGAAAGCCCGCGCGCCTTGAACGAGCCTGTCGGATTCAGCCCTTCATCCTTGATGTAGAGATTTTCTAACCCGAGCGATTCGCCGATCCGCTTCGCGTGCAGCAGCGGCGTCATTCCTTCGCCCAGCGTCACCGGCTCGCGCGACGGAAGGACTTCGGCGTAGCGCCACATATTCGCCGCGCGCCCGCGCAGCGCTTCGCGCGTCAGCGTCCGCGCCGCTGCTTGCAAGTCATATCGCGCGAGCAGCGGCCCGCCGCAGTCGCATAGGTTCAGCAGCTTCGTGTGCGGATGCGTTTTCTTGCAGCGCGAACATTCCAGATGCGTGATTGTCGTCTGCAGCTTTGATTCGATTGTCGTTTGCGATTTTATTTCAGATGAGGTTGCAATAATCGGCTTTGTTGTCATGGGGCAAAAATTCTAGCACATCGCGCCAGCTCTTCGTTTCATATGGAGTGCGGCGGTCCGCTTCGCGGATTCCAGAGGAGTCCGAAGGATTCCTCTGGAACTCGACGCCGCTTTGCCTTCCCGCTTCATAACTCGCTTGCCGCGCCGCAGCCTCGGCGAAGGCGGGTCACTCGCCACTCGTCTTTATCATTGGTCTGGTTGTCATGGGGCAAAACTTTTAGCACAAGCCGTCGTCTCAGGTGTTCGTAGCGGCGGGTTTACCCCGCCAGCCTTTGTTCTTGCACCTGTCGAGGCCACCTTTCGCGTCTTGTGCGTCCCGACGGTCTGGGTCGGGAAGGTGGGCACGGTCCTGTCTTTGCACATGTGGTGGCCGGTCGGCGCACCCCCGACCGGGCGCGGCCACGCCGGGTGCCCATCCTTGCGCAGCAAGGGTGCGGAGCCTCTTTGCATTCACGCCGTATCGTTCGCGAATGGACTCGCGTCTGCTTCGCTTAGTATCTCAACCAAAAGGAGGACGCCCGCTGTCGTTGTGGTGGTGTACTCGCGCGTGCCGCCACAAATCTTTACGTTTCGAACTCGTTTCGCGGAACACCCGACTGTCGGATGATGGACTGTAGGGTCCCGATGCGAAGTTCCTTATGATCGGGGACGGGCACCGTGATTGTGCCGCCGGACTCTTTCTTTTGCATCACGACATGGCTTCCTCGCCGCCTGATTTCAACGAAGCCATGTCTTCCCAGGATTGCGCAGACTTCTTTTCCCGAGACAACACGCAGCCTACTCAGCGGCAACCTCCACCTGGGTCACATAGATTTCGCTACGCAGGCGCTGTTTGATTTCAGCCGCTGGCGCAGTCTCGAAAAAAAGCTCCAGCGCTTCCCTCAGGTTGTCGCGCGCCTCGGCAATGGTATTTCCCTGGCTCGCAATGTCCAGCTCCGGGCACAGCGATACATATCCGTCGCCCTCAGCCTCAATAATCGCAGTCAGCTTCATTCGCCCACCTCGCAGGAACGCCCTGGATTCTGAAATTACCACAGGTAAGGCCTGATTTCCCTGTATTTTTTCCTTGACAAATATGATAAACTGGTATACATTAGGTGTTGTCTGAATTTGGTGGTATGGCTTGTAGGGTCGCCAAATGCCGCCCCGACGCTTTCGGTCGGGGCTTTCGCATTCTAGGGGCAATTAAGATTCTAATCGGGACGAAAAATCGAGTCAAAAAATGCTAAGTGCCTCACAATTCGCCACTTGCAATTTTCTAATCGGGAAGAATTTCGATACTTCACGATCCCCGTTGCCCGCCCCTGCTTCCATCATCCTTCCCACTTCCAAGAAATTAGAAATCCCGCTAACCAGCCCAAAATCAACCACATCCCAATTTCTAATCGATAACTTTTGCGCGTTTATTCAGCCTGTGCCTCTTCCAATCACCAGCCCCAAACCTCGAACTTCCAGCACCTTAATCGCAAATGACATGCACAGTCGCAAACAATCAAGTGATTGCAAACAAAGGACTTCTCGATTTCTAATCGCAAATGAATTTCATTGTTGCGAGAACCAGTTTTGGCAAAGCCAAAAGACGGAACATCCAAGCTACAATGCTTCCATGCCAGTTCGCATGATTGGGATAGACATTGACGGCACGCTCCTCGACAGCCGCCACGAACTGCCGGCGGCGAATCGCGAGGCGATCGAGGAAGCGGCGGCGCGGGGGATCGAAATGGTGTTCGTGACGGGGCGGCGATTCGATTTCGCGCGTCCCATCGCCGAGCATTTCGGCTGCGAGCTGACTCTGGTGGTCAACAACGGCGCGCTCATCAAATCGAGAGCGGGCGAGACGCATCTTCGCAACCTGCTGCCGTGCGAGCTGGCGCGGGAAGTTCTGGGCGCGACGCGGGAATTCCGCTCGGGGGCGGCGGTCGTCTTCGACCGCGCGCGGGAACGGCAGGTGATTTTCGAGCGCGTCTTCTGGGACGATCCCGTCAGCAGCGGATATTACCAGCGCAACCGTGAATTCATCGCCGAGTGCGCGCCGCTGGAGGATTGCCTGGAAGAAGATCCGATTCAGGTGATGTTCACGGGCTCTGTGGCGCGGATGCGCGCGGCTCTGGGGACGCTGGAAGCGATGCCCCGCGCGCGGGATTTTTCCATTGCGCTGGCGGAGTATCCGGCACGTGATTTCAGCATCCTCGACGTGATTCGCCAGGGCTGCTCGAAAGGCGAGGCGCTCGCGGAGTGGACGCGGAGGCGGGGCGTCGCGCGCGAGGAGTTGATGGCCATTGGCGACAACTGGAACGACCGCGACATGCTGGAATTTGCCGGGCTGCCGGTGTTGATGGGCAATAGCGCGGCGGAGCTTAAGGCGCTCGGCTGGGCCGTGACGGCGACGAATGATGAGTCGGGCGTCGCCGCAGCGATACGCAAATACGCGCTCGACGGGAAGAGGGCGTGAAACTGGTGTGGGGTCTGTGGTCCCTCAGGGGTTAAAACCCCTGAAGAAAGCCGAAGCTTATGTCGTGGCTGAAGCCATGACCCACAAATCTTGCGGCGTCATCAGCGGCGTTTGGAAGCGCGGCCGCTATTGCGGGATTTGAGGAGGTTGTGGCTGGGGAGGAGTTGGAGGCTGCGGGCCGACTGGCGCGCCGCCGATGACGGTGCCGCCGCCAAATGTCTGCACCTGCTCGAGCGGGTTGTAGATGAACTCCCACTGCTTGTAGGTGGTGCCGCCCTTGTAGACCTTCAGCGACGGCTTGTTGATCTTACTCGCGACGCCGACGATGAAGCCGCCGACCACTTGCTGGTCGGAGGACTCGGCGTCCTGCGTCTGCCCGGGTTGCGGCGTGACAGCTGGGAGCGATTGCTGCATGACGCCAAAGGGCGCGGGCTGCGGCGGACTTGCCTGCTGGCCGGCTGACGGCTGACTCGATTGGCTTGCCGTGGAGGGCTGAGCGCCCGGCAGAGCGGGGCTCGGATTCTGGCTCTGATCTTGATTTTGAATCTGGGTTTGATCACTGGCGCCCGGAGGCGTGGATGAACCATTGCCCTGACCGCTATCCGTTCCCTGCCCCATTTGCAATCCCATAATTCGCGCGCGGTCCGCGAGCGCCATTTCTTGCAGCGTGATATAGCGAACGCTGCCGATGAGCTGGCCGGTCGGCGCGACGTAAATCAGGCGCCAGGAGCCGTCCGCTGTGTTCATCGGGTCCTTGTACGGCTCGCGGAGGAAGCGCAGGCCGGGCGTGCCCTTCACGAGATCGTCGAGCGACGTGGGGAACCGGCCATTCTTGCGATAGAAGCGGCCGACGGCGCGTTCGTATTGCTCGCCGCGCCAAATCATTTCGGCTTCCTTCGCGCGGCGGCCCTCCGTCTTGATGCGGAGAACTGCGACGGAAGCTCCGATCAAAACGAGCGCCATGAGGAACAAGACAAAGAGAAGCGCAAAACCATGGGCGGATGATTCCTTGAGGATGCGATTTCGATTCATGGTTGCGCCTGCGAAGGCTGGGAGGAATCCACGGGGGCGGTGAGGGTCAACGTCGTCTTGCGGCCGCTGGAGATTTCCTCTATATCCACGGAATTATTTCCGATTTTGTCCACGCGATACTGGCCCAGAAGCGTGCCGCCCTCGGCGACGATAAAAACATCGCTATCGCCGCCCGTGAAAACAGCCTTGCGGCGCCCGGTAGAGACTTCCGTGACGATGCCATATAGAGTCGCTGGAACCACGAGGGGCGGAGGCGCTACCGGCTGCGGAATTGCGGGAGGCAGGGGAATTGTAGGCGTCTTTGCGGCCGGCGCGACCGGCGAAGGGATTGGCGTGGCCACAAAAATATTGCGGTGACCGCCTTTGTATTCCTCGTTCTGGAGGCCATCGAGAAGATCGAGGCGCAGGGCGGGATCGGAAACTCCGAGAGGGCGAAATTGAGAATCGCCCATTTGGATTCCGGCGAATTCGGCTTCGCGGCCGCGGTTCACATAAACGACAATCGCCAGAACGACGAGCAGCGCTACGAGAGCGGAAGTTTCGACGCGCTTCTTCTTTGCAGCTTCAGCCATAACGCTATGCCCGGAAATACGTACGCAGAGATAAATTCAGCTTGAGCGGGCCGGAAGACGCAGAAGCCAGGGTAAGCCCGTCGAGCACGTAAAAATGGGGCGACCGTTCCAGCGCGTTGATGAGGCGAACCAACCCTTGATAGTCGCCCTGCACGGTTGCGGTGATGGCAATCTCGGTCAGGTTGCTATCCTTTACCTGCGACTGGTGGAAATTGACGCCTCCGGGCTGAACTCCGGCGTCCTTGGCCATTTTGCCGAAATCAGCGACGATCACGGAATAGCCGGCAGCACTTGAAAGGAGATACCGCTGGTAAAACAAATCGCAATCCTTCTGGATGGCGGGAAGCTGTTTTTCGGCGGACTCTCCGAGAATCACATCGGCGCGGAGCAGCTTAGCCCTCTGCGACAAGCGGGCTCGCTCGGAGGCCTGGGCTTGCGGACCAGCGCTATTCGCCCGCCAATCCACGTAAACGAGAAGCGCGTCGAGCGCGAGGACACACGCGAGGCAGATTTTCGCGGCCAGTTTCCAGCGTCGGAGATTTTCACGCGGGTTCATATCGTGTACCGAACCTCAAGATCAAGGAGGACCCTGTCGCCAGTAGCCGGACCGTGCGCTTGATCGGGACGGGACTCCGACTTGACCAGAACATTCGAGAAAGCAGAGGAAGTCTCGAGCGATTCAAGAAACTTGAGCTTCGCCGCGTCGCTCTCCGCACCCATGCTGAGGGCCACATTCATATTTCCGTCTTTATCGCGGCCAGGTGAAATGCTAATCACTCGAACCCCCGGCGGAAGAATGCGCTCGAGGTCGGCGAACATTTTCGTCCACGGGAAAGCGCGCTCGGCAATCAGGCCATTCAGGTAAGCAGAGCGAGCCATGGTCTCCTGAACAGCTTTGGACTGGAATTCCTTGCGCAACGCGTCCTGCTCCTGCTGCTCTGTGCGAACCTGGGCGGTCAGTTGCGCGATTTCCTCGCGAGTTGTGCGGGCGGAGCGCCGGGTGTAATACGTGTGAAGGGAAAGAAACGCCAGCGCAACGAGGCCAAACAAGCCCACAATTCCGGCGCCGGCAATGAAGCGCCGGTTATTTTCGAGCGGAGAAGTGGCCAGATTGAATCGCGTTTTCATGCTTCATCGACCGTCAAGGGACCGGGAAAACTTCCTTCCGAGCTGCCACTCATCTGCTTTGACGCTGAACAAACTAAGCGCCATGATGCAAATGCCAGCCGACCAACGATTCCAAACCTTGAGAAATGAGCGAGCGTGCTGCATCACTCAGTTCACCAGGGCGCGCCAGAGGGGAAGCCTCACAGTCCAACTCGCGCGCCAGGTGGTCGCGCGTCCCTTCTTCGGCCTCGGCAAAACCCGCGACTCGCAAACGCCCTACCTTTCCTCCCCAGGTGTCTTGATAGAAAGCGACAGACGGAAAGACTTCGTCGAACACCGTTTGAGGCGCAAGGTTGCTGACACCCATTTCGGCCGAGCGATATACGCAGAGTGTTTCGCCGCGGACAATCACCGTCGTGAGGTTGCGTCCGCTCAAGCGAGCCAGCAGGGTTGCATCTGCCGTATCGAGCATGGGCAACGTAGCTAGAGTGGAACTCTGCACGACGCCGGGAAGCAATCCATGCACCTCAATCGCAGCCTCGTACTCCCGAATGATTTTCTGGCGAGCCACAGCGGTGACAATTTCCGGCTTTCCTTCAGGGTTCTGCTGACGGCGCCAGGAAACCACGGCTTCTTCGGCATCGAACGGCAGAATTTTTTTCAGGCGCCAGCGCAATAGAGGCAAGGCTTCATCGGAGCGCCGCGGAAAAGTATCGAAGGGAAGAATGAAAACGCGAATCACCGGATCGGGGACGAGGAGCGCAACATTTTGTCCTTCCGCAGGAACTCGCGCAAGCACACTGCGAATCGCGGAGCGAAGCACATCGGCATTGGCAACATTAGGTTGCGTCGCCGAAGGAACAATCGCGCCTTCGGGAAGCGGCTCCGCGTGGAAAGCCGCGAGGTGACCAACCATTCGCCCCCAACGGGCGGCAGCAACATGTGTTGCGGCGATTTCAAAGACGAGGGATGGATGAGGCATGGCGTCGAGCCAGGCGCGAAGCCCTTTCCTGCCCGAGCGGCGCGCTGAATGCTTCTCCAAAGTCATCAAGCTAGTCAATGAAAGTCACCTTGTTAATTTCGCGGAGCGTGGTGATTCCCGCTCGCACGCGTGCAAGCCCAGACTCGCGCAGAAACTGCATACCTTCCTCTTTTGCAGTGCGCTTGATTTCGGAGGTTGGCCGCTTATCTATGATCATTTCGCGGATGCGATCCGAAAGGTCAAGCAGCTCGCAAATCGCTGTGCGTCCGTGGAATCCGCTGCCAGAACATTCGAGGCACCCGGCACCTTCGTAGAGGGGAACATTGGCCCATTCCTTCGGGTTCAGGCCAGATTCTTCGAGCAAGGACGCTGTCTGCGTCACGCGACGCTTGCAGCTTGGGCAGATGACGCGAACGAGGCGCTGGGCCAAGATGCAGTTTAGAGCAGAAACGAAATTATACGGCTCGACGCCCATGTTGATGAAGCGGCCGATGACGTCAGTGACGTTGTTAGCGTGAACAGTCGTAAACACCAGGTGGCCCGTGAGCGCGGATTGAATGGCAATCTGAGCGGTCTCGTTATCGCGAATTTCGCCGACCATGATTTTATCCGGGTCGTGGCGCAGGATGGAACGCAAACCGCGGGCAAACGTGAGGCCCTTTTTCTCGTTTACTGGAATTTGCGTGATGCCACGGACTTGATATTCGACGGGGTCTTCGATGGTAACAATTTTGTCTTCGTCGGTCTTGATTTCATTCACGGCGGCGTAGAGCGTGGTGGTCTTGCCGGACCCGGTTGGCCCGGTGACGAGGACCATGCCGTATGGTTCGTGAATGTACTTGCGGAACCTCCGGAGATCTTCCTCGGCGAAGCCGACGACGTCGAGCGTGAGGTTGTGAAATTTTTCGCTCAGCGTCTCCTTGTCGAGGACGCGAAGCACGGCGTCTTCCCCATGAATCGAGGGCATGATGGAGACGCGAAAATCGATGAAGCGGCCTTTGTAGCGGACTCGGAAACGTCCGTCCTGGGGGACGCGGCGCTCGGCGATGTCCAGCTCGCTCATCACCTTGATGCGAGAGAGAATCGTGGTGCTCCATTCCTTGGCAAGAGGCTGCATCGCGTACTGCAGCACGCCGTCAATGCGATATTTCACGGCGACTTCCGAATTTCGCGTCTCAATGTGAATGTCGCTGGCGCGGCGCTCGAGAGCCGTGAAGATCACGGTATCCACGAGGCGCACGACGGGGCTCACACCGGAATCGGTGCGAGTCAATTTCTCCATGGAGATGTTTTCGTCGCTCTCTTCTTCGCTGACGACCTGGAGCGTGAAACCTTCGGTGGCCTGGTCAAGGACGCGCTGAGATTGCTCGGTACGTTTCAAGAGGTCGCTGATTTGCGCGGCCGTTGCGACTTTGATGATCAGCTTCTTATCCAAAAGCAGAGAAAGCTCATCGTTGGCCAGAAGCTGGCTCGGGTCGGAAACGACAACCACGAGGGAATGATCCTGTCCCTCGAGGGGAACAAAGTTATAACGGAACATCAGTTCCGCCGGGATGGAACGGAAAAGCTCAGGGTCGATACGCTGCTCGGTGAGGTCAATGAATGGGCAGCGATAGCGCTCCGCAAGCTTCTGCGTGCGGTCTCGTTCGGCCGCGTCGTCGCGGGCCGCTTCGGGGTGCAATTCTCGGTTCGAAGTTGCCATATTTTATCCGCCGCCTGCACCGCCCACTTGCACGGAGAACAATGGCAAGTAAAGCGCCAAAAGTATCAAGAACACGAGCACGGCCATGCTGACAAGAACCGCAGGTTCAATGATGGAAATGAGCACGCCAGCTTTCAGGTTCGTTTCCTCATCGTAAAATTGCGCAACGCTCGCGAGCATGGGCGCAAGCGCGCCGGAGGCCTCGCCGACCTCGATCATCTCCAACGCAAGCTCGGGAACCAATCGCGTCTCGGAGAGAGCGACGTGGAGAGACTCGCCCTCGCTCACGCGGCGAGTCGCGCGCTGAATCGAGCCCGAAACGAGCCTGC
The DNA here is from genome assembly GCA_035934545.1 of Candidatus Acidiferrales bacterium. Taxonomy (GTDB): domain Bacteria; phylum Acidobacteriota; class Terriglobia; order Acidiferrales; family UBA7541; genus DAHUXN01. Next base: position 51,569 of record DASYXV010000076.1, read on the forward strand.
TGGCCATGGCGTTTGATGCTGTTTCCAGGCCGGCCACCAGCGGAGTGCCGCCACGCAAGAGCGTGGCTAGAATCCTAGTGAACTGAGCCATTTGAAATTTGATCCAGATGTCGCCGAGAACCGGCAATTTCAGCTTCAAGCGATCCACCATGATGCCGCCGCTTACCGTGCGCGACCAGAGGAAAAGGAAGAGCAGTCCAAAAATCATAATCGAGACGAATGCCAGCAGCCAGACGCCATAGACGGTCACCAGAGTGATCAAGAAGCGAGTAAGGGCCGGCAGAGGAGTTCCGAGGTCTTCGTAGAGCTTCGCAAACTGCGGAATCACGTAGGCGACAAGATAGGAGACGATCGACGAAGCAACTACAATCAATATTATGGGATAAATGATGACGCTGATCAGCCTTTTCCGGAAAGCCGACGTTGTTCGCTGATACGCGATGTAATCATCCAAGACTCCCGGAAGGTCGCCGCTCTTCTCTCCGGCGCGAATGGACGTGACATATACGGGCGGAAACACGCCCACAGCTTCCACCGCATCGGAGAGCAACGCGCCGTTGCGCACGCGATCGCGGACGTCCTGGAGGAGCGGCCGAATTGTTGGTAGAGCTACACGATCTGCCAAAAGATCGAGGCATTTCAGGATGGGCAGGCCGGCCTTGATTAGCGTGTTCAGCTGCTGGTTGAAGATGAGAAAGTCATTTGCGCGCAATGCCTTGTTACCCTGGAAACCCTTAAGCGCGCGGATGACACTGATGTTCGGGCGGACGGCGTAGACAAAGAAGCCGCGATCGGCGAGCTTCTGGCGCGCCTCTTTCTCGGTCTGGGCCGTCTCCATTTGTTGGAAGACGTGCCCAGTGGCATCCCCCACTTTGCAGACAAACTCAGCCATGGTCAGCGTTCACGCAGCTCGGTTTTTCGGAGCATTCTTCGATTCAGTCTAACATACGCAGCCGATCAAGAAGGACGAGGCGGTATCCTTTGTGCTCTGGCAAAAACACCAGAACATGCAACAGGTGTGGTTCTTCGCGATGCCCCGCCGCAGTCGCCCACCGGAAAATTGACCCCTCTTTTTCTTCTCATCCTAAGATGCAATTAATTGATTTTGCGGTTGGAACGGGCGGCACGGCTTCATAAAGTTCCGGGGGGCAACGAGCTTGTAGAACACGCGAGCGAATCGGAGCCTACTGGACCTTCATGGCAAGCGCCGCGTCGTCCACGATAGCCACGCCTGCCGGAGGCTCAAAGTGAAACTTAGCCTCGTCGATCGGAATATTCTCCTTCCAATCGCCGAAACGAAATTCGGTCTCAATGTCGCCCGGCTGACGGATGGTCAAGCGAACCAACTGGGCTTGCCCATTCACTTCAAGCAGAACCTGGCGAAACGCCTCTTCGTCACCTTTGCGCGGCGAGCACAAGAGAACGGAGTTCCCGGGCTGCGTCGGACGCTGCTCCGGATCAGTAGCGCTGCTGGAGCCAGCGAGACGAAGGTTGCCGCATAGGCGTTCCAGCTTGACTTTGCCGGCTAAGAGAGCAAGGGGCGTGCGCCAGTCATCGCTCTCTTTGATGCTGGTGCGGCTGGCCGTGTGATCCGCAGGGACGTAATACCAGACATTTTTGCCGTCCACGAGGAACAGCTTCTGCTCCGGCGAATCGTAGTCCCAGCGCATCCGCCCGGGCTTTGAGAAATATACGCGGCCGGACTCGGCGCGAAGGCTGGTTTGGCCAGAAGAGTACTTCTCAAAGAAAATCGCCGCCAGAGATTTCGTGTGACGGTAATGCCTTTCCATCGATTTCGCTATTCCCTGAACGTCTTGTTTAGGCGGCGGGAGAATCAGTAGCGTAAGCAGCGCCAGTGAAACCACGCTTGAAGTCTAGCAGAAGTATGCCGCGTGCGTGTTGACTTCGCGTATCGGAGGCGAGCCGCTGGAACCGGATCATCATCTGAGCCGAGGATTGACTACAGAGTTGGCAGGGCGTTGCAAGCGGCCGAGCTACCGGCCGTCACGCCTGTGAGGTCGTAGTGAATTACGCCGGGTGTCGTGCTGCAGAAGCTGCGCTGACCCGAGCTTCCCAGTGTGATTGGCGTCGCCGTGGCAATGTAAGCGTTGTAACCAGGAGCGCCGCACCCCGGGGGTGCCGTCACGGGCGCCCCGATTCCTGAGTAACCATATGTGTATCCGCCCTTCTTAAACGGCGCGGTTGTCATCAGTGGGTCGAGCAATTCAGCCAAATTACAAGTAGCAGAGATCGCCGTTCCACCTAACACAGTTAAGGTTGGCGGATAGCCGTTACTCCAAGTGGTGTAATATACGGTTGCCGCAGTAGTCATGCCACGAAGGTTTTCCGTTGCGCTCGCTTCATTCGCTGCCATCCGAGCGCGCAAGTAGCTGGGAATAGCTATCGAAGCAATAATCAGAATAATGGCGACAACAATGAGAAGCTCAATCAATGAAAATCCTCGGGCTTCCCGTACGACCCGCGCTACGCTCAATTGTCTCTTTGCGTTTCGCATATTTAGAACCTTATCCTGTCTCAGTAAGGAAAAAAGAGGGGAGAAAGCTTTTCGCTTCCCCCCCTCGAGTCAAAACGAATCGGACTACTACAGCGGGATCGTGAAGCCATCGGCGGCGCAGGAAACTCCAGCTGCAGCTGTGAGACCACCCGTGGCATCCTTCATAATCACGCCAGTCTGGTCAACGCAGAACGTCGACTGACCCGTGTTCCCCGGTATTGAAGGGATGGCTGTCACGTCGAAGCTCATCCAACCAGCAGTGCAAGTAGCAGGCACCACCCCGCT
>DASYXV010000018.1:0-2483 GCA_035934545.1 Candidatus Acidiferrales bacterium
TAGCTTTCGAGCGGATCCGTTCCGTCGTAATCCTCGATGTGCAGGTTCGGATGATTCGCCACCAGGTGCGCCACGTCGCCGCCAGGCGTCTGCACCTCGGAAGGAACTGAAATCGCGTAACCATTATTCTCCACAAAGAACACGACCGGTAACTTTCGGTTCGACGCCGTATTCAGCGCCTCCCAGAACTCGCCTTCGCTCGTCGCGCCTTCGCCGCCCGAAACGCAAACCACTTCATCATGCTGATGCCGTACAGCTTCGCCGAGCGGCGCTGCCTTGGCCTGCGCCAGCGCCTTGGGGAAGCGGTCGTAGTACAGTGACGCTTCCGCCGCCCCGACCGCTTGCAGCCATTGCGTTCCCGTCGGCGATGACTTCGAAACAATGTTGTAGTCCTGATGGCCCCAGTGCGAAGGCATCTGGCGTCCACCCGAGGCGGGATCGTCTTTCGCGCCCACGCCTTCGAGAAGCATTTCGTAAGGAGTGACGCCGAGCATCAGGCACAGCGCGCGGTCACGATAATAGAGATAAAACCAATCGTAGGCGGATTTGAACACAAGCCCAGCCGCGGCTGTGGCGGCTTCATGGCCCGCACTGCTGATTTGAAAATAAATCTTGTTCTGGCGCTTGAGTTGAATCTCGCGATCGTCTAATCGCCGCGACAAAAACATCACACGATACAGACGAATCAATGCTTCGCGGCCGAGGCCCTGATATTTTGCCCCGTCAAATTTGCCGGTCTTAGTTTTGGTCTGCAGAGCCATGGGCTGTTTTTCGCCTCGCGGAACCAGAATCGGCTTGGTCATTATAGCGGAAGGGTTTGCGCCATCCAAATCTCGAACCCCCGCGCGCGGGTTGGAACTGCCATCAAGCCCGACTCCCGTTTTAGCTGAGGGAATCGAAAAACTCGGACGTCGTTTCAAAGGCGGAATCACTGTTACGAATCACTTCACTTTTCACGGATTTGAACGCGTCGTCGCCAGGGATGCGTTCAATCCAGCTTTGCGCCAGATGCTTCTCATGGTTTGAGAAATCAAGCCGCACGAATAAACGCACGGGTTCGGATTCATTGGACTCTTCCTTTTTGCCTTTATGTTTCGCCTCGGAATCCTCATTCTTCTCTGGCGATTTCCTTTCGAACTTAAATTGAAGTTTATTGCCGAGACGGAAGCCCTGCTTCCAACCCTCGATGCGATGGCGCGCCTGCTGTGCGGCTTCTTCGTCCGTGCCAAAATCGAAAATCAGAAAGGTGTGTGCCATGCTCACATTCTATCGCGAGCGATAGTCCCAGACCATAGCGAAAGGGTCAAACCCACTCGGCAATTGTGGTCATTTCCTCAAGTAATCCAATCAGGCGGCTCAATTCGTCATCTAGTCGAGCGGCAGCCTCGCTTGCAAGGGGTCCGTAACCCCTTAGTCGCTTCGAATCCGATTCCTCCAGGTTGACAATGCTCGCCGAGAGAAGTGCCAGAATAGCCCGTCGCGGTGAGCGAACAGCGGCATCTAGCTCAATCTGCGTGTTTAGCCGCCTGATTTCTTCGCGTACGCGCGCCGTCATCTCCCTCAAAGCGGCGCCCTGCGCGGGAGACAAGTCGCTCTTCACGTGGCACAGGACACCCGGCACTTCCGCGAGACGCGCCTCAATTTCATCGCACATCTGTTCCAATCCGCGGAGCAGCACGGAAACCACGCGGCGGTGATTTTCGCCGAGCTTCAGTTTTTCACTCATTTCACGGCTTTGCACGTTGGCATTCGCGCCTATTTTCCCGTGCGGTAAAGAATCACGCGCACCTTTTCCAGTGTAATCAACCCCCCGCCAACCATCTCATCTAGCCGTGGCAAGACCTGCTCTATCCGTTCGCTATACTCCACCACCTCGATTACGATCGGAAGGTCCTGCGACAGTCGCAGAATCTTGTCTGTGTGATAAATGCTCGAAGAACCGTAGCCGCCGACGCCGCGCAGAACGGTCACCCCGGAGAATTTTTCCGTGCGCAGCATCTCAACAATCGCCTGATAGAGCGGCTTGCCGTGCCAGTGGTCCGATTCTCCTATGTGTATCCGCATCAACGTGCGCTCGCCTTCGAATCGTTCGTGCGTCATCGGCCCTCCTAAATGGCATCGCCGAGGCGAATGCCCGCCAACATCACGATCAAGCCCAGCAGCACGCTCGCGGCAACGTAAGCCGAACCCTTCACCCACTCGCCATCCTCGAGCATTCGCACCGTTTCCCAACTGAACGTCGAAAAAGTGGTGAAAGCGCCGAAAAGTCCGACGGTCAGACCGATACGCCAATCCGGCGAAATCGCGACGTGATTCAATGCGAACTTACCAACCAGCCCCAAGAGGAAACATCCCACCAGATTCACGCTCAGCGTCCCATACGGAAAGCTCGATCCGGACCTATGCTGCACCGCGCCTTCGAGGCCGTACCGCGCCAGCGTTCCCGCAACACCAAATACGGCGAGTAATAATATGCGCACCTT
>DASYXV010000028.1:0-2407 GCA_035934545.1 Candidatus Acidiferrales bacterium
GCTTAACGGGACGCTCTATTCGTTGCCCGTGCATTCCGGCGACTACGTCCAGGTTGGACAAGTACTCGCGGAAATGGCCGATCTTCATTATGTGCGCGTTCGGGCATTCGTCGACGAGCCGGATTTGGGAGTGCTCGCCCCGAATCAGCCCGTGGACATTACGTGGGATGCGCTGCCGGGGCACGTCTGGAACGGACGGACCGAGACGGTGCCGAAGCAGGTGATCTCGCGGGAATTGCGCAGCGTCGGCGAGGTGCTTTGTTCCGTGGCGAATGATAATTTGGAGTTGATACCCAACATCAACGTGGATGTAAAGATCGAGGTGAGCCACCGGCAGAACGTTCTGGTGGTGCCACGCGGAGCGGTGCACACAGACGGCCCGCAGCATTTCGTGCTGGTCGTGGAAGACAACACGCTGCGCCGCCGCAATGTGGAGGTGGGCATTGCAAATCCAACGGACCTTGAAGTGGTTTCGGGTTTGAAGAATGGCGACCGCGTCGCGCTTTCGAACGACATCACACTGCGTGACGGCATGAACATACATCCCGCGGAGGTAAAAGAGTGATGAAGCGGCTTTTCGGGTCCATCGCAGTGTGCTTGATTCTACTCTTGCCTGCGGCACGAGCAGCCTCGGCGGACGGCTTAAGCGCTATCCAGGAACAATTTGAGGCGGGGAATTACAGCATGGCGATGAACACTCTGCGCGCCTTAATCTCGCAGAATCCCGCTGACGCGGCCGCGCATTACTGGCTCGGACGTTGTTATGTCGAAGTGAGTGACTACGATAACGCTATCAACGAATTTGGAAAGGCACTCCAGCTTACTCCCAATTCGTCCGTTTACCACGAATGGCTGGGACGCGCGTATGGCGGGAAGGCGGATCGTGACCGCAGCTTCTTGCTGGCGCGGCGCGTGAAGAAGGAGTTTCTGGCGGCCGTGCAGGCCGACGGTTCGAACATCGAGGCGCGGCGCGACTTGGAAGAGTATCTGCTCGACGCGCCATGGATTGTTGGCGGCAGCAATGAAGATGCACTCGAGCAAGTGAACGAGATTAGCAAGCTGGACCCGCTGATCGGGCATCTGGCTCGCGCCGATTACCTCAATCATGTCGGCAAGGGCGATCAGGCGGTGGCCGAGTATAATGCAGCGCTGGAGATGAAACCTCAAACCGTCGGGCCGTATCTGGAGATCGCGGACTATTATGCGGGGCAGAACAATGGCGGAGAAGTGGAGAAAATCGTCGATGCGGCAGCGCAGGTCAATGGAAAAGACCCGCGCCTGGCTTTTTATCGCGGCCAGGCCCATGTGTTGAGCGGGACGAATTTGACGGTTGCGGAAGAGGACTTGAAGTCGTATCTTGCCAGTTCGCCTCAACGGACCGACTGGCCGTCACATGCGGCTGCGCGTTACTGGCTGGGGCGTTTGTACGAAAAAGAAGGCAATAAGATGGCAGCCGCCGAGCAGTATCGCGCGGCGCTGCAGCTTGATCCGCGTCGAAAAGACGCGCGCAGACAGCTCGACGCACTGGAAAAGTCACTTCACTAGATATCCGTTGGATCAGGCTATCCGCCCCAAGGAGAGTCCAGGAATGAAGGGAGTGGTTCTCGCTGGCGGAACTGGATCGCGCCTGTTTCCGCTGACGCGCGTCACGAACAAGCACCTCCTCCCGATTTACGACAAGCCCATGATTTTTTATCCGCTGCAGACGCTGGCGGACGCGGGCATCCGCGACATCCTGCTTGTTACTGGCGGACATAGCGCGGGGGATTTCCTGCGGCTGCTTGGCAACGGCAAAGATTTCAATCTGCGGCATCTTTCGTATGCCTATCAGGAGGGCGAAGGCGGCATCGCGGACGCGTTGCGGCTGGCCGAGCATTTCGCCGAAGGGCATTCGATCTGTGTCGCGCTTGGCGACAACATTCTGGAGATGAATATTACTCAAGGTTGCCAGGAATTTGAGCGAACGGGACATGGCGCGCATATTTTCTTGAAAGAAGTGCCGCATCCAGAAAGATTCGGCGTGCCCGTGTTTGAAGGCGATCGAATCGTTCGCATCGAAGAGAAGCCGAAGCAGCCGAAGTCGAATTTTGCGGTGACCGGTTTTTACATTTATGACACGACGGTCTTCGAAAAAATCCGCACGCTCAGGCCGTCGGGCCGCGGCGAGCTGGAGATCACGGATCTGAATAACTACTATCTCGCGGAGGGTTCGCTCAGGCACAGCGTTCTCGACGGCTGGTGGACTGACGCGGGAACGTTCGAGTCCCTGCTGCTGGCGAACAATTTGGTGGCAAAAGGCGGAGCAAATAAAGTCAGGGCGCAGAGGGCCACGGCCAAAACAAAGAATGCGAGCAAGGAATGAACGCAAGGTCGGTCGTTAATCGCTCCGCCATGCTGCCATCACGAA
>DASYXV010000030.1:0-10936 GCA_035934545.1 Candidatus Acidiferrales bacterium
CCACTTCTTTGGAATATTGCAGGTGATCCTTCAGCGCATGATAATCCTCCATGCGCAACGGTGGCCGCTTGTCCGCTTTCAGGAAGTCATCGAAATTCGTCACGATGCCGATGCGATCGATCACAAATGCGTTGGAACCCAAATTGGCGATTTTGTTGGCCACGTAGAGATTCAGCCCGTTGAGCACGCTCATCACGGAGACAAGTGTCGTCACCGCCAGGATGACCCCGAGCAGCGTCAGGAAACTGCGTAGCTTATGCGCACGCAAGGTGTCGAACGCAAGCCACGATGCTTCGCGCAGCGTGACGCTCGCCTGTCGAAAACCTAGTCCTAATTTGGGTGGCTTCGGCATCTAATCAGTATAGACGTTCCTTAGGAGATAAAAGTTCTCTATGGGACAGAATTAATGGCCAGGATGACGCTCTCGATACCAATCGTCCAGTCCCGCACCGCAATGAACGGAAATATCGCTACAATACGAAAAGCGGTAAAGCGAGTATAGGAATCGTTTCTCTAAAGCCATCATACGGGACTCTCCGAAGGGAAGTGAAATTTTCGTTGGCAATGAAGCGCCTGTTCCAATTCGGATGCGCCGGCGTCGTTGCGGTTGCCGTCTCTTTGATACCGCTGCTTGCGGCGCAGCAACAGCCGACGCAACCGGCGTCCGACCAAACTGCCCTCACGCCAGCCCAGATCCAAGACCTTCTCAGCCGCATCATTGCCAACCAGCACCGCAACGATGTGGCGCTAGACACGTTTGAGCGCTTGGAGCACCACGTCGAGCGCAGCAGCTCCAACGGCCGCGTTACGGAAGACAAGCTCTATCGTGTGGTACCCACGGGAAGCGGCACCTTAAAACTACTCGTCAGGGAAAACAACCAATCTGTATCTCCCAGCGAATATCAGCGCCAACTGCGTGATTGGGAGCGCGTTCTCAAGGTCGCCGTTCATCCGGACGACCCGCGCCAGGTTGCCGTTGTCGCCAAGCAAAAGAAAAAACTGAAAGATCGTGAGCGCCTGATTAACAGCGTTTTAAATGCCTACGTGCTCACCTGGATGGGCCGTGAAGTTCGCGACGGTCGCGTCCTTGAGAAAATACAGCTTAATCCCAATCCAGCGTATCAGTTTCACGGCGATTCCACCGACTGGCTGGTTCACGCGCGCGCCACAATCTGGGTAGACGCGTCAGCCAGCCAGCTTGTTCGCGCCGACGCCAGCATTGTCCGCGACATCTCGATCGGCGGCGGCATTCTTGGCAAAGTCTATCGCGGCGGCCATTTCATCATGGAACAAGCGCCCGTAGCGCCAGGAATCTGGGAGCCCTCCCTCTATCAATACGATATTTCCGGCAGGAAGTTTCTCTTCATATTCACTTTACATGAAGTGACGTCGCTGGGCCACTATCGCCTGATCGGTTCTCCCGACCAGGCTCTTGCCATCGCGCAGGACGACTTGAGTCACTGTTGCAGTACTTTCGCGGGCGATCCCTGAACTGTGCCATGCGGTGCGGATTTTTCACACCGCCTCACAATGAATGATTTCTCCCCGTTTACTTCGCGAACTTCTTGCGCATTTCTCCGTACACCGTCGCAAAGAAACCTGGAGGATTGTCTTCAACGAACGCGACGTGCGGCTCATAGTCTTCTAGTCCTCGAATGATTTCATTCGCCGGCAAACACCGTAGCAGGTATACGTGCGGATGACCGCCCGCTGCGACGTGCTCTTCGCCTTGCACCCGAAAGAACTCGCCGCCATAGCGAATCGTGAGCGGATATTTCCAGTGCGCCTTCGGCTTGCAGGACGCAACTTTCAAATCCCAAATTCCCTCGCCGCGTATCACTTTATCTTCCACAAGCCTTGGCTTTACGCGCCATTCACCCGTCTTCGCATACCGAATAGCGCGATCGAGGAGCACCAATGGCAGCGTCCCGGGGACCTCATGCGTCGCCAAACCGCTCATCGCGCGCACCGCGCCCTCCACGCCGAAGTAGCAAATCAGCCATGTCAGCGGATGCATGTACATGGACAAAAGTCCCATGGGGCCGGCATAGGGCCACGGAATCGACCTACCGATAGCCGGGCCCGCTCGCGTGACGAAGATTGAATACCACGCGACCAGCGCTACTAAGGCCAGAAACGACTCAATGATTCCTGAAAAGACCGTCGCCCGCGACCAATTCACCCGAATGTCACCACAATATGCGGCACGCAAGCGCGCCGGCAAAAACGCGAGAATTGGTCCAGCCAGATAAGTCCACACGGCGGTTTGCCCCTGACTCCCCAAATTAGGCGCGTTGGCCTGCGCGGACAAGCTCCGTTTCGGACTCGACGACGAAAACGACAATCCGCTTGTGCCCCGGAGAGAATTATCAGGTTGTCCAACTCGCTTTACTGCGCCAACCGATAAGGTTAGGCTAGTCTCAATCCCGCCCAGTTAGCTGGAGGAGGCGCAATGTACGCACGCGTGACGCAGTTTCACATCCTGCCGGACAAACTCGATTCATTTCTCGCCGCTTTGCGGGACGCGGTTCCTCACGCGCATCAACAGCGCGGATTTCGCGCGCTCATCGTTCTTCGTGCAGAGGACCCAGCACCTACTGCCGACGTCCGAGTGATGTCTTTCTGGGACTCGATTGAGGATTTGCAGGCTGGCGAGCAGAACTTTTATTTTTATCAGGCCCTCGCGAAGGTCATGACATCTTCGAAAGGCTTTCCGCTGATCGAGGGCCAGCAAGTTCTCTTTGCCGACTTCCCAGGCGGCGGCGCGCCCAAGCGCCACGATACCTCCGCCGACGAAACCAAATTCTGAACGCAAATCGTTCTCGCCGATTGGCTGCAAGTCGTGGCCTTGACCGTGATTGCCGCGGCCAGTAAGCTAGCTGTTCCCAGCAACTGGGCAGATGAGCGAGCGCGCGTCAGCGCTTTCAGAAACGACAATGGGTACCATACAAATCACGCTGCCGGACGGGGCGAAGCGCGAAGTCGCGGGCGGGACCACTCCCGCGGAGATCGCGCGGCAAATTTCGCCTCGACTGGAAAAAGAAGCGCTCGTTGCTCGCGTTGACGGCGAATTGTGGGACCTTTCTCGCCCCCTCGATCAGAATACTTCGCTCGCGATTCTCACTCCGAAGGATCCCGAGGCGATTCAGGTGTTGCGCCATTCCGCTGCGCATCTGCTTGCCGCTGCGGTCATCGAGCTCTTCCCGAACGTAAAATTGGGCATCGGCCCGCCCATCGACAATGGCTTCTTCTACGATTTTGTTCGCGACGAACCATTCACTCCCGAAGACCTGGAACGCATAGAGAAAAAGATGCGCGAGCTCGCTTCCCAGAATATTCCGAACGAGCGCAAACTGCTGCCCAAGCCGGAAGCGTTGAAGTTTTATCGCGACTCGCGGCAGGAATTCAAATGCGAGCTGATCGAGGAAAAAGCCATCGAGCCCATGGTGTCGTTTTACACCACGGGAAAATTCATCGACTTCTGCAAGGGCCCGCACATTCCTTCGACTGGACGCATCAAGGCGTTCAAATTGATGAACGTCGCCGGCGCTTACTGGAAAGGCCACGAAGGCAATCCGCAGATGCAGCGGATTTACGCCGCGTGTTTTTACACCCAGGCCGAACTCGACGAATATCTGCACAAGCTCGAAGAAGCGAAACGCCGCGACCATCGCAAGCTCGGGCAGGAGCTCGACCTTTTCAGCATTCAAGACGAAGCCGGTCCCGGGCTGATTTTCTGGCATCCCAAAGGCGGTCTGATCCGCACGATCATCGAGGATTGGTTGCGCGCGGAACTGCTGCGCCGCGGCTACGATTTAGTTTTCACTCCGCATGTGATGCGCCTCGATTTGTGGAAGACCAGCGGGCACACCGGGTTTTATCGCGACAGCATGTTCAGTCCCATCGAAATCGAGAAAGCCGATTACCAGATCAAGCCGATGAATTGCCCCGGCCACATTCTGATTTACAAGTCGCATCTGCGCAGCTATCGCGATTTGCCGCTGCGATATGCCGAGCTGGGCACGGTTTATCGTTATGAGCGCTCGGGCGTGCTGCACGGGCTGCTGCGCGTGCGCGGCTTCACGCAGGATGATTCGCACATTTTCTGCCGACCTGACCAGATCGAATCGGAAGTGCAGGGCTGCCTGGATTTCGCTTTCGCGGTGATGAAGACCTTCGGCTTCGACCGTTACGAGGTCGAGCTTTCCGAATGGAACGCCGCGCATCCGGAAAATTACGCCGGCAAAGCGGAAGACTGGAATCGTGCAACAGCCGCGCTCTCCGATACTCTCCAGCGCATGAAAATTCCGTTCAAGCGCATCGAAGGCGAAGCCGCGTTTTACGGTCCAAAGATCGACGTGAAATTGATCGACGCGATTGGGCGTCCGTGGCAGCTCACCACGGTGCAATTTGATTTCAATTTGCCGGCGCGCTTCGCCCTCGAATATGTTGGCGAAGACGGCGCGCGTCACCAGCCTCTGATGGTTCATCGCGCGCTGCTCGGCTCGGTCGAACGTTTCTTCGGCATCCTCATCGAGCACTACGCGGGCGCCTTCCCTGTTTGGCTTGCGCCCGTGCAGGCGAGCGTGCTGCCGCTCAGTGAGAAATTTACGGATTACGCGGAAGCTGTCCAGGAAAAATTACGCGCCGCGGGCGTTCGCGTTCACTTGGACGATCGCAACGAAAAGCTCCAGGCGAAAATCCGCGATGCGCAACTCCAAAAAATTCCCTACATGCTAATTGTCGGCGCCAAAGAGGCCGAATCCGGCGCCGTTTCCGTGCGCCATCGCACAAAGGGCGACCTCGGCCCTCAGCCGCTCGATCAGTTCGTTGCCGCGCTCCGTAATGAAATCGAAATCAAAACCCACGACTGAAATAGTCGTTCTCCGCCAATGAAGATTCAAATTCGCCACGCAGTTCCCGCGGATATTCCCGTTCTGCGTGAATTGATCGACGTGTCCGTGCGCGGATTGCAAGCGCAAGATTACACGCCGGCTCAAATTGAGCTCGCGCTCCAGACCGTATACGGAGTGGATAGCCAGTTGATTGCCGACGGCACGTATTTCGTTGCGGCAATCAAATCATCCAAAAAGAATCGCTCCGTAATCGCCGGCTGCGGCGGCTGGAGCAAACGCAAGACGCTCTATGGTGGCGATCATTGGACGGGACGGCAGGATACGCTACTGGAACCGGCCCGTGATGCCGCAAAAATTCGCGCTTTCTTCATACATCCCGCGTGGGCCCGGCGCGGCATCGGGAGCATGATTCTCGAAGCTTGCGAATCGGCTGCGAAGTCCGCGGGCTTCACTAGCTTCGAAATGGGCGCCACGTTGACCGGCGTGCCGTTTTACCGCGCGAAAGGCTACGTCGAGTTGGAACGTCTCGAAGTTCCGCTCTCGAATGGCGTCTCGCTTCCCATCGTGCGAATGTCCAGACACGCATAGGCACGAGACGAAACAAGATAGTTTGCAGCCCGTGTATGGTATCTTCACGGAAATGCCAGACACTGTTCCCGTCCTGACCCACGAAGAGAAACCCGTGCGCACCGCCGCCGTCAGCGCGCGAATTATCGCTGCGGGAATTGTGATCGGGTTTTTCTATCTGGCCTCAAGCGTGGTGGTCACGTTGCTGGTGGCGATCCTGCTGGCCTATTTCCTCGATCCGTTGGTCGTGTGGCTCGAACTTTTCCGCTTGCCCAGAGTGTTGGGTTCGCTCGTTGTTTTGATCGTGGCGATAGCGTTGCTCTTTCTTCTTGGTTCTTCGCTCGTCAGCCGCGTGGACCAATTTGGCGCGGACTGGCCGATATATCGCGCCCCGCTGCGCGCCGTCACCAGCGACATCGAACGCCGTATGAACCTGCTGGAATCGCGAGTCAACGAACTTTCGCCGCCGCCGCACGAATCACGCGAGCAGCGCGTAGTCACCGTTACCGAATCGCATCCGGTACGCGACGCGTTACTTCAGCGGCTCGGTTCCCTCTATACGGGATTGTTCGCCGCTACCTTTGTGCCCTTCCTCGTTTTTTTTATGCTCGTAGGAAAGCGAAAAATCTGGCACGGCACGATGGAACTATTTCCAATGGCGCAACGAACACCCGTAAAAATTGCCCTCTCCGAAGTCAGCAATATGCTGCGCAGCTATGTGGTGGGAACAGCGTTGGTAGGACTGATTCTGGTACTCGCGAGTTGGGCGTTTTTCTGGGCCATGGGATTGGATTTCTCTTTCCTCACCGCGCTCGTTTCCGGCTTGCTGAACCTCGTACCCTATCTCGGCATGGTCCTCGCCTGGATGCCGCCCGCACTAATTGGTTTGAAGCAGTTTCATAGCGTTGGCCCATTCCTCCTGATTTGCGGAGTACTCGGTTTTTTTCATTTGATGGCGGCGAATTATCTGCTGCCCGCGTTCGTGGGACGCCGCGTCCATTTGAACGCCGTGTCCGTTACCATCGCCCTGCTTTTCTGGGGCTGGATGTGGGGCGCGCTCGGATTGGTGCTCGCAATTCCCATCACTGGAACGATCAAAGTCGTTTGTGACCACGTGCAAGGTTGGGAGCCTGTGGGAAAGTGGCTGGGCGAGTGACATTTGGTTTCCAATTAAGCAGCAGGAACGCGATCTTCTGTCCTGCTATCGTGTAGCGTTTGGCCGAATCGCCCGCAAACGCGACACGATAGTGCCAAGCGATGCAGCATTTGGCGGTTGCTGAAACAGACGAATCGCCGCGATACCCGCCGCGCCGGCGCGCAAGCAAGTCCCCGCATTTTGCTCGTCGATGCCGCCTATGGCCAGCACCGGAATCTGAACTCTCCCGCAGACTTCGGCAAGCTTATCAACACCCTGCGGTGCGCCAAACTTCATCTTGGCGGGCGTCTCGTAGACGGGCCCAAAGAAAATATAATTCCCGCCCGAAAGTTCGGCTGCGATGGCCTCTTGAACATCATGGCATGACGCGCCAACGATAAAATCCGGCGGGGTGTTTCCGGCGCGGCACCATCGAACAGTCTCGGCAACCGGAATCGAAGCGCCGCCAAGATGCACGCCGGCCGCGCCCGCCACGATTGCAACATCGAGCCGGTCGTTTACTATGACGCGCGCATGGGCATTCGCGTCTTGTCGAGTTATCGCGATGGCTCGGCGAGTCAGCTCCAGCAACTCGCGCGACGGCAGGTCTTTTTCGCGGATCTGGATCCAATCAACGCCCGCGTCGACGGCACGTTCGATGCGTACGAGTAAATCATCGGTGGAATCGGCGCCTGCGGGTCGCTGACTTTGCAGGAGACGCCGGTCCGTCACATAACAGAGAAGCATGTGCGTAGCCGTGGAGTTAATTGCTTGGTGTAACTGCTGTCCGTTTGCGCCGGAAGGAATCCACTGCGAGCACGGCATCCACCACGCCCAGCCCGGAAATCGCTCCGCGAACGTAAGGATTGAGCAAAATTGGTATCAGTGACGGATAGTGATTGAGAAAATAATTCGTTTCCCAGAATCTCGACCATGGGATGAGGATGATCAGCAGGCCCATTTCGAGCCACAGAAGCAGTAACAGCACGCGTAGGAGACGGTTGGCCAATGGAGGTCAGTGTTTTTGCAGCGTCGCAATGCGCTCCGCGACGTCACGGTAGTCAATATTCATCGCGTAGACTTGCCGGAAACTATCGAGCGCCGCCCGGCTGTTGCCTGCTTGCTCTTCTGCCAAGCCTAAATCATACCGCAAAGCGAGAACTGTTTCTGGATCAAGTCCCGGAAGTTCCAGCGCGCGTTGGTACCATAACGCGGCAATTTTGGGCTCCTGTTTCTCCATAAAAACCAAGCCGAGTAGCGTCGCACATTGCATCGAGTAGCGGAAGGGCCGTCCTTCCTGAATCGCTTTCGCGACTCTTTGAAATTCGCCGATGGCCTCATCGAGCAAGCCCATCTCACGATATGCGATGCCCAGATTGTAATGTGTCTCGAGGTCTTCGTCCTCGTCCTTCTCGCCCATCTCGCCGAGTTCGGCGCGGAATTCCTGAAAAACTTCGCTCAACTCGTTCTTGCCCCCAGGCATGACCGATTCGACCTCAGGAACAGGCTCATCGACATGCTTCGATTTTGTTTCCGCGGGCGCTTCCACAGCGGAAGTCTCCAGACCTTCCACTTCCGCCACGAGCTGATCGAGAAAGCCTTCCGTGGTTGTGGCTTCATTATTCGCGTTGGGCGTTTCAGAAACCAGCTCGAGTTCAAATTCCGCCGCTTCCGGCTCCGTTGCTTCGGCTGCTGCTGCGGGAACCTGCGCTTCGATACCGGCTGCTGGTGGTTTGGGCGCATCGCCAACCGCTTCAGCATTTTCTGACGCGGTTAAGTTAGCCCACTCGTCCGAAAGGTCAATTTCGTGCCCGCTCGCTCGAGTAGACCCCGCAACCTCGGCGGGTGAGGCGGTCGCTGCTGATCCTGCAGGGATCTCGTGTTCCGCCGCGGCCGCGGGAACGGAGAACTCCGCCGGGCCGGAGGCCGCAGGAGAAGCCGTCGGGCGGGAGGCGGTCTGGGCCGCAGTGAGTTCTTCGTCGGTCGCGCCCGAGGCACGCTGGAAGCGGCGACGCAGCTCTGTAAAACGCTCGGCATTTATTGCGTCGCCACGCTGCGTGTAAATCTGCTCGAGCTGCGCTGCCAGTTCGGCGGTTCGCCGGTCATCCCCCGCGCCAAGGTTCAAATCGAGCAGACGCTCAAGTGTGGGCGCGTGTCCCGGTACGCGCTGCAAAATATTATCGAGCAACTGGATGGCTTTTTGCGTCAACCCATAGCTCGAAAACAAATCCACGTCAGTGAGAGATTGGGAAACGAAACGCTGCGTTTCATCATCGAGCCCGAGGTCGTTCGCGGGCGTGGCAGGCGGAACCGGTGTGGCAGTGCCGATCAGCGGAGTCGGCGGCGCGGGCTCCTGCGGGAAAATGTCGTCGAGGTCAGCCGGCGCGGCGGAGGGATGACCAAGGTTCTTGCGCACTTGGGCCAGGCGTTGCCGCGCAACTTCATTGTCCGGCTCGCGTTCGAGCAACTCGTTCAGCGTGGCTTCCGCGCGATCGGATTTCCCGGCATTCGCATAAGCGTCGGCCAGTTGCGATTGCATCTCGGAGAGATTGTTGTTTCCCATGCGGCGGTACAGGTCGACGAGCCATTCCACCGGCTCGATACGTTCCTGCAACCGTTCCGAGACAGCCTTGAGTACCTTAGCCAGGTGTTCCTGATTTCCAGAAGCGATCGCCGATTCGCGAATTCCGTCAATCAGTTGTAGCGCGGCATCCTGGTCGTCCGCTTCAATCAGGGTGCTGGCAACGCGCAATACAAGCACGTATTTTTCCGCACCCTGCAATGCAGCATGCTTGACCACTTCGACGGCCCGCTCGTTTTTTCCGCCCTTCAGGCAAATATCGATTTGCAATCCGAGAATTTCTGAATTCGAGTCCGCATCCGGCAGGGTCGCGAGTGTTTTCAACGCTCCATCTGTGTCGCCCGCGATGCCAAGCATGCGGGCCTTGAGGAGCAGGGCGGCAGAATTGCCAGGTTCTGCGGCGAGCGCGGCATCGATTGTCTTTTGCGCTTCGGCGGCGTCTCCGTGCTCATGCAAGTACCGTGCAAAGTGCAAATAGGTGTTCGCCGCTTCTTTTTTCTGACCCATCGCTATGTACAGCTCAGCGAGACGCCGCTGCACGCGCGGATTATCGGGCTCGACTTCGAGCAGTCGGCGCAAAACTTCGACGGCTTTCGCGGTTTGGTTGGCTTTCAGGTGTGCTTCGGCGAGTTGTAAAAAAATCGGCCGCGCTTCGCTCAGAATCCCCTGCTGCACGTAAAGATTCGCAAGTTTTTCGAGCGGCTGCGTTTCGTTTGGGGCCAACTTCGAAATCTTTTTGTAAATCGCGATGGCCTTGCTGTTGAATCCATCGTTGAGATAGAGCTGCGCCAGGCGCTCGAAATATTCCACGGCCTGCGGCATGCTATTCTGCCGCACGAAAAGATCCCCAACGGTCATTAGTACGACCTGATCGTTCGGATCGCTCCGCAGGATCGTCTGATATTCCTGAATCGCCTGGGCAACCTTGCCCTGATTCAGCGATTTCAGCGCCGATTCCATGACCTTGGCTTTATTCATTGCCATGCGTCTTTCGATGCCCCCAAGCCGCGTGCTTGTAGCGGACGCCCAGACTGGGCGTTTTAGCGCGAGTTCCCCGAAGCTAGGCTACGGTAGCACACGCGAAAAACAAGGGTCAACGCACTGCCGCGCATGCGTGTAGGAACTCGACAACACCCGAATGAAGCGCAGGTCCCTCTAGCACGGCTCCACTTGTAGGCGGTCCCGCAAGAGGCAAGCGAAGAGTTAATCGAGCACAGGAGCGATTGTGACAGGCGGCCCAGTCGTCGAAGGTGAAGCGGCTGCCGCAGCGCTTGTTGCGGACGCGATTCCTGCAGGAATTTCCGCCAGGGGTAGCGGCTCCTGCGTTGCATTCGCGGCCCAGCAAGTCGATTCGCGCACGGGCGCATACGAAAAGCGGTGTAGCGGCGTCGGCCCGTAACGCTTCAGCGCTTCCAAGTGATCTGGCGTACTGTAGCCGCGGTTTTGCGCCAGGCCGTACTGCGGATAAAGCTGGTCGAAGTCGTCCATCAAGTGGTCGCGCTCGACCTTTGCCAAAATCGACGCGGCCGCAATCGAAATCGACCGCGCGTCGCCGTGAATCAGCGCTTTCTGTTCGACGGGCAGCGGCAGCTCCATCGCGTCAATCAGCAGGTAATCCGCGGCGGGACGAATATTTCCAACGGCGGCGAGCATCGCCTGCCGGCTGGCCTGATAGATATTCCACGCGTCGATGCGGCTCGCGTCGATTTCCGCCACCGCCCACGCCAGCGCGTGCTCGCGAATGCGCTGCGCCAATTCTTCGCGTCGATCATGCGTCAATTTCTTCGAATCATCGAG
>DASYXV010000038.1:0-2063 GCA_035934545.1 Candidatus Acidiferrales bacterium
GCGAAACACCTCCGTGCGGCCACCGTCGGGCGAGGATTCACTGATGGATCGAGTCGGTATGCGCATCCGTTCGCGACTCTTTGAAATGTGCCGCACCGTGGAAATTTCCGCGCTCGATTACCGCAAGGAAATCCGCCATGCTGGCCACTTCCACGCGTAGGCTGAATTCGAAATAGCCTCACCTACAAATTTCGCTAGAACAGATTCAAGTTTCCATGCGCTATTTTGTGCGGCAGAGGATTGTGTGTTCGGGGTCAATCACTAAACGCGAAGGGCGCTGGCGCGCCGCGAAATGGAATTTCGTTACGGGCCCTGTGGTAATGACGCGGCCGAGCAGTTCCAGTTTTCCCTGCGCGTGTGCTGCGTAAATCGGCACAGATTCGGTGAAGACATTGGGCACGCTGTTCTGCTGTAGCGTACCTTCGAGTTCGAACCTGCCGCCGCGCGAGTGAACTTGATAATCCACGCTGTATGCCGGGATCCCCGTTTCTCGCACCCACTCGTCGAAAAACCAGTCCATCGAATGGCCGCCTTCCAGATCCATGGACGGCGTCATGAAACGCTCCACGGCTTTCTGGAATTGCGCGGTGGAGAGCGACTGAAAGCGATGCTCGCTGAGGACGTAGCGCAACATTTTGCCGAAACGCGCATCGGGATTCCTGGATTTCGGGTCGCGCAACATCTCGCGCAGCATGTGAATCACCCACGCGCCTTTGTCGTAGACGACTGTGTTGTACGCATCCGGCGTTTTGGACGAATCCAGGCGATAACCGAAATCGAGCGGCCCAGCCTCTTCGATGGCCGCATCAGTGCCTGGCGCCTTCGTCAACAAAATGTCGTGATATCGCGCGAGCCAATTTTGGAGTTCATGCTTACCCGGATTGTGCGAGTCGTCGTACATCAATGACTGATAATCGGCCATGGCTTCTTCAAGCCAAAAGTCGCGATAGCTTGCCGGAGCCACGACGTTGCCCCACCACTGATGAGCCACTTCATGGAACGGAACAAGCTGGGCGATTTCTTCCTGTGCGCGCTCCGCCACGCCGGCTTGCTGCTGCGCCGCGGACGGCAGAAAAACCAGCGTCGTAAGGTAGAGCAAGCCGGGCCAGCCCTGGCCGAACGAGCCGGGAATTTGCGAGACATCGAGCTTCGGAAACGGAAATGGTCCATTAATGGTTTCGTAATAGTGAACCGAGTCCAGCAGTTTGCTTCCGAGCTTCTTGAGCACCGCCGGAGGATTAGGCATCAGTGCAGAACCCAGATTTTCCGTTCCGTAAATTTGCCCGGGCAACGTGCCAGGCAGGCGCGAGGCGGCGTTCTGCTGCAGACGCGCGACGATTGCCTGTTCGAGTTCCTGATTCGCGTAAAGAGCGATCTCTGGCTTGCCCACGACGGTCTGCTCGGCGTAGTCACCGAGATTAAAGCCCGCGACCGACATGGGCTGCGTGCTTTGCCAATGGCCCGTGCGCTCGGAGCCGTCCACCGCGGTTTCCGTCTGATGGCCGGTGGCGACCAGGGTCAGGCGTTTCGGCCAGTGGAAATTCAAATCAAACGAAGCGAATCGCTCCTGCCCGGCCAGGTGCGGATACCAGCTCCCGCGCGCGCCGACGAAATACACATTGTTGCCCGCGTCCTGGATAACCGTTCCTTGATACGCCACTCGTAAACGATATTCCGCGCCAGCCGTCGCGACTGTGGGCAGCACGACGAAAAGTATGTCATTGCCACGACGCGCAATCTGCTGGCGGCGCAGATCTTGATTTTGGAAAAAGACGAGTGGCTGGCCGGCTGCGTCAGTGACGCTCGAAACGTGGAGAAAGCGGGACAGCTCCAGCTCAATGACGCGTTCTCCGGAGCGCAGCTCCTTCCAGTGAATTGTGGTAAAACCGGTCAGGCTAAGATCTTCGGCGATCGTGGTGTCGACCGCGTAATCGATGGGCAGAGATTCTTCTTCGTAAGGCGGCGCATTCGGCGCCGCAAACGATGTCCAGACGTCGAAGAGTGTCGCTCCATTGGCGTCGTGGGGCTGACCCATCAGCACGGTTTCCGTATGACGCTCGTCA
>DASYXV010000040.1:0-71180 GCA_035934545.1 Candidatus Acidiferrales bacterium
GTTGGCCGTGAGAATGGTTCTCTCCGAGCCGACTGCAGACGCTTCGTTCGCAGCCATACGCGAGCGGAGCAGGTTCGGAATCGCGATCGCGGCGATGATCAGAATGATCGCCACCACGATCAACAGTTCGATAAGTGAAAAGCCCTTCTCGTTCTTTTTCATGTCTTCTCCTTAGAATTTATACAAATGGCTACAAACTTGGTGTATCTCCGCGAAATCTTCTTCGCGCTAAAGGGGTATGCTTAACTTAATGCGAGAGGGGGGGCCCGAGGAGAACCTAGTTCTACTTCGCCACCGCAGAGTTGTTCAAGTCGCCCATCCCAACGGAGTGGACTTAGCAGGCCTAGGAGCACTTTTTCCCTGACTTGTGAATCGCCACAAGAGCTTCTGTGCCTTTTGTGGAAGTTGATTTCTCGGATGGCAGGTGCCGGCTGCGACGCCGCGTATGTGAGCCGCTGTCGCTGATGACTCTGGCGAGATTTACTCACGACGGCCTGTCCGAACGCACCCAGCCTCGGCTGCATCGGAGTCCGGTAGGCAGTCGATGTTGTCCGCTGGCATGCCGGCTTAAGACTCCCCGACACCAGAGCCAGGAGACTGAATGCGATTGCCAGGCTGAGTTTTGGCCAGTGCTTCATCACAGTTTATTAGCCCTCAATCGTTTTGCAGAGACGCCATAATACGCTCATCCATGCAACATCGGTGCAAGGCAGGTTCCAGTACCAAAACATTGGAACGTATTCCGTACTGGTTATATCTTACAGATTCTACGCATGTTAATGTGGCGCCTTGTTCCGCCATAATGGAGTCTCATCCCTCCCATTCCAATAACGAGAAAAAACTGACACAAAATGTCGACAAATTGTGCCATTCCTCGACTCTCAATTGCGGCATCGAGACAATCGAAACATAGCCAGTTAACTGCCGGAGGATGATGTTCCTGGAAGTAGGATGAGTCGTGATAATTCTAGGATACCTAAATCCCATGTTTCTTGGCGTAGTGGCGAAACGAGCGGTAGGTCATTTTCAGGAGCTGGGCTGCCTTGGTTCGTACGCCGCCAGCGCACTCTAGGGCACCGAGCAGATAGGCCCGTTCAATCTCCGCTATGTGTCCCGCGAGGTCCACTCCGCCCTCTGGAATCAATTGAACGGGTCGCTCCCCAAACTGCCGTTCCGCAAAGTGATTCTGGTAATGGAGCAGAATCCTTTCGGGTAAGCCCTCCAACGAGATTCGCTTGCCTGTCTCCAACGCCACGGCTCTCTCGATGGTATTCTCCAATTCTCGCACGTTTCCTGGCCAATCGTAGGCTTCCAGACGTTCCATCGCTTTGGGTTCGGCACCCTCGATATTCTTGCCTGTCGCATTCCGAAATTGCTCCAGGAAATGACGGACAAGAAGCGGAATATCTTCGCGGCGTTCGCGAAGGGGAGGAAGATGAATCGGAATCACGCTGAGGCGATAAAACAGATCTTCTCGAAACCTGCCCTCGGCGATCTCCTCCGCCAGATCCTTGTTCGTTGCCGTGATGACTCTTACATCGACATCCGCCTCCTGTGTGCTACCCACAGGCCGCACTTTGCCTTCCTGAAGGACGCGGTAGAGTTTCACCTGCATCGTGAGACTCATGTTCCCGATTTCGTCTAGGAACAGAGTTCCGCCATCCGCGGCCTGGAACAGACCCTCACGATTCTCATTAGCGCCGGTGAACGCGCCCTTGACGTATCCAAAGAGCTCCGATTCAAGAAGCGTCTCCGGAAAGGCGCCGCAGTTGATCGTGATGAATGACTCCTTCGAACGCTGGCTATTTTCGTGAATGGCGCGGGCCACGAGTTCTTTTCCGGTGCCGCTCTCGCCGGTGATCAGGATGCGGCTCGATTGAGGAGCAATGGTCTGAATGAGGTCGAAGATGGATCGCATGCCAGCGCTGGCCCCGATAATGTGGTCCAGCCCGGTCAGTCGGCGAATTTCCCGGCGGAGAATGCCGGCTTCCTTCTTCAGTCTCAGACTTTCGGCGACTTGTTGAACAGCAGGCCGGAGTTCGTCAACAAGTTTATCGCCCTTAATGGCATAGCGATCCGCGCCGAAGTTTACTGCGTCAATCGCCGTGCCCAGGGTTGGGACTCCCGTGATCAGAATGAATACGCAACCGGGAGAGACTTCTTTGGCATAGCGCAGGAGTTCGACACCAGAGATATCGGGCATGCGAATATCAGAAATGATGATGTCGTAGATCTGGCCCTCCAGCTTTCGCTTGGCGCCATCACCCGAGGTAGCAACTTCCACGCGATGGCCCTCCTTGCGAAAGGTTATTTCCAGTAGCTCGCAGATCGAGCGTTCATCGTCGACGATGAGAAGCCGCGCCATAATTCGTCAGTTCCCCAATCCACGAGCGCCAGCGGCCATCATATAGTCCCGCTTCTCATGTACGCAGTGCCCTGCTGCTCCGCGGGGCAATTCGACAACGAATTCCGCGCCACCTGGAGACTCTGATTCGACATGGATCTTGCCGCCGTGGGCCTGGACAATCTGATAAACGATCGCCAATCCCAAGCCGATTCCCTGCGGGAATCCGGACTGAAATGGCTCAAAGAGTCTAGCTGCCTGGTGTGGATCAATTCCTGCTCCCGTATCGCAAACGCCGATGCGCACCCAGGTTTCGCTTGTTTCGAGCCGCACAGTGAGGACACCTCCATCCGGCATGGCGCGGAGCGCGTTGTTACAGAGATTCCAAAAGACCTGCTTAATGCGATCCCGATCCACGCTGACGGAGACATGTTCGACGCCGAACAGGCGTTCCACGCGATACTTTCCCCTGCCCGCTGAATTCTTTTCGATCAGGGTGAGAGCCTCGTCAAGCAACGTTGCGATATCGGTATCGCGAAAGGAATAGTTCTTGTCGCGCGAATAGTCTAGAAAGTCGGAGATGATTTGATTCAAGCGCTCGGACTCGCGGCTAACAATGTGGACCAAGCGCTTGTCATCTTCCTCGAGCGGCGTCAGGCGCACCAACTCTTTGAGCGCGCCTGCCATCGCTGTCAATGGCTGCCGGATTTCGTGGGCGATGGCGGCGGAGAGACGACCAATCGCAGCCAGCCGGTCCTTCATGGCTACTTCGTGTTCCAGCCGCTTCAGCTCAGTGAGATCCTGAAAATTAAAGACGTATCCGCTCACTTGTTTTTGACCTGTGCGCAGAGGAGACACGGATAGTCCAAGAAATCGCCGTTCACCAGATGGTGTCCGTAATTCCGTTTCCTTGCGTGAAGCCAGAAAGCCTTCGTCCGTGACCCGGTCTGTCAGCCAAAATCCGGGAAGCACTTCGCGGACTTGCTTCCCAAGGAGCATCAGTGGGGTCATGCCGACGATTTCGAATCCTGCTCGGTTCACGAGGAGGATGCGGCCATCCACGTCCGTGGTGATCAAACCACCTCGCATCGAATGGATGATGTCTTCATTGAAGGCCTGAAGGTCCTTCAATTCTTCGCGCTTCTCCTCCAGTTCGACGCCCTTGCTGCGCAGCATGTGCGCGAGCGTGCTGCCCAGGTAGGCTACCGCAAGGAAGGCCAGGAGGTTGCTGAGAATCCAGAACTCAAGAGTGCGGTCTGCTAGCGTGTCGGTAGATGTCGACGGAATCAGACCAAACTGCATTAGTTCGACAATCGTCCCCAGAAGCGCAAACGCACCGCCTGCCACAATGAAGACGCCGCGACGCATCAGGAGAACGCAAGCCATGAGAATTACAATTAGATAAAGCGAGATGAAATAGCTCTCGTGACCGCCTGTGGCGTATACAAGACCGGAAATGAGCAGCAAATCGCCCGTAAGCTGCAGAGCGGTGTGCCACCGGGCATGCGGAATCCATCGCAACAAGATCACATAACAAACTCCAAGCACATACCAGAGCAGGATAACGGGGGCGAAATACTTGGCGACAAGAGGCAGGGGCGTGAGTTGGTGGACGGCGAGAACGATGGCCAGCAAGAACGTGACGACGAGAAAGCGAACCCTTCCCAGCCATGCGAGCCACTCAGTTGTGTTTTGCGCGAGTTCCATTCCCGATCCGTTTGCGACGGGCATCCCCCCGAGGAATCGGGACCGCCGTGCCACTCACAAAGGAATGCGCCTGAGGCTCCCCCTAAACGCTAGGGGGAAGCCGGGCTCTCCAGAAATAGCCAGCTGGGTCCGGCCAAGCAATTGAATCGGACCTCTAGCTTGCGCCGCTAGCCAGCTTGCCGATAAGCGAGAACAGGGGCAAGTACATCGAAATCACGATTCCGCCGACGACTAGTCCCAAGAACACAATCATGACGGGTTCCAACGCAGTCAGCAAATCCTTGACAGCCGCGTCGACCTCTTCCTCGTAGAAGTCTGCGATCTTTTGCAGCATGGCGTCCATAGCGCCGGTCTGCTCACCGACAGCGATCATCTGCGTCACCATGCCTGGAAAAACTTCTGTCTCCTTAAGTGGGTCGACCAGAGAGCGGCCGGCCTCAACCGCCTTCCGAGTCTTATTGATGGCGCGCTCGACGATTGCGTTGCCGGAAGTACGCGCGGTGATGTCCAGGCCTTCGAGAATCGGAACGCCGCTGGAAATCAATGTCCCCAATGTACGAGTAAAGCGAGCAACGGCAATCTTCCGCATGAGCATTCCTAAGACGGGAAGCTTCAGAATCGTGGCATCTATGGCCAGCCTTCCCTGAGGGGTGCCGTACCAGAGCTTGAGCCCAACGCCTCCGCCCACAACAAAAACCACGATGAGCAATCCATAGATGCTGCCCACGAAATTGCTGAGTCCAATGACTATTCGCGTAGGCAGGGGCAAATCGGCGCCCAGGCCGGCGAACAGCGTGACGAAAATCGGAACGACCTTCCACAAAAGGAGTGCGATCACGCTCGCCGCAATGCCCAATACTGAAACGGGATATATCATCGCGGACTTGACCGCCCGCTTCAGTTTTACGTTCTTTTCAATATAACTCGACAGGCGCTGCAGAATGGTATCGAGAATACCGCCCGTTTCTCCCGCTTCCACCATGTTGTAGTAGAGAGGGTCGAAAACCTTCTCGTACTGCTTCATTGACGATGAAAGTGTCGCGCCGCCCTCTACTGAGCCTCGAACGCCAGTCAAAATCTTCTGAAATGTCTTGTTGTCTTGCTGGCCCGCAAGGATTTCGAGGCACTGCACAAGGGGAAGCCCGGCATCGATCATCACCGAAAATTGTCGTGTGAAGATGGCAAGCTCTTTGCTCTTCACCCCTCCGCCGAATGTCGGGAAAGCAAACTCCTTGCCCTTCTCCGAGAGCTTGCTGACATTAATCTGCTCTCGCCGCAGCAGGTTCTGCAGCTCCGCCTTGCTCGTTGCCGTGCGCTCACCTGTTACGGTGCTCCCGGCTCGATTAACTCCACGGTAAGTGAATACCGGCATGTTTCGTACCTCCTATTCCTTCTCGCCCGTAGTCCGCAATTAACGGCGCAGCGGGACCTTTCCCGTCGGAGATGGTGAAGTCACCCCGCGGTTAATTAAATCCTGCAATTCGTCTGGATTCGAGGACCGCGACAACGCTGTTTCCATACTGATTACCTTCTGAAAGAAATTGTTCGCCAGTGACTGGTTGAAAGTCTGCATGCCCGTCTGCCCAGTGCCAGTCTGCATGGCCGAATAAATCTGGTGAATCTTGTCCTCGCGGACCAGGTTGCGAATCGCTGGCGTCGGTATCAGGATTTCCATCACCATGATTCTCCCGCGGGCATCGGCGCGCGGAAGGAGCGCCTGGCAAAGGATGCCTTCGAGAACCATGGAGAGCTGAGCCCGTACTTGAGGCTGCTGGTGAGCGGGAAACACGTCAATAATACGATTGATGGTCGAGATAGCCGAATTTGTGTGCAACGTGGCAAACGTCAGGTGGCCGGTTTCCGCGATACGCAGGGCGGACTCGATCGTTTCAAGGTCGCGCATTTCGCCGATGAGGACGACGTCGGGGTCCTCGCGCAGCGCGGCGCGCAACGAATTGGCGAACGAATGCGTGTCGGAATGAACCTCGCGCTGGTTCACCAGGCATTTCTTGTGATTGTGTAGGAACTCGATCGGGTCCTCGATCGTAATCATGTGTTCTTCGCGCTCGTTGTTGATCTTGTCGAGCATCGCCGCGAGCGTCGTGGACTTTCCTGATCCCGTCGGCCCGGTCACGAGAACGAGCCCGCGCGGCTTGTCGCAGAGACCCTTCACCACTGGCGGCAACCCTAGCCCTTCAAAACTCTTGATCTCCCAGGGAATCGTGCGGAAGACCGCTGCCACCGCGCCCCGCTGGTGAAAAATGTTTCCGCGGAAACGCGCGAGACTCTTCAAGCCGAATGAAAAATCCAGCTCCAGGTTTTCTTCCAGTCGATGCTTCTGCGCGTCTGTAAGAACGCTATACGCGAGGGCTTTGGTGTCCGCGGCGGTAAGTGGCGGCATATCCAGAGGCCGCAAATGTCCGTTGACGCGCACGCGAGGTGCGCTGTTGGTCGAAAGGTGCAAATCGCTTCCGCCCATTTCGATCATCTTCTTGAGCAATTCGCTCAGCGTAATGCCGGCCATACTCTTCCTCCCGCTATAAGACGGACTCGCGAATTACTTCTTCCATGGTCGTCAGGCCCGCGGCGATTTTGATCAACCCGCTGCGGCGCAATGTGATCATTCCAGTTTCGAGCGCCTTCTTCTTCAACTCGATGGCTGAGGCACCCACCAAAATCAATTCCCGGAGCTCGTCATTGATCTCCATGACCTCGTACAATCCCACGCGGCCTTTGTAGCCCGTGTTGTTGCATGTGCCGCACCCGCGTCCGTGATACACGGTCGTGGTTTTCGATTCCTCGGACGTGTACCCAGCGTCGACGAGAGCTTGTGGCGTAATGTTCACCGGCTCCTTGCACTGCGAACAAATGCGTCGCACCAATCGCTGCGCAGCGATCAGATTTACAGACGTAGCCACGAGGAACGGCTCGATGCCCATGTTCATCAAGCGGCTGATCGTGGATGGAGCATCGTTCGTGTGCAGCGTCGAGAGAACGAGGTGGCCCGTGAGCGCGGCCTTCACGGCGATTTCCGCAGTCTCGAAGTCGCGAATTTCGCCGACGAGAATGATGTTGGGGTCCTGGCGCAGGAAGGCGCGGAGCGCCGAAGCGAAGTTCAGCCCAATCTGTTCCTTCATCTGAACCTGGTTAATGCCCCCGAGCTGGAACTCAACCGGATCCTCTGCTGTCATGATGTTGGTATCGATTGTGTTCAGGCGCGCCACCGAGGAATACAGAGTGTTGGTCTTCCCCGATCCAGTCGGGCCGGTGACCAGCACCATTCCGTAAGGCCGCAGAATTGCTTTCTCGAATTTCGTGAGCGACTCGGACTCAAACCCGAGCTTGGTCATGTCCAGACGGAGGTTTTCTTTGTCCAGCAATCGGAGCACGATCTTTTCGCCGAACAGCGTCGGCACTGTCGAAACTCGGAAGTCCAGTTCCTTCTTCTTTCCGTCCTTCACGTACTTGATCATGATGCGGCCATCCTGCGGGAGCCGCTTTTCGCTGATGTCCAGCTTCGCCATGATCTTGATGCGGCTGGTGATGGCGTCCTTCAGCTTCATGGGCGGCGTCATCACGGTCTGCAAGATACCGTCCGTTCGAAAACGCACCCGCAGTTCCTTCTCATAAGGCTCGACATGAATGTCGCTCGCGCCGCGCTTCACCGCATCCGTCAAGATCAAGTTGACCAGCTTGATGATCGGAGCTTCCTCGGCGGCCTTTTCGAGCGAAGCCAAATCCATGTCGGCTTCTTCTTGTGCCAGCTCAAGGGCGGCGTCGTCGCCGGCAAGGTCTTTCATCACCTTGTCGAGCTCTTCCCCGCTCTCCACCGCACCATAAAATTTCGCGATGGCCTCCGAGATGGCGGATTCGGAAGCCACAACAGGCTCGACATTGAATCCGGTCATGAACTTGATGTCGTCCATCGCAAAGACGTTCGTGGGATCCGTCATGGCGATAGTGAGCGTGGAGCCTACGCGCGACAAAGGCACAATCTGATAGCGAACTGCCGTTTCTTGCGGAATCAGCTTAATGACGGTAGGATCGACTTCGTAGAATTTCAGATTAATAGACGGAACGCCGTATTGCCGGGAAAGAACCGCGGTAATGTCCTCGTCACTAACGAGTCCAAGCTTTACCAGGCACGTCCCGAGTCTCCCGCCTTCTCTTTTTTGGTATTCGAGCGCCTGCTTTAGCTGATCCGCGGAGATCAGGCTGTCTCGAACAAGGATTTCACCCAAGCGGGACGACATTCACAGCTCTCCTGTCTTGTGCACGCGCGAAATACCGCGGGAGTCCAAAGATTAGCACGCAGGCAAGTAGGAAGTTGGCTTCCCGTCTCGGGTCGTTCTGAAACAGGAACCTGTACGCAAGTACAGGAGGCGCAGCGTGTCCGCCGCGCTTGCTTGACTTGCCATTTTTTGCCCGCTATCTTGGCTGCGGATGTCCCAGGGAAGCCATCGCGCAGCAGAATTAATTTGGAGGGAAACCCCAAGTGGGGCTGGAACTATGCCTCCAGATCCTGCCCCGTCTCTGCTGGCATACTACCGTGTTCTTTCTGAGAGGCTAGGGCCTATGCACTGGTGGCCCGCAAAGACGCCATTTGAGGTCATCGTAGGCGCGATCCTGACTCAAAACACCGCCTGGACCAATGTGGAACGGGCGCTTGCAAATTTGCGGCGAGAACGTTTGCTTTCTCCGCTCGCCATCGAAAAAGTGTCCCTTCGGCACCTGCAAGAGCTTGTGCGGTCGTCCGGATATTTTCGTCAGAAGGCAAAAAAGCTGAAGGCCTTTGTTCATTTTTTGCGGCGGGAATACGGAGGCTCGCTGGCAAGAATGTTTCGCACTCCAACCGACGTGTTGCGCGAAAGATTGCTCGGCGTTCACGGCATCGGCCCGGAAACCGCCGACTCGATCCTGCTCTATGCGGGGCGGAAAGATGTCTTCGTGGTGGATGCTTACACGAAGCGGATCCTGACTCGGCATGGCTGGGCGGGAAAAAAGACGCGATACGAAGAGATGCAAGCTCTATTTGAGAAGAATCTTCCCCGCGATGCGTCAGTCTACAATGAACTCCATGCGCAGTTTGTGCAGGTTGGCAAGAACTGGTGCCGGCCGCGGGCGCCTCGCTGTTCCGAGTGTCCACTCGAGAAATTTCTGGAGGTCAGGCCATGACGCAGCGAAAGTGGAGGCGAAATCTTTGGCTGGCCTTTGGAATTCTTTCGGTCTCGATGCTGGCGGCCGCCGTCTTCACTCTCGGCTCGTTGAACGCGCCGGTGCAACCTGAAAACGGCAATGACTTTGCTGTCTTTTTCGCGCTTTCGACCTTCATTGGAATCGCATTTCTCGTCTTCCTCCTCATACTGAGTCGCAATATCCTGCGCGTTATGGCCGAACACCGCGCCGGCCAGCTTGGCTCGCGGTTCAAGACGAAGATGGTACTCGGCGCGATGGGCGTCTCACTCCTTCCTGTGCTTTTCCTGTTCTTTTTCAGCTACGCTCTCGTCAATCGCACGATGAACATCTGGTTCCCCCGGCCACTGGAGATTGCCAACGAGCAGAGCCGGCAGTTAATAGTTGAATTTTCCAAACTGGAACGCGAACGCCTCGATACGAGCGCTAGACAGGTTGTTGATTGGCTGTCGGGGCAGGGCAGAAATCGCAGCCTCAAGACATTTCGTATTCCTGGTGGTTCCGAAATTGAAATCCTTTGGACTACCAACGCGCATGGTGCAGTGAAATCAATTCAACCGAGACTCCCGAAGGAAACGCACTTCCAGCAGACCACAAATCCACTTACTGGTGCCGAGATGTGGCAGGTCGGCTCCAGGACTTATCTCATCGGCAAAGCGGCATACCGCAGCGGGTGGCTCATCGTCGGCCGTGCCCCCCCGAGCGATTATCTCGCCCGCCTGGGTGATATTAGCTCGAAGATGTCTGATTATGAAGCTCAGCGCCAGGGATTGCGGTACTACAAGAGCGAGATCCTCCTTGGCTTGCTACTCATCACCCTCCTTCTGCTCTTTGCGACCACCTGGGTCGCGCTCTTCCTCTCGAAGCGCGTGACCCTGCCCATCCAGGCCCTCGCCAAGGCGACTCAGCAGGTTGCGCACGGCAATCTCGATTACCGGATTACCACACAGGCTTACGATGAGCTGGGCGCCCTCGTTCGCTCCTTCAACCAGATGGCCGCGCAGCTCGGCGAGTCGCGACGCCAAATCCAGGAATTCACGAACAACCTGCAACAGGCTGTTGAGGAGATCGAGCGTCGCAGGAAATTAATGGAGACCATTTTGGAAAACATCCCCACCGGAGTACTTTCCATTGATCAAGATGGCTCCATCAATCGCATCAATTCCTCCGGCGCAACCATGTTTGGCGATCGATCTGCTTCTGCCCGGTCGGTTCCTGATCTGATGGGCGAAGAAGCGTCCGCAGAGGTCCAGCAGCTTATGCGACGCGCTTCACGAATGGGAGTCGCGTCGCAAGAAATGGAATTCACCACCGGCGGGCGGCTGCTGCATGCCGCTGTGACAGTCAGCTCCCTTGGCTCCGGACAAGGAAATGCTGGCTTTGTCGTTGTGATTGACGACGTCACCGACGTGCTCCGGGCGCAGAAGGCCGCAGCCTGGCAGGAAGTGGCCCAGCGCATCGCGCACGAGATCAAGAATCCTTTGACGCCCATTCAACTTTCGGCACAGCGCCTGCTCCGTCATCTTGGGCGCTCCGCGCCAGCGCGCCGCCGCGAAGACCGCACGGAATGGCCCCAGCTTGTAGCCGAATGCGCCGGCCTAATCGAGCGCGAAGTGCAAACTCTGGAATCCTTAGTGGATGAGTTCTCGCAATTCGCGCGCTTCCCTGCCGCCCGCCTCGCGCCAGCGGATGTGAACTCCGTGGTTGGCACAGCGCTGGAAGTGTTCCAGGGGCGAATGGATGGCATTACGCTCCGCCGGGAATTGGCCCCAGATTTGCCCATCGTTAAGGCTGACGCGGAGTTGCTCCGCCGCGTGATCGTGAATCTGGTTGATAATGCCGCGGAAGCGCTCGAAGGAGCAAAATTGCGTGCTATTACTGTGGTGACGCGGCTTGCCGCCACGGGCGATGCTGTGGAAATCCAAGTCTCTGATACGGGTCACGGAATCTCGCCGGAGGATAAGGACAAACTCTTTTTCCCTCATTTCTCCACGAAAGAAAGAGGGACCGGTTTGGGCCTGGCGATTGCCAATCGGATTGTGGGGGAACATCACGGCACGCTCACTGTCCGAGACAATCAACCATCTGGCGCGATATTTGTCATTCGCCTTCCCGCTGCAGAAGTCCCTTCGGCGGCACCGAGCCCGCAAATCTGATCCATAGAGCCACATGCCTGCTTCCATCCTAATCGTCGATGACGAAAGCGGAATCCGGGAATCTCTTTCCGCACTCTTGCGTGAGGAAGGATACGCAGTCGAGGCCGTTGCATCGGGAGAGGAATGCCTGACCGCCGTGGCAACGCGCCCGGTTGACCTCATTCTCCTCGATGTATGGCTGCCGGGTATGGACGGGCTCGCCACGCTCGAACGCTTGAATGAAGGCGAAGCCGCGCCGATGGTCATCATGATTTCAGGCCACGGGAAGATCGAGACGGCCGTGCGCGCGACCAAGCTGGGCGCCTTCGATTTCATCGAAAAGCCGCTGTCGCTCGACAAGATTATTCTCGTTGTGAAGAATGCGCTCGATTTTGGGAGGCTGGAACGCGAAAACCGGATGCTGCGCGCCGAACTCGAACAGCGCTTCCAGATTCTCGGCGACAGCGTTCCCATGAAGGCGCTTCGCCAGCAAATTGCGCTGACGGCGCCGACGAACGGGCGCGTATTGATTTATGGGGAGAGTGGCACCGGCAAGGAGCTGGTCGCACGGGCGTTGCATGCACAGAGCGCGCGCGCGAAGGGCCCCTTCGTGGAGGTGAATTGCGCGGCCATTCCGGAAGAGCTGATCGAATCGGAGCTCTTCGGGCATCGCAAGGGAAGCTTCACGGGGGCGAGCGAAGACAAAACGGGAAAGTTCCAGAAGGCGGACGGGGGCACTCTGTTCCTCGATGAAGTCGGCGACATGAGTTTGAAAACGCAATCGAAGGTGCTTCGAGCATTGGAGGAGCAGCGAGTCGAACCCATCGGGTCGGGCCAAATGACGGCGGTAGATGTGCGCGTGATTGCGGCGACGAACAAAAAACTCGAGGAAGAAATCGCGCGCAACGCTTTTCGCGAGGATCTTTTCTACCGGCTGAACGTGATTCCCTTCACCGTTCCTCCGTTGCGGGACCGCACGGAGGACATTCCCATTCTCGCGCGGCATTTTCTTGCGGACTTCAGCGCCACGTATGGCAAGAAGGCGAAAGAGCTGACGCCCGCGGCGATGCAAGTGCTGTTGCGGTATCCCTGGCCGGGAAACGTGCGCGAGCTGAAAAACCTGGTTGAGCGTCTGGTGATCATGTGCCCGACGCAGAAGATCGAGCCGCAGCATTTGCCTCCGGAAGTGTTTCGCGACGCGGCGCAGAGCCCGCCACATCCTTATGCGACGCTGCATGAAGCGCGTTCGGCGTACGAGCGCGAGTTCGTGCTGCGCAAGCTCGAAGAAAATCAATGGAATCTGTCCAAGACGGCGCTGGCGATCGGCCTGGAGCGCACGCACCTTTACAGGAAGATGAAATCCCTGGGTATCGCTCCGGCGAAAGCGTGACGTCATTCGCCTTCTCCGCTCATTTGCTCGAGCTGGCGATGCCAATCGAGCTGCTTAACAAGGGCGCGGTTTTCGCGCCAGTTGGGTTGTACTTTCACGAATAGTTCAAGGAAGATTTTCACGCCGAGAAGTTCTTCGAGCTCCTTGCGGGCTGCGGTGCCAATCTGCTTCATCATCGAGCCAGCGCGGCCAATCAAGATTCCTTTCTGGCCTTCACGCTCGACATAAATTGTGGCGCGAATGCGAATCAATTTTTCGCTTTCCTCAAAATTGTCGAGGAGGACAGCCACCGCATGCGGGACTTCTTCGCGCGTGAGAAGGATGGCCTTTTCACGAATGATTTCGGCAGCAAGGAAGCGTTCGGGCTGATCCGTGTACTGATCGGGAGGAAAGTAAGGTGGATGTTCCGGGAAACGAGCAAGCCAGCTTTCGACCAGACCGGCAGTCCCCTCTCCCGTGAGCGCCGAGATGGGGATGATTTCCTCGAAATCGTGCTCATGGCGCCAGCGATCAATCAGCGGGAGAAGGCGATCCTTCCGGATGCGATCAATTTTATTGAGAAGCAGATACACGGGACCGCTGAAACGCTTGAGCCAGTCGAGGGAATAGCGGTCGGCGGCGGTAAACTCTTCGGTGGCGTCCACTATCAGCGAGACCAGATCCACCCCTTCGAGGGCTTGCGCGACTTCTTCCATCATCTGGCGGTCGAGGGCTTTCGAGGCGCGATGAATCCCCGGTGTGTCGATGAGAATGAGTTGGCCGTTGTCGCGATTCAGAATGCCCTGGATGCGATTGCGGGTCGTCTGCGGGCGCGGCGAGACGATAGCCACTTTCCGGCCGACGATTGTGTTGACCAGGGTGGACTTGCCAGCGTTGGGACGCCCGAGAATCGCAATGAAGCCAGAGTGAAAAGCCATAGCGGAGGATGATAACAGTTCCGACATGCCGGGAGGCAAGAACCCATAGGAGCAAGGACGCAAGGCGAGGCTACGGAAATTCATAGAGACGGCAGAGCAAACTAGTTGAAAAAATGAAAATTCGTCCCGATTAGAAACTTGTAACAGGGTTTGTTTGCAATAACTTAATATTTTTTGACTCGATTTTGAATCCCGATTAAAAAAATCATAGATTGGGGTGATTTTGTTACCGGATGCCCGGAATGGGCGGGGGCAGGAGGCTAAGCGGTGGGGAAACTCCACCGGGGGCCTCGGGGTGAAGCGGCGGAAACTGCGAACTGTTGCTTCTTATTCACGAAGCTATATTACTAGAAACTAACCAAAAGTCAAGCAGAATCTGGTTTTGTCCTAATTTGGCTGGCTTTGACGACTTGTTTGTTCCTTTGTTTGTATTCGGTGCGTTTGGAAATAAGCAAGCCTTTCTGGGAAGTCCGAACATGGCGTGAATCCAGCGCTATCCGTTTCGATAGTTCCTTGTTCCGACAGCACTTGAGCCTTTCCCAAGTAGTAGTAGCAGAAGGTCTGCGCGGGTGGCCTGTCTCCGAATCCATTGTCAAAATCAAACGAACCTTCGATTTTGACGGTGTATTCTTGCCCTGCGAAATTTTCTCCTGGCGTAATCCCTATGTCGAGAAGCTCTCCATGTCCACCTGGGGGAAGCTGTGGGATGGTATTCGAGTAATTCCCTTGACGGAGGAACGCATCTGGCTTGGAGAGCGTCGAGATTCCCCATCGGAAGCTTATGTGTGCGTATGGCGAGATAACGCTCCCTCGGTTTTCCAAAACTGGATTGAGCTTGTGTCCAGAAATACTAGGCGTGAACGATACGACCGCCGCGAGTGTTCCGACGAGTTGCTGTCTCAAGAGACGATTTTGTCCTTCAATGGCTTGCCATTGACGTTTTGCGTAGTGGGTATAGACGCCTGTCCAAATTGCGATGAAAACAGTCGCAAGAGCAGTCCAAACTCCGGCGTTGAGAACGACAGGCTTGATGAACCAGCGGTAGGTCGGTGGAAATGCGGTAAACCTAAGCCAACGATAGCTTATTTGCAGGTAGTTCTTTATGGTGTCTTGGTATTTGGAGGTATTGTCGGGACGGTCGGCGGTTGCCGTGCTGTCTGCTACTGCGAATGGCGTGTTGGCACCGTTGGCCTGTTTATTGGGTTTGTTTGTTTCGTTTCCGCTTGGAAGCTTATTAACCATACGCTTTCCTATTACTGGGATTGCGATACTGTAACACAAAACCAGTTCTTGATAAGCTCTACTTCATGTAATACACTTATTGCCGCAGAAGGGAGAATGGCAATGGCAAACGTCCTACCGATGGAAAAGCAGGTCGCGGCGATTAGCGCACTAGCGGAAGGCTCAGGGATTCGCCGGATTGAGCGCATAACGGGGATTCACCGCGACACCATCATGTGGCTTGGCGTGCGCGATGGCAGCGGGAATCGAGCGGGACTTCTGGACAGTCGGCGATTTGGTGAAGGCGGCTGCGTGACCTACATCGAAGAGTTGCGAGACGTGATTCGCAAACTGCATGGCGTAGAAACCAAGCACGTCGAGAGCATACCTGTGAAGGAAATATTTCAAGGCAAGACAGTTTGGGAGGGCGTGGTGGAAGTCATTGAGCTAATGGGCCATCCGAAAGCGCCGAGAGCCTACGCATGGGCGCACGATACCGATGACCCCATGCAGACGCGAAAGCATGTGACCGTACTGCATATCCCGCCCGTCACGTCAGCGGTAGAGGCAGTGCGAGCGGCCATCGTACAGGAGTTCAGAAACCGTGAAGCAGAAGCGTAAGAAGGTCGGCAGGCCACCGCTACCGAAGGGCGAGGCAAAGGGACGCATCGTGCCCGTGCGCTTCACTGGCAACGCCCTGAAAGCGATGGTAGCGGCGGCGAGGACCAAGAGGCAAAGCCTCTCAGAATGGATTCGCAGCACGTTGGAGGCCGCGATTGGCTGAGAGAAACTTCAAATTAGGACACTACCCGGAATCTTGGAGTGGTAGCTTTCAGGGCGCCCGGACCTGTTAGCCCAGCGATGACTGCTTCATAGAATCGAGGCGAGAACGGCAACTCACCTCAGTGATTCACGGCCTCCTTCCATCGCCGATAATAGCGGCGCGCCTTCGCGACGGCGCCACATGCGTCCATACTGCACCAGCGACGCGAACGGTTTTTGCTGGCATCAAGAAAAAACCAACCGCAAGTCGGACATGACTTGACCCTCAGCATCGCATCAGAGACGAGCAGGGCAACCGCCGCTTCCACGATTCTGAGGCGCAAGAGCGCATCACCAGCGCTTTCCGCAGTGATCTTACGTATCACGGGAACCTGAGAGGACCGGCGAGTTCGAGTCGCTACCATGAGCCGGGTTGCGCGAGCAGCCTCAGCAAGGCCAGCGCTGAGTTTCCCGAGGTCCACGTTGCTGGGCGCCTGGCCAGAGAGCCGCATCTGGAAGATCCGTTTCAGCAGAGCGCGAAGCTCTTTCAGCCGCGTCAGTTCAACGCGTGCGGTTTGGCGACGAAGGCGCAAGGCGTCCGCCCGGGTCAGGAGACCGACCGCTTCACCGAAACGAATTGCATCGGCGAATTCAATGAGGTAATCGTGCGGCTCGGAAACGGTCCAGTCATGCACGGTGTTGATGAAGTCGAGGGCCGGATGCCCCCCAAACAGTTCGAACTGATGGCGCCTGCTTTGTGCCATGCAAAGAGTGTATCACCATCAAAACCCATTTGACAGGTTGTGTTGCCACTGGTACTCTTATTGTCTGACCATCTAAATGTATTTTGACGGTGAGGACAGGAGAGACTTCATGAGCCGCAGCATCGCCATCGTGGGTGCACCGACAAGCATCGGCATACGGACTTACGACAACGGCGAACCCAGGCGACTCGATCGCGCCCCGGGAGTTCTCCGCGAGCTTGGCCTGGTGCAACGCCTGGGCGCGAGCGACCTGGGTGACGTCATCCCTCCCCCGTATCGAGACTACGTACGTCCACCGGGCCGCCCGAGGAACGAAGCCGAAGTCGGCGCCTACTGCCGGACACTCGGCGGGCGGGTGGAAGAAGCAACGAACGACGGGGGTTTTGCAGTCGTGCTAGGCGGCGATTGCAGCATCGTGCTGGGATCCCTGCTGGGTGCACGGAAAGCCGCGCAAGGAGCGGTGGGTCTTGTTTACGTGGATGCCCATGCCGACTTCGGAACGCCCGAAGAGTCTCGGACTGGTTCGGTGGCCAGCATGTGCCTGGCCCTTGCGGTTGGCCGCGGCGAAACACCTTTGGCGCGGCTCGCGGGGGATGGGCCTCTCGTGCGTGGAAAGGACGTAGTTCTGATAGGCCGCCGCGACGCTGCCGAGCCATGGTACGGTCATGCCGCGCTCGCCGCGTCTCCGATTCTCGACATTCCCGGTGCGGCGCTCCGTGATCGCGGCGGGGCCGATGTTGCGGCAGCAATCCTCAAACAGCTCACATCGCCGGGATCGAGCGAGGAACCGCGTGGATTCTGGATTCACCTGGATGCCGATGTCATCAACCCGACCGAAATGGCGGCCGTGGATTCGCCGGAACCCGGAGGACCGACAATCAAGGAACTGGAGGATCTTTTGACTCCGCTCGTGCGGCATCCGCGAGCGCTCGGGCTTGAACTCACTATCTACGATCCGGGACTTGACCCTGACCGGTCGTGCGCCGCCCGGCTTGTGTCGCTGTTGGAGAATGTTCTTGTCGGAGTTCGCTCGGTTGACGGGAGGGCGGCGTGATCGCTCGAATCTGGCACGGGATGGTTCCCATTTCGAAGGCTGACGAATACCTGGACCTCATGCGCAGGATTGCGCTGCCGGAGTATCTGGCTACGCGCGGAAACCGAGGAGCGTGGTGTTTGCGCCGCACAGAAGCGGATTTGACGCATTTCGAGATGCTAACGTTCTGGGACGACACCGACGCCATCAAGCGGTTCGCTGGGGAGGATTTCAGCATGGCCAAATACTACGACTTCGACTCTGACTACCTGATCGAAAAGGAGGCCGGCGTGCGGCACTACGAGGTGCACACGCAGAGCTCACCCGCGCCATCAAAGAGTCAGTAGGGCAATATCAGGGACTGAGGGTTGCTCCGTCCCAGCCGAAACTCCGCAGCCCACAGGATTTGTCGCGATGTTTCTGGGCGAGTTTCGTGGGGGCGGTGAGCAGGTGGTGTTCACTGGGGTCGTCTCACTCCCTTGATCGTCCTACATGCTGTTTCGCTCGCGCTTCGTCCAGACCTGATAACAGGCGGCGTAGAAGCAAGGTCAGAAGCGAGCGCTCCTTTCGCGAAAGATGCTCTAGCATCTTTCGCTCATTCTCAACATGAGCCGCCACTGCTGCATTAATCTTGACCAGCCCCAATCGGGTCAACCTTACGCGAATGCCTCGACGATCATTCGGGTCAGGCGCCCGCTGCACCAATTTCGCTTTTGCAAGCTCATCGATACGGTGAGTAATCGCCCCTGATGTGAGCATTAAGCTGCTGAAGAGTTGCGTGGGTGTGAGTTCATATGGATACCCCGAACGTCGCAATGCCGCGAGGACGTCGAAACTCCATCGTTCCAGACCAAATCGCCGGAAGACGGAAGTGAGGAGGGGATCCATCCTCCTCTCCAAGCGCGATATCCTGCCGACAATCCCCATGGGTGATACATCAAGGTCCGGGCGCTCACGGACCCATTGGCGAAGGATCTCATCCACAGCGTCCATTGTCTGGCGGATTCCCGGCTGGCTCGGCTTTCTCTTTGTGAGATTGCGAAGACTCATCGCTGGCAGCTCCTCAAGTCCTATTATATCTCAATGTTGACATTCTTAACGTTAAGATATATCATTCCCCTGTGCTGGAGGTCAACAGGTGAAACGTTCAAGACAGGATTTAGGGTTCCTAATTCTGCGGTTCGGTCTGGCCGCAGTGTTTCTATTCAACGGCAGTCAAAAGATACTGTCGTGGTTTGGCGGTTCTGGAATCGCCTCCTTTGCCGCGTACCTGACCCGATTAGGTGTCCCGTACCCCCACTTTGCCGCACCGCTTGTCGCGTGGTCGGAGCTCTTGGGCGGGCTCTCGCTTCTTTCCGGATTGTGGACGGGCTACCTGCTCGCCCCTCTCGCGGCCACCATGACGGTTGCGACCATCGTGAATGCCCGGTCGGGATTTGACAACTCTCATGGCGGAGCAGAATTCCCGTTCCTCTGCCTGTGCAGTATTCTCGCAGTTTGGTTGCTCGGCCCAGGACGTTTTTCCCTGCCCGCGCTGATTTGGGACGAAAAGGAGGAACAATGAACCGCCGCGATTTCTTTCGCGTTGCCGCAGGTGCGACTGTGACTGGCGCCCTGATGTCTGCGTCCGGCCGGATTCCTAATCCCGGTGGCGGAACAGGCTGGATATGCACTACCTGTGGAACTCAATACCCTGTCACCCCGCAAGCCCCCTCGGAATGTCTCATTTGCCAAGATTCCCGGCAATATGTCGGCTGGAGCGGGCAGAACTGGACAACCCTGGAGTTTCTGTCCCAAACTCACAAAAACACGATCTCGGAGGAGGAAACTGATCTCCATTCCATCCACACCCAGCCGGACTTTGCCATAGGGGAGAGAGCCTTTCTCGTGAAAACCAGAGAAGGCAATGTATTGTGGGATTGCGTGGCTCTCCTCGATGACTCCACCAAGACAGAGGTTCAGCGATTAGGTGGAATTGCCGCCATCGCAATTTCGCATCCGCACTACTATACAACGATGGTGGAATGGAGCCGTGCATTCGGCAATGCCCCGATTTACCTCCACGAGCTCAATCGCAAATGGATCGTGCGACCGGATCCTTGCATTCGATTCTGGACTGGAGAAACAAAACCCCTAATCGGCGGAACGATGCTAATCCGAACTGGGGGCCACTTTGATGGGTTCCAGGTTCTGCATTGGCGCTCCGCAGGCGACGGTAAAGGCGTGCTCCTGGCAGGCGATCAGCCCGAGGTATGCATGGACCGCAATTGGGTGACGTTCATGTATAGCTATCCGAACTACATACCTCTCGGTCGCCGGGCTGTTGAGAACATTGCCGCAGCATTGACGCCGTTTTCGTTTGACAGGCTGCACGCCGCGTTTCCTGGCCGCGTGCTGAGCAAGAACGCCAAAGAAATCGTGAGCCGTTCGGCGGAGCGGTATATTCAGGCAATATCTGCCTAATAGCCCGTTTTCGATAGCGAGCATGGGATATGGCAATCGAAGAATCAGCGCGATCACTCTGCGCGATATTGCGCCGAGAATTTCCATGACTTAGACTGAATCGCTTCTTGGGTTGCCAAATCTTTTCATACATGAAAGGAACAACGAACACGCATGAGCCTCTTGCCTTTTTATCTCGTGGATGTCTTCTCGGACCAGCCACTCGAAGGAAACCCGCTGGCATTGGTGCCGGACGCTGAACAAATAGATGATGCGACGATGCGTCGCCTGGCGCGTGAATTCAATCAATCGGAAACGACGTTCCTGCTGCCTGCTACTCGCGTAGGAGCAGAATGCCGATTGCGCTGTTTCACTCCGACAGGGCAAGAAGTGTTCGGAGCTGGCCACAACGCACTGGGTGCCTGGTGGTGGCTGGCTGAATCCGGGCGGCTGGATCTAGGCCAGACGGGAAGAGAGTTTACACAAGAGATTGGCGATCGCTTGCTTCCCGTCGAAATAACTTGTGACGCCGGCCGCCCGGTATCTGTTGGAATGAAGCAAACGGCGCCATTGTTCGGGAAAACTTATGATGATTTGCCCGAGATGGCAGGCGCCCTCGGTCTTGAAGTGGCAGATGTTAACGTGGAGCGGCTGCCGATTCAGGTTGTCTTCACCGGAGCTCCGCATATGCTGGTCCCCTTGCGCGACAGATCGGCAATCGAAAGAGCGCGCCCGGACTCGGCGAGACTGCTTTCCATTCTTCGCTCCGTGGATGGCGAGGGTTGTTATCTCTTCAGCCTTGATCCAGTATTGCCGGGTTCGGCCGCGCACGCACGGTTTTTCAACCCGACCGTTGGAATTGTAGAAGATGCCGCGACAGGAACCGCCGCTGGACCCCTTGCGTGTCAGTTAGTAAAGAAGGGAGTGGTGAAAGATGGGGCAACGATTGTGATTGAGCAAGGTTATGCGATGGGACGCCCTAGTCTAATCAAGGTAGCGGTTTCCGGCAGCAACGTGCGAGTAGAAGGAAGAGGTTTTGTCGTAGCCGAGGGCAACCTCCGGCTGTTTTAGGGCTGCATACTCGTTTTCGCCGTTGATCGGCGCGCCGAATCAATTTCCTGAGATTCAAGAAAAGGCTTGACAGGGGAAGTGCGTCCGTTTTATTTAGCCTGTAGGTTAAATACAACATGACCGCAGACCGACTCAGCGTCGGCGGACGCGGCCCATGTCCAGCTTCTCGAATGCGGAGAGTTGCGATCGCATCGTCTTTGGCGTAGTCAGCCATCTAAACCGTTCCCGGGAACGTAAACCCCTCCCAGAATTTGCACAAAATCCTTGGCGCTACCAACGAAGCGGGAACTTTTGGCTCGCTTGTGACATTAAAGAAGAATGAACGATGCAAAACGCCGTAGAGGATTGCGCGGATTGAGCTGGCGCATCGACTATGACTAGCGACGAAGCCTTGATGCTGGAATTCCAGGCCGGATCACGCGCAGCCTTCGAGGGGCTGTTTGCCCGCTATCGCAAACCACTATACGGCTTTTTCGGGCGCCGACTGAACAACCCCGAGCGGGCCGAGGATCTCGTCCAGGAAACGTTCCTCGCGGTGATCCACGGAGCCTCCCGTTATGAGCCGCGAGCCTTGGTTCGAACATATCTCTATGGCATTGCGTTGAAGCTGCTGGCCGCGGAACGGCGCAAGTTCTCGAGGAGCACATCAGGACAGTCCGCTCCAGAGCCTAAGACTGGCGAAACTCCCGAACCCGTGCTCTGGGTCCGGCAAGCCATGGAAAAGCTGGATGCGCCGGAGCGCGAAATTTTGATGCTACGCGAATACGAACAGCTGAGTTATTCCGAAATTGCGGAGCTGTTGCGAATTCCGGTAAATACGGTCCGTTCCAGGCTTTTTCGATCGCGTCTCGCATTGAAGAGTTACCTGGAGTTGGAGACAAAAACCAATCCCGCCCTGAGAGCGAGCGCCCCGCAGCCGCCCCCACCAAGACGAGGCATGCAATGATCACGAACGGACATCCGATCGAACAAGAAGAACTCATGGCTTATCTCGACGGCGAACTGACTCCGGACCAAGCCACCGAGGCGTTGTCGCACCTCCAACTGTGTCAGGAGTGCCAGACCCTTGCTGCCGACTTCCGAGGTGTCTCCCAAGCACTAATGGCCTGGGAAATTGACTCACCAGAAGTAGGCATCTCCACGGAGATCAACGCGGCGCTTGGGGAGCGCCTCCAGAGGCGGGAAGCGACCAAGGTGACTTCGCTGAGATTGGAAAAAAGAGTAATGACGAGGCGTTGGGTCTGGGTCTGGGTCTGGGTCTGGGCCGGGGCCTTGGCTATCGTCTGCGTCGCTGTGGGACTGAAGTTAACCCTTACCAGCCGCAATCGGAATGAGGGTCGCTCCGCACCGTATCCAAGCATGGCTTCGCTCGAGCAATACCTGATGCCGGATCGCGACGCAGAGATCGCCCTGGCGCGAAGCGCTGCCCCGGCAGCTATATCCAGCGACGCAAAGATCCTGGTCCTAGGGTGGCACGGCTATGAGACAGCCGTCGAAGCCAAGAACGGCTTTGTTTGTATGGTGGAACGATCGTGGATGTCTCCATTCACTTCCGCGGAGTTCTGGAATCCCAAGGTGCGTGTTCCGATGTGCTTCAATCCCGCAGCTGTGCAATCCATTCTGCCTCTCACCATCAAGCGGACGGACATGGTATTAGCCGGGATGTCGAAAGCGCAGATGATCGACAGCATCAAGGCCGGATTCAAGAATAAAGAGCTACCGGCACCGGCACAGGGCGCGATGTGTTACATGATGTCGCGGGCAGGCTACCTTAATGACGCCCTTGGGCACGACGTACCTCATCTGATGTTCTACTTTCCGCTGACAGACAAATCCTACTGGGGTGCGGATTTGCCCGGCTCGCCGGTCACGCTGAATCCGCAGTTTCGAGACGGTCCGGAACCCATCACCGAGTTCGTGATTCCGGTTGGCAAGTGGTCAGATGGAACGGCTGCACCGGGTATGTAGGAATGTCTCAATGAGAAAGCGCGCGACAGCGGTTTCAGCAGGGGGTGGAAATGCGGACCTATGATCGTCGGATTTTGAAACTCTTGGCGGTTCTTGTGGTGGCGGCATGCGCCGTCATCCAGGGCCAGTCGGCGCCAAGGCAGCGGATGCTCATTGCTCCTATAACGATAACTAAAACTGCCCGAGCCGCAAAGCCCGCGGCCGGGCCGACCGTGGAAAGCGTGATGGCGGCGGAAGAGGAACTCACACGAGCGTTGCGGGATAACGATGCGGATGGCATTGCGCGCTGCCTGTCAGATGACTGGGCCGTTATTTCCGCGAGAGGCGGGATAGGCGAAGGGAAGTCGGTCTTCCCCGAAGGGATAAAGTCCGGTTTCTTGAAGCATACAGCTTATGAGATATCGGAACCCAGAGTGCGCCTCTACGGAAATGTCGCCCTCGTGACGACGAAGCTCCACAACGCTGGCACGTTTGGGGGCAAACCCTACGATGTGCTGGAGCGCCAGACCGATGTATGGCTTTGGAAAGACGGGGGCTGGAAATGCGTTCTAACCCACGAAGCGTGGGAAGGTGCGGAAAAAGA
Organism: Candidatus Acidiferrales bacterium; assembly: GCA_035934545.1. Classification (GTDB taxonomy): domain Bacteria; phylum Acidobacteriota; class Terriglobia; order Acidiferrales; family UBA7541; genus DAHUXN01. The sequence goes on from DASYXV010000040.1 coordinate 23,531, forward strand.
TCAGAAGGAACTCTCCCGCTGACTTGCGATTCTTGATGACGTGCACGCGCATAAACCCGAGACCATCTACGTCGTCCATCAAGAGCGATGGAATTGCTCGCCATTTTTTGCCGGAATATGGTCAGCGGATTTTGAAACTCTTGGCGGTTTTTGTGGTGGCGGCATGCGCCGTCATCCAGGGCCAGTCGGTGCCAGGGCAGCGGACCGATCCAGGGCTAGCGGCGCTGGGAGGTGGATTCGTCTCCGGCACTGCGCAGGTGAACGGAACAACCCTCCACTATGTGCACGGCGGGACTGGTTCCGCTGTCATTCTGCTGCACGGCTTCCCCGAAGACTGGTACGCGTATCACCGCGTCATGCCGCTGTTGGCGAAGCAGTTTACGGTGGTGGCAGTTGATCTGCGCGGAATAGGCGGTTCGGCGGCAACGGGAGGCGGTTATGACGCCGCAAATATGGCAGAAGACGTTCACCAACTAGCGGAACATCTGCATTTGGAACACGTTTACGTCGTCGGCCACGATATTGGTGGAATGGTGGCTTATGCTTTCGCCCGCCGGTATCCGGAAACCTGTCGCGGCGTGATGTTGCTCGACGCACCGGTGCCGGGTCTTGGGCCGTGGGATGCAGTTAAAACTAATCCCATTACTTGGCATATCCATTTTCAGCAGACGCCGGACCTGCCTGAACAACTGCTTGCCGGTCGCGAAGCCATTTACTTGCGCCATTTTCTTGATCGCGACACCTTCAGCGATGCGGATGTCGCCCGCTATGCCCGGGCTTATGCCGCTCCGGAACATCTGCGCGCCGCGTTGGAGATATACCGGGCTTATCCCGCGAATGAGAAATTCAATGCAGCGCAGCGGAGCGCGATCAGTCTGCCTCTGGTGCTGGCTCCCGGAGAAAACTCGCCTTTCGAGAAGCTTATGCCGGGCTTTGCCGAAGCGTTACGGGATCATGGGTGGGCAAGCGTCAAGATTGAAGTCATCAAAAACAGCGTGCATTACGTTGCAGACGAGCAGCCCGAGGCGGTAGCGCAACTCATTGAACGGTACGCCTCGTTATGACGACGATGGCCAGAGCGCTATGCGGAAGCGCGCGAAGAGTTCAAAAAGTATTCAGGACAAAGGGAATCTTCGGCCGATCAACGATGTTCGCCGATCATAGGTTTGGAGCTACACTTCAAATCTGCATCAGAAGGATTCAAGGAGAGAACCATATGAAACGAAACACAGTCAAGATGATCGCATTGGGATTCTTTGCGCTGGCCCTGGGCTTGGGTGCGGCCCGGCAAGCGCTTGCACAGGACGCCAAAAATCCATATCCCACAAGCATGGCGCCTCTCGATCAATACCTTATGGACCGCGATGCCGAAATCGCCTTGGCGCGAAGCGCGGCTCCGCCATCCATTGCCAAGGACGCCACGATTATGGTCCTTGGAAGGAATGGCTTTGAAACTGCAGTCGAAGGCACGAACGGCTTTGTCTGCGACGTGGACCGCTGGATGGACCAATTCGAAAACAGTCCCGAGTTTTGGAACCCTAAGCGGCACGGTCCGGTTTGCTACAACCCGCAGGCTGCCAGGACGATGATGCCGATCCTGTTGATTCGGACAAAATTGGCATTGGCTGGAAAATCGAAAGCTGAAATGAAAGAGGGTATGAAGGCCGCGATTGAGAAAGGGGAAGTGCCAGCCCTCGAGCCTAGCGCCATGGCCTATATGCTGTCGAAGCAGGGATTCCTTAACAGCAGATGCGGGAACTGCTCTCCCCATCTCATGTTTTATGTTCCCGTGAAAGACGCTAATACCTGGGGTGCACGCACGCCTGACTCCCCGGTTTTCCTGGCTCCGCACTTCAATGGTAATCCGGAGCCAGTGACGGAGTTCATCGTTGAAGTGTCCGAGTGGTCGGACGGAACGCCGTACCCAACGCCGGCGTCCACGGATCATCATCACTAATATCTGCCTTTAACGCGAATTCAATTCAGTACCACGCGAAGAAACCGCGGTTGATGGCAAGAACGGCGAAGACGAAAGCGGATCACGCGGCTTTCATGGAAAAAGCTGCAGGACCGCAATAGCTGAGACTAGGAGAGCACAGATGAAAGAAAGACATTCCCGATGGGCTATGGCGTTCATACTGCTGTTATCCGGCGCACCAGCCTATGCCCAGGACGCGTGCGAACGCCTAACGGCGGCAAAGATTTCCAACACCACGATTACGCTTGCGCAGACGGTTGCGGCGGGCACGTTCAACGGCCCTCCCGCGCCAAAGCCCGGCGGCGAACTCTCGCTTTTATATAAGAGTCTCCCGGCATTCTGCCGCGTCGTTGCCGAGGCGAAGCCGACCTCAGACTCCGACATCAAACTCGAAGTCTGGCTGCCGGTCTCGGGATGGAATGGCAAGCTACAAGGAATCGGCGTTGGCGGATTCGCCGGACAGATTGACATTGTGCAACTCGCAACGACGGTCAAGGCAGGGTACACCGCGACTGCGACTGACACGGGTCATACGGGATCATCCCCCCTCGATGCGGGCTGGGCGATGGGGCACCCGGAAAAGATTATCGATTACGGCTATCGCGGAATTCATGAGATGACGCGCGTCGCCAAGACAGTAATCGCGGCTTATTACTCCAAGCCTCCAGAGCACTCATTCTTCGCCGGATGTTCCAACGGCGGGCGTGAGGCGTTGGTCGAAGCCCAACGTTATCCCGAGGACTATGACGGAATCTTAGCCGGCGCTCCGGACACCGACTTCACTACTATGCTCGCGGCTTTTGCTTATGACACCCAGGCCCTGACAATGGATTCGGCCAGCTTCATTCCTCCGGCAAAGATTCCTACGATTGCAGCGGCGGTGAACGCCGCATGCGACGAGATGGACGGCGTGCACGATGGGATTCTGAACGACCCGCGTCAGTGTCACTTCGATCCCACGACGATCCAGTGCAAGGGAGAGGACTCCGACAAATGCCTGACCGCGGCGCAGGTCACTGCGCTGAAGAAAATCTACGCGGGAACGCTTGATTCCAAAGGGCACGTGGTTTACCCCGGCTATCTGCCCGGCGCCGAAGAGGACAAAGGCGGCACAGGTGGCTGGGGAGTCTGGATCACCGGCCCGGCGCCCGGGAAGAGTTTCACGGCGTCTTTCGCCAACGGATTCTTTTCCGACTTTGTATTCGGGAAGTCCGATTGGGACTACAAGACGTTCAATGTTGATACCGACCTGAAAGCAGCCAATGAGAAAACCGCACAGATCCTGAACGCTATAGATCCCGACCTCAAGCCATTCCAAGCCCGCGGAGGAAAATTGGTTCTCTATCACGGCTGGAATGATCCGGCGATCACGCCGTTGGGCACGATCGACTATTACGAGAGCGTCATCAAGAAGATGGGGCAAAAAGATGTGGACTCTTTCGTCCGCCTCTACATGGTGCCGGGCATGCAACACTGCCTCGGAGGCCCGGGGCCGGATTCGTTCGGAGCATTCTATGATCTGAAGTTCGACGACCCGCAGCACAGTGTGGACGCATCTTTGGAACAGTGGGTGGAAAAGGGCACGGCGCCGTCGACGATTATTGCGTCGAAGTTTGAAGGCGAGGACGAAACGCACGCGAAGATGACGCGGCCTCTGTGCCCGTATCCGCAAGCACCGAAGTACAAAGGCAGCGGCGATTCGAATGACGCCGCGAACTTTGAGTGCGTGCAGCCGAAGAAATAAACCCTATTTACGACAACCGAACTACTTCGAGGTGAAGTTGCTCGTAACAGCAGCCACAGAAGCTTGTCGGCTCGATATCGCCGCTCTAATGCCGTGGGATTCGACGCCGGGAGCGTCAAGTAAAGGGTGTGGGTGGAATTGTGGTAAGCTGAAATGGAATCACGAACCAGGGCTCGCGTCTTGCCAACTACCAAGAGTGCCGCTCGGCCATAAATTAGGGAGGAATCAATGAATCGAACAATTGGTGTTGCAGTAGCTGCCGTAATCTTCGTCGTCACCATTGCTTTCGCCAATCCATGGCGGATGTGGGCGCAGGATCCTCACCATGAGACAGCCCAGCCAGCACAGACGCCCTCATCGATTCTGTCTCCGATCGACCAGTACCTGATGCAGGATCGCGAAGCCGAGATTGCGCTGGCACGAAGCGCAGCTCCAGAAGATATATCACGCGACGCGACAATTCTCGTTCTCGGAAGTCATGGATACGAAACAGCACTAAAAGGCAAGAACGGCTTCGTGTGCCTGGTGGAGCGCAGCTGGATGGGGCCTTTGGAGAGCATGAATTTTGGCCCGAAGAATCGAGCCCCGCTTTGTCTCAATCCCCAGGCAGTACGCTTCATCCTGCCAATTGACTACAAGAGAACCGAGCTGGCTCTGGCGGGGCGATCCAAACAACAAATCATAGAATGGACCAAGGCCGCGTATGACAAGAAGGAACTGCCTGATTTTGAACCCGGGGCGATGGCTTACATGATGTCGAAAGCAGCGTGTCTGAATGCGAAGTGCGGCAACCTGGCCCACATCATGGTCTACACACCAGTTATCAATGGGGCCGCATGGGGAGCGGATGTGCCCCACTCTCCGATTCTAAGTTTTTCGCAGGGTCCGCCGGAGCCGTTCAACACATATCTGGTCCCCACAGGCAGGTGGTCGGACGGAACATCGGCGCCGCTACCATGAACTGAGCCACAAGAAAGTTCATCCAGGCCAAGAGCCTTTGGCTGTGCTCGACGTTTCTTATCCTCGCGCCGATGGCATCGGCCAGGAGCGTGCTCCGACCCCCTGAAAAACCATTTATAAGACAGCTTGTAATTGTGGCCCGCCACGGGAAATGCAAGTTTGATTGCAATGGTTGAGCGTGCAATCGCCTGGGTTCTCCGCTTGGCGAAACTTTTTAGCGGCGCTGACCGTATCTCCGGCTAGACTCTTACCCCAAGACGTTTACATCAACGGAGGGAATATGACCTCAGCCCGCAACCCCGGGAGAGTCGCCGGACTCTGGTACCTGCTCCTCGTCGTCCTCGGCCCACTGCGCCTCGTGTATATTCCCAACAAATTGTTCGTGTCCGGAAACGCGGCCGCGACGGTCAGCAACATCGCCGCTCACCAGTTGCTCTTCCGGTTCGGCATCGCGGCCGACCTGGCCTGCGCGGTGATCTTGATTTTCCTGGCGATGGCCTTTTACCGCCTGTTCAAGGGAGTGGACCAGAACCTCGCCGTGCTGGTGGTGATTTTCGGGGGCGTAATGCCAGCCGTCATTGACTTCGTTGGCGTGGTGAGCGACCTTGCCACCGTGATGGTCGTGCACGGCGCCAGTTTCCTGTCCGTGTTCGACAAACCCCAGCAGGACGCGCTGGCGATGCTATTCCTCCATCTGCGCGATCATCAAAATACCGCAGCGGAGATTCTCTGGGGAGTATGGCTTCTTCCGCTGGCCCTCCTTGTGTACAGGTCGCGATTCTTGCTTCGTTTCTTGGGAGTCTGGCTCGTCATCAACGGCATCGCCTATGTGGTCCTCAGCCTGACGGGCGTGCTCCTGCCACAATACCAAGGCGACGTGTTTAACTACGGGCAGCCAGCTTTCCTCGGCGAAATCGCAATTATGCTCTGGCTCCTGATCAAGGGCGCCATGCCGCCAGCACTGGGCGCGGCAGCGTCTGCGGATTAGCTGACGGCAGAGGATGACGCGGCAGAGTGGAGGGAGGAAAGGCGGCGGGCGCGGAGGCGGAGGACTTTGCGCTGATTGGCTTCAAGGATTTCGAACTGCAGGCCGTCGTAGTCAATGCGCTCGCCGGCGGCGGGGACGTGACCCGCGACATGATTGAGTAGGCCAGCAAGGGTCGCGGCGCCGCCGCCGGGTTCGGGATCGGTCAATTCGACGCCGAAAAGCTCGTTGAGTTTATCCACGGCGACGCTGCCGCGCATGACCATGCTCCCCGTCGCTTCGCGGACGATATCCGGAGCGGGATGGCGATCCTCTTCACCGATTTCGCCGACAATTTCCTCGACCAGATCCTCGATTGTAACGACGCCTGCCATGGAGCCGTATTCGTCAATCACGACGGCCATTTGCTGGCTCTTGCGCTGCATTTCCTTGAGGAGGCTGGAGCCCATCTTGGTTTCCGGAACGAAGAGAGGGGGACGGACAAGCTCGCGAACAGTGCGGCGAGCGGCTTCGCTGTCGGGAACTTGCAAAACGTCGCGAGCGAGAACGATGCCAATGATGTCGTCGAGGGAATTTTCAATTACAGGCAGGCGGGAGAATTTTTTTTCGACAACCGTGCGGCGAAGCTGCTCGATGGTGGCGCTGGCAGGGATGGCGACGACATCGGGGCGCGGCGTCATGACTTCGCGAACGTTTTTGTCGCTGAATTCGACGACTTGCTCGATGAGGCGCGCTTCGTCCTGTTCGAGGATGCCCTCTTCCGTGGCGGCTTCCACGATAGCTTCGATGGCCTGCTGATCCGGCGGATGCAACGCGGAATCGGCAGGGTCGGAGAGATGCATGACTGAGACGGAGAAAGCGAGAAAGGCCTGCAGCGGCCAGACGAGCCAGCCCATGAAGCGCACCAAGGGAAACAGGGGTATGAGCCAGCGGCCGCGAGTGCGCGCCAGGAGCAGAGCGGGAATCAAGTACATGCCAACGACGACTTCGAGGCTGAGAAAGAAAACCAGCTCCGCAGCAATATGCCAGGATTCGCCGGCGTAGAGAATCACGGCGCGGGCCGTTAGAACGGCGACGAGTACGAGCCAGAAGCGCGCGAGTAGGCTGAAGGTGGTGTTGGCGCGGCGGCGTTCCATGTGAAGACGCGGGTCTAGCTCGGCTTCGAAATAGTCCAAGTGGGCATGAAGGCGACCAGTGACGACGCGGCCAAGCTCGCGGTAAATGCGGTCGAGATAGGCGAAAACCGTGAGGCCCGCCGCGAGGATGAGAATGCCGATGGTGTAGTAGAGGACGCCCATCGCTCAGTCAATCTCCAGACGGCGGCGAAGGCGCAGCTCTAGACGCTCCATTTCGCCGTGGTCGGTTTCGTGATCATACCCCAGCAGGTGCAGAACGCCGTGGAGAATCAGGACGCGGAGTTCATCGTCGAGCGACCGACGGGAGCGGCGTGCGTTGCGGCGCGCGACGGCGGGCGCTATGGCAATGTCGCCGAGATAGGAGCCGTGGCCTAGCGTTCTATAGGAGACTCGGCGACGAATTCCCTTCCCTCGTGAATTCTTCGCGTGTTCGTCATGCAAGAACCGAACAGCAGATTCCTCACACCGGTCGCCGCGGCGACCGGGTTCCCTTCGGCATCGCTCAGGGCGAGCGGAATGACAGGATAAGCGGGAGCCGTTAGGTGGAGTGTCCGTCGAAGCCAGAAATGAGAGTACGTCGGTTGGTTTCGACTTGCCGCGATAGGCGCGATTCCATTTGGCGATCTGGGCGTCGGTGACCAAGCAGACGGTCGCGGAAGCGCGTGGAAGGCGAAGCGCGCGGCGGACGCGGCTGAGGAAATGCTCAAGCGGCTGTGGCGCGACACGCACACGTTTCTGGCGATTGATGACCATGGCGTTCAAGAGCTACTCCGCGGAAGTGCGGCGCACGGGTTCGCGGGAATGATTCTGCGCGGCGGGACGCTGCGGCTGCGCGGCATCGCGCTCGTCGTAGGCCTTGATGATTTGCTGGACGAGGCTGTGGCGAACGACGTCGCGATCGTCGAAGTGAACGATGGCGATGCCTTCGATCTTGCCGACAACATCGAGAGCTTCGATCAGGCCGGAGCGGCGCTCGCTGGGCAAATCAATCTGCGTGATGTCGCCGGTGATGACAGCCTTGGAATTGAACCCGAGGCGCGTGAGAAACATCTTCATCTGCTCGCTGGTGGTGTTCTGGGCCTCGTCGAGGATGACGAAGGAATCGTTGAGTGTGCGGCCACGCATGAAGGCGAGCGGGGCGACTTCGATGATGTCCTTTTCGAGGAATCGCTCGAGTTTGTCGGCTTCGAGCATGTCGTGGAGCGCGTCGTAGAGCGGGCGCATGTAAGGATCCACTTTTTCCTGGATCGTGCCGGGCAAAAAACCGAGGCGCTCACCGGCTTCCACCGCGGGGCGGACAAGGATGATGCGATTGACTTTCTTCGTGAGGAGAGCGGAAACGGCCATGGCCACGGCTAGATACGTCTTGCCAGTGCCACCCGGGCCGATGGCAAAGACCATGTCGAAATTCTCAAGCGCGTCCATATAGCGGCGCTGGTTGGAGCTCTTGGCGTGGATGGGCTTTTTACCGAAGGTGCGAGGATTAGTGTGCTCAACGGCGCCGCGAAGAGAAAAGTCAGGCTCTTCGCGAGCCATGCGGAGCATGTCCTTCACCTGACCGCTTTCAATTTTGCGACCTTCGCGCACCATCTGATTGTACTCGACGAGAAATTTCGCGGCGCGGCCAACCTGGGCGGGATCGCCTTCGATTTCCAGGTCGCGGTCGCGAAGCTGCGTCGAGACGTGAAGAGTGGATTCCAGGAGCTTCAGATTCTCATCGAAAGGCCCGAAGAGTTCTTCGATTCCTCCCGACATCCGGACGGTTTGTCTCATTCGGTCTGAAAAGCATATCGCAGACGGCTGTTGCGGTCAAGAAGGGTCACTCTAACCATTTCCATATCAATGACTTAGCCGACTGTCCTGCCGAAATTGAACAGCGACTACTGCTTCGCAGGCGGAAATTCCACCTTAGGAACAGCCCGAGACTCGGGCGTCGCAGCGAAGTAGGCGTCGTTGCGCTGGAAACCGGCCCAGCGGGCGAAGGTGCTGTTGGGAAATGTGCCGATGAAGGTGTTGTACTCCTGGATGGCGTCGTCGTAGCGCTTGCGTTCGACAGCGATGCGGTTCTCGGTTCCGGCGAGCTCGTCCTGAAGGCGCAGGAAGCTTTCGTTGGACTTGAGCTGCGGATAATTCTCCGTAAGGGCGAGGACCTTCACCAGCGCGCCATCGAGCTGGCCGTTGGCGGCGATTTTGTCCTTGGGAGTCTGCGCGTTCATGAGAGCGGCGCGAGCGTTGGCGACCGCGGTGAAGACAGTGACTTCCTGCGCGGCGACGCCCTTCACAGTTTCGACAAGATTGGGGATGAGGTCGGCGCGGCGTTCGAGGACGACATCCACCTGCGCCCAGTCGGATTTAATCGTTTCATTCTTGCGCACCATTTGGTTGCGGGCGGAGATGTACATGCCGCCGAAGATTACGATGATTAAGATTATGACGATCGAAATTGCCCAACTTTTTTTCACGGGCGTCCTCCAGCAATATTTTGATCAAACATAAATCCGCTCAGTTTCCCGCCAAGCGGCGATCCACTTCTTCGGTGACGCGCTCGGCGAGAGCGACAAAACCCTTCAGCGTTTCCGAAGCGTCCAGGTCAGAGGATTTGCGCCTGCCCTGACGAACATCAAGGACAGCGAGAAAGGCTTCAGGGCTGGCGCCGACGAGTTTGGCGATGTGTTCGACGATTTCGCGGCGGCTGCCAGGGACAGGCTCTCCCAAGGCAATCAAGGCGTGGCGGAACAAAATCACGAAAGCGGAAACGGAAGCGTCCATCAAGCCAACGACGACACGATCGCGCGGCGGAATGGCGAGGATTCCCTGGCGCAGGCGAAGAGCATTCGTGCGCAACTCGCGTTCGACCTGCTGCTTGTGCAATTGCATCGGGACTTTCAATTCGTCGAAGAAATCCTCGCCGTAAAGCATGCGGTGGCGCTCTTTCATGTCGAGAAGCTCGATGGCGAAGATGTCGGCCGAAGCGCGAATTTCGGCCATGGTGAAGAATTGAGGCGAAGGATGGCCCTTTTTGCGCCACCAGGCGACGGGATCGTGGAGAGGTTCCAGGTCGGCGGCTCCCACACGCTTGATGACGCAAAGGATGTTAAGGTCAGAATGGTCCTTGTGGAATTCGCCCGACGCGGCGGAACCATAGAGGACGATCGCCTTCAGGTTGTCTTTGGCTGCTTCGAGAAGTCTCTTTTTGAAATCGTCGAGAAGTTCTTCCATTTGTGCGATGTCCTTTACCAGCTTCCGCTTGCGCCGCCGCCGCCGAATGAGCCGCCGCCAAATCCGCCAAAACCTCCGCCACCGCCGAATCCACCGCCGCCCCAAGATATACCACCCGAGCCGCCCGTCCAACCGCCTCCGCCACCCCAAAACCAGGGACTGGCCCACCACGAGACTCCATGACTTCGGCCATAACGCCGGGCCATACGCATGCGGCGAAGAAAACCGAAAAGCGGGAAGAGAAAGAGAAAAAGAAAAGTGACGACGGGCACGGCAATCGCCTGCGGAGTCAGCGGCGGAGGCTCAGTCTCCGGGCCCATGGGGCTGGGAGTCTCGGGAGGCACGGAAGCGAGCGTGATGCCGCGATCCTTGGCAATGACGCTGGCGACACGCTTGGTGAGCAGGAGAATCGCGCCGCTGTAGTTTCCGATGCGCAATTGCGGCACTGCCTGGCGGCCAAAATCGCCGACGAGCCCGTCCGGCAGAATCGGCTCAAGTCCGTAGCCGACTTCGACGCGATACTGCCTGTCGCGCTGGGAGAGCAGAATGAGCACGCCGCGGTGTTTCTGCTTGGGGCCAATGCCCCAACGAGTGGCGAGGTCAATCGAGTACTCCTCGATAGGTTCGCCGCCGAGAGAGCGCACGGTGACAATGGCGATTTGCGCTTGAGCTTTCTTGTCCAGCTCGGCGCAAATGGCATTCAGATCACGGCGGGTATCGGGGTTGATGATGCCGGCGAAATCGTTGACGTAGCCCTGGGGGCGAAGGTCGCGAGGGCGCTGTGCGCCAGCAGCAAAGGCCAGCGACAGAAATGCGAGGGTCCCGGCCAGGGCCTGGAAGCGGAGACGGCGCGGCCGCGGATTGGGCCTTCGGTGAGTGAACATACCAGGGGCATTCTACGTCAGCGGGGGCGAAATGTTGACGAATAACACGCGAGGAAGGCTTACCGTCGCGTCTGGCGCTGCGCAAGTGAAAAGCCCGAAATTGACAAAGCAGTGGGCGTCCGATAGGCTGAATGATTCGAATTCGCGTCATTCAGGATAAGGGAGCGATGGATGCCACAGGGAACGCCAGTCAAGCATAAGAAGAGATCGAAATCGGTGCTGAAAAATATTCGGCAGTCGGCGCATCGCGCGATTGCGAACAGGTCGAACCGGACGCGGGTGCGTTCTGCGATCCGCCAGCTTCGCGCGGCGATCAGCGCCGGCGAAGCAGCGAAGGCGGAGAAATTGGTTCCGCAAACGCATTCGGAGATTGACCGCGCGGTGAGGAACCACTCGCTGCCGAGGAACACGGGGAACCGGTATAAGTCTCGGCTTGCGCTGGCGCTCAATGCGCTGCGGAAGACCAAGAAAGCGTAAGATTCTTCGCCTCTTACATTCACAAATCCGCATTTCAAAGCCAGCTAAGCCGCGGTGGCCGAACCTGCCGACGTCAAGCGAGCAATCAGGAATTCCAATAAGGCGCGGGGATTGGGCCGGCCGGACTTCAATTCACTGTCGGCCTCAGCGAGTTCGACGATTCCTGTGAGAAGTGCTTCGCGCGGGATCTTCTTCGATTGCGCCAATGCGATGGCGGCGGTCTCGGGCCGCGTTCCCAAATCTCGCGCAGCCTGATATTGATTCGTCCCCGCAGGCAATTCGCGCGCCTCAATGAGCTTGCGATACATCCATGCCAGCGCACCGACGATTTGCGCGGGCTGCTCGCCCGCGCGCAAGACCCCGTCGAGAAAATCCATCGCCGCACGGCGGTCGCGGGCTGCAAGAACCTCCGCAAGATTCCACACCGTGAATTTCTGCGCGGAGACGACCAGGGCTTCGACGTCGGCGACTTCGATGCGGCGGCCGACGACGAAGAGAGACAGTTTTTCGAGCTCGAGGCGGAGTCTTGAAAGCTCGCCATTGACAGCTTCGGCGAGCTCCGCGGCGGCCTGCAGTGATATTTCCGCGCCAAGCTCGCGGACCATATCGGCAGCGAGGGCGGCAACGTCCGCGCTTCCAGGAGACAATTCGACGATGAGGGATTTATCTGCAAGCGTCTTATAGAGCTTGCGGCGCTTGTCGAGAGACGCGGCCTCGAAAATAACGATCGAAAATGGAGCAGGATCGGCGAGATATTTCGAAAGCTCATCGGCTGACTTTTCAGAGGCTTCGTCGCCGCCGCGCTCGAGGAGTTCCGCGTCCTGAAGGATCAAAATCTGTACAGGAGAAAGCATAGGCATCATGCGAGCGCGTCCGAGCAGTTCCGCAAGACCGTCGCTCGAAGCCGCAATTTTCGTGACGGCCCATTCGCGTGCGCCGGACGGAATGAATTTTTCGACGAGCGCGGAACGGCAACGATCAGAGAGATAAGGGTCCGAGCCCAGCAGGACGATGGCGGGGATGGGCTTCCCTTTGGAGATGCGGTCGAGAAGATTTTCGATGGTCGCTTGCGGCATCAGAATCCCTCGAGCACAGCGGAGACCAGGTCTCTCGCAAAATCGCGCGACATGCGATCCAGGGCCGGGCTTTCTTCCTGGAAGAAGCGATTGACGTCGCCGGAGACCTGATATTCGTCACGGAAGATGAAATTGTTGTTCGCGTAGACGGGCTTCTTGGTTTGCTGGTCCTCGAGGCTGACTTTGAGCTTCATGGTGACAAGCATCGTCGTGACGTGACCGCTGGCGGCGTCAAAGAGCAGCGGCGTGACTTGGATATCGGTGATTTCGCCAGTCAAAACCGCATCGGCGCCATTTTCAGATGGCACCAAATGGTATTTCGTGCGAGCCAGGAATTCACTGACAACGGCATTTGTGACGCGCTGCTCGATGCGGTAAGCCGGCGTGCGATTCACGAACGAGGGAACGGCAATCGTGTGCCAGTTCGCAGGCAGATTCGCAGCGCGTCCGGCGACGTGATATCCGCAGGAAGCGAGCCACGCGCAAGCACAAAGCGGCAATGCGAGAAGCAGCGCGGTGATCAGGCCAGCAGGCTCAGCGCACGGATTACATTTTTGGCGCAAGCAGTTCCTCCGCGATATGCACGGCGTTGACCGCATGCAAGCGCAGATTGTCCGCGACACCCCAAAGCCACAAACATTCCGGGGCACTCGCGACCCGTTCAATGCGCGCCAAACGAATCTTGTCCTCTCCGGCGATGCTGACGTTGCTCGGACTGGCCTCACCAGGCGATGAAATATTCACTCCGGCTTGCACGAGCGCAGATTCTATCGCAGGTACGTCGGCAGGAGAGGGAAGATCGAAAAATGCCGCGAAGGCATAGCCATAAAACACGGGTGCCTGTATGAATTGCAGCACCGGAGGCGACAAGCGGCCGCTCAAGTAGGAACCAACACTGGCCGCGGTCTGTGAGCGCAATTCCGCCAAGCTCGGGCGGCTGGACTCGCCATAATCCGCCAAGAGATTGAATGCCACTTGAGAATCAAACACATTCTGCGAAAAAGGCTTGAAGGAGAGGAGAGCGGAAGTCTGGCTCTCAAGTTCATCCACGCCCGGCTGCTCGCGTTCGCTTGTCGGCGGAAATAGCATAATGGCCAGGCGGCGTGGCGAAAACTGTCGAAGCGAAGCGGCGAGCGTGCAGGCAATGATAACCGCCGGAGATGGCGAAATGTAGATTCCTCGGCCGTTACCTCCGGATGGCTGGGGCGGGGGAAGAAGTGGATCGAGCCCGGGAATCCACGTAGCCACGCCAGCTTCAGTATCTAACGCGCCGGTGAGGTCGATGACTACTGCGCGGGCATCGCGAGCCATCTTCCAGTTGGCGCGGGTTTCAGCGGCGCTGCCGGCAAAATACACGAAGCGGACGCCGGCGAAACTCTCCGGTTCAAGCGGCTTGATGAAAGTTAGCTCGCCGCCTGCCTCGGCGAGAGTGCCGACCGGCAAGGCGGTGTCGAACAAAACGATCTCGGGAGATGTTCCGGCAGGCCATTTCCAGTCCTCAAGGGCGGACTTGAGTTCCTTGCCGCGAAGCGAGGAAGCCCCGACGAGCGCAATGCGAAGAGGAGAGTTTTCGCGCGGCATGTTCACGCCGCGGGGGCAGCAGGCCGATGACGCAATCTGCGCCAGACCTCGAGCACAATTCCGTGGAGGAGGTAAATAACGGCAAGGGCGAGGAGAGTGACTTCAGAATACTTGAAAACGGCCGCCACAATGAGGGCCATTAACACGACAGCCAGAGAAGGCTGCCGGCGGCCCCAGTCCACAGAGATTTTGTAGTACCGGACCTTGCTGGCCATCAAGAGACCGAGGAAAACAACGAGCAGTATCCAAACGACTGACTTTCGCCAGTCTTCAATCGGATTCCACATAGCGTGAACACTGGCGGCAATCATGCCGGCAGCGGCCGGAGTCTGCAAGCCCACGAAGTAGCGGGTGCCGCCGGCCATGCCGATGTTGTATCGCGCCAGCCGCCAAGCGCAAAAGACCACGAAAGAGAAACAGGCGAGCCAGCCAATTTGCACAACGTGAGGCGCCGCTGCAGACTGGCTGAGCATAACGCCGCGGATTCCCCACCCAAAGGCAAGAAACGCGGGAGCGATCCCGAAGCTCACCACGTCGGCGAGCGAATCAAATTGCTTTCCGAATTCAGAATTGGTGTTTGTGGCGCGGGCGATGGGGCCGTCGAGCGCGTCGAAGAGAATCGCCAAGCCAATCGCCCGGGCAGCGTTGTCCATGTCGCCAGCACCGCCACGGAGAGTTTCGACGATGGCGTAATAGCCGCAGAGCAGATTCAGTACCGTGAAAAAACTGGGGAGAAGATAGACGCCATGACGCAGCTTATGATTGCGCCGTCGCGCGGACTCGTCGTCGCCATAACCTACCGGTTTCATTTCGTGGATGGCCATCGCCCGAGTACCGTTGATCCTCCTGATACTTTCTGTCCGCGCCGGACCAGAATTTCAGCACCTTGCGGAAGCCAAACATCCACGCGAGAGCCGAAGCGGATCATGCCGACGCGTTCGCCCAGGAGGACTTCATCGCCCTGGCGCTTCCAGAAAACGATGCGGCGCGCGACCCAGCCCGCGATTTGCTTGAAGGTCATCTCGCCGCGCGGCGTCTGGAGAGCGACTAGATTCTGTTCATTTTCCGCCGACGCTTTGCCTTTCCATGCCGCCATGAAGCGTCCCGGCTTGTACTCCAGGCGAGAAATTCTGCCTGCTACCGGCGCGCGATTGACGTGGACATCAAAGATCGAAAGAAAGATGCTGATGCGCTTGCCGGCACGAGCGCCAATTTGTTCGTCCACGATTTCCACGACGCGGCCATCGGCCGGTGAAACGACAACATCCGGGTCGCGGGGAAGCTGACGCTCAGGGTCACGAAAAAAGTAAAGGACAAACAATCCGAGAACGACGAATACTGTTGCCCACCACCATCGAAAAGCCAGTAAAACTATTCCCAAGATTAGAGGCAGCAAGGCAAAACGGTAGCCGTCCTTCACCATAGGCGAATGCGCCCCCTCATGAGTGAGCGCACCGACATTGTACGACAGAATTGGAAATCGCGGGGGAGCCTAGCGCGGGTGTTTTCCGTTGCGCCAGCGCGCGATCATCAGTTGCATCTGGTCTTTCAGCCGTAATTTCAACTTTTTCAAATGCGTTTCAAGGAGGATATCTTCGGAACTGAGGTAGGTCTGCCGTGTCAACTGCTGGAGCTGCTGATCGTACCGGAAATGCTCCTGGGCCAATCTTTGAAACTCCGCATCGTGCGCCATCAGGTCGCCGGGAATTTCTTGAGCCGGAACTGGCATCCGCTCCCTCCTGATTGGAAATTGGGTTCACATGCGGCACAAGCTACCACAGATTGAGCGGCACCGCCAAGAGCAACTAAGAGCGGGGACTTCACTTTTTGGCAACGTGGAGGAACAGCAAGACCGCGTCGTCAGGAGGATGCGAATAATAGCCCGGGCGCTGCCCAGCGATGCGGAAACCATGGGATTCGTAAAACCTCCTTGCTGCATCGTTTGAAGCACGGACCTCGAGGTGGACATTTGCTACCTCATTTTGACTAGCCCAGCTCAAGGCTTCGCGAAGGAGAACCGAGCCGATGCCCTTGCGGCGCGAGGCGGCAGACACGGCAAGGTTCAGGATCTCCAGTTCGTCGCCAGCCCTGCGGGCCAAGAGAAACCCGAGGACGGCTTCGCCGCTCGCGGTGACCCATCCTTGCGCGCCAGCCTCGAGGAGAGATGAATAGCTCTCCCGAGACCACTGTGCCGCATCAGAACTGCCAGCCGCGATTTCGATGACTGATGTCACGTCGCCAGGAGTGAACTCGCGAACATTCATTGGCAGGGGAACAGGCACAAAGCTATGGGTCCTTCCAGAGAAGTTCGGCGTCGGAGGGGCGGACATAGTTGGCGTCGAGATGCAAGGCGTCAGTGAACTCGCCCCTTTTGGCGCGCTCGAAAGCGATGGCAGCGATCTCCGGCGCAAGGACGGGCGAGGCCCGCAAGACGCTTCGAGATGCGGATTCCGGAAGAGAAGCCAGTGCAGCAAGGGCTGGGTCAATTATCTCGGGCGTCGGGGAAATAAACTGCACGCTACGGCCATTTACCCGCGCAGGGAGTCCGGCGAGGAACTCAGCCGCTGTGCAGACTTCATCATCGCCCTCTCGCGAAAGGCTCGATGAATCGCCGCGAAAGAGAGCGGCATAGATTTGGCCGCGGGGGGCGTCCAGGACTGAAGCAACCAGCCCGTTACAGGCGCGCGCTTGCGCGGCGACAGCTTCCAGTCCGCTCACGGCGACGATTGGCTTCGAGAAAACTTCGGCCCAGCCCTTCACGGCGGCAATGCCGACGCGGAGGCCCGTAAACGAGCCTGGGCCAGCGGCAACTGCGAAAACGTCGAACTGGCTCACGTTCAGGCTTAACTCGCCCAGCAAGAACTCCAGTTGGCGAAATAAGCGAGACGAATAAGTTTCCTCGGTTGAAGTGGATATTACGCCAATCAAGCGGCCGTCGCGAAGGACGGCAATACTTCCTGTGGGAGTGGCTGTATCGAGACCAAGAATCAGCATACGCGCTCATTCTATCGAAAATGCGGAGGTTTTACCCCCTAAACGCCGCCTCCGAGAAATCCCGTGAAAGCCCGATTTTTATTGTATAAACCCTTGACCCGGCCATCGCACAAGCCTACTATTTTCTAGTAACTTCAGGGGGAGGGGACATCCCACTATGGAATTCAAGCTGGGTGAGAAAGTCGTCTATCCGAACCACGGAGTCGGAGTCATAGAACAGATCAGCTATGGATACCTCAACGGACGCTCGGAACGATACTATATGCTGAAGATCGTATCGAGCGGCCTCAAAGTCATGGTCCCGCAAACCAACATCATGAGCGTCGGGCTGCGCCCGGTAATCCGGTCGAATGAGGCCGGAGAGGTGATCAACTACCTCGAAAAGGGCCGGTCTGCATCGCATCACGACTGGAAGCACCGCTTCAAGGAAAATTCGGAGCGGATGCGCACTGGCTCGCTGATGGAAGTGGCGGCAGTACTCAAAGGGCTGGTATCGCTCAGCCGTACAAAGCCGCTTTCGTTCCGCGAGAAGAAGATGCTCGATCGCGCCAGGCACCTGCTGGTCACAGAGCTGGCGACGGTCAGGAACACCACAGAGCAAACCATGGAGACGAACCTTGTCCGCGCTCTGGCCAAGGCACGGCTCCAAATGCCGGAAGTCACCGAAAAGCCCGAAGCCTTTTAGACAATTCTCTCGGCTTCTACCGAATTTCGACCCTCGACGCTGTTTCCCTGTCCGCAGGCGGCTCACGCGTGTAAGCCTCCAAAGTTATCGATTAGAAAATTGGATGTGATTGATTTAGGGCGAGTTAGCGAAAAGTCTAATAATTCCGGAGGTGTGACTTGACGCTGAAACTGGAGCCCAGAAGGAGGAGAAGGTGTCCCGATTAGAAGATTGGAAATGCTGATTTTTGATGTACTTAGCATTTTTTCACTCGATTTTTGAGTCCCGATTAGAAATCCTAGAAGCTGCCCTTCCCTTCGGCATGCTCAGGGCCTCCGCTTCGCTCCGGCGGCTTCGCTCCCTTCGAGTCCGCTCAGGGCAAGCAGGGTCAACCCTTCGGGTTGAGAGGCTGGAAGCTGGAAGAAAACGACCGCCAACTGAGGCGCACAGATTTCGGAAGTGGAGGGGGAAAACCGGGATGGAGGCTGTGTGCATCGAGGAATGGTAGCAAGAGGTGGGAAGAAAAAGATACTGGTCTGGGGGCGGAAAAGAGGACAGGTCAAAAACCCGTCCCAAAACTGTCCTCAGGACAGGTGGGGAGAGACAGTGACGAGTGGTGAGTGACAAGTGGCAGGATCTTGCGGCGGCAAAAGCCCCACGCTCACAAACCGAGCGTTGGGCACCCGCAAGATCAACGGCTAATGCCCGAAGCGTGAGCCACCCGCCTAGAAGTCTACAGTCATAGCTTGAAGCGCGAATAAGGCCCATAGTATTTGGGTTAGCAGAACAAGGAATCCCGCAAAGAGACTCTCACCGCTGAGCTCGCGCAGACACGAAACCAAGGAGACTAGATTTAGAATATTCCCTGCGAGAGCACACAAGGTAAGCGGCCAGAATAGTGATGGGGACACCGGCGGGAAATAAAGCGTCATAAGGTATAGCAACAGAACCGCAGTCGAGGATACTGTTCCGAGCCGCAGGCCTCGCCGTAACCAGAGTATGCCGGTTACGGATGCTTCTGGAGGATGTGATTTCATGTAAATCCACATCCACAATACTGCTCCAGTAAGCACGAAGGCGAACGCGGTCAGTGCATGCATTGGGCCACCTACTTGGGTAACTCCTAAATCGAGAAGACGGGTGCGGCAGTCAGGCCGAAAATACCCTGGTTGCCTAGACCTTGTAAGCAGTAATAAAGATCCATGTCACAAGAACCTTCGGCCTTGGTCATCGCTTTATTGGCGGGTGGCCCGACCTTGTCCTCGGAGTGTCGAGTAACTTCATGATGGCTCCGCACGACAGAGGCTACCACCGCGGTAATTCATCGCATAGTATATTTGATCCGCAGGGTGCCCCTCCGGTGTTGGAATGACTCTGAGAGCGAATCGAAAGCCGAGTCTTGTAGGTTGGGCCTGGGCGAATCAGCGAGCATCGCGGTGTAATCCATCATCTGGGCCAACCGCGCGACAGTCCACACCGCGCTAAGGCTTGGCTTTTCTGCCCCAGCCGCCGCCGCCCGGAGACTCGATGCGCACGACTGCGCCTGCAGGAGCGTAGAAGCTGCCTTTCGCGGGAACCTTCTTGCGCCGACCCGAAATCTCTAGCTCGTTCTTGCCCGTCGCGCCCGCAGCGCCGCCGGCGAGGCCGTAGGGGCCGAATTTGCGGCGATCCGAGAGCATGCCGACCTGCATGGGAACGAGCAACTCGATCTCGCGTACCACCCCGTCGCCGCCGCGATATTTTCCTGCACCGCCGGAGCCGCGGCGGATTCCGTAGCGACGGACGCGGACGGGATAGGCGTGCTCGAAGACTTCGATGGGAGTGTTGAGCGAGTTCGTCATGTGCGTGTGGATGCCGCTCTCGCCGTCGAGGCCCGGCCGAGCGCCCATGCCGCCGGCGATGGTCTCGTAATACGCAAACGGCGCGCCGCCACGGCCGGGCCGCGTGTCGCGGCCGCCGAGCGTGAGATTATTCATCGTGCCCTGGCTTGCGGCAGGGATGCGAGCCGGCAGGGCTTGAGACAGGGCTCTGAGCAAGGTGTCCGTGATGCGCTGTGACGTTTCCACGTTTCCGCCAGCTACGGCGCAAGGAGGACGCGCGTTGACAATGGTTCCTTCGGGAGTTGTGACGCGAATGGGCCGCAGGAGGCCGGAGGTGGCCGGAACCTGGTCGTCCACGAGGCAGCGGAAGACGTAGAAGACCGCGGAAACCGCGATGGCGCGGACGGCGTTGACGCTGCCGGCACATTCGGGCGACGAGCCCGTGAAATCCACGTCGGCGCGATCGCCACGAATGCGAATTGCGACACGAATGCGAATCGGAGTCTTTGTGACGCCGTCATCGTCGAGGAAGTCCTCGGCGCGATAGAGGCCATTCGGAATTCCGCGCAGCGTGGCGCGCATCATCCTGGCGGAATAATCGAGCAGATGACGGCCGTATGCCGACGTCTCGCGCTTTCCGTACTTGGTCGTGATTTCAATGAGGCGCCGCTCGCCGACGCGGCAAGCGGCGAGTTGCGCCGTCAAGTCGCCTTCGCGCTCGCGTTCCGTCCGCACATTGGCAAGAAGCAACTGCATTACATCGCGGACGATTTTGCCTTTCTCGAAAATTTTCACCGGCGGGATGCGAATGCCTTCCTGAAAAATTTCGCGAGAAAGTCCCATCGAGCCCGCCTGACCACCGCCGACGTCGGCATGATGGGCGCGATTCGCGACGTAAAACATGGGCTTCGTTTCGCGGGGCAAAAACACCGGCATGACCATGGTGATATCAGGCAGATGAGTTCCGCCGGCATAAGGATCATTCAAGAGTGCGACATCGCCCGGGTTGAGCTCGATGGCACGAATCGCGGCATCAACTGAAGCGGGCATGGAACCAAGATGCACGGGCATGTGGTCGCCCATGGCGAGGACTTCACCCGCAGCATCGAACACGGCGCAGGAATAATCGCGGCGTTCCTTGATATTGGGAGAAAACGCGGAACGGCGGAGCACGCCGCCCATTTCTTCCGCGACAGAATGGAAGAGATTTTTGAACATTTCGAGGCGGACAGGATCGAAGTTCATTGTGCCCGCTCCAGAATTAGATTTCCGTAGGCGTCCACGTGGCCTTGCCAGCCGGGCTCGATGACGGTGGTGGCGCTGTACTCCGCGACAATCGCGGGGCCTCGCAAGCGATTATCGGCGAGCAGCCGCGAGCGGTCGTACACGGGTGTTGCGAGCCTCTTCCCCGCAAAGGACACGTCGCGCTTTTCCATAATCGCAACGCGCGAATCGTTGCCGCCAGTTCGAAGGCGCGAAAGTTCAGGCTTCGGCGTGAGGCCGATGGCGCGCGCACGAATGTTGACAACTTCCACGGCGCGCTTCGGGTCGGAATAGCCGTAGCGCTTTTCGTGAGCGCGGTGGAAGCTGCGCGCAAAACCGCGCCCTGCGGGAACCGTCAGTTCGAACGCCTGGCCGATGTAACGCATGTCGAGGAGGCGTTCGATGCCGATCTGGCGAGGCACAAAGCCTTCCTGACGCATGTCGCGCACTGCCTGGCGTTCGATGGCAGAAAAGTGCCGCTGCAATTCTCGCCGGGCCTGGGGCTCGGAATCCACGCTGAGAAATATTGTCTTCGAGAAGTCCTTTACGGCATCAGCGCGGAGAATTCCCAGCGCGGAAAGGCCACCGGGGAATTTCGGGATGAGGACGCGCGGAATTTCGAGCGCCGCGGCGAGACCGCAAGCGTGAAGGCCGCCGGCTCCGCCAAACGCGACAAGCGTGTAGTCGCGCGGATCGTAGCCGCGTTCGATGGAAATCACGCGGATGGCTTTCTCCATGTTGGTCTGCACCACGTCGAGAATGCCCTGTGCAAACGTTTCGAGAGATCCCATTGGACCGAGCGCCCGCGCCATCCATTCTCGCGTGCGAGAAAGATCGAGGCGGAATTCGCCGCCGAGGAAACCCCGCGGGACGATGCGGCCGAGAACCAGATGCGCGTCGGTGACGGTAGGCTTCGTGCCTCGGCCATAGCAGATTGGGCCCGGATCGGCACCGGCGCTTTCGGGGCCGACGCGGAGCGCCCCGCCGCGATCAAATCGCGCGAGGGAGCCGCCGCCGGCGCCAACCGTGTGAATATCGAGCATCGGCACAGCGACGGGGAGACCCGCAACTTCGGACTCGTTTGTCGTGCGAAGAGGGCCGTCAATGAGCGCGACATCCGTGGAGGTGCCGCCCATGTCGAAGGAAATGATTTTGCGAAATCCGGCCAGTTCGGCGACATGTTGCGCGCCAAGCACGCCGCCGGCGGGACCGGACAGAATCGTGCGCACAGGCTCGTGAGCCGCTGTCGCGGCGGAAATAATTCCGCCACTCGACTGCATCACGCGAACGCGGGGGCCGCGACGCGATTGTCTTGATTTTGGGAACTGCTCGGGATTCGCCAGGCGAGCAATCTCGCTCAGGTAATTGCCCATCACGGGAAGCAGATACGCGTTGATCACGGTCGTGGCGGTCCGCTCGAACTCGCGGAATTCAGGAAAAATCTCCTGCGAGGCCGATACTTGAAAACCGGAAGCACGCAAACGGCGCGCGAGTTTGCGTTCATGCGCGGGATTCGCAAAGGAAAACAGAACGCACACGGCCACAGCGTCGGGGCGGCACTTTCGAACCAGACGAACGATGCGATTGAATTCCGCTTGCGAAGGGTGTAAGAGGGCGCGGCCCTCAGCGGTAATGCGTTCGCGAAAACCGAAACGGCGCTCGCGAGGCACAAGCGTTTCCGGACGCTGGACGAAGAAATCATAGAGACGGGGCCTGGCCTGACGTCCAATTTCGATCACGTCTTCAAATCCGGCGGTCGTGACCAGCGCGACGCGGCCACCGCGACGCTCAAGGAGCGCGTTGGTTCCAACTGTTGTTCCACATGTGAGGTCGAGCGGCCGCGACCCTTCTTCGCCGACCTGCCTCGCAACTCTCTCGACGGCTTCGGCGATGGCCTGCGCCGGATTATGCGGCGTGGAGAGAATTTTGAGGATTCGCAGTTTGCCGCCGCGGACGAAGACGCAGTCCGTGAACGTGCCTCCCGCGTCGATGGCTACGCGCGACGAATCCATGGGAGCGCGATTCTATAGAATTCGCCGTCCAGGTGCAAAAATGCGAGGACCGCGGGCAAAAGGGAGAATGGAAATCGTTAAGGATTTCGAATGTGTGCGCGTAGTACGAAAGTTCTTGCGCTCACTCTTTTTCTTCTGGAAACGCGCGCGTTCAGTGGACTGGTACGCGCCAAAATCTTGGGCATACTAGGTTAGCGGTTTTTCTTGGCTGGCCTTAGGCGGCCTGCGCGCGCTTTCCCGTGCGCGTGGGCATTGGCTGGCAACCATGACGACGACTAATCGAACCCGGAGTGCGAAGCCGGAGGAGCGCGAACTCGCGCGCAAGCAGCTGGAGCAAGAGCGGCTCGAAGCCGAACTTGCGGAATGCGAGCTGCGCCTTGCCAGCTTGCGCGGCGAGTTAGGCGCGCTCGAACAGCGCTATCTGAAATTCGTCGGATTGCCCTATGCGGAGCTGGACGAGCTTCGCGCGCAAATCGCCGAACGGATGGCCGCCGAAGATCCGTCTAATGAGCGGCTCCAGCGCGCCGCCCGCGAAGCGAGGGCCCGAGCGAATGAGTCGCGCTCTGCGACTGCAATGAAGGAAGCGGAAGAGCCAAAACACTTTTCACCTTCGCCCGAGATCAAGCGGCTGTATCGCGAAGTGGCCAAACGCATCCATCCCGATTTGACCGCAGATGATGCAGACCGCGCGCGGCGGCAGGAGTTGATGGCCGAGGCCAACAAGGCTTACCAGCGCGGGGATGAGATAAACCTCGAAAAAATCCTCGACAAATACGAGAGCAGCCCGGAAGCCGTCCGAGGCGATGGAGCTGGCGCGGAACTGATTCGCGTGATTCGCAAACTCAGTCAGATGAAAAGCCGGCTCGGGGAAATCGAAACTGAAGTTCAGCGGCTCTCCAACTCTGACCTCTACCTTCTCAAATTGCAAAGCGACGAGGCGGAACAGCAAGGCCGTGACCTGCTTACGGAAATGGCGGAGAAGGTTCGACAACGAATCGCTGATTCGAAAAGCCGGCTGGAAGAACAGACAGGGGAGCGAGTGCGCTAATGCCTCCACGGAAGCGCCGCAAGACGCGCGAAATCGTCCGGAGTCAGAGCAAAGCCATCGCTGTTCTGTCTTCTTCGCTCGTCCTGCGCGGGCTGCGAGAATTTCCCCACAATTCGAGCTGGCGTGTGAAGCAAGCGTTCACAGGATCGCGGCAATTCATATCTATATCGGGACGCGGGTATGTCGCCACCCATTCCGCGGGAGCGCAAGCGAACGGCCATGGAATTGAGATCTGGGACCTGGAATTGAGCTGGCCGCCTACTCTCGTAGCAATTCCGAACGAATTGAAGACTGCCGATGCGGCAGCGATTGCATCACTCGGATGGTCGCCTTCGGGAAAGTCCTTGGTTGCGGCCAGCAGTGCATGGCCGCGTAAGTTCCACCTGATTGATGCATACGCAGGAGAATTCCGCGGATGCTTTGGGAAGTTTGAGATCATTCCTGAATTTCTCTGCTGGTCCGGGAGCGGGAAATACTTGGCTGCCTGCTCCAATGGTTCGGAAAGCGGGGCTCTTCAGCTCTGGGAGTGCGGAGTGAGTCTCAAACACTTTAATTTGCTTGGCGAAGTCCATGCGAGTGCTTTGGCCGAAAATTCGCAAGAAGAAGATTTGGGCGACCAGGGCAAATTGTGGGGATTTGGCAGCGCCGCATTTCACCCTAACGAGAAATCGCTGGCAGCCGTTCTCGAATACGATGGCGAGTGGTCCGACGATTCGATTCTCCTACTGCGCGCACCAAAGCTTGAAACCATCGCCCGAATCGGCGCAACCGGACACGTGACCGGGCTTTCCTGGTCGCGCGATGGGCGGCAACTGTTCTTCTGCGCGTCGGGACAGGCATACGTTTGCGACTCAGGAGGCGGCGACGTGACTTCCCTTCCCTTTGCCGCAGAGCTTTGCTGCTTCCATCCGACGCAGCCGCTGTACGCGTTCTACAATTCCTGGCTCAAGAGTTCCGAGAAGGGGCGAATCTTTATTGCCGACTCGCGGAGCATGAACGTCATCGACGAATGTTCGGCCGAAGGGATCCTCGACCTGCGATGGAGCGCGGACGGCCGGATGCTCTACGCGGTCGCGCAAGACGGAAGCGCATACCTCTACGAGCACACCCAATCCTGACGAGCCGCTGAATTCCCAAGGATTATCGGTCAACGCCGAGTGGGAAATTCGGCGCGGCGTTGAGCGTGGAGTCGGCGTGTTCGCCAGCGACAAATTTTGAATAGGCGGCTGCGGCAATCATTGCGGCATTATCGGTTGAGAGCGGGCGGCTCGGGAAAAACACTTCCAAACCGCGCTTCACTGCTTCTTCTTCGAATCGCTTCCGCAATTCCGCGTTCGCTGCGACTCCACCGGACACAAGGACTGACTCGGCCGCAAATTGCTCCGCAGCGGCGAGCGTGCGTCCGACCAGATCTTCAACAACGGCGTGCTGAAAACTTGCAATCAGATCAAGCGTCGCGGAGCTGGAAAGGCCGCGAAGAGCATCGGCGCCGCGCTCGCCACGCGCTAGCGCAGCCTGACGCGCCTCGATTTCAGGCGCGAGTTCCGGGTGATTGCGGAGATGATAAAGCACGGCCGTCTTTATTCCGCTGAAACTGAAATCGTAAGGATTGCCCTTCATCTTTGTTTCGCCGAAACGAATTGCCTTGGGGTTTCCGTGCGCAGCAAGGCGGTCGATGATCGGCCCGCCCGGATAACCAAGCGCGAGCATTTTGGCGACTTTATCGTAGGCCTCGCCGGCAGCATCGTCGCGCGTCCCGCCGAGGCGAGTGTAGGAAAATTGTCTCGCGCCATTGCACTTGCTGATTGCGTGCGGTTCGACGCGGTAAAGAAGCGTGTGTCCGCCGGAGACGATCAGACACACGGCCGGTAATTTGGGTGCGCGACTTGCGGCGTGCGCCTCGAGAAAAACGGCGTGGACGTGGCCTTCGAGATGATTCACGGCGACCAGAGGCTTGCCGAGCGCGAGCGCTAGAACTTTTCCATACGTCAGCCCGACGAGAAGCGAACCGACGAGGCCCGGGCCTTGCGTCACGCCAATCGCATCCACGTCGGCGAGCGCGATTCCCGCCTGCGCGGCGGCTTCGCGGACCACAGGCACAATTTGCCGCAGATGTTCGCGCGAAGCCAGCTCAGGCACCACGCCGCCATATTTGCGGTGAATTTCGACCTGCGACGCGACGACGCTCGACAGAATTTTGACACCGTCGGCGACGATCGCCGCTGCTGTCTCGTCACAGGAAGATTCGATTCCGAGGATCCGTGTGGTCAAAGTGACGCGCCCTTTCGACTACTTTTCGTATGTTAGCATACGACGATGGACCGCATCCTGAAGCGGCAGCTTCAAATCATCGACAACGACAAGCATTCAGGAGCGAACGAGCTGGCGCTCAAAGCCGTTGAAGCTGTCCAGGCCTGGACGAGGCGAAATCGACGAGCAAGAGAGCGCGACTTACTTCGGGTTGTTCGAGGACTGCTCGAAACTCAGCCGGAGATGGCCCCATTCTTCCGATTAGCGAACGAAGTCGCTCTTGCCACGGATGCACACGATCCGACGGCTGTACTCCTCACGGCGTGCGGCCGTCTTGAGTTCGTCCTGAAACGAGGAGCGGCTGTGATTGTGCGGCAATTCCGGCGCGCGATTGAGCGAGGGCCGCGTAAGACGATTCTTACGTACTCATACAGCTCGACCGTCCTCCGCGCATTGATTCAAAGCAAATCGCGAATTCGGCAAGTCTATTGCTCGGATGCAAGCCCCGGGATGGAAGGACGCGAACTCGCCGGAAAGCTGGCGAAATCTGGCCTTCGCGTGACGCTCACGACTGATCTGGCGCTGCCCAGCTTCATTCATGGCGCTGACGATGCGCATCCGCGGCCTGATGCCGTCGTGGTGGGAGCCGATCAAGTGCGGCCACACCACTTCGTGAATAGGTACGGAACGGAGATTCTCGTAGAGCAAGCAGGCAAGGCTAAAGTCCCGTTCTGGGTGCTGACGGATACAACCAAGTTCATCCCCGAAGTCGAATGGCACGCGAACAAATCACGGACGGAGACTTCAACCCGTTTGTGGGATGGTGCGCCGAGAGGCGTTGAAACATGGCTTAGACTGCTCGGCGAGGCTCCGCTCGCGTCGCACGTCCGCGTCCTCACGGAAAGAGGCTGGATGAATCGAAAGCAAGTCGCGCGAGTGGTTGAGAAAATTCGCATTTCGCCACGGCTAGAAGGACTGCTGGAAACGCACGATTGACAACCGGCGCCGGGCCACGTAATTTGCAGGTTCGTCCGAGGCACAGAACAACGCATGACTGACAAACCAAAACGCGTGCGTAAGGCGGTCTTCCCCGCCGCAGGGCTGGGGACGCGGTTCCTGCCGGCTACGAAGGCGCAGCCGAAGGAAATGCTTCCGGTAGTGGATAAGCCGCTGATTCAGTACGCAGTGGAGGAGTGCTCGGCGTCGGGGATTGAGAACATCATCGTCGTCACGGGCCGCGGCAAGAACGCCATCGAAGACCATTTCGATTATGCGCCCGAACTCGAAAGATTCCTGCGCGAGAAGGGCGACGCGCGGCGAGCCGACCTGGTGCGCGACATCGGCGGCAAAATTCACTTCAGCTACATTCGCCAGCGCGAGCCGCTGGGACTTGGCCATGCGGTGCTTGTCGCTCGCGAGCTCGTGGGAGACGAACCGTTCGCGGTATTGCTCGGCGACGTGATCTGCGCGGGAACGGAGCCCGCGACACGCGCGCTATGCGACGTTTATGAAGCGACGGGAGTGGGCGCAATCGCCGTCGAAGCCGTGCCGCGCGAGCTGATTCATTTGTACGGCGTCGTGGATGCGCGCCCGGCATCGGAGCCGAAGTGGGGCGAACGGCTGCGGCAAATCTTCGATCTAGTCGAGAAGCCTGCGGCAGATAAGGCGCCTTCGAATCTGAGCGTGATCGGGCGATACGTGCTTCCGCCGGAAGTCTTCGATTGCCTGGAACGCACCAAGCCCGGAAGTGGCGGCGAAATCCAGCTCACCGATGCGCTGCGAATGCTCGTGCGCGAGCACGGCCTCTGGGCCTTGATTACGGAAGGAAAAACCTACGATGCCGGCGACAAGCTGGGTTTTTTGAAGGCCACGGTGGAATTTGCGATGAAGAATCCGGAGTTCGGCGACGAGTTCCGGACTTACCTGAAATCACTCAAGCTGTAATCCCGCTGGCCTACTCACCTTTCTTCTTCGCGGTACTCTTGGAGGAGTCTTTCGCGGTAGCGGCAGCCGCTTCCTTTGGCTTTGATTCCGAGGTCTCTTTCGACTCCTTCGCTTCTTTCGATTCCTTCGAGGAACCGTCGCGGCTCTTTCCAGCGTAATCCGTTACGTACCATCCGCTTCCCTTAAACTGAATGGCAGGCGCGGCGAACATCCGTTGCGCGGTTGCGCCGCATTCCGGACATTTTTTTCTCGCACTAGCGGATACACTTTCGATTTTTTCAAATCGATGGCCGCACTTCACGCACTTATATTCGTACAGTGGCACGTCTTATTCCCTCGAGGATGCAATTGGAACTCTAAATCTTATCACGGCGCTGAATCCGCATAGATACAAGGACTGTTTCGTTACAGCCACATCGGACCAGTCAGAGTGGGCGCTGTGTTAGACTCCATCCGGGACGGCGCAGCCTCCGGCCGCCCGCGCGCCATGAACACCTCGTCATCCGAAGCTCCTGCTCGCGGCTGCCTCTACCTGGTAGCGACACCGATCGGCAATCTTGAAGATATCAGCTTGCGAGCGCTGCGCATCTTGAAAGAGGCGGACTTGATTGCATGCGAGGACACGCGGCAGTCGTTGAAACTGCTTTCACATTTCGAGATTCGCAAGCCGCTTGAGAGCTATCACGAACACAACGAGCTGACGCGCGCGCCGGAACTCGTCCTGAAAATGGAGGAGGGAGCGCGAATCGCACTCGTCAGCGATGCTGGAACGCCCGCGATTTCGGACCCAGGCCACCGCCTGGTTTCGCTGTGCCTGCGGCACCACATTCCCGTGATACCGATTCCCGGGCCGTCTGCAATCGTCGCGGCGCTGGGAGCTTCGGGAGTGCCTGCCGAAGAGTTCACATTTCTCGGTTTCTTGCCGGCGCGCCCGGCGGAGCGGCGCCGCGCACTGCGCAAAATCTCGGCAGAGGCGCGAACACTGGTTTTCTACGAAGCACCACACCGGCTGCGCGCGACGCTCGAAGATGCGCTGGAAATCCTGGGCAATCGCCACGCCGCAGTTGCGCGAGAGATGACGAAAATCCACGAGGAGTTTCTGCGGGGACGAATCGAAGAGCTGATCTCGGAGCTTGCGCAAAAGCCTCCTCGCGGCGAAATCACGCTGCTCATCGGGCCGCCAGAATCGGAACCAAGCGACACTGCGGAGAAAGCCCAAGCTATGAAAGGCTCGCTGGCCCACCGGGTTGCGGAAATCGAGCGCGCCGAGGGAGTGGACCGCAAGGCGGCGCTCAAACAAGCGGCCAAAGAATTCGGCCTTGCCAAGCGAGAAGCCTACAAGCGTCTTGTTGCAGAAGAGAATTCCTGAAACTGTTCTTCGGATCACCCACTGTCTGGTGCGCAAACAACTGAAATTCATTTGCGATCAGGATTTGATAAGTGCTGTGTTTGCAATCACTTGTCATTTTGCGACTGTGCGTTTCATTTGCGATTTAAAAACGCGATGCTGCACACGCATTGAGCTTCAATTCATCGTGTCAACGACTCCAGAGAAAAAGGTTTCCACGCGATCGAGCACCTCGGCAGGAGTGCGTGAGGAATGGACTTGGTGACGCAGCTCGGAGCCATTGCGCACGCCGTGAGTAAACCAACAAGCGAACTGCTTCATCTTTCCGATGGCGTCGGGAAGATCGGCGGCGATCAGGCTGCGGAAATATCCGGAAAGCAGATGGTAGCGGTCGGCTTCCGTAGGCTCGTCGTAGCGACCTGAGCCGAAGTATTGCTCCATCTGGCGGAAAATCCAGGGATTCGTGGCGGCAGTGCGGCCAATCATCACGGCATCACAGCCGGTCCCCGAAATCATGCGCTCGGCGTCTTCCGGCACGCGAATATCGCCGTTCCCGATCACGGGAATCTTGACGGCTTGTTTCACACGAGCGATCAAGGACCAGTCGGCCTGACCGGAATAGCCCTGGAGGCGCGTGCGAGGATGGACGGCGACCGCTTCGACGCCGACCGCTTCAGCCATACGTGCGACTTCGATGGCGACGATGCTTGCTTCGTCCCAGCCGGAGCGCATCTTGATCGTGAGAGGAATTTTCACGGCAGCGCGGACGGCGCCAAGCACACCTTCGAGTTGCCGCAAATCGCGCAACAAGCCGGAGCCACCGCATTTCACCACTTTTTTCGCCGGGCAGCCGAGGTTGATGTCCACCTGGTCGAAGCCAAGGTCTTCGACAAGCGCGGCGGCGGCGGCCATGACTTCGGGATTCGCGCCAAAAAGCTGCGCGGCGATGGGATGTTCGTCCTCGTCGTAGTAGAGATACCGGAGGGTCTTCGCCGCATTCCGAGTCACGCCATCGGCGCTCGTGAACTCGGTCATAATCAGGCCGCAGCCTCCGAGGCTGCGGATGACGCGACGGAAAATCGTGTCGGTCACACCGGCCATGGGCGCAAGGAGCGTCGCAGGGCGAATGGCAAGATTGCGGATTTTCAGTTCGGCGGGAAACATGGCGGATTAGAGAAGCGCATCGTCCGCTGGCGGCGCAGGGGCACTCTTCGATTCCCGCGGAGAGGCCGGGGCTCGCGCGGAGCAGTTCAACTGTACCGCAAGCGCTTCGGCGGAACCGCCAAAGAAGCCTTCGACGACTTGCGCGACGGCATGCGCCCGCGCCTCTTCCGCGCTCAGATTCGGCCGGTAGAGCCAGGCGCGGCCGACACGGCGACGTTCGACGATTCCTTTGCGCGCGAGGCGGTCCATGATGGTCATAATCGTCGTGTAGGCGCGCGGGCGAGCGGTGGACATTTGCGCACGAATCACGCGCACGGAAGCTTCTCCGATAGGCCACAATGCGTTCATGCAGGCGAGCTCGAGTGGCGCTAGATCAAGAAGGGACCGCCGCTTTTCGGGCGGCTTAACCTGTGTCTCGGTTCCCCTGCCGTCGAAAGCCACTCCTGCGGGAGTTTCACTCATCGCGTGCTCTTCGGCGACGCGGGCTTCGGCGAGCTGAAAAGATCGCCGGCGGGATTCGCGCTGGCTGTCCTCGCCGGAGCAGAACTTTTGGCGGCGACTGCTCCGGAGACTTTCTTTTCGTTGGAATTGAGGTACTCGTCCGAGCGAAGCAGGTTGCGGCGCAACGCCGGATTCCGATTGGTCCACTCGTTTTCGCCCTTGGGTTCGCCGAGCGTGGCACGCATCGCCGCCATCTTCGAATCGAGATCATCGAGCATGTGGAGGAGAACAGCCTCGCGCACGGCCGGCAATTTCGGCGAACCGAATTCGTATTCTCCGTGGTGGCTCACGATCAAATGCTCGACGAGCGCGGCAAGCTGAGGCGGGAAATTCGGGATGGCGTCCATTTTCCGACGCACGATCCCCAGGCCGATAATAATGTGGCCAAGGAGTTCGCCTTCGGTCGTATAACGAATAGCGCGAGAATAATTCAGCTCTTCGATTTTGCCGATATCGTGAAGCACGATGCCAGCGAGGAGCAGGTCGGCATCCACTTCCGGATAGTGCTGCGCAACGCGTTTGGCGAGGCCGCAGAGGCTGACCAAATGTTCGAGCAAGCCGCCGAGATAGGCATGGTGCATGGTCATGGCCGCGGGAGCGCGCTTCAGTTTTGCGGCGATACCCGGATCTTCGACCACAGCGGCCATCAGTTTTATCAGCCAGGGATTTCCGGCGGCAGCGATATCCTCGCGCAGTCTTGCGTAGAGCTGCTCGACATCCTGCTGCGTGTGTGGCAGAAAATCATCGAGCGCATACTCGGTTTCGCCCGCGGGAAGAATTTGCTCGATGGTCAGTTCTTTTTCGCCGCGATAGAGCTTGACGCGGCCGCGGACGCGGATTACGTCGTCGCGGTCGAAAGTTTGCGCCACAGACGCGAAGTTGTCCCACATCTTGGCGGAAAGAGAGCCGGTGCGGTCAGCGAGCTCGAGATGCAGCCAGGATTTTCCCGTATTCGCGGAAGTGCGAATTTCTTTTTCGCGGACAAGGAAGAACG
Source organism: Candidatus Acidiferrales bacterium (assembly GCA_035934545.1). Taxonomy (GTDB): domain Bacteria; phylum Acidobacteriota; class Terriglobia; order Acidiferrales; family UBA7541; genus DAHUXN01. Next base: position 55,573 of record DASYXV010000040.1, read on the forward strand.
AAGCAACCGATTGCCCGTCCTGAAGGTCCGCGACGAATGCGGGCTTCATGGTTCCTTCGCAGGCTGCTTTTTCTTGGAGGCTCTCTCAGGGCCAGATGCGGAGAGTTCCTTGATGACAAAGCTGCCGCCCACGGAGCCGCTATCGGTGTACCCTGCCTTCACAATGACGTAGCTGTCGCGGCGCAGCTTGTCGAGGTACAGACGCATCGCCGGCTGGATTTGCTGCTGATAGAGATGGTTGTCAATATCCACTTCCACCTTGTCCAGGGGCTGCAAGCCGGCGTCATAACGCTGGTTGACGTGGAGAATTTCCAGGCCGCTGGTCGTGTGGATGATTCCCGTGCTGTCGCCCTTGTGAAGCGAAAACACGGCATTCTCCAGCTCCGGGGCCAGCTCGCCACGCTTGTGAGTACCCAACTCGCCGCCGTCGCTTGCAGTGGGTCCATCTGAATTGCGCCGCGCGAGAGCGCCGAAGTCTTCGCCAGCATTGATGCGCTTCAGAACGCCTTCGGCTTTCTGCTCAATCGCAGCAACTTCCGCGGGAGTTTTCCCCTGCGTGCTAAAGAAACTCTCAGAGATATCCACTTCTTCGGGCTTGACGAAATCCGTTTTGTGGTCGTTGTAATACTTCTGAATGTCCTCACTGCTGATCTTGATCGTGGAACCAACTTCCTGCTGAATAACCCGCTGCGTGAGCAAGTTGTCGCGAATCTGTTCCTTATAGTCCTCCCAGCCAACTCCCGAGGATTCAACGGCCTTTTGCAGCTCTTCCATGCTCGCAAGTTTGTTTTGCTGTCGAACCTGGTCCAGTTGCCTCACCACGTCGGTGTCGACGGTGATGTTCAAATCCTGCGCTCGTTGAATGAGAAGCGAAGTGTCAATCAGAGAACGCAAAAGATTCTTCTTTTCATCGGCCAGCAACGCGGCAATCTTGTCGGGCGCGCATCCCTGACATCCTTGCTCGACTTGTTCCGGAAGACCGACCTCCGCTTTCTTGTAGTCAGCGAGAGTGATGATGTCGTTGTTCACGCGAGCGACAATTTCTTCCACCACAGACCCGCTGGCCCGAACCAAGTCAGGGCACAGAAACAGCAGAACGGCGGCTGACGCTGCTAATCCAAATCGCTTCATACGCATTGAATTTTATCCCTACGATTGTAGTTGAAGCAATACGTTTCTGACCGCGCCGGCCAGTCCCTCCTGTGGGCGCTTCCCTTCCAGCCAGAGCACGCCTGAAGGGTCGAGACGCATGTCGTTGCTGCCGCGAATGAGCTTGACGAGCCTTTCGGGGCGGACGGGCGTATCTTCATGCCAGCGAATCGCGATGCGTTCGCCGCGTCGTTCGACTGCCGCGACGAGAAGCCTTTCGGCCTGGGCCTTGAGCAGCGCATATTCGAGCAGATTGTCGATGGCATGCGGCGGTTCGCCGAAACGATCGCGCAATTCCGCTCGCACCTCATCGCGCGCCTCCTCCGATGAAACGCCGGCGATGCGCTTGTACACGCGCAGGCGCTGGCTTTCATTTTCGATGTAATCGTGGGGGATGCGGATGTCCAGCCCGAGATTGAGCGTAGCGCGACGCTCGGGCTGGGCGGCTTCGCCTTTGCGCTCGGCAACCGCGCGCTCGACCATCTGGCAGTACAGGTCGAAGCCGACCGCCTCAATATGTCCATGCTGCTCTTGCCCGAGCAGATTTCCCGCACCGCGCAATTCCAGATCCAGTGCCGCGATGCGAAACCCCGCGCCAAGATCGCTGAATTCCTTCAATGCGGCCAGCCTCTGCCGGGCGAGGCCCGAGAGAGCGGCTTCCGGCGGCACCAGGAGGTAGGCATAAGCGCGCTGATTCGAGCGGCCCACGCGTCCGCGAAGCTGATAGAGCTCCGCCAATCCAAAACGGTCGGCGCGATTGATGATGATTGTGTTTGCGCGGGGGATGTCGAGGCCGTTTTCGATTATCGTAGTGGCGACCAGCACATCCGCGTCGTGGCGGATGAATTTCACCATCACGTTGGCGAGATCTTCTTCCTTCATCTGCCCGTGTCCGACGACGACGCGGGCGCTGGGGACCAAATCCTTCACCATCTTCGCCAATGGGGCAATCGATTCAACGCGGTTGTGCAGAAAGAAAACCTGCCCGCCGCGCGACATTTCTTCCGTGACGGCGCGGCGGATCAAGCCGGTATCGAACGGCGCGACCACGGTCTGAATGGCGAGACGATCCTTGGGCGGCGTCTCGATTACCGACATATCGCGAAGCCCAACCAGGGACATGTGGAGGGTGCGCGGGATCGGCGTCGCGGACATGGTGAGTACGTCCACGTTTTTGCGGATCTCCTTAATGCGTTCCTTGTGGCCGACGCCGAAACGCTGCTCTTCATCAACGACCAGGAGGCCCAGGTCGTGGAATTTCACGTCCTTCGACAAAAGGCGATGGGTTCCGATGACGATGTCAATCTTGCCAGCCTCGATTTCAGGAAGGATTGTTTTTTGTTCCTGCCTCGTCTGAAAACGGCTCAGCATCGCAATGCGCACGGGAAACGCGGCAAAGCGACGGCGGAAAGTGTCGTAATGCTGATAGGCGAGGACAGTCGTCGGCGCCAAGATGGCGATTTGCTTGGAATCCGCGGCGGCCTTGAACGCGGCGCGCATGGCGACTTCCGTCTTTCCGTAGCCGACGTCGCCGCAAAGCAAGCGGTCCATGGGCAGTGGGCTTTCCAAATCGCGCTTGACGTCTTCGATGGCGCGAGCCTGGTCGGGCGTCTCCTGAAATTCGAAGGCGTCCTCAAACTCTTCCTGCCACGGCGTGTCAACCGGAAACGAATGGCCTCCGGCCGTTTTGCGTTCCGCATAGAGGCGCAACAGGCGCTGGGCCATGTCGCCGACGGACTTGCGGACTCGCGACTTGCGCGCCTCCCACGCCTGCGATCCCAGGCGATCGAGCCGAGGAGCTGCGCCGCCGAGCGATTGGTATTTCTGGACCAGGTCGAGGCGCGTGAGCGGGACGTAAAGTTTCGCGTCTTCCGCGTATTCGAGAAGCAAGAACTCGCCGCTAACTCCATCCACGCTGACCTGGCGCAGGCCCGCGAAGCGGCCAATCCCGTGGTCGACGTGCACGACGTAATCGCCCGGCTTGAGCTCCGAGAAATCGCTGAAGAAGCTCGCGGTCTTGGGCCGGCTTCGCGGATGCGCCGGACCGGGCGTGATTTCGAACAAATCAGAATTGCCAGAGATAGACAGCTTCGCCGAGACAAACTCGACGCCTTCATCAAGCGGAGCCTTAATCAGCACGGCCGCAGGAACGCTGCCGCTGCTGGATTCGTCCGCGAGGCGAGAAGCCGTCGCGCCTTCGCCCGTCTCGCCGAGACAATAGGGGAGTTCAAATTCGTGGCAGAGATCCGCGAGGCGTTCGAGCTCGCCGGTATTCGCGGCGCTTAGCATGATCCTTTCGCCAGAATTCAACCTGCCGGCGAGTTCGGCCATGAATGCGGGAACGTTGCCATGATAGCGGGCCGTCGGACGAGATGAGAGCGATAGTGATGATTCACCGGTTCCTTCGACTGACAGATGTTCCAGACTGAAGCAAGACCCGGAACGAAGCGCGCTTTGCCACTCTTCATCGCTAAGCAGATACCGCTCCGGCCGGGCTGCGTTTGGCTCCCGAGCTGCGGCGTCGTTCATGCGCGCGCGAAAGCCATACAGTAGAGCGGACAGCACCGTTGGTTCATCGAGGATGACTACGGGATTCTCTTGCATGCGGATAAGGTCCGATTCCCGATTGTCCGCGAGAAACGCTTGAAACTCCCAACCCGGATAGAAGCCTGATGGAGGCTCAGGCTCTGCATGGCTTGATTCGCTTTCTTTCGCAACAGAAGCCGCTGGCAACGACTCGCGCCACGTTTCATCGCGGGGAAACTCCGTCAGAGGAAGCAGAGTGATGCTTTCGAGCGTATTCGTGGAGCGCTGCGTATTCGGATCGAACTCTCGAAGCGATTCAACCGTATCGCCGAGCAGCTCAATTCGCACGGGACGCTCGGACTCCGGCGCGAAGACATCCAGGATTCCTCCGCGGACAGCGAACTGGCCGGGCATTTCCACCGTGTCCACGGATTCATAACCGACGCTTGCAAGATGAGAGAGCAACTCATCGCGCGCCACATCCTCTCCGCGAGCAAGGGAGCGCGCGAGGCCGCGATAGAAGTCAGGCTCGCGGAGGCGGAGCACTGCCGTCGTGACAGGCGCAACGATGAGATCCGCTTCGCGGCACGCGATCCGCCACAGAGTTGCGGCCCGCGCCTCGGAAATCTCCGGATGAGGCGATTGGTGGTCATAGGGGAGGACTTCTTGCGCGGGCAGGACGGCGACACGCGGTTTCGAGCGTCCCAGGGCACGGCAAAAATACTCGGTCAGCGCGACGAAGTAATCCGCTTTCAAATTCGATTCGACGAGAAAAATGGCCGGCCGCGAAAGGCTCTGAATCGCTAAAGCTGCGATGAGCGCCTTGGCGGGGTCGGTCAGTCCCGCGATGCGGACTTCCTTCGAGCCGCGACGGAGGCGATCAAAGCACTCCTCTACTGCAGGCTGCCGGCCAATGCGAGAAAGCAGTTCGCCAACCAGAGGAAGAATCATGAGGGAAGTTTTGCAACGCGTTCGATGATGCCTGAGGTCGAGTAGCCCGGCTCAAGCGGCAGTGAAACCACGCGGCCACCCGCAGCCTCGACTTCCTCCCGGCCGACGATTTCGTCCTCGCCCCAGTCACTGCCCTTGACCAAAATATCGGGGAGGATGCGCGAGATGATTTCGCGCGGCGTCGGCTCATCGAACAGGACAACATAATCCACCGCGGCCAGCGCGGCGGCTACTTCGGCGCGCTCTGTCTCGGGAACGATGGGGCGATTCGTGCCCTTGTTCTCGCGGACGCTGCGGTCCGTATTCAGTGCCACGATGAGCATATCTCCGAAGTCCCGGGCAGCTTCCAGGAGGCGAATGTGGCCGGGATGGAGGATGTCGAAGCAGCCGTTTGTGAAGACGACGCAGCGCCCATTGCCCTTCGCCTGAGCGATGATTGGCAGCAATTCAGCTTGTGAAACAACCTTTCCCAAAAGACCTCCAACCGACTGATTGCAAGGACAGCCGATTTCAAATCTTATCACGCTAAACTGAGCGATTGGCGAAACAGGGAGGAATTGGACAGATTCCTAGGCTAACTGTTTTTCTTTATAGCACGATGCCGAATCAAAATCAAATCTTTTCTTATGTACGCGAAAGTCGTCCAAGGTGAGTTGAATGCGAGGGCTCAATTTCGGTGCGAAATCTAGGCAAGGTGAAGGACGGAAGAACAAAACAAAAGCCGCTCTGCTCGGTGAGCAGAGCGGCCGGAAATGCGGGTTAAGGTGCGTTAGGGAAAGCTTTTACGCCATGAAGCGGCGAAGAGCGAGCCCTACCAAACCCGTGCCCAAAAGAAGCAAAGAAGCCGGTTCCGGGGTGCCAGTGGAAGGCGTAATTCCGGTAAGCCCACCAGGGGTAGCAGGCTCTTCGAGGCTAAAATAAAGCGTCTGCCCGCTCGTGAGCCCTCCACCGGTGAAATTCACGACGCCATCATTGACATCTGCAATGGTGAAGCTTGTCCCTGGGCCTTCATATCCGGTGGGTCCGGAGACAATGCCCGTAAATGTCGCAACGCCATCACCATCGAAGCCAAAGATACTGGGGCCCGATAGGCTCAGGCTGGTAATCGTAACCCCGGAGTTGTTTACTACGCCGACGAGTTGGTCCTCGATCCCATCAAACGGTGGTTGACCAGTAATCGTCGTCGTAACTGATAGCCCCGTGCCGATCGTGATAATGAGATCGCAATCGGCCGCAGCACCGACAGCAGGGCAGGTGCCCGCTTTCGCCGGTCCTGCGGAAAGAAGAAACAGCAGGCTACACCCCATCAGGGCATAGATTGCCTTTTTGATGTTTGTCATAGGTGAACCACCCTCCTGTCGGGCAATAGAGCACCTGAAGTACCATCTGTGGATTTCTGTATGTGATTCAAAATCAACAGCCTAGCAAGAGACAATTAGCCGGTGTGCAGAATGGCGTGTCTTTTAAGAAGAAGTATCTGCAAAGTCCTTCACAATGTTAGTTATAGAACTAGTCCGCCCCTCAAGGCCCGTTTAGAATCGAAAGACGAGGCCGGCGTTGGCTTCGCCCTGTTTGGCGTGCGCACTGGTCGTAATGATGAAGCCATTCTGGACACTTTGCTGGGGGATTGTGCGCGTCGCCAAATAGCGAATGTCGAGGCGAAAACCAAAATGCCGTGCAGGGAAATACTTCACGCCCCCACCCAGGTTGTATGAATAGCGATTGCTGAAATGTAGGAGTGCATCGCCGTTGCCGAAGTGGGTCCAGCCAAGACCGGCGGCTGCGAAAGGCTTGATTTTGGCCTCGGGGCTGCGGAATTCGTAGAGAATTCCGAAGTGATACATGTCCATGTTCGTGTTGCCGACGGTTGTGAACGTATTGTTGGACGGGTCATGCCGGCTGATGGTCGTCGGCTGGCGGTTCCACATGAACTCTGTTTGGAAGTTGTCCCACAAGCTGTAATCGAATAGCACGCCAAAATCCTCGCTGCTCTTGATCTTGTCATAATCGAAGAATTGGCTATTCAAGAGTATCCTGCCGCCGACCTTGCCACCAAAAAATGGCGCAATCTCGTACTTGCTCTGGGCCGAAGCAATCGAGCCGCTGCACACGATCAGGAACAGGATGACAATGAGTTTTCGCCCAAGCATATGCCTCTCCTGCAAGGATTCTTACGTCAAGTGAGATGCCGGCCAGTAGGGCTGAGTTTCCTTAACTTCAGCCCGTTGCCGGATGATCTATGCTACATACAGAACAGAGGGCCGCGTTAGCTCGTGTTGACTTGGTGGCTCTCAAAAGTAAACCCGCCAGGCGTTCCAGGTGTCGTGATGCTATACTCCGCGGACTGGGTCAGGTTGCGAGTGGCAGCTAGTGATCCGCCGTCGGGCGAGATAGGGTGGTCACGAAATTATGAAACGGATTGCCGTCGTCGGGGGCGGACCCGCGGGCGCGCTCTGCGGCGAGAAACTGGCTTCGGCGGGCTACAAGGTGACGCTTTACGACGAGCATCTGGCCTGGGAAAAGCCCTGTGGCGGCGGGTTGACGCACAAAGCGATCGAGAAGTATCCATTTCTTCTTCATGGACCGCAAGCCAAGAAGGAAATCCGCACTGCGGAACTGATTTCGAGCCGCGGGCATCGCGCGCGTTTCGAAATGTCTCGCCCACTCGTGATCTATTCCCGAGCGGTGCTGAATGGATTGCTACTCGACCGCGCAAAGGCTGCCGGCTGCTCGATGGTGCATGCACGCGTCACGCGTGTCGAAACGAATGACGCGAAAGTGAGATTGTCCGCCGGGGGCAAGGAGGACGCCGCCGATTTTGTGGTCCTTGCCGCAGGCGCAAGAAACCAATTGCTCCCGGGAACGACGCCACTCCAGCCCAAGGACCTCGAAGTCACGATGGGCTATTTCGTCCCGGCCCAAGAAAACATCGTGAAAATCAAGTTTCTGGAGCGGCTTGCCGGCTACATTTGGTCCTTTCCCCGGACCGATCACCTGTCCGTGGGAATTTGCGCAAAGATGGCTGAATATTCGACTTCCGCACTGCGCAAGCACCTTGAAGATTTCATTTGCGAAGAGAAGATTTCCACGCAAGACGCGCAGTTTTACAGCCATGTGCTGCCTTCGCCACAGCTCGGCACGTTGCGAAACCGCAAGATCGTTGGACGAAATTGGGCGCTGGCGGGCGACGCGGCGGCATGCGTGGACCCGATTACTGGCGAAGGCCTGTTCTATGCATTACGTTCAGGCGACTTGCTTGCACAAGCCATCTCTGAAGGGAAGCCGGACAGTTATCCGGGCCGCCTGCGCGCAGAGTTTGTGGCTGACCTGGAATTCGCCACTCGCCTGGTGCGAACAGTCTTTCGCGGGAGATTCCTCGGCGGCGCCGTGACGACGAGGATGGTGCAGTTCGCCCGGCGAAGTGCAACCTTTCGCGAGCTGCTGCGCGACCTCTTCAGCGGCGCACAGGACTACCGAAGCCTGCGAAAGCGCCTGTGGAGGCAGATCGGGATCACTCTGGCGGAGTTTGCAGGCGACTTCTTCCAGTCGCCGAGCCCCCAGCCACAAACGCCGCGCGGCGAGGATGCGTGGTGAAGGGACGCAGAAGAAAAGCGAAGACGCAGAAACGTCAACGGAGCCGCAACCGCCAGCACAAAACTCAACAGAACCATCCATTGCCGATGGGGCTGACGGCGAGAGTCGAACGCGTCGTTCCTTTCGAATGGACTATCGCTGCGTATGATTCGCGCCTGCCTGCGGTCTTCTCCACTCCTTCGATGATTGGGATGATGGAAGTTGCCGCGGCCCAAGCCATCGCTCCGCACTTGCCGGAAGGAACAATCAGCGTGGGAACGCGAATTGAGGTAGATCACCTCATGGCTGTGCCCCAGGGAGCCCTCGTGGAAGCGCAGGCGAGATTGGCAGGCTCACGAGGCAGATTCCTCGTGTTCGACACTGAAGCCCGTGCAGGCGAAACTTTGATTGGCCGCGGGAGAGTCTTCCGCGCCATCGTCACCCTCGAACCGTTTCAAGTCAAAGCATCTGCGCGGCGTTGAATTCCGCGATCCATTGCACGCTATCAAGAAACGCATTCTGAGAATACGCTGAACTGTGAATCGCCGAGCCCGATTACAGAAGCGGCAAGGGAAATCCCAGTTTGCGATCAGTAGGATGCGCGGTGAGAACCGGCGCGAGCGCGGGGAGCAGGAGCTCCGGGCCGAGGAATCACGGTTGCCATTTTCCTGATCATGGCGAGCACGAGCTTCTTATCGTCGTCGGTGAGGGTGACGCTGTACTTCTTGATATCGGCGAGGAAGCGGATCTCCTCTTCGCTCAGTTCGCCCAGCACCTTCTTCGTTTCGCGATCCTGGGGCGTATCCGCGCCCGGGAAAAAATCGGCGAGCGAGATTTCCATGGCCTCGGCAATTTTCGCAAGCGTCTCCAGGGACGGAACCGTGTGTCCATTCTCGACGCGGGACAGATAGCAACGAAGCAACCCCGTACGCCGTTCGATGTCCCCTTGAGATAGCCCCCGGTCATTCCGATAAGAGCGGATTACCTCGCCTATATTCACTTTGGGTTTTTCTTTGGGCACTCGATTCCCCCGACGGCGGGCCTATCTTACTCAGGCATTGGTGAGGCCGCAAGTAGTTTTTATTTAGTATGCAAACAGTAATGTATCAGGTATATTTTGCCGAAATGCGGCAAATCCGATAACGAACGCTGGCGCAACGCAATTCCAGTTACGTCTGCATGACCTCAGGACGCGGAGATGATGATGGGAGCTCGCAGCGTGAAATCGAGGACCGTCTCGCTGGGCACTTTGACTTGCTGTCCCTTGGTGAGCACTTGCACCGCGGTGCCGGCGCCCGCGCCTGCCGTCGCGCCAATCGCCGCGCCCTTCCCTCCCCCCGCGACTGCTCCGATGATTGCGCCCAGTACCGCAGCGCCTCCAATTCGCTCAGCGCTTTGCTTTCCGCGCGACTTGCCGGCAACCTCGTAATCCCCGGAAACAACGGGCAAAATCTTGCCATTGATGCGAATCCCCGTGAGCTCCAGTTCCAGCTGCGACTGGCCCTGGATTGAGCCGGCCGACTTGACTGTTCCCAGCTTGCCGTAAACGTCGGACCCTTTCGCCGCCGCTATCGTGCCATTTACGATGATGTCGTTTTCAAGGCTGGCGTGAAACTGATCGCCGACTTGATTTGTGGTCGAGTCCACGCCGTCAATCATCCGAACCGCGATTACAGTTCCTGCCGGAACTGTCGTGGAGTTGGAGGAGGATGGCGCCGCAGCCGGAGCGACGCTCGTGGCTCGAGCTGCTGCGGATGGCGCCGGAACCGACGCTTTGGGAGCGGCAGCTGTGCTGGCATCGAAGCTCAACGTCAGAATGTCTTTCGTGGCGTAATACTCCACCTTGCTGTTGACCAGGAATCGAATGTTGAATTCCGTGCCGCCGAGGAATTTGCCGTGTACGACAGATCCGTCTTTCAGCTCGATTGTGTCCGCCGAAGCAGCGAACCCAGCCACAGCGATGGCGCAGACGAGCAAAACTACGGACCGGAATACCTTACTTTTCATGTTCGATCTCCCCCATTCGGCGAAAGTCGCCCAGTCGCGGCCGCACCTAGGCCGCGCTTCGTTGCAGCTTCCTCACACCGCCCCAAATATCCTTCACCATGATAACGCAAATAACTCTTCACAGGATCTCTTAGGCCGTCACCCACATGCATGATTCATTGGATGCCAGTTTTTCACGGGGTGTCACCAGGAAAAGAAGGCGTTGGGGCTCAAAGCAAATGGCGGCGATGGAAGAAGACTATCGAACCGCCTGGGGAACAGGCAGAGGCATGCTTCGCGCGGACCCATCTTTTCCTGTCCGCTTATTTGCGTAAAGAGCATCGTCGGCGCGCCCCAGAAGCTCGTGCGCTGACTCGCCGGGGCAATAATCGGCCCAACCCGAGGCAAACGTTACACGGATTTTCTGATTGGCGGAAGCCTCGACTTCCAGGCCGGCCAAGCGTGCCAGCACATGCCGGACTTCTTCCGCGCGGCATTCAGGCAGGATAACCATGAATTCGTCGCCGCCGAGCCGGACCGCAAGATCGGAGCCGCGGATGGCGCGTTTGAGGCGTTCGGCAAATGAACGTAGCATGGCGTCTCCGGCTGCGTGGCCGTATTTGTCATTGCATTGTTTGAGATCGTCAAGGTCGAGCAGGATTACCGTCAGTGGGCGCACGTGACGGGCGGAGCGGACAATCTCTTCGGCAAGGCGCTGCTCGCCCGACCGCCGGTTGTGCAGACCCGTAAGGGGATCTAGCACGGCCAGCTTGTACACTTCCTCGGTCAGGACTTCGACTTTCGCGACGGAGTCCATTTGGTCGGCGAGCTGTGTGCGAATGCGGTTGATCAGCAATTGCTGGTAGATCGTGTAGACGCTGAAAATCAAGACCAGGCCGATCAAGCCTCGAACCGACTGAGAGAGAAAAAATGAGTAGGTTCCTTCATCCACGCGCATGAGCGAGGGGAAAGCGAAGGAGGCGACTCCGATGGTCAATAGCAGAATGACCAGAACCGCGGAGGACCACATCCACCACTGCTTTCGATCGAGGTGCTTCAGATTCGCGCGGATTTCTTTCCAATGCTCCGCGCGCAAGTCCGCGGACATTTGCTCGGGCGCGACTCTGGATTCAGCGTAGCCCATTATTCCAATTCCACTAAATATTTCGGTGAAAATGAATAGTACTTCCCGGTTGTGTGCTCAGGACACAACCCCGGACTTGCCCCTGGTTTATCTAGATGAGGAAAGTATGGGATTGATAATCCGTGGATTGGGCCGCCATCGCGAGGGAATCGCTGGCGCGAGTCTTGAGCGCTAGTTTTGACTCTGGACTGGCGCCCGCGGGATGACCGGAGGAAATGAGATTTGCCAGAAATTCAATGCGGGGCTCACGAACTCGATGCCGACGGCCCGCTTGCCTCCCGGCGCGGAGCCAACACTCACCACGCGACACTCCTGCTGCTCGGAAGTGCGCCGGTTCACCAGGCGCAGCATCTGTCCCTCTCGGACGCCAGCCGCGATGTTGAGAAGGCCTCCGTGCGCATTGACGGAGAGCATTTCAGCAGCCTCACGGAATGCTACGGATTCCCCCTCGAGTGCAATGACTTCCACGGGAACGACGAGCTTGAGCCGCTTGCTCCTGCGCAGAGCTTTGCCCGCCTGACGTGCCTGGAATTTGGCTTGATCCATACAGCTTGAGAGTACGAGGACACCTGGCTCAGGGCAATGGTACGGTAGCGGCAGGCCAGTTAGTACGGTCGTCCTAATGGTCGAAAGCCGCCAAAAACAAGCCGAGATGCTACGGTTGGTGCCGGAGGAGGGGGTCGAACCCTCATGATGCTAAGCACCATTGGATTTTGAGTCCAACGCGTCTGCCAGTTCCGCCACTCCGGCGCGGCACCGATTATACAGTCAGTCTCCCGGTTTTCTACATCTTCGATAGTCTTCCCGGGAGCGAAATTGCGCAGTCTCTTTCTTACACGGCAGATTGATATAGAATCCCGTTTCATGGAGCTATCCTGGGCCCCCCTGGCAGACTCTACTGCTTTCCTGCGGGCAGTCTGCCCACGGGGCTTTCAAATCGCCGCCACTTTTCCGGCGACTGAGTTAACCACCAGCCATGCCTGTTGAAGAGACACTGCCTAGAAGACCCTCACCGCCCCAAAACTGGCGGACGGGTTTCTGGTCCCTCATCGCCACGCAGTTCCAGGGCGCCTTCAGCGAAAACGCGCTGAAAAACCTGGTCATCCTCCTGATTCTGGGGATGGGGCTAACCGAAGCGCAAAAAAATCATCTTGTTCCAATCGTGCTCGTCCTCTTTGCCCTGCCTTTCATCATCTTCTCGATGACTGGCGGTTACTTCGCCGATCGGTTCAGCAAGCGTAGCGTGACCGTGGGCACGAAGATATTCGAAATCGGGTCCACTTTCTTCGCGCTCGCCGGGCTGGCCTTCCAGAGTCTTCCCCTCGAATTTGTCGCTATATTTCTTCTCAGCACGCAAGCGGCTGTCTTCGGCCCGTCGAAATACGGCCTTCTCCCCGAAATCCTTCCCGAAGAAAAACTGTCCTGGGGCAACGGGATCATCGAATTGGGAACGTTCGCCGCCATCATCACCGGCACAATGGCAGCCGGCTATATGTCCGATGGCTTTCGGGGACGTCAGCAGTGGTCCGGCCTGATTTTCATCGTTCTCGCCCTACTCGGGACAGTTATGAGCCTGGGGATTTCGAGAGTGCCCGTGGCGAATCCAGACCGAAAATTCCACGCCAACTTTATCTCCGAAATCTGGCGGGAAATGGGCGAAATCAAGAAGGACCATGTGCTCTGGCTCGCCGTCATGGGCAATTTATATTTTTGGTTTCTTGGCGGCCTCCTCCAACCCATCATCCTTCTGTACGGCAAGGATGTCCTGCATCTCAGCGACACGCACAACACTTATCTGCAAGCGGCGCTGGCTATCGGGATCGGTGTCGGCAGCGTGGCCGCGGGATATCTCTCGGGCGGCAAAATCGAATATGGCCTGATTCCCCTCGGAGCCATTGGCCTCACCGCTTTCGCCGTCACCCTGGCTTCAGCTCATCTTGCGTTCACGGCGGTCGCTGTGCGCCTCGCGCTGCTGGGCTTCTTCGGCGGCTTCTTTGCAGTCCCGGTAAATGCCCTCATCCAGCACCGGCCAGAAATCGGCAGGCGGGGCGCGGTCCTCGCTGCCGCCGGCGTGCTTTCCTTCATCGGAGTAGGTGCTGCCGGGGGGGCATATTACCTCCTCGAAGGAGTTCTGCACCTGCAGCCCGCGTATGTTTTTCTGGTTGGCTCCGGCCTGACTCTCGTGGCAACAATTTTCGCCGTCGTCTTGCTTCCCGATTCTCTTCTGCGGCTGCTTCTGTGGATGGCGACCCATTCGCTTTACCGTATTCGCGTCGAAGGCCGCGAAAACATTCCCGAGCGCGGCGGGGCGCTTTTTGTCGCCAACCATCTTTCCTTTGTGGACGCTCTGCTCCTCTCCGCTTCCACCGACCGCCACATTCGCTATCTCATCTACAAGGACATTTACGAGCATCCCGTCATCAAGCCATTCGCCCGCGTACTCCGGGCGATTCCGATTTCGCCCATGCAGCGCCCGCGCGAGATGCTGAAGTCGCTACGCGAGGCCAGCGACGCCATTCGCGCTGGCGAAGTAATCTGCATCTTCGCCGAAGGGCAGATCACTCGCATCGGACAGATGCTGCCCTTTCGCCGTGGCTTCGAGCGGATCATGAAAGGCGTCGATGCGCCGATCGTCCCCGTGAATCTTGACGGTGTCTGGGGAAGCATCTTCAGCTTCGAGCGCGGGCGCTTCCTCTTGAAAATGCCGCGGCGGATTCCCTACCCCGTCACCGTGAGCTTTGGCAAACCGATGCCATCAACCTCGACGGCTACTGAAGTCCGTCGCGCGGTGCAGGAGTTACAGACCGAAGCCTATTTTCTGCACAAGAAGCGCATGCGAACCCTGATCCGATCTCTGATCGGCTCCGCGCATCGCTATCCGCTGCGATTCGCGATGGCCGACTCGAAAACGCCGCACGTCCGTTTGGGCGGCGTCCTCGCCAGGACGATTTTCCTCGCTCGCCGTCTGCGCCCGCATTGGGAAGACCAGGAAATGGTCGGCGTTCTTCTCCCGCCGTCCGTGGGTGGCGCGTTTACAAATTTCACGGCTTCGCTTTGCGGCAGAGTGCCGGTTAATTTGAACTACACCGCCTCGCGCGATTCGCTCATCTCCTGCGCCGCGCAGTGCCAGCTTCAGACTGTGGTCACCACGCAGGCCCTGCTCGATCGCCTGAAGATCGACCTTCCCCTGAAAATCATTTTGCTCGAAGACGTCGCCGCGCATCCGCGTTTTGCGGAAAGACTCGCGGCCATGCTGCTCTGGTGGCTTCCCGGTCGCTGGCTCGTGCGCCATTTCGCGCGCGGTCGCGTCGCCCGGCTCGACGATCTAGCCACAGTGATTTTCTCGAGCGGCAGCACGGGCGATCCCAAAGGCGTGATGCTTTCGCATTACAACATTGCCTCGAACATCGAGCAGATGGGGCAAACATTCATGTTGAACTCGTCTGACCGTCTGCTCGGCGTCCTGCCGTTTTTTCATTCCTTCGGTTTCACCGTCACGCTCTGGCTCCCCGCCGTGCTCGGCGTTGGCGTCGTTTATCATTACAGCCCTCTCGACATGGCCGCCATCGGCGAACTTGTCCGCAAATACAAAGTCACGTTTCTCCTCGCTACGCCCACTTTTCTGCAGGCTTACACTCGCCGCTGCCAGCCCGAGGATTTCGGCAGCCTGCAATTCGTCCTCGTCGGCGCGGAAAAATTGCCGGAGCGCGTGGCGCTCGCGTTCGAGGATCGTTTCGGAATCCGGCCGCTCGAAGGCTACGGCTGCACGGAATGTTCGCCCGCTGTGACCGTCAACACTCACGATTATCGCGCGCCTGGATTTCGCCAGGTCGGCGCCAAACGCGGGAAGATTGGCCATCCGCTGCCAGGGATTAGCGTGAGAATCGAGGATCCAGAAACAGGCGAGGTCCTAGGGACGGACAGCCCGGGGCTGCTGCTCGTGCGGGGTCCCAACGTCATGCAAGGCTATCTGGGCCGACCAGGCAGAACTGGTGAAGTCCTTCGCGAAGGCTGGTACGTCACCGGCGATATTGCTGCTATTGATGAGGATGGCTTCCTTACCATCACCGACCGCCTCTCGCGCTTCAGCAAAATCGGCGGCGAAATGATCCCGCACATCAAAATCGAGGAGAAATTGCACGAACTCGCCGGCGTCACCGAAACCTCGTTTCTTGTCACTGGCGTTCCGGACAATCAGAAAGGCGAAAAGCTCATCGTTCTGCACCTCTTGGAGGAGGAGCAGCTGAAGGAAGTCCTAGCCCGGCTCGGGGAATCAGGA
>DASYXV010000008.1:0-2121 GCA_035934545.1 Candidatus Acidiferrales bacterium
GCTCAGAGGTCGAGATGAGGCATTTGCCGAGAATCAGCTTGCGCGGGAACTTGATCCCTTTTCGCTGACGATTTTGGCCGACAGCAGTTTCTATTTCTACATGGGACGGCAATACGACCGCGCGATCGATCAGGGACAGAAAGCCCTGCAGCTCGATCCCCGCTGCTACACCTGTCGCACGTACGTTGCGCTCGCCGAGGTACAGAAAGGGCAATTCAGGGAGGCCACACAGGAAATTGAACCCGTCAAGTTTCCGGAAGCCGCTCCCATTGATGTGGCGACGACCGTCAGCATATTGGCGCTTGCTGGGGAAATGACACGCGCCACGTCCTTGGAAAAGAGCCTCCAGGTTCAGCTGAAGCAGCGATACGTTTGTCCTTATGAAATCGCAACCGGTTACACCGCACTGGGAAAGAAGGAGGACGCGTTCAAGTGGCTGCAAAAGTCTTATGAGGCGCGCTCCATCTGCATGATTTGGTTGAATTCGGAGCCGCGTTTCGATCCCCTGCGCTCCGATCCGCGATTTGCTGCGTTGGTCCGGCAGGTAAGGTTGCCGGAGAGACACTGATCGGCGACGACAACGGCAAGACCGTCCGCTACACAGGCGCGTTCATCGGCCCCGATGGCGCGAGGCAGACACTTCGCGTAATCGTCGAACAGCAGGACGCGGATCATTTTGTGGTGCGCCTGCTCGGCGAAGGGCCGGGCGGCGCGACTTCGACACTCGCAACGACTTACACGCGTGTCACCGCACAGACCAGAAAGTAATCAACGCGGCTGCTTTGCTGCGCGAGCAGGAATGCCGCGGGCAAGAGCGCAGTCGCGAAGACTAAAATCACCGTGCGGAATTTCATCTCCGGTCTCCTGTCGCTAATTTTGTGAGATGGAGGCTAACAGAGGTTGCCTTCCCGCGTCAGATTTCCGTGGCTGCAAATTATCGTGCCGCTTGCGTTGATTTGGTTTCGAAGCTATAGTCCCGCGCCAATCGGAGGTTGCAGTCATGACGAAGCGAGTTCTCCTGGGCGCATTGGTGGGCGGCATTGTCGTGTTTATCGTGGGCGCGCTCCTGCATACAGTCCTCGGCTTGGGCGAAGTGGGCGTGAAAGCAATTCCGCAGGAAGACGCGCTGCTCTTTGCGATGCGCGCTGCCGTTCACGAATCAGGATTTTATGTTTTCCCTGCACCGAACATGACGCCTGGGCGCGGCAAGGCGCAGATCCAGTCGGACAATGCGGCATACGCTGCGAAATTCGCGCAAGGGCCTTCTGGAATTTTGGTCTATACGACCGGCAGCGGCGTGGCTTTGAATTACGGGAAGCTGCTTGGTGGCGAGTTCGTAATCGATGTAGTCAGCGCGTTTTTTCTTGCTTGCATTCTGGCGATGGGCGCGGGCGGCAGAAGTTCGTATTGGAAGCGCGTGTTCGCCGTGACGCTCGCCGGTCTTTTCGCGACGGTATTTCTGGGTCTTGAATATTGGAATTGGTACAACTTTCCGACGACCTACACGTGCGCGTACATCTTGAACGGCGTCTTAGACTGGTTCTTCGCTGGCCTCGCCATGGCGGCGGTCGTCAAACAGCGCACGACGGCCTAGAGCACGGAAGCGGCGCGGTGCGATCAGTCGGACGCAACGATTTACAGTTGACGATCGCTTGACGTAGTTGGTCTAGCTGACTTCAATGCAGTGGCGCAAAAAGAAAAAGGGCTCCGAGAAATCGGAGCCCTTTTTTTGCTGAAACTAAATCCTGGCGGCGACCTACGTTCCCGCACAGTTACCCGTGCAGTATCATCGGCCCTGCGGAGCTTAACTGCCGTGTTCGGGATGGGAACGGGTGTGACCCCCGCGGTTAGACCACCAGGAAAATCAGAGGCTGGAAGCTGGAGGTTGGAGGCTAAACAAAACAGACTCAAAAGCCAAGAACCAGAAGCGCAGCCGAAAATTGTAAAGTTTGAGGCCGGAGCTTAGAGGTTGGAAAAAAACCTGGCACCGGCGACAAACTTTGAAACTGAAGGAAGCGGGCAAAATCCACAAACTCATCTGAGTAGTGAAAGTGAAGAGGTTGCTTTCCAAGCACTCCGCATTTTATTGCGGACCCCTTCGCCGAACTGCGGCTCAGGATG
>DASYXV010000022.1:0-3649 GCA_035934545.1 Candidatus Acidiferrales bacterium
TGCTTGTTCCACCTGCGCTGCGTCTAGTTTCACTGCTGTCAGCGCCTCGCTCACGTTGGAGAAGATTGTGCTCTTTTGCCGCTGGTCGGAAAGTTTGTCTCTGCGTTCAATCAACTGATCCTGGGCATTCGCGGCCTGAGCAGAACGATTGCGCAGCGGAAGATTCAGATTCAAGCTCGCGGCATACTCGGGCGATCGGTTATGGAAGATCTGGGAGTAAGCGCTGCCAATGCCTCCCGGAAGTGTGGCGCCGATAGTGCCGTTTGCCACGCCTAAGAAGATAGGGATGCCATTGGAAGTCACTTGAGTCCCATTCTGATCGACGACGGGTTCTGTGAGCGCCGGCGAAAATGTCCCGTTGGGAACGAAAGCCCCCGCTCTATTCCCACTCAAGCCCACGCTAACGTATTCTCCAGACAAGGTGAGCGTTGGCAAGAGCGAGTTCTTTGTTGCCCGGACGTCATACCGGTCATCGCGTAGCGCAAGCTGGTCGACTTGCAGTTCGGGCCGGTTCGCGAAGGCTTCCTTGACGGCATCCTCCAGCGTGATATCAGAGACATGAGACGTTACTTCGAGCGGCGTTGTGGGCACTATTTCTACTCCCCTGAGCCTCGGGTCCGACGGGTCCTTCGTGATCAGGTTGCGTAGGACGTCTTCTTGCACACTCTCGCTGACTCGCGCGCCGATCAAAATTTGATTGCCTTGGGCAATGGAAGCTTCCGCGAAGACAACATCGCTGGGACTCGCCGTGCCGATTTTGAGCCGGCGCTCGTCATCGTCATAGAGCCGCTGGTAACCTGCCAGCGTTTGCTTCGCGGTTTCGACGGCCTGCCGGTCAAAAACCAGCGTCCAATATTGTGCCTGGACCTGAGTGATCTCGGTGATCACTGTCTCTTCGAATTGCAGTTGCCCGATCTTGGTGTTGTTCTTGGCCTCGAGAATAAAGCGTGTGTGTGGCAGGAAGCCCCAGCCGTTCAGCAAAGGCTGCTGAATTTGGGCAACTAGGACCGATGTCAGGGCAGGATTGAAAAAGTTCGCTGACGGGGAGGATGAACTTCTGTCGTTGTTGAGCTGTACATTGAACACAGTTCCGCTGTGGAATTCCTGCGTGTAGCTCAGGTTGACTTGCGCATCGTGACTCGTCTGCGTGATGGCCCCCGAATTGGTGCCAACGCCGCTCGACAAGGGATTGTTCACGCTCTGTGAGATGTCGCTGATGCGGGAGTTTACGGCGATCACAGGATCAAAGCTGCCTCCTCCGCCTCCCCCAATCACGAATTGGCCCAGAGGAGCACCGCCACCTTCGGCGTTCAGAATATTGGTTTCGTCGATCCACGGAGTGTATTCGGCAACGCCAATATTGAGATCGTTTTCCAGTGCCAGCGCAATCGCGTCCTGAAGGCTCAGATTCAGCTTGCCGTCCTGAACCAGACTGTAAACGTTTGGACTGTTCATCAAATCAGGTTGCGGTATGTTCTGGCCCGTATAGGCGGCGAAGATATTCGGCAACGTCCGTTTGCCCTTGCTGTAGTCGCGCCTCAAGAGAAAACTTGTGTAGGGAATGGCCGCGTTCGGCTTTGCAGCCGCCGGCGTTTGCGGTGAGCTCTGCTGCGGAGCCGGTCCCTGGGCAAACGTTGGGACGCCGATAGCCAGCGAACCAACAAGATAAAGAACGACAACGACGCGAATCAGCCTTCCTGTCATAAGTCTTATCCCCTTCCCGCCAGATTTTGAATTGGCTGTTTACAGCCCAAATTAGACAAAGAGGTACCGCAGTCGGATACTAATTCGATCATTTCAAAGCACGATAGCAGCCAACCGTAAGTGAATGTAATCAAAAGACTAACCTGATATCTTTTTCTCGGGTTTGTCCGCAATCGGACGCTCTAAACCAGGAATGGACACCGGCCCACGATGTCGAACACACAGGCAGCATCATTGTCGAATTAGCCGAGGCAATCTCGTTACAAGGTGCTGTCATTCGTAGGAGCTTCGCGAAGCACATCGAAGGGTGGGGTAGTTTACCTTGTCACCGCGGCGCGCTCGCGCGCAGCAACGCTCGGGCTCCGAAGTTGTCCGCACTCGAGTCTCGGGCTTTAGTTCTTGGAGGGGCCGATCGGATTTATCGACCCGCGTTTCTTCGTCAGGACAAATCCCGTTTTCGTAGCACGCCGTCGACGCCCCACGTTTCTCCCGCGCGCGTCGCGAAGAAAATCGCAAATAAAAATAGCAGCGGAACATGATCCAGATTCGCGCCGAAATATCTCCACGTCGCAACGCCGTGCCCTGGCGCATACCACGTCGCCAGCGCCAAACTAATCATGTGAATCGCGCCGCCCACCGACGCCACGCGCACGAAAAGTCCCAGCACCAGCGCGATTCCAATCGCCAACTCGCCCCAGCCCACAACCCTTGCGCACAGCACCGGATGCACCAGGACAAACTTCTGGAGAAACACGCCGTAAAATCCCAGCGGCTCGTTCTGGCTCAGCCATCCATGAATCCATCCTTGAAAGCCGCCGTGCGCAAACGCCGGCCCCGCAATTTTGTATTCGCCAAAGAACAAAAAAATAATCCCCGTCAGGATTCGCACGACGGCAATCGTCTTCCGCCCTGCTTCTGAATTTGGTCCGTCCGCTTGACCCATCGTCGCCCCCGTCAATCCTGTTTGCACCAGCGCACTTCAACTACTCATGCTCCACCAGTCGCTTCAGCCGTTGCAATTCGCTTCGATCCCGCCGCGCCACCGCATGCCGAGTTAGCAGCCAGTCAAAGAATTTCCCGAGACGCCCTGGCATTTCGTAGCGGTCGCGCATTCGCAGCCGCGTTCCGTTTGCGCTCTCCTCGATTTCCCATCGCTGCAAGCCGCGCACGCCGTAGGCATCCTGAAATTGCCATTCGAGCACGCGCCCGCGCTCGAATTCGGTCACCACCGCCGTGTGCGACACTTCGCGCTTTCCGATTCGCCCGCTCAATCGCACTTTGAGTCCGTTGCAAAATTCAATCGCCCCGCCCTGCACCTCGAATTGCAAATCGAGTTCGCGTCCATACCACGCGCCCATGCGGTGCGGCACGAAAAAAGCTCCGACGACCTTTGTCGGAGCGGCAATCTCCTGAATGAAAATCAAATCGGCCATGGAAGCTGCGCTATCTTACCGGACGCCCGCGCAATCACCAATCCAGAGCAGCGATTTCGCATTCGCTCGCCGCCGCGCGTTGCAGCATCAAACAGCCATGCATTTCGCGCGTAGCTAAGGTAAAAAGGAAGCTCGCCGCGACACAGTAACGCGGCGCACAAAATGCCGCCAACCACAAATCGCCCGCCAGGCCCGCGAGGAAAGCCGCTCGTCGGCGTCGCGCTTGAACTCCGCAAGCACGGCCTCAACCTGCTCGCCCGTTGCGCGCACGAGTACGGTGACCTCGTTTACCTTCCGCTCGCTTTCGGGCAGAAACGCCTTCTCGTCAGTCATCCCGACCTGATCGAACAGGTTCTCGTCATCCAGCAGCACAAATTCCACAAGAGCGCGCTTTCGAAAGTCGCCACGGGACGCCTGCTCGGCAATGGCCTGCTCAATAGCGAAGGCGATTTTTGGCGGCGTCAACGGCGTCTGGCGCAACCCGCGTTTCAAAAAACGCGCGTCAACGAATA
>DASYXV010000031.1:0-2742 GCA_035934545.1 Candidatus Acidiferrales bacterium
GCGCGCCTGCTCGATTTGCTTTTGCTTGAGCGGCAGCGTGTACTGCATGGCGTCGGATTCCGCTCTCGCGGCGATGACGCGAGCTTGCGCGGTGGCTTCGGCTTGCTTCACTTGGCGGACTTTGTTTTCGTCGGCTTGATATTCCGCGATTTTTACGCGCTTCTGCTCGATTTCCTGCTCGAAGTTCATTTGGTCGCTTTGCTGCTCTTTCAAGAGAATATTTTCGAGGCCCTGCGCATATTCCGGCGGCAGAACAATGCGGCGGACGAGGACTTCCTTGACGACAATGGCGTCTTGCGCGAGACGCGTGGTGATAAGGCCGGCGACGCGCTGGCGAAATTCGTCACGCTTGACAGAGAAGACGTCGCGTACGACATAATCAGGAGCGACTTCGCGAAAGGCGCTTTCGACGACGGGCCCGACAATTTCTTCACCGATGGGCTGCGGCAGATTTGCTTCGACGTAGTCAAG
This sequence comes from Candidatus Acidiferrales bacterium, assembly GCA_035934545.1. Classification (GTDB taxonomy): domain Bacteria; phylum Acidobacteriota; class Terriglobia; order Acidiferrales; family UBA7541; genus DAHUXN01. The sequence goes on from DASYXV010000031.1 coordinate 472, forward strand.
ACGGCTGGCGTCCAAGCGATAATCAACCAGGACAGACAAGCCGAGCGGCAAACCTTCGCGTGCCTCGGCTTTCAGCACGGTTTCGTGCGGCTTCGCGTCGTCTTGCGCGGACGTGGCGAAAACTTGCTCCCGGATGTCGTAGACGGACACGCGCTCGATGAGCGGGACGACGAGATGAACGCCAGCGTAGAGCGTCCCGGGACGGATGCCGGAGATCTGGCTGACACGCACACCGGCGGAACCGTCAGGCACCACGACAATACTCAGCGCGATGAGCAACGCGACTACAGCTGCTCCTGCGATTTTGCCGGCGTCATGCCAGCGAATATAAATCCTCGGGCGCGGCTTGGCGGTTTCCTCCGGCGGATTCTTTGAAAACACGCGCCGCACCAAGCGATCGAGTTCGTAGGAGTAGATCAGGTCGTAAGCGGCGATGGCCGCGGCGACGAGCAGCAGGCCGATTCCCGCTGCCATGAGCAAATGTCGTAGGAAAATCATCTTCGTTCTTTCCCCTTTTAATGCGCTCTGCTTCTTTCGTCTTGGAACCTGGCAATTTTTTTCGACTGCGCCGCGGACCTCGCGGGCCGCTCTGATATCTGTCGCGCGGGCATAAGAGCCATCAGACTTCGCAAGCACAGCCATTCGAGGCCGGATGCGACGGCGACAGACGCGGCAACGCTGCTGGTCAGGATTGCGAATTTTATTGGTGCTGCAATTGTCGCGCTCATTTTCGTCTCTCCTTCCATCCTTCCGCCGCCCCGTGAACGCAAGGATCAGCGAGAATTCGTTTGCGCCGACATTTCTGCCTTTGGCTCCGTCGCCGCTGCAAGTAACGCGCGAGGCAAATTCGCACCGAAAAGATCAGCCGTCTCCGCGTCGCGAGTGGCACGAAGTTCGACAACGTCGCCGATGTGGACGCGCGCGAACAGTTTTTTTACGTCGCGATTGCGAAGGCGAATGCATCCGTGCGAAACATCCCGTCCGATGAGGCGTGGCTCGTTCGTGCCGTGAATGCCGTAGCCTTTGATGTTCAATCCAATCCAGCGGGGCCCGACGGGATTATCAGGACCTGCGGGAATCACTTCGCCGGGATGGTAGTAAACAGGATTCGCGACGCGATTAATGACGCGGTACTCGCCCGCAGGGCTGGGACTCTCGGGCGCTCCGACGGAAACATGAAATTTCAAGACGACGCGGCCATTTTCGACGACAGCGAGCGCACGGTCCGGGATGCTGACGACAACGCGTCGCTCGGTGGCAACGGGTGCTGAAGCTGCATTATCGCAACGCATTCCCGGCTGGTCTTGAGCTGCCGCACTGGCCGCGAAAACCGATGCAAGAACCACCAACCCCGCCAAGACGCGCTTTCTCAGGTGGAGCTTCAACTCTCGAGAATCTCTGTCGATCCGCACCCGCCGCATGACCGCCTCCTGTGTGGCAACGCTGTGACTGCGTTCACAGGTGCATATGGCATGGCGGGTTCCATCGGCGAACCATTGCAATGAAAGAAGATACGGGATCGCGGCAACTCTCTTGGCGTGGGCGACGGGACACAGCGTGAAAGAAGGACGCGCAGCGTCGCCGTTTGGCTATAATTGGAGACGGGGGCCATCCCAGAAATATGCCACAACCAACAACGGGGCTTCGGATAGGACGAATCCTCGGGATTCCGCTTTATCTGCATGCCACTAGTTTTCTGATCTTTGCGCTGCTGACTTTTTTCCTTGCGACGCAAATTCTGCCGCTGCAGTCAGGCGCGACTCCGATGCAATACTGGATCCTCGCCGTTGGGGTCAGCATAGTGTTTTTTGGCTCCCTGATACTCCATGAGCTGGGGCACAGCATCATCGCGCTGCGGTATAAGATTCCGGTTGTCTCGATCACATTGTTCTTCTTCGGAGGATTGGCGCGAATCGCACGCGACCCGGAGACGGCTCTGCAGGAATTCAACATCGCGATTGCCGGGCCGATTGTCAGCTTCATGTTGGGTGCGGCGTTCCTAGGGATTTACGCGATCGCTCCCAGTGGGGTTTTGCAGCTCGCGGCGCTTTATTTGAGCGAAATCAATCTGATCCTCGGAGCGTTCAATCTGCTCCCCGGCTTTCCCATGGATGGCGGGCGAGTTCTGCGCGCGATTGTCTGGGGCATCACGAAAAACTTCGATCGGGCGACCCAGATTGCGTCGCGCAGTGGACAGATCTTCGCCTACATGATGATCATGCTTGGAATTTGGGCGATCATGGAACGCGACTCGGGAGTATCAAGATTCCT
>DASYXV010000035.1:0-2112 GCA_035934545.1 Candidatus Acidiferrales bacterium
GCTGGGAATCGTGTTGGGGCCGATCGTGGTGGCGCTGGCTGCGAGTGTGCTGGACTTGTATGCGGGCTCGGACAGGCACGAAGAAACGGCGTGACGTCTTCAGGTGGGACGGGACGAAGAGGCGTGCTAGAGTAAGCCGCCATTTGTAACGTGAAGGTTGGAAAGTGAAAATGAAGGCTAAGGGTCTATCGGTGAAAGAACTCGGTCCAGAGCAACTGCGGTGGAAATGCGATCCCGCCAGTGTGCCGTACGCGACGTCGAACGAAGCGCCGCCGATCGGCGGCGAGATTGGGCAGGAACGCGCGTTGCGGGCGCTGCGGATGGGCGTGGAAATGACGGCGCAAGGCTACAACGCGTTTGTTTGCGGGTTGACGGGTACGAGCCGCGGCGGAATGATCGTGCGGATGATTGAGGGCATCGGGCCGAAGATCCAGCTTTCCCCGGATCGCTGCTACGTAAATAATTTCAAGAATCCTGACCGGCCGCGATTGTTAACTCTGCCGCCAGGGCAGGCGAATGCCTTCCGCAAGGAAATGGAATCGGGAATCGAATTTCTGCGGCGGCGGATTCCGCAAGTGTTCGAGGGCGAACCTTTCCAGCGGCAGAAATCGCGAATCGTGGATCGCTACACCCAGCGCGAGAAGGAGTTGATGGACGATTTCACTCGACGGATTGCGCGAGAGCAGTTCGCTCTGGGACGAATGCAAGTTGGCGCCGTGGCGTTGCCGGAAATTTTCCCGGTACTCGAAGGAGCCATGGTACCGATCGAGGAGATTCCGAAACTGGTGCAAGAAGGGAAAATCGAAACGACCGCGGCGGAGGACTTGGAGCGAAAATACGACCAGTTCCGGCAAGAGTTCACGGTGGTTTACCGGAAAACACTGACGCTCTCACGAGAACTGGCAAGCGAGATGAGCTACCTCGAACAGGAAGCGGCGTCCGTACTGGTGGATGGCGTGATCGAGGAGCTCAAGGAAAAGTATGCGGATTCGCACGTGGCGGAATATTTGGAGGAAGTACGGCACCATATCCTCGACAACCTGGATCCATTTAAGGAACGCGAAGGCGAGGACGAACAACCGCCATCGGAAGGCGGAGGGAATTTGAGGATGGACCGTTCGGACCGGGATCCGTTTCGTGTGTATGGAGTGAACGTGATTCTGGCACATGGGGAGCAAGAAGGATGCCCTGTCATCTTCGAGACAATTCCGACATACGCGAATTTGTTTGGGACCATCCACCGGAGCTACGACGCGCGCGGCGGATGGAGTTCAGACTTCATGGACCTGCGCGGCGGATCATTGCTGCGCGCGGACGGCGGCTTCCTGATCATGTACGCGCTCGACACGCTGACCGAGCCGGGCGTGTGGCGGACGCTGAAGCGCACGTTAAACCACAGCAAACTCGAAATTCAGCCGGTGGATGTATTTTTTCCGTTCAGCACGGCTGCGATGAAGCCGGAGCCGATCGAAGTTCGCGTGAAAATCATACTGATTGGCGACCGCGAGATGTACGAGCTGCTTTACAATTTCGAAGATGATTTCAAAAAGATTTTCAAGGTACGCGTGGAATTCGATGAGGAAATGAAGTGGAGCGAAGAAGTGATCTCCCATTATTGCGGGCGGCTGAGGAAACTTTGCGACGATGAAGCGTTGCTGCCCTTTGACCGTGAAGCCATAGCGGCGCTGATGGAGCATGGCGTGCGTCAGGCGGGCCGGCGCGGAAAAGTCACCGCGAGATTCTTCGATATTGCGGACGTGGCGCGGGAATCGAGCTATGTGGCGCGAGAGGAAAAGAAGCAGTTGGTGACGGCGGCGCATGTGAAGGAGTCACTGGAAGCGAAGATCGAGCGGCACAACCTGATCGAAATGAAAATTCAGGAGATGATCGAAAAGGGATTATTGCTAATTGATGTCGAGGGCGCTCGCGCGGGCCAGGTAAATGGATTGAGCGTGCTCGAACTTGGCGGATACGCGTTTGGCAAACCGGTGCGGATTACGGCGTCGGTGGCGATGGGGAAATCGGGAGTCATTAATATTGAGCGCGAGTCAAACTTAAGCGGACGGCTGCATGACAAAGGCATGCATATTATCTCCGGGTATTTGCGGCGAA
>DASYXV010000046.1:0-2026 GCA_035934545.1 Candidatus Acidiferrales bacterium
ATATTCTCGAAGAAAACCCACGCCCGGCTGCGAAGCGGATGGGGCGTTTCCCGCTGAACCTGAATGCGCGAGGCTTGCACGCGGATGCGCGTCGCCAGATCGGCCGGAGGCGCGATGGCCGTGGAATCCGCAAGCACGCGCGCGAGCCGGCGGTAGCGTTCGAGATCGGTGCGGCAATCGGCGCATGAGTCCAGGTGCGCGCGCACACTCGCATGCTTTTCAGACGAAGCGGCGCCGTCCAAATAGCCCGGCAAATGACGTCCGATTTCGCGGCAGGTCATTGGCATCCTCCGGGCCAACTTGCTCGTCCGCGATTCAATGCCATCGCATACGAAGCAAGGGGCTGCGACTCAACGGCCGCGTCTTGCGAGGCAGGCGCAGCAACGACATCGCGCTCCGCGCTGGTCCGCGTAGTCGCAGCGTAAGAGTCCCTGTAGGGAGCGTGAAGAAGAGGCTCGAGAAGTTTCTTCAAGGCGCGGCGCCCGCGCAGAATGCGCGTCTTCACGGTCGCCACTGAAATTTCAAGCACTTCGGCCACTTCCTCGTACGAGAGTCCTTCGAGATCCCGCAAAATCACGGCGCTGCGATAGGCCTCGGACAATTCGGCAAGCGCGGCGCGCAAGGCTGCCTGTGTTTCTCGCGCGGCCAGCTGATCGAATGGCGTCGCTTCGAGATCCTCGACTTCCGTCGCAGGATGATTCTCATCTGCGCGAACGTCGAGCGACACTTCATTGCAGCAGTGCCTGCGCCACCAGCGCCGATGGTTCAGCGATTCGCGCACTGCGATGCGATATAGCCACGTCTTCAGCGAACTGCCGCGCCGGAAGCCATGGATTCCGCGAAAGGCTTTGAGGAAAACTTCCTGAGTGACGTCCGCGGCATCGCTGCGGTCCGCGAGAATCCCGTAGATAACGTTGTACACGGAGGCGTGGTAATACGTGACCACCCAGTCGAAGGCAGTATCCGACCCCGACTGCAACTCGGTCACGAGCCGCGTCTCGTCTTGAATCCAGGATAGAGTCTGCGCTAGGTCAGACATTTCCGCTTGCCACCTATCCAGCCTGCCTGCCTCTGGCAGGGCTTGCCGTCCGTCCGGCTCGCTTCTGCAATGGCGGCTTGCCGTCAGCTTCTGCGGCAAAGAGGGCGCGTACTTCTCTTAGACACCGCGCCATGCCATTCTGTTCCCTGCACGTGTTCCTTGTAACTGGTACTAGTTTACCAGAAAACCGAGGAGTAGTCTCAGCGGCATTAGGCACCAGTGGTGGATCAGTTTGAATTTTCTTGATCCGTCTAATGCTTCGCTCATAACGCCGTCATTCTGACGAGCCATGCCACGAGGAATCTGCCTTTCGCTGCTTCGTAGGAGCGGGGTTTACCCCCGCCAATGCTTCGCTCATACGGCGGCGCTTCGCCAGACCCTACGTGGGATACGGGCACGGTAATTGCCGTGCGCCGTTTCGTCCGGCACCTCGATGCAATCACAGGACGCGCTCCTTCAGCCCAACATTGTTCTACGGTGAAAGATTTAGGAGGTCTACAGCAAACGCTGGATGGCTATTCCGGCCTTTTCTGGGCATCGTGGCGATGTGGGAACTACCGTAATTTCAGGTCGGTCTCGTGCACAGGTGCAACCGAAGGCGAGTGTGACTTTTCAAGCCATCATGCCACGCGGCGCTTCCCAAGGTTGGCAAGAGGTTGACGAAAAGATGGAGGCGCTCGTGCAAACTGTGCGAATTCTCATTGTGGACGACCACGAAGTAATGCGCGGAGGCTTGCGGTCATTGCTGGGATCGCTTCCGGAATGGGAAGTTTGCGGCGAGGCGGTTGACGGTGTCGAAGCAGTCGAGAAGGTAAAGGAACTTAGGCCGGACGTGGTCATCCTCGACATCAATATGCCCGTCCTTAACGGGTTGGAAGCCGTTCGCTTGATCAGGAAAGAGGTCCCGCAGACGCAAGTGGTGATGCTCAGCCGGTATGAAGCCGCGGAGATGCGCGCGAAAGCGTTGGAGGCCGGCGCACGCGAATA
>DASYXV010000073.1:0-105389 GCA_035934545.1 Candidatus Acidiferrales bacterium
CACCGCGAAATCGGGCGGTTTGACACGTTCAACAGCCTCTTCTATGATGCAGCGGAGGGCCATCGCGCAACAAAAAATGCTCAGCGTGCCGCATCTGATCATCATTTTTCTGGTCGCGCTGATCGTCTTCGGCCCTGAAAAACTGCCGGACCTCGCGCGGCGGCTGGGCAAGGCGACGGCGGAGTTCAGGCGGGCGACGGAGAGCCTGCGCGCGGGATTTGAAGACCACATGCGGGAGCTCGAACGCGATGCGCGCGTCGCGGAAGCGCGTAAAGAGCCGACGGAAAATACGATTGGCGCGCCGCCAACGAAAGAAGAGGCTGCCGGTGAACCTACAGCAAACGAAGTCAGCGCGAAGCAGGAAGTCCATCCGCCCGAAGTGAATGCCGAGAAAAATAGAGATGGCGACGCCAAGCCAGTCTGACGCAGCGGTGACAGTGCAGGCGGAGGAGGATAGCGGCGAAAAGATGTCGCTGTTCGAGCACCTGGTGGAGCTGCGGAAGAGGCTGCTGCACTCGGTGGGGGCGGTGGGAATCGGAATGATCGCGGGGCTGGCCGCTTCGCGCCCCATCATGGATTTCATCCTGCGCCCGATTCAGGCGGCGCTGCGATTGAACAAGCTGCCCGACAACGTCTTTTCGTTCAGCTTGCAGGGCTACGTCGGACTGTACATCAATATGGGGTTGTACATTGGGCTGGCGCTGGCGATGCCGTACGTGCTGTATCAGGTGTGGCTGTTCGTGGCGCCTGGGCTATACAAGCACGAACGGAAGGCGGTCTCGGCGTTCATCATTTCGTCGATGATACTTTTCCTGTGCGGCGTGGCGTTTGCGTATTTCATCTTGCTGCCGACCGTGCTGACGTTTCTGGTGAGTTTCGTGAACCACGGGCCGATCCGGCCCATGATCAGCCTCAACGAATATTTCGAGCTCGTGCTGGTGGTGCTGATTGGGCTGGGAGTGATTTTCGAATTGCCAGTGCTGATTTTCATTTTGTCGGTGTTCGGAATCGTGACGCCGCAGTGGCTGTGGAAGAATTTGCGGTACGCGATTCTGATTATTACGGTGGTCGCGGCGGTGGTGACGCCGACGCCGGACGCGACGACGATGCTGATCTTCATGGCGCCGATGGTAGGACTCTATTTCGTGGGCATCGGAGTGTCGTACATGGTGTTCCGTCGAAAACGGCAGAGGGAAATCGAGAGACAAGGGGCGCAGTGAGATGAGAAACGTGGCGCGGGCTGGGATGACGATTGGCGCTCTGGCGTGGATTTTGGGATGCAATGGCGGCGCGGCGAAGGCGAGTGCGAATGCGGCCGAGGCTGGAAGCGCGCAGGCGAAGGTAAGTGCGAGTGCTGCTGATTCCCAAGATAAGGCGCCGCCGGCGAACGAGACGGGCGGATTCGACGGGCAGCGGGCTTATGACTATACGGCGAAGCTGGTGAGTTTCGGGCCGAGGCCTTCGGGTTCGGATGCGCTGCGGCAGATGCAGGCATACGTGCTGGGGGAAATGAAGACCACGACTTGCGACGTGGAGGAAGACAATTTTCACGCGGAGACGCCGATTGGCGTGCTGACAATGAAAAACATCATTGTGAAGGCGCCCGGGGAGGGAAAGGGGATCATCCTGCTGCTGACGCATTACGACACGGTGCGCGTGCCGAATTTCGTTGGGGCGGATGACGGCGGGTCTTCGTCGGGATTGATGATGGAGCTGGCGCGGCACATCTGCGGGCACAAATACCCGCTGAGCGTGTGGATGGCGTTTGTGGACGGGGAGGAAGCACAGGGGGAGTGGGCGGACGGGGCGAGCGTGCAGTGGACGGGCACGAACGAGACTTATGGCAGCAGGGAGCTGGCTGCGAAACTGGACCTGGCGGGACAGTTGAAAGACGTGAAAGCGGTGTTGCTCGTCGATATGGTGGGGCAAAAGGGATTGCACGTCCAGCGCGAAGACAATTCGACGCCGTGGCTGGCAGATTTGGTATGGTCCACGGCGGAGAAGCTTGGATACGGGAATGTGTTCGTGAAAGACAAGACAGGCGCGATTTCAGACGACCATCTGCCATTCCTTGCGAAGCATATTCCGTCGGTGGATATCATTGATCTGAACGACTACATGGATGAAGGCTACTGGCACACGGCGCAGGATACGATGGATAAAATCAGCGCAAAGAATCTTGCAATTGTCGGGCACGTGATGCTGGCGAGCGTGGATGCGCTGGAGAAGAGATTTTCCTCTGGACTGACTGAGAAATAAAGGATTCCCGCGAGCCTAGAAGACCTAATCAGTTGCAGCGGATTGTGTATCCTCGATTTTGTAAGGGACTTTGTCGGACTAAAAGACAGAAAGGCACAGCGGCCCGCCACGGCGGGCAGGCGCGGACCGCCGCACTCCAAGGCGGGCTGCGCCCGCAAAAATGCCAAAGCAGATCCCTCGTCGTCCGCCGCAGCGGACTCGCTCGGGATGACAATCTCATGCTGTTTCTCAAGAGGTTTTTAACTCGTGATACATTTTGAGCGATTGCGATGAAGACGATACGAGTGCGCGCGAAATCGGGAGGTTATCCGGTGATTTTCGGGCGAGGAACGCTTGCGCGACTAGGGAAATTGATCGAGCCGGTACGAGAGGGCGGAGAAGTGTTTGTATTGTCGTCGCCTACGGTGTGGGAACACTGGAGAAATGGCGTGAAGGACGCGCTAGGCCCATTGACAAGCCACCTTCGTTCGTCGCTGCCATGGGAGCGACTGATCTTGTTTGATGACAGTGAGACGGCCAAGCGTATGGCGACGGTGGAAGGGATATGCCGGAAGCTGATACGGGCGAAAGTCGACCGACATGCATTGCTGGTTGCGGTCGGAGGAGGCGTGGTTGGCGACGTGGCAGGATTCGCGGCGGCGAGCTATTTGCGCGGAGTGAAGATCGTGCACGTGCCGACGACGGTTGTGGCGCAGATGGACAGCGCGATTGGCGGAAAAACCGGAGTGGATTTGCCGGAGGGGAAGAATTTGGTGGGCGCGTTTCATCCGCCGCGCATGGTGGTCGCAGACCCGGACTTTCTGGAAACGCTTCCCGGGGACCCGTTTCGATCGGGGATATACGAAATCATTAAATGCGGAGTGATCGCCGATGCGCAGTTGTTCGCATTCTTGGAGCGAAAGGTCGACGCGGTCTTGCAGATGAATCCGCGAGCGCTCGACTGGGCGATGGAGCGTAGCGCGCGGCTGAAAGTCCGCGTCGTGAGCCGCGATGAACGCGAGAGCGGCTTACGGCAGATCTTGAATTACGGGCACACGATGGGACATGCGATTGAAACTGCCACCGGATACAAGGGTTTTCTCCACGGCGAGGCGGTGGCGTGGGGGATGGTCGGCGCCGCGATGATCGGTGTGGGACTCGGGCGGCTCGGCGAACACGAGGCGAGCCGGATTGCGATCTTGGTGGCGCGGTGCGGAGGATTGCCGAAGCTCCCGGACATCTCACCGGCGACGCTGCTGCGGATTGTCGCGAGAGACAAGAAATCGCGCGGAGGGAGAGTTGGATGGGTGATTCCGCGGCGGATCGGCAAGGCGGATACGGGCGTTGAAGTGCCCGATTGGCTTGTCGCAGCGACTTGGCGTGAGCTGCCGGAATTTTTCGCGCGGGCGAGAAATGAAGTCCGCAGGGGCGGCGGATGATGCGCGTGAACGAACGCGCGGAGCCGGCAGGAAGCGCCGCGCCGACCGGGACTCGTCCAGAGGGCGCGCGAGACGAGCGCGAGGCGCAGAGGCAAGTTCGCGAGATGTTCAGCCGGATCGCGCCGCGGTACGATTTTCTGAATCACTTTTTGTCGCTGTCGTTTGACCGCTTGTGGCGGAGGCGCACGGCGGAATCCTCGACGTGGGCGATGCGGCAGCCGGGGACGCGAATCCTGGATGTGTGCTGCGGCACGGGAGATCTCGGCTTTGCGCTGGACCGCGTGCGCGAGAAAAGGCTGTGCCACGCGGCTGGAACGCGGCGTCCGATCGTCGGCTGCGACTTTGCGGAGCCGATGCTCGGAAGAGCACGGACAAAGGCGGCGCGAGGCGGGCGGCGCGTGGACTTTGCGTCGGCGGATGCTTTGCAGCTTCCGTTCCGGGATGCGAGTTTTGATCTGGTGACGACGGCGTTTGGATTTCGGAATCTGGCGAACTACGAGCGCGGGCTCGGGGAGTTCGCGCGAGTGCTGCGGCGGGGAGGGGAACTGAGGATCCTGGAATTCACAGAGCCGAAGAACGGAATGCTGGCGGCGCTATACCGGTTCTATCTTTCGCGGATTTTGCCGCGAATTGGCGGAGCGATTTCGGGGAGCAGCGCGGCGTATTCGTATTTGCCGGAATCGGTGAGGAAGTTTCCGACGCCGGAGGCGCTGAAGGAGATGATGGAGAGGACGGGATTCAAAAAAGTGCGGTTAGAGCGATGGACATGCGGGATCGTGGCGCTGCACAGGGGAGTGCGTGAATGAACGATGCGGGCGCCGAAGGATTTAGAGAGACGCGGTGTCGCGCGCGGAGGTGTCGCGGCTGAGCCGCGACGCTCCAGACGCGCGCGAAAGGAAGTTGAACGCAACTTCGTTGGTTATGTCGTACCTAAAGGTACGACCCACAATGTGCATTCTGCCGCGACGGTTATGCGGCGGAACAGGAAGGCGAGCGGAAAGGCAGAGCGCAAATCCTTCGGTTCGCTGCGCTCCCTCAGGATGACGATGCTGGTCGCATCGTCAGCGGCGTCGAGGTCCGGTGGGGAAGAAGGCTCGACTGATCCCCCAGGCTCGACTAACCGTCGACCTGGGGGGCCCCTTTTGTCCGCGAGACGGACCGCCCTTCGGCTACGCTCCCTTCGGCAGGCTCAGGGTCTCCGACAGTACAAGCCGCAGTCCATAAAAAGCAAACGCAGATCCCTCGTCGGACGCTTGTCGCGGCTGAAGCTGCGACCCACAAAGACGCGGCTACGCAGGGCGCCGGGGAGTAAGGGGATGAGCGACGCTGTGCTCTGTCAATGTTTCAGCGGAGTCTCGGGAGGGTACGCGGAAAGGCACAGCGGCGTCGAGTTCCGGTGGAGCACAATGCACTCCACCGGAATCCGCGAGGCGGACCGCCGCACTCCACAAAAAGCAAAAGCAGATCCCTCGCTGCGCTCGGGATGACGATCCTGGTCGGATCGTCAATTTTCGAGGCCAAGGGCGCGGATTTTGTGGAGAAGAGTTTTGTAGGAGACGCCGAGCTGTTCTGCGGCGCGAGTTTTGTTCCACTTGGATTCGCGGAGAGCGGTTTCGATTTTGAAACGCTCGACGTGATGCACAGCTCGCTGGGCGACTTCCTCGAGCGGGCCATCCCATAGAAACTCCTCGTTCAGCATCCCACCGGGCATTTCCTTTGCAGCGGGGCGCGGCTGAGGCAATTGCAAATCCTCAGCGGTGATTTCGGAATCGTCGTCGAGAATCGCGGCGCGCTCGATGGTGTTTTGCAATTCGCGGACGTTGCCGGGCCAGGTGTAGCCGCGAAGGCGCGAAAGAGCGGAATCGGCGATGCGGAGCTTGGGCTTGGCGAACTCGCGGCGGAAACGTTCGAGAAAATGGCCAGCGAGAAGAAGGACGTCGTCGCCACGATCGCGCAGAGGCGGAATCGTGATGGGGACGGAGGCGATGCGGAAATAGAGGTCTTCGCGAAACGATTTGTTGGCGACCGCGGCCTGAATATCTTTGTTTGTGGCGACAAGGATACGGACGTCAACGTCAATGCACTGCGTGCCGCCGACGCGCTCGAAGCGGCGCTCCTCGAGGACGCGGAGGAGCTTGCTCTGAATCGCTAGAGGCAGCTCGCCGATTTCGTCGAGGAAAATGGTGCCGCGATGCGCGAGTTCGAGCTTGCCGATCTTGCGCGCGCCCGCGCCGGTGTACGCGCCGCGTTCGTGGCCGAAGAGTTCGTTTTCGACGAGGCCTTCGGGAATGGCGGCGCAGTTGAGCGCGACGAAAGCGTTGTCGTGGCGCTTGCTCAGATGATGAACCGCGCGGGCGAAAAGCTCCTTGCCGGTGCCGCTTTCGCCGAGGAGCAGAACCGTGGAGTCCGTGGGCGCGACGCGCTGGACCATCTGGCTCGCGGCCTGCATCAAGGGATGCTCGCCGACGATGCGCGGGAAGCCGTAACGCTCGGCGTACTCTTCGCGCAAGAGAAGATTTTCGCGGAGGAGCTCCTGCTGGCGAGAGGCGCGGGCCATTAGAATTTTGAGATGTTCGAGTTCGACTGGCTTCTGGATGAAATCGAAGGCGCCGTCCTTCATCGCGGTGACGGCTTCCTCGACGGAGCCGTACGCAGTGATGAGGATGACGGGAATCATGGGGTCGGCGCGACGAGCCTCGCGGAGAACGTCGAGGCCGGATGCGCCGGGAAGCTTGAGGTCCGTGAGAACGACGAGATAGCGGCGATTGCGGACTTTGTCGATCGCGGAAGTGCCGTCGGGCGCTTCGTCGATGGAATAGCCGGCCTTCTCGAGGGCCTTGCGCAACATCGCGCGCAATTCGGCTTTATCCTCGACCAGGAGGACGGATTCCACGTTACTCCCGGGCCCAGGAGGGGTCGCCGCCAGCTTTGCGAAGTTCGTCCTCGAGGCCAGAGAGCGCTTGCTGGTCAGCCTGGACTTCTTTTTGTTTTTTGTCGATGGCCTGCTGCTTTTTGTAAACGTCCTCGTTGCTGACGGATTGCTTCATGGCCTTGCTGGGGTCGGGATAATACTGAAGCCGAAGGTTTGCCAGCTCACGCTGCATGACGGCGAGATCGTCCTGGTCCTGCTTAAGTTTGTTGCGCGCATCGGCGAACCGCTGCCGCCAGGATGCTTCGTCGTTTTCGGAAGATGCGGAGGCAGCGCCCGGAGCGCCAGCGGCTTTGCCGGACTGAGCTGTAGTGCCCTCTGTGGACGCGGAACCCGAAGATTTGGGCGCTGCCGAGGCGTTGCCGACGACGTTGACCGTGCCGGAAGCGGCGGTGGCGCCGATATTGTCGTTTGTGAAGACAACGGGAGCGGGAGCCTTGGGGGCGTTTTTCTGCTCCTCGCGAGCCTTGCGCGCGGCTTCGGCGACGGAGTCTTTCTGCGGCTGCGGTTTTGAGGTGTTCGGCTTCGCCGAGGTCTGAGTCTGAGACTGCGATTGAGACTGAGATTGCGAGGCGTCTTGCGCAGACGCAACTTGAACGCAGAGAACGAATGAGGCTATAGAGAGAAATCCGAGAGTTCTTCGCATGGCATCACCTCATGGAGCGCCAAATGGCCCTTGTATCCAATTAGTTTAGATGCGGAGAGAGGCAGTGGCAATTGATTCGGCGACGGCCTGCTACCGCAAAGGTAACCACAGGTCGAATTCGGCGCCGCCGGAGGGGCGATTGCGAGCCTCGACGCGGCCGCCGTGCTGGAGCGCGATTTTTTGGACTACGGCGAGGCCGAGGCCCGTGCCGGAGGATTTGGTGGTGAAGAACGGCACGAAGACCTTGTCGAGGTCGCCGGGAGCGATGCCCGGGCCGTTGTCGCGAACCGAGACGCATTGCCAGCGCCGGCCAGAACGCTCTTCCTGAGCGCCGGAGATGACGACTTCGCCAGAGCGGCCGTTCGAGGAAGCGGCTTCGACGGCGTTGCGCGTGAGATTGAGAAGCGCCTGGCGGATGAGGCCTGAGTCGGCGGAGACGACGCCGAAGAGGCCTTCCTTGCGGATCGTCGCGCCGTCGAAAGCGGAGGCGATTTCGCCGGACACTTGCTCGACCAGCGCGCCGAGAGGGCAATCTTCCTGGGCGAGCTCGAGCGGGCGAGCGAAACGGAGAAACTCCGTGACGACGTGAGTGAGCGAGCGCGTTTGCTCGAGGATTTTTCCGGCGGATTCGCCGGCTTCGGATTGGGGCGCGTCGTTATGGATCATTTGCGCGTAGCCGGAGATTGTGGCGAGAGCGTTTTTGAATTCATGCGCGATGCCGGCGGACATTTCGCCGAGAGCGGCGAGATTTTCCTTCCAGCGAACCTGCTGCTGAAGGGTGGCTAGTTCGGTGAGGTCGCTCATCAAGCAAAGGGCGGCCGTGAGTTGCTGTCCGGGAGGAGCGGCAGGGCCGTGGAGAATTGTGCCGCGCACCGGGCGGTAAACGGGCGAAATCGTGACGCCGAGCTGGCGATGTTCGCCGGAGGGCGTCGTGTGCAGGACTTCGTCGCGCTGGAAGGTCTGGCCATCGCTGAGACATGCGGCGAGGAGTTTCGAAAGCGGCGAATCGGCGCCGAGCGTTTCCGTGTAGCGGCGATATTGAAGGCCGTGAATGCCGAGGGCAGTTTCCGCGGCGGGATTGGCTGAGGCGATCATGCCGTTCGCGTTGACGAGGAGGAGGCCGGCGGGCATGTTGCGTGTGACAGCCTCGCTCATGCGCTCGGATTCCTGGGCGCGTTCTTTTTCGAGTTGATGCAGGCGCGCGAGCTCCTGCTCCTGTTCGCGCAAGCGCTCGATGACGCCTTGCATCGAGGCCGTGACGAAGGCCGAAGGATTCTCCTGCTTGACGCGGAAAGATTTGCCCGTTTCGCCGCCAAGCTGCTCCTTGACCGAGTGGCGAATGAAAATGATGCCCGCGAAAATTGCGGCGAACATCAAAATGAAGACGACAAGGGCAATCATCAGCTGCAGCTTGGCGTTGGGAGCAGGGAGAGCGAAAAGGACGGCGATGATACCGCTTATACGCATCAGCGCACCGTGAACAGCGACTGATACCACGTGACGACGGGCGCGCCGAAGAAAACGACGAGTAGCGCGGCGATGCCGAGAAATGTGCCGAAGGGCAATTCGTAATCGGAGCCCTTGCGCGAAGCGAGCATGAATGTGCCACCGAGAAGCGCGCCGAGGAGGGAGCCGACGAGGATCGTCAGAATGGTCCTGCGAAGGCCCAGGAACGCGCCGGCCATCAGCATCATCTTGACGTCGCCAAAGCCCATGCCTTCGCGGCCGCGGAGGCGGAAATAAACTTCGCCTACCAGCCAGAGGATGCCACCTCCGACGGCAGCGCCAATGATGGCGTCAACGAAGGAGAGTATAGGCGCCGGTGGAGGGAAATCGAAAAGATGATTGGCAATCGCGAGGGCTGTGCCATCCTCGGGCAGGACAAAGAAGCTGAAGAGCAGGCCAATAGCTAGGCCAGTGAAATTGACTTTGTCGGGCAGCAGGCGGTCGCGCCAGTCGGTGAAGATGAGGACGACGAGGATGGCGGAAAATGCCGCCCATTTTGCCGCCGCGACCGTTCCGCCGAAGACGAGAAAGCAAAAAAGAAACAGGATGGCAGTGAGAAGTTCGACGGCGGGATATAAGAAAGATATGCGCGCTCTGCATTCGCGGCACTTGCCCAAGAGAAAGATGTAACTCAGCACGGGGGTGTTGTCGTATGGCTTAATGGGCGCTTGGCATTTCGGGCAGCGAGAGGCTGGCTTTACGATCGACTTACCCTGCGGCAGGCGGCTGATACAGACGTTCAGGAAGCTGCCGATGAGCAGGCCGAAAACAAAGACGAAGATAACGATGGCTTGTGATGGGAGCACAAATTGACTGTGCCACAGCTCGGCGAGAGCAACAATAACGGGCGCGCCGGGCGTGCCCGATGGCTAACGCGCCAGAAGCAGAGCTACTTTGGAGAGATCGCGATCGAAGCGCGCGTGGTTTCCCAGTCCATGCGCAGCGCACAACCGCTTCCGGTTTTGTCGAAGGCGATTCTGAAATCTTCGACGGGAGAATCGAGTTTGGAGACTTGCAGGTCGGCCCGCGTCAGCTCGAATTGCTCGCCGGGGTACGGAATGCCCCACAGGGGCTTGTCCGAATTGTCCCGCTTAGTCTTCTTGCTGATGATGAGCGTCCACTTGTCCTCGTTCGGAATCGTGAAAAGCGTATAGCTGCCAGCAGGGACATCCTTGCCGCCAACAGTGACGTCCGCGGAAATGACGAATGTGGTCGCTTCATTGGCTCCGGTGCGCCAAACTTGCCCCCAGGGAACCAGGCCTCCATAAATCTCACGGCCCTTCATACGCGGACTCGAATAGTCTATGTGGATGGTCTTGCCGGCGGCGAGAGTGCAGTCAGCGCTGGCAGGCGGGCTCAGGCGCTTGCCCTTTTCTTCCTGGGCCGAAGCAGAGACGGAAAGAATTGCGAAAGTGAAAAGCAAGATGGCGCTAGACGCGATGATTTTTTTCATGGGGCCTCCTCAGTCGGAGATGGGAAGGCAAGTATAGCGCAGAACTTGGTCTTATAGGAGACGAAGCCTTCGGCGCGCGGTCTGAGTGGAAGGCACGGAGAAGGAATATTTGGTGGCCGCGCAGATGTGGCTTATAGTTTCGCATTTTCCGAGATGGGCTGGTACGAGCAGAAAATTCGGCGATATGAGCACAGGCGCTGGGCGGCGGAGCCGAACCGGCGCTCGTTGGCATTTTCATGGGGACTCGAACATATCGGCGGGAGCGCAGGAGAACGAGATCCTCGGGCGTTTCTGAAGCGCTTTGTTGAAGAGACACTAGCGAAGAGCGATGAATGGTTTGCGTGCGAGACGCCGAAAGACTTTACGCTCGAGAAAGCGGCGGACGGATCGCTGTGGAGCGGCGTGCTCGGGTTCACGAGCGCGATTCGGTCGCCGTGGGTAGAAAACAATCGCGTTCGGGCGAGATTCTTTCCGGCGAAGGGCACGGGGCCGGCAGTCGTCGTCCTGCCGCAATGGAATGCGGATTACAGCGCGCATGTGGACATCTGCCGCTGGCTGAATCGGCTGGGAATCTCGGCGCTCAGACTCAGTTTGCCATATCACGAACAGCGCGCCGTGCCGGGCCACGTCAAGGCCGACCACATTGTTGGGCCGAACATCGGGCTCACGCTGCAGGCGAATCGTCAGGCCGTCTGCGACGCGCGATGCTGCTTGCGCTGGCTCCAGGCGCGCGGGTACGGGCCGCTGGGAATTCTGGGGACAAGCCTCGGCTCTTCGATTTCGTGCATCACGACGTCGCATGAGCCGCTGATCCGCGCGGCGGCGCTGCTGCACGTCTCGACATATTTTGGAGACGTGGTGGCGAATGGGATGACGACAATGCACGTGTGGGAGTCGCTGCGGGCGCAGGTGTCCGAGGAAGAGATTCGGCATTTTTGGGCGCCGATCAGTCCGATTCCGTACATTGCAAAGCTGCGCGGGAGCGGTCAACGACTGCTGGCTATCAGCGGGAAGTATGACCCGACGTTCTGGTACGAATTCTCGCAGCAGTTTTTCGCGGCAGTGCGAGAGATGAATGCGGAGTGCGAAATAATCAGCTTGCCTTGCGGACATTACTCCTTGGGAGAAGCGCCATTCAAATGGATTGTGGGCTGGAAGTTTGGAAGATTCTTGCAGAGGAATTTGCGGTAAGACCGGGCATGGTACGCGCAGCTTATTGAAGAACGGCTGGGCAGCCTTGTTCTAAGAAAAAAGCAGATCCCTGCTTGCGGCAGGCAAGCCTCGTCGGACGCTCATCGCGTCCTCGCTCGGGATGACAGCGCAGGTAAAGTCAGGAGTGAAGGACTTTCTGGAATTCGCCGCGGGCGATTAATTCAGCGACAGCGTTGATGTCAGGCGCGAGAGCGCGATCGGTGTGTACGACGGGAGAGGCGGCGCGGACGGCTGCATAGGCTTTGCGAGCCTCGGTGCCGGTCTTGAGCGGCGCGTGGAAATCGATCCCCTGACAGGCGGCGAGAAGTTCGATGGCGACGACGTTGCGCAACGCGTCGAGCATCCTCCGCAGGCGCCGCGAAGCGCTCATGCCCATCGAGACGTAGTCCTCTTGGTCGCCGGATGTGGGAATCGTGTCCACAGAATGAGGCGTGGCCAGCGCCTTCATTTCACTGGCGAGGGCGGCGGCCGTGACCTGGGCAATCATGAAGCCGGAATTGAGGCCCGGATCGGCGGTGAGGAACGCCGGCAAAAGGCTCGTGTGCGGATTCGTCATGTGTTCGATGCGGCGTTCGGAAATCCCCGCGAGAGTGGCGAGTGCGACGGCGATTTGATCCGCGGCCATGGCGAGCGGCTGCCCGTGAAAATTTCCGCCGCTGATGACTTCGCCGGATTCGGCGAAGACGAGAGGATTGTCCGTGGCGGCGTTGAGCTCGATGGAGAGCGTGGTGCGGACCTGCGAAAGGGAATCGCGAACGGCGCCGTGAACTTGCGGCGTGCAGCGGAGGCTATAGGCGTCCTGGACGCGAGTATCTTTTTCCGGCGAGCGATGCGATTCGCGGATTTCGCTGCCGCGATTGAGGCGCGTGATGTTGCGCGCGGTCTCGGCATGGCCCGGGAAGGGGCGGATGCGCGCGATGCGTTCGTCGAAGGGGGCCGGGGTGCCGCGAAGGGCGTCGAGAGAAAGCGCGGCGGCGACGTCGGCGGAGTCCGCAAGGATTTCAGCTTCGCGAAGAGCAAGCGACAAGAGCGCGAGCATGCCTTGCGTGCCGTTGAGGAGCGCCAGGCCCTCCTTGGCTTCGAGCTGGAGAGGCGCGATGCCGGCAGCTTTCATCGCCGCGCCGCCGTCCATCTTCTCGCCTTTGTAAATCGCTTCGCCTTCGCCGATGACGACGAGCGCCAGATGCGCAAGAGGGGCGAGGTCGCCGGAAGCTCCGACGGAACCTTGCGAGGGAATCACGGGCAAGACACCAGCATTTAGCATCGCGAGGAGCGTCTCGACAACAACAGGGCGGACGCCGCTGAAGCCTTTGGCGAGAGTGTTGGCGCGGAGAAGAATCATCGCGCGCGTTTCGTCATCGGCAAGCGGCGCGCCGACGCCGCAGGCGTGGCTGCGCACGAGATTGAATTGCAATTCGCGAATCTGGGTGGGTTCGATGCGGACGCTGGCGAGCGCGCCGAAGCCGGTGTTGACGCCGTAGACAGCGGTTTTCGAAGCGCCGAGGCGTTCGACGACCGCGCGTGAGGATTCCATTCTTGCCCGGGCTTCGGAGGCGATCGTGGCTTCAAAGCCTTCGTACACGATCTGGTAGAGTTTGCTGAACGTGAGATCGTTGCCGGAGAGTGCGATGGATTGTTTCGTCATGCGTTCCGCGTACCGGCTGTGACACGCCTGGAATTCGAGGAGATGGGAAAGTATTTTCGATATTTATCGGGGAGAGATTTCGGGCGTCCGTTGCGATCGCAAATAACATGAAGCGTCTCACCAGTGGCGATCAGTTGGCTGGTTGAATCGTTGAGGACTTCGTAGGCAAAGGTGATGGTACGGCTGTGGGATTCCGTGACGCGCGTGCGCAGCCGCAGCACATCGTCGAATTTCGCAGGACGCTTGTAAGTGCACGCTGCTTTGGCGACCACGACGAAGCTGTCGTCTTCGATTTCCATCTGCTTGTAGTTGAATCCCATCTGGCGCATCAATTCGACGCGCGCGACTTCGAACCACACGAAGAAATTCGCATAGTACACCACGCCCATTTGATCGGTTTCTGCATACCTCACGCGAATTGTCGTTTCGCCAACGGTTGTCATCGGCTCCTGCGCTGTGACGGAGCGAAAGGACAAAAAGTGTAACAGAGAGCAGCGGCGCGCGTCAGCGGCCTTGCCAAACTGGTTTCCTTTTTTCGAGAAAAGAGGCGAGGCCTTCGCGAAAATCGGCGGTACGACGGATTTCGGCGCTTTCGTGGACGGCGATGGCGAGGTCACGTTCGATTTCGGCGGCGTTCCAGCGGAGGATTAGGCGCTTCGTAAGGGTGAGGCTCGTGGGGCTAGAGGCGATGAGCGATTGGGCAAGGTCGTGCGCGGATTGCATGAGTTTTTCCGGCGATACGATTTCGGTCACGAGACCGAGACGGTGAGCTTCTTCGGCACCGAAGATTCGGCCGGAGAGGAGCAATTCGCGCGCGACTTTTTCGCCGACCTGCCGCAGCAAGAAAACAGAAACCACAGCGGGAAGAAAGCCGATGCGGACTTCGGTGTAGCCGAATTTCGCTTCGGGGACGGCGAGAGTGAAATCGGCAAGCGTGGCGAGGCCCGTGCCGCCGGCAATTGCGGGGCCGTTGACGGCCGCAATCAGCGGCTTGGGGAAGCTAT
Source organism: Candidatus Acidiferrales bacterium (assembly GCA_035934545.1). Taxonomy (GTDB): domain Bacteria; phylum Acidobacteriota; class Terriglobia; order Acidiferrales; family UBA7541; genus DAHUXN01. Next base: position 14,073 of record DASYXV010000073.1, read on the forward strand.
AAACGCGATAGAACATTTTGCCCATGCGCTCGGCATCGGCCTTGTGCTGCGCTTCGGTTTGCGTCGCCAGGTTGCGCAGCGCCTCAAGGTCCATGCCAGCGCAAAAGGATTTGCCGGCACCCGTGAGAACAACGACGCGCGCAGGGCTGCGCTCGGCTTCATCGAGAACGGCGAGGAGATCGTCAATCATCTCCGGCGAAATGGCGTTGCGCTTATCGGGGCGATTGAGCGTGATGGTTCCGATTTCACCGGAAATTTCGAGTTGGAGAGTTTTGTAGCTCATTGTGTGCGAGTCAATTTGGTTTTGACGCGCCGACCTCGTGCGAGTAGGATTCGCGAATCCGGCCTGTGAGCGCGCAAGCGACTGCAAGCGATTTCGTATCAATTCCCGTAGCGACACCACGCGAGGCAAGTGTGGTGAGAACCGTCTCGGTCGGGATGTTGCCGACAAGATCGTCGCCAGCGAAGGGGCAGCCGCCCAGACCTGTGAGGGCGCCGTCGAAGCGGCGGCAGCCAGCCTCGAATGCGGCCAACACTTTTTCGGCGGCCGTTTCAGGGCGGCTGTGCAGATGGACGCCAATCTCGATGCCAGCGACGCAGGCACTGGCAGAGCGAAAGAGCGATGAAACATCTTCAGGGGATGCGGTGCCGACCGTGTCGGCAAGCGAAACCGTGCGGACGCCGATGTCCTTGAGCCAGATTAACGTGTCCTCGACGATTTCGGGGCCCCAGGGCTCGTCGTACGGATTGCCGAACGCCATGGAGATGTAAACGACGAGATTGTGTCCCGCGGCTTTAGTGTCACGCTGCAACTTCTCGACAAAGGCGCGCGATTCGGCGCGGGACATGTTGGCATTGGCGCGGCGGAAATACGCTGAGATGGAATAGGGATAGCCGATGGTCGTCACGCCGGGAGCGGCGAGTGCGCGCGAGAGCCCTTTTTCATTGACGACAATACCGATGATTTCCGGCGCGGGCTTGTCCAGAGGAAAATGTTTGACGAGGCCAGCCATGACTTCCTCGCTGTCGGCCATTTGCGGGACGTACTTCGGAGCGACAAAGCTGACGGCGTCGAGATGGCGGAAGCCGAGCGCGACCAGGCGGCTCAGGTATTCGATTTTCGTGTCCGCCGGAATGATTTGCGGCAGCCCCTGCCAGGCGTCGCGCGGGCACTCGACAATGGTTACCTGTTCCATTTAAGTCTGTAACACCCCGGTCTTGAATTCGGGCACGACAGGATTGAGAGAGGCGGCGCTAAGGGCTTCGATAATGGCTTCGCGCGTATGCGCGGGGTCAATGATGGCGTCCACCCAGAGACGAGCGGCGGCGTAACGAGGATCGGTCTGATGCTCGTAAGTTGAGCGAATAGATTCGTAAAGTTCCTTCTTCTCTTTCTCGGTGAGTTTCTTGCCTTCGCGTTCGAGCTGTTTGATTTTGATTTCGACGAGGGTGCCAGCGGCGGATTCGCCAGCCATGACAGCATAGCGCGCGGTGGGCCAGGCGAAAATGAAGCGCGGATCGTAGGCCTTGCCGCACATCGCGTAGTGGCCGGCGCCGAAACTGCCGCCGCAGATAACCGTGATTTTCGGGACCACGCTATTGGCGACAGCGTTGACCATCTTCGCGCCCGCGCGAATGATGCCGCTCCATTCGGCTTCCTTGCCCACCATAAAGCCGTTGACGTCATGGAGAAACACGAGCGGAATCAGATTCTGATTGCAGTCGAGGATGAAGCGTGCGGCCTTGTCTGCGGACTCAGTGTAAATCACGCCGCCGAATTCCATGCGGCGCTCGCCCGTACCTGCTGCAGCGACTTGTACGTGTTTTTTCTGATTCGCGACGATGCCGACGGCCCATCCGCCGATGCGGGCGAAGCCGCAGAGAACCGTCTGGCCATATTCGGCGCGATATTCTTCCCAGCGGCTGCCGTCCACGATGCGGGCGATGATTTCGCGCATGTCGTACTGTTTCGCCGCGTCGCCGGAGAAAATTCCGTAGATTTCATCGGTTGCGTATTTCGGCGGCTCGGATTTTTGATGATCGAAAGGCGCGCGAGGGCGCTGGCCCATCTTGTCCACAAGGGCGCGAATTCGCGCGATGCAAGCTGCGTCGTCAGGCTCGCGGAAATCGACAGTGCCGCTAATCTGCGCGTGCACTTTCGCGCCGCCGAGCTCTTCGGCAGAAGTTTTCTGGCCGATGGCGGCCTGGACGAGCGCCGGGCCCGCGAGAAAAAGCCCGCTGCCCTCCGTCATCAGAATGTGGTCGCACATGACGGGCAAGTACGCGCCGCCGGCAACACACATGCCCATGATGGCTGTGAGCTGCGGAATGCCCATGGCTGACATGACGGCGTTGTTGCGGAAGACGCGGCCGAAATCGTCGGTATCCGGGAAAACATCTTCTTGGAGCGGAAGGAAAACGCCGGCGGAATCGACGAGATAAATCGTTGGGATGTGATTTTCGATGGCGATATTCTGCGCGCGAATGACCTTCTTCGCCGTCATCGGGAAAAACGCGCCGGCTTTCACCGTGGCGTCGTTGACGATGAGCATTACTTGACGCCCCGCGACGCGGCCAAGACCGGTGATGGTGCCCGCGGCCGGCGCGCCGCCCCACTCCTCGTACATTTCATAGGCGGCATATAGGCCAAGTTCGAAGAAATGGCTTCCGGGATCGAGGAGCTTCGCGATGCGCTCACGCGCAGTCAGGCGGCCTTTCTTATGTTGCGATTCGATGGCCTTCGCCCCGCCGCCCTGGCGAATGACCTCTTCCTCATTCTTGAATTCGGTAAGGAGGTCGATCAAGACGCGGCGATTCTTCTCGAAATCGGGCGAGCCAGTTTTGATGTGTGATTCGATCAAAGAATCAGCCAAAGCGAGTCCTCGCTGCGCAAGAGCCCCCGAGAGCAAGAATGAAACTCCGCATTGTATCACCCGACATGCAGATTCCTGTCTGCCGCAGCATGGCTGCTCATTGAAGCAAGTCTGATAGCAGTTGAAAGAAGCTCCTCTGCCGGGAGGACACAAGAAAGCAAACCGAGACGAAATGCCTCAGAGGCGGATATGGCGCGGCCGGTTGCGAAGAGTTCGAGGGCGCGGGAGCGGGCGCCGGGGAGGAGAGTGCGAGGCAGGCGCTGCGTGCCGCCCCAGCCGGTGAGGATGCCGAGCGAAGCTCCCGGATGCGCGAAGGACGCATCTTCGGAGGCCATGCGCATGTGACAGGCAAGGGCGAGATCGAGACCTCCGCCGAAGCAGTACCCAAGAATCGCGGCGATGGCGGGCTTTGACGAACGCTCGATTTGCGTCATCACACTCTGGCCAAGAAGGGAGAACTCATATGCTGCGAGAGGAGTCAGTTCTGCTAGCTCGCTGATTTCCGCGCCGGCAGCGAATGCCTTTTCAGTGCCGGTGATTACGATGCCGGAGATGGAAGAATCCGCAGAGGCGCGGCGGAGTTCGTCGAGGAGATGATTGAGAACTGCGCGGTCGAGGCGTGGAATGCCGGTGGGATTTTCGAAAGCGATGATGAGCGCGCGGTCTTCGCGAGAGACGCGAATTGTGGTTCCGGAATTTGAAAGCACCGAAGAATCAATTCTTCGCCGCAGAGGCAGAAAGGCGCTTGCGGATGAATTCGACAATGTCCTGGGTGGAGGTGCCGGGAAGAAAAATTTCGGCGATGCCAACTTTTTTCAGCGCGGGGATGTCGGCTTCAGGAATGATGCCGCCAATGAGGACGGTGACGTCGTTCATTCCTTTTTCGCGGAGAAGTTCCATCAGGCGGGGGCAGAGGGCATTGTGAGCGCCAGAGAGAATCGAGAGGCCGATGACGTCCACGTCTTCCTGGACGGCGGCGGAGGCGATCATCTCCGGAGTTTGGCGAAGGCCGGTGTAGATGACTTCCATGCCGGCGTCGCGGAGAGCGCGGGCGATGATTTTCGCGCCGCGGTCGTGGCCATCAAGGCCCGGCTTGGCGATGAGAACGCGAATTTTCTTATCGATCATCGAAGGAGCAAGAATACTAAAAGTGGCGGCGATTTGCGAAGCCTTTGAGCGCGGAGAGGAAAATTAAAAAGTGCGAATTGGGGACGATTAGAACTGAGTCCGATCGTTTGTTTTCTGTGACTTACGGGCATTTCTAATCGCGGCGAGGGACGATTAGAAACCAGTGGCAAGTGGCCCCTCGACTCCGCTCGGGACAAGCAAGTGACAAGTGACGAGCAATCGTCCTTCGCGACAGACTGCTGCGGCGGATGGAGCTCGACCCTTCGACTACGCTCAGGGTCAACGACTTCTCGATGAAGTCGTTGAAAGTTATCGATTAGAAAATGGGATGTGGTGTGTTTTGTGTGAGATACGAAAGGGTCTAATAATTTGGGCCGGCGATCAAGGGATGGGCGGTCAGGTGGCCTCGGCTTCCCCGGGCCAACCTTTTGGTGCTCAATGCCTCCCCCGAAAGACACGAAAACCGCCGAGAACGGCGGTTGTTGGCGCTAATCGCTTTTTGACGACGACAGTGTATACCATTTTATAACTATTGTCAAGCGTAATTTGGAGTCCAAGAAGGATTACTTTTTCTGCGTGGACGCCGCTACCTCGTCTCGTTGATGTTTAAGCACTGGGCTGTACAGAAAATCCCACAGCTCCTGTGCCGGTACGAACGTGAGAACTCCGCTGCTGTGCAGGTTTTCCTTCACGCCTTGCTCCAGAGTAGCCGCCATTACGTTGCCGTCAGCGCTCTCAGGTATGAAGCCATTGACCACGCCGAGGAGGTAATAGGGTGAGCCTCCCGCTGTCACAACTCCGTTCCTAAATCCTCCAAGATTTACAAATAAAGGAGAGCCGCTGTTCCCCAGGAAGGCGTGCGCATCGGCCAAATACAAATGTTCGCTGATCGGCTTGTCGTTTCCCTCGGCGCGCATCAGGATTGGGTCCGTCGGCATCATTGCTATGGCGCCATTGCGGTATATGGGGTCCGCCCGATGAAGGCCTGGGAATTGGAAAAAGTAGCCCACGAAAAAGACAGGGTCGCCCAGATCCACAGTCTGTGACTTCAATATGTCATTCGTTGCGAGTATAGATATAGGAATTGCCTTCATGTCGACACTTTCGGGGGAAGGTGCGCCCGGGAGTACGGCCAAGTCAACCGTTGAATCCGAGGGAAAATACCAATGCATGTTCCCGGTGAGAGGTATCCTGATGTCGGCGGCTCCGTCTTGGCCTTGGGGATGCGTTAGGTTAACCCTAAGGTCCACCAGCGGGACAATCTCGCTCTGCGGCATCCCCAAGGCAGTTGCGACGTGTCGATTTGTCACGAGATATTTGAAATAGCCAGATTTTCCAATTCTCTCGTCGGGAATGAAGACAAAGAAACAAGTTCCGCTAGTAGAGTGCGTGGCTCCTGCTTCCGTATAGTAGGCTGTGATGGAGGCTACTGTCTTGGCGACTTGTGCCGTGAAACTAATCTGAGGCGTCGGTGCTGCTGGCTGATTCTGTGCTGCCCCTGTGGGGCTTAGTAGCAACGCCCCTATTATTACGACCGAGAATAGCCCCGGGGCTCCAATCCGCTGCTTTGTTCTGCGCATCTGAGTTTATGCGATTCTAAGAAATTAGACACCGCGCCGCTCAATTTGTCGCGCCCAATCGTAGTCAACGCGGAGGGGGTCTATGTAATCGCGACTTCTTCGTAGGTGCCGAAGACGTCGCGGAGGGCGTCGCAGATCTCGCCGAGAGTGGCGTAGGCTTTGACGGCGTCGAAGATGTGAGGCATGAGATTTTCGTCGCCTTTGGCGGCTTTGCGGAGGGCGGTGAGGCGGCGTTCGACTTCGGCGGAGGAGCGCTCGGCGCGCAACTTGCTCAGGCGTTCGGCCTGGCGATGGGCGACGGATTCATCGATTTGCAAAGTCTCGATGGGCTTCTCTTCCGCGACGTAATCGTTGACGCCGACGATGATTTTCTCCTTGCGGTCCACGGCGAGCTGATAGCGGTAGGAGGCTTCGGCGATTTCGCGCTGCGGATAGGCGCGTTCGATGGCATTGACCATGCCGCCGAGGGCGTCTATTTTTTCGATGTAGTCCCAGGCGCCGCGCTCGACTTCGTTGGTGAGCGTTTCGACGAAATAAGAGCCGCCGAGGGGATCGGCCGTGTTCGTGACGCCGCTCTCATGCGCGATGATTTGCTGCGTGCGCAGAGCGACCGTCGCGGCAAATTCGGTGGGCAGGGCCCAGGCTTCATCGAGAGAATTCGTGTGCAGGGATTGCGTGCCACCCATGACGGCGGCAAGAGCCTGAAGCGCGGTGCGGACGACGTTGTTATAGGGCTGCTGGGCGGTGAGAGAGCAGCCGGCCGTTTGCGTGTGGAAGCGGAGCGCCAAGGCACGCGGATTTTTCGCGTGGAAGCGGTCGCGCATCGTCTTGTACCAGATGCGGCGGGCGGCGCGGTATTTCGCGATCTCCTCGAAGAAATCGTTGTGGGCGTTGAAAAAGAAGGAGAGATGCGGAACGAAATCGTCCACGTCGAGGCCGCGGCGGATGGCCCAGTCCACGTACTCGATGCCGTCGCGAAGGGTGAAGGCGAGTTCCTGAATGGCCGTGGAGCCGGCTTCGCGGATGTGGTAGCCGCTGATGGAGATGACGTTGAATTTGGGAGTCTGCTTCGCGCCGAACTCGAAAGTGTCGATGACCAGGCGCATGGATGGCCCCGGCGGATAGATGTATTCCTTCTGTGCGATGTATTCCTTGAGGATGTCGTTCTGAATTGTGCCGGAGATTTTCTTGAGGTCGGCGCCCTGCTTTTCCGCGACGGCGAGATACATGGCCCAAATCACCGCGGCGGGTGAATTGATCGTCATCGAGGTACTGACATTTGCGAGCGGGATCTGGTCGAAGAGGACTTCCATGTCGGCGAGCGAGCTGATGGCGACGCCGCACTTGCCGACTTCGCCTTCGGAGAGGGCGTGGTCGGAGTCGTAGCCCATCAGAGTGGGCAGGTCGAAAGCGACGGAGAGGCCCGTCTGGCCCTGAGCGAGAAGGTAGCGGAAGCGCTGATTCGTGTCCGCGGCTGAGCCGAAACCGGCGAACTGGCGCATGGTCCAAAGGCGGCCGCGGTACATCGTGGAATGAATGCCGCGAGTGTAGGGAGGCTGGCCGGGAAAGCCGAGGTCATCTTCAGGCGACCAGCGAGTGAGGTCCGCAGGCGTGTACAGGCGGTGAATCGGATGCTCGGAAATCGTGGTGAATTGCGTTGCGCGCTCGGGAGAATTTTTGAGAGCGGGATCGAGAACGTTTTTCTCCCATTCGGATTCGGCGGGGGAGGGTTCGCGAGCGCTTTCCGGCTCCGCACTTGTCGCCACGGACGAGTTTCGAATGTCTTTGTTCATTTTCGCGGGGCCTCGAATGCGGTCGCCGATTGGGGCCGTGAGCGCTTCACTCCGAGCATAAAACATTCTAGAGCATGAACGCGGGCCGGGCAAGCACGCACTGAGAATGGCGTCGAGGAATCAATTCAGGGCACAGCGACGCATCTGCATTCTTTGCAGGGTGCTGAAAAGGCACTTCTGATCCCTCAGGGGTTAAAACCCCTGAAGAAGACAAGTCGTTTATGTCGCGGTTACCCTTCGGCTCCGCTCAGGGTGAAAAACCGCGACCCACAAATCTTCGGCGTTTTTCAGCACCCTGCTAAGTCGCGAACCCTGAATCAAGAGCCGCTATTGGTGCAGGGCCGGATCGCCGCCGGCCAATTCACCGTCGAACGTTCCCGGAATCAGCGGATTCGCGGAGATTCGCGGGCGCAGATTATCGGCGGCCAGAGTGATATTGTTCGTTTCGAGCGTGCGGCCCATGGCTTGATTGAAGTTCACGAAGGCAATTTCCAAAGTGATGCGAGCCTGGAGTTCGTTGCCTTTCGCGGCGGTCAAGTCGCGCGTGCGAAGAACCACGTTGTAACTGTTGGATGCGCCGAGCTGGTATCTCTTCTGCTCGTCGTCCAGCGTCTGCTGCGCCAGTTGCGTGGCCTTGATTGCGGCGGTGACCTGCGCCTCGCCGTTCTGAATGGCGATGAGAGCATTGCGAACGGCAACGGCAATCGTGTTTTGATCTCTTTGATAAGAAGTTTGATCCCTGCGCTCGTTGAGTTGCGCGCGAGCGTTGTCCGCCTGCGCCGAACGGTTGCGGATTGGCAGGCTGAAAGTCAGGCTGGCGGCGTAGGTAGGAAATTTATTATGAAAAATAGTGTCGTAGTTATCGCCCAGGCCCGTAGCAGTACTTGTTGTTGTGGTGGTGAAGACAGGAGTGCCCACGAACTCGTTGGGTACTTGTGCTCCGCTCAAGAGCACAGGAGCATTCGGGTTTGGAGTAAAGCCAGTAATAGTCTGCGTGGAAGTGGTGCTGACGCCGGCCAGGGAGGTGCTTTGGTACGTGCCGGATAGAGTTAGCGATGGCAAAAGCTCGTTGCGCGTGGCCCTGGCTTCGACTCCATCGGTATTGAGGCCAAGCCGGTCGAATTTCAGCTCCGGCCGCTTCGACCAGGCTTCCTTGACCGCGTCCGCAGGCGCTATTGTGGGCGCCTGGGGGACTTCCGCCGCCGTCGTCATGGGAACGATTTCGACGTTCTGCAAGGCCGGATCCATGGGGTTCTTGGTAATCAGGTTCATCAGGTTGGTTTGCTGTTGCAACTGGTTCGACTGGGCGACGATCAAGTTCTGTTCGTCCGTGGCAACCTCGGATTCGGCGGTCAGGACGTCGAGAGGAGCGAGCGTCCCGATTTCGAGCTGGCGCTTGTTGTCCTCGAAGAGTTTCTGGGCAGTAGCGAGCGCCGCCTGTTGCACGTTGACGTTTTCTCGCGCGAAGACGAGCTGCCAGTACTGATTTTGGACCGCGGTAACGGACGTGATGACCTGCGCTTCGAACGTGAGAGTGTTCTGCTTCACTTCATTCTTGGCTTCGATGATGAACCGGGTGTTGGGCAACAAGCCGAAGCCTCGCAACAGGGGCTGCGAGATATTGAACGACAGAGTGTTTTGGAGAGATGGATTGAAAAAATTGGCGGTTGCGTTGGACGAATTGCGCGCATTCGCGAACTGGACGGTTAGAGACGTGCCCGTGTGCAGGGCCTGCGAATAGCCGAAATTGTACTGATTGGAATGGCTCTGAGCGGCGCTTATGCCGCTAGATCCGACGCCGCTTGTGAACGGGTTCGCTACGGGAACGACGGAATCCGACATGTTGAAAGTCGAGAACAGAACTGGATCGAAAGCGCCGCCTCCGCCGGAGCCGAATGTGAACTGGCCCTGGGGAGTGCCGCCGCCTTCAGTTCTCAGCAAGTCCGTCTGGCCAAACCACGGCTGGAATCGTTGCACCTGGATGTCCAGATTGTCGGCAAGCGCGAGGCCAATGGCGTCTTCGAGACTGAGATTGAGTTTGCCGTCTTGAACCATGCCGGTGAGCGCCGGCGCGTTGGTGAGGTCCGGCGGAGGAATGCGCATCGGCGAATAGACCGAGAAAAAATTCGGGAACATGCGCTCGCCGTGCGAGTAGTCCGGACCTTTGAACAAATTGGGAAAAGATTTCGGGGGCGTGGTCTGCGGCGGCGGCGCGCTCTGGCTCTGCTGAGGTTGCGCCTGGGTTTGCTGTGGAGACTGCGCCTGCGCAAATGCGGGCATTCCCGCCGCCAGCGAGGCAGCAAGGTAAAGAGCCACAGCCGTTCGAATCAGCCTTCCATTCATAGTCTTCCTTCCTCTCCCCTTGATGATTTGAATCTTGAGGCCTGGACCCCAGGTTAATGAAACGTGCCGGAGTACTGAATTGTTTCAGCCAATTACTTGCAGCAAGGAGGCAACCATTCGTATCCGCTTGGATTTACAAGAATAATCGCAGGTTACAATTACCGGAGTGTCCGCAATCGGACAGCTGCACGTCGGTATCGAACAAGCGAAACTGGGACGCAAAACTCTAACAAAGTCAGCGCGGATTGACAATCACCACGGGCTGGCCTAGGCTTACCGCGAATTCAGAAGGATTCGGGACGGGACTGAGCAGCGAAGATGCAGATAGAACGACATTCCGGAGCGGCGAGAGCTGCGGGTGAGGAGAGCTTACAGCACGTCTTTGAGCGCGTGGGAGCCGTCCGGCACGGCCATTTTGAGCTTTCTAGCGGAAGACACAGCGCGACGTATGTGCAGTGCGCGCTCGTGCTGCAATTCCCGGAAATTGCCGATCGGCTGGGCAGGGAACTGGCCGCGAAATTCAGTGACATCGCTGTGGATTGCGTGGCTTCGCCGGCTCTCGGCGGGATTCTCGTGGGGCAGGAGGTTGCGCGAGGCCTGGGCGTGCGAGCCGTGTTCGTCGAGAGAGATTCTTCGGGGCAGATGGCGCTGCGGCGCGGGTTTTCATTCAGGGCTGGCGAGCGCGTGCTTGTCGCCGAAGACGTGTGGACTACGGGAGGCTCGACGCGGGAGACGATGGGCGTTGTCGAGGAGGCGGGCGGACGCCCCGTTGCCGCGGCTGCGTTGATTGACCGCAGCGGAGGCCGGCTGGATCTGGCTGTTCCGACGCGCGCCTTGATGGATCTCGACATCGCAAGCTACGAGCCCTACGAATGCCCTCAGTGCCGCGCGGGAGAGCCGCTTACGAAACCGGGGAGTCACTTCATTCGCGCGGAATCGTGAGCCTGGATATTTCCCCCACACCGCGAGATTCTTCGTCGCACCTGATATCCAAATCGCTCGCAAGTACGAAGACTCCGAAAGTTCCAACTGGCGTGAGATAATTCCGCGCCAATGCGAAACATCAAGCTGACGCTGGCTTACGACGGCTCGGGGTTTCATGGCTGGCAGATTCAGCCCGGACTGCCCACGATACAGGGCGCAATGACTGATGCGGCGCGGAAGATCACGCAGGAGCAAATCTCTCTTCACGGCGCGAGCAGGACGGACGCGGGAGTTCATGCGCTTGGCCAGGTGGCAAGTTTTAAAACGCAGTCCGGACTGACCGCAGAGGAATTTCAGCGCGCACTGAACGCGCTGCTGCCGCCGCAGATCCGCGTCGTCGCCGCTGAGGAGCTTGGGCCTGACTTCCACGCGCGGTGGCAGGCACTCGAGAAGTCGTATCACTACAGAATCTTTCGCGGGCGCGTGCTCCCGCCATTCGAATACCGCCGCGTGCTTCATTATCCCTACCCGCTCGATGAAGACGCGATGATTCGGGCGGCAAAATGTTTTGAGGGCGAACACGATTTTTCTTCGTTCGCCGCATCCAGCGGGAGCGAAGAGGGAGATAAGGATCGCTCGCCCGTGCGCGTGATTTATTCTTCCGAACTGCTGAGGATGCCGGAAAAACAGGAAATTATTTACTCGATTCGGGGGCGGTCATTCTTGAGGTACATGGTGCGGAAGATTGTGGGAACGCTGCTCGACGTTGGGCGCGGAAGGCTTTCCGTTGACGACATCGCAAAGCTGTTTGAGATGCGAGACCGGGCACGCTCTGGGCCGACAGTGGCGCCGGAGGGTCTCTATCTGGTGGAGCTGAAGTATCCGGAACCGTGGAAAATCAGCTAGCGGCGATCCAATCTGGCGCGGGGAACACAAAGGTCGCCGCTCGTATCAAATCGCTCTGGCGGAAGAACTCAGATACTTGGTAAAAGAAGTTGGAACAGCGCTAGAATTGGCGAAACGATGAGCCAGCCCGCACGTTCGATCATTGAGAGCCGCCCTGCTTCGACCTCATTTGTGGAATCAATTGATCCCGCGACAGGAGAGATGATTGGCAGATTCGAGGCGGCGGGACCGGATAGTGTGCTGGAGGCTCTCTCGCGGGCGAAACGCGCGCAGGAAGGGTGGGCGGCGAGGCCTATTGCTGAACGCTGCGCGACGCTGCACAAATTCCGCGATTTGGTGTTCGAGCGACGCCGGGAAATTGCGGACATCATTACCCGCGAAACAGGGAAGCCGCGCGTCGAAGCGCTCTTCGCCGAAATCCTGTTCGCGCTCGACACCGCGGATTTTCTAGCGAAGCGCGCTTCGCGCTGGCTGCGAGCGGAACGCGTTCCGCATCACAACTGGGCGCTGAAATCGAAGCGCGGATGGCTCGCTTCAGAGCCGCTGGGCGTCGTCGCGCTGATTACGCCCTGGAATTATCCGTTCGCAATTCCCGTGGGACAGATCGTGCCGGCGCTGGCTGCGGGGAATGCGATACTGCTCAAACCATCGGAGCTTGCTCCGTGGACGGGCGCGCTCATCGGGGAGCTATTCGATCATGCGGGATTGCCGAAGGGCGTCTTGCAAGTGCTGCAAGGCGGTGCGGAAGTGGGCAAGGCGATCATTGAGACCTCGCCAGATAAAGTTTTCTTTACGGGCAGCGCAGAGACGGGGCGCAAGATTGCCGAGGCATGCGGGCGGAAACTGATTCCGTCCGTCTTGGAGCTGGGCGGAAAAGATCCGATGATTGTGCTCGCGGATGGCGATTTGGAAGCGGCGTCGAGCGCCGCCGTTTGGGGAGGATTCACGAATTGCGGTCAGGCGTGCCTGTCCGTGGAGCGGGTTTACGTGGAGAGAGGCGTCGCCGAGCATTTTATTGAATTGTGCGTTGAGAAGACGAAGAAGGTTCGCATTGGTTCGGCAGAGAGCGCCGACAGCGATATTGGCCCGATGATTCGTGAGAAACAAGTTGAGCGCGTCGAGACGCAATTGCGCGACGCTGTGGCTCGGGGCGCGAAAATCGTCGCGGGGGGTCACCGGAAAACTGCTGGCGCCTGTTTTTTCGAGCCAACCGTGGCAACTGATGTGAACCATTCGATGAAACTGATGCGCGAAGAGACATTTGGCCCGGTCATCGCGATCCAGGTTGTCGCGGACGCAGACGAGGCGGTGGGCATGGCCAACGATTCCAGTTTTGCACTCGCCGCGAGCGTTTGGACACGCGACACGAAGCGCGGGCGCGACATCGCGGCGCGATTGCACGCAGGGTCAGTGATGATCAACGATGTCGCCAGTTATTACGGCATAACGGAAGCGCCGCACGGCGGCCGCGGAGCAAGCGGATGGGGCAGAGTTCATTCGCGGCTTGGTTTCGCCGAAATGGTTCACTTGAAATATGTGGATGAGGAGCGCCTGCCGCGTTTTGCGAAATCCTGGTGGTTTGGATACAGTGAAGCGCTGGCCGGCGCAGCGGATCGCTTCATTGAAATTCTTTTCGCGCCAAGCTGGAAGCGCCGCGTGAAGGCGCTTGTGAAGGGGGAAGGGTCTCTCAGGACATTGATAAGAAAACGCGACAGATGAGCGGTTACGCACGCCGAATGAAGAAAACACGATGAATCTTGGCGATCTGATCTACGACTGGAATACGGCCAAAGGACGCGAAATCCCGTTGGGCCGCAAAGTCGCGCTGGACGATGAAACATTGCGCGACGGGCTGCAGAATCCATCTGTCCGCGACCCAAGCATCGAAGAAAAAATTCAGATTTTGCATTTGATGGAGGACCTCGGAATCGAGACGGTGAACATCGGCCTTCCCGGCGCCGGCCCGCGCGCGTACGCCGACACGGAGGCGCTGGCAAAGGAGATCGTGCGGGGCCGGATGAAGATTCGGCCGAACTGCGCGGCCCGGACACATAGGAACGACATTCTTCCGATCGTCGAGATTTCCCAGCGTGCCGGCATCGCCATCGAGGCCGCGACGTTTTTGGGCTCGAGCCCGATCCGGCGGCTGGTGGAGGATTGGACGGTGGAGCACTTGCAGCGCACGACGGAGGAGGCGGTGAAATTTGCCGTCGCCGAAGGGCTGCCGTCCATGTACGTCACCGAAGATACGACGCGAGCGGACCCGGAGACGGTGAAGACGCTCTATTCGACTGCGATCCGCTGCGGCGCACGCGCGATTGTCCTCTGCGACACGGTGGGCCACGCCGAGCCACGCGGGGCATTCAATTTGATCCGCTTCGCCATAGAGGAAATCGTCAAGCCTTCGGGAGAAACAATTCGCGTGGACTGGCATGGCCACAACGATCGCGGCCTCTCGGTCGCGAATTCACTCGCGGCGATCGCGGCGGGCGCGGATCAAGTGCACGCGGCGGCAAATTCGCTGGGAGAGCGAGTCGGAAACACGCCGATGGAGCTGATGCTCGTCAATTTGCGGCTGATGGGATTGATTGACCGCGACCTTTCGAAGCTGAAGGAGTATTCGGAGACAGTCGCGCGGGCGACGCACACAACCGTGCCGCCGAATTATCCCGTGGTGGGGCACGATGCGTTCCGCACCGCGACAGGCGTACACGCTGCGGCGATTATCAAGGCTTTTCGGAAGAACGATGCGATGCTGGCGAATTCGGTCTACAGTGGCGTGCCGGCGAATCTGTTCGGCCTCGAGCAGATCATTGAAATCGGGCCGATGAGCGGGCGATCGAACGTGACGTACTGGCTGGAGAAACACGAAATTCCCTCCACAGAAGAACTAGTGGACCGTATCTTCCAGGCGGCGAAGAAGGCGGAGCGAGTGATGACCGACGGGGAAATTCTGGCTCTTTGCGGAGTCGCGCCGCTCGGGAAGCCCGCAGGCAATCGCTAAATTGGCCGCGCTGCGAGATTTCAAGACCATCCGAAGCGAGCCGCCGTTTTTTATCGAGATAAATGTCGTGAAACTTTTTTCCGTGTTGGGTATCCTGATGACGATGGCGACTCTGACGACGCGCGCGGCAATAAATCCCGTGGAAGGTTTGGCGCAGGACAAACGGGTGACGCGGGCGCTCGCCTGGCTGAGCAAGAACCTGGATTGGGTGACGCAGCAGCAAATTGCCATCACGGAAATCCCCGCCCCGGAGTTTCAGGAAAGCGCACGCGCCGCGTACATCGGCAAACTGTTCACGGCGAGCGGCCTCAAAGTGCGCACGGACTCCGCGGGGAACGTCATAGGCGAACGCGCGGGCGAGAGCAGTAAGGATGTGGTGCTCATTGTGGCGCATCTGGATACAGTTTTTCCGCAAGGCGCCGACGTCAGCGTGAAAACGGTCGGCACTCGGCTGCAGGGCCCGGGCATATCCGACGATGGCGCCGGCCTAGCTGCTCTCGTTTCCATGGCGCGCGCGTTGGAACAATTCCGCGCCAAGACGCAGATGACAATCGTGCTCGCGGGGGACGTGGGCGAGGAGGGCGAAGGGAACCTTCGCGGCATTCGGCAACTTGTGGATTCGTATGGAGAGAGTTTACGCGGAGTCATAGCACTTGATGGCGCGGGAACTGACTACACAACGACTGTCGGGCTTGCGTCGCGACGGATTGAAGTTCAGGTGAGCGGGCCGGGAGGGCATAGCTGGTCTGATTTTGGCGCGCCGAACCCGATCGCAGCGCTGGCGCGCGGCATCGTGGAGTTTTCCCGGACGCGAGTGCCTGCCGATCCGCGCACGACGTTCAACTTCGGCATGATTGAGGGCGGCACATCCGTAAATTCGATTCCTTCGGAAGCGAGCTTGAAGGTGGACCTCCGCTCGGAGAGCGGCGACGAGCTGACACAACTGGAATCAGATTTGCGGAATACGTTCAATGGGGCGGTGGATGCGGAGATGGCCGCCGCGGTGGCCGGGAGCGAAAAGCTCAAGAGCAGATTCAACGTGATCGGCGTGCGTCCCGGAGGGAAATTGCCGGAGGACTCGCCGCTTCTCGCCGCG
Source organism: Candidatus Acidiferrales bacterium (assembly GCA_035934545.1). Taxonomy (GTDB): domain Bacteria; phylum Acidobacteriota; class Terriglobia; order Acidiferrales; family UBA7541; genus DAHUXN01. The sequence continues at coordinate 29,720 of DASYXV010000073.1, forward strand.
ATTGAGAATGTGGATCGCTACCTGGCAAATCGCGCGCGGCTTGAGAGATCTTCCACTGACGCGAACTATCCTCTTTCGCTCGGCATTCCTGCAATTGCCATCGGCGGAGGCGGGGACGGGGGCGGCGCGCACTCGCTCTCGGAATGGTACGACCCGACCTCGCGGGAACTTGGCTTGAAACGCATCCTGCTCACCATTCTTGCGTTTGCGGGAGTTCAGCCCTGAAACGAGCTGCGTTATTCATCATTTTCATCTCCATCGCCGCACTTTCTTCAATGAATGTTGTCAACGGCGCGGCAGAATCGCGTCGAATCCATCGGGTAGCGAAAAACATGCTCGAGCAGTCTGCTGAGTCAGCCGTGCGTGGGGATCTCGTTCTGACGAATGGCGCGATTTACACGGTGAGTGCCGCGCAACCCCGCGCGCAAGCAGTGGCAATACGCGGCGAGAAAATTGTTGCCGTCGGCTCGGATGACGACGTGAAGAAATGGATCGGGCCGAAGACACGCGTCATTGATTTGCACGGCCGCTTCGCCATGCCGGGCTTCAACGACGCGCACACGCATCTGGCCTCGGGAGGCATGGCCAAGTTCAAGGTAGAGTTCGAGGGCGCCGCTTCGCTTGCAGAATTTCAGCAGAGAATTCGAGACGCGCTGAAAAATTACAAGCCCGGAGAGTGGATTACGGGGCAAGGTTGGGACCACACGCTCTGGCCGGTGAAAGTCTTCCCGACGCGCTGGGATCTCGATGCGGTTTCAAAGGATCACCCAATGATTTTCGGGCGCATGGACGGACACGTAGCGGTGGCGAATTCGCCGGCGCTCCAGATCGCAGGGATTACGAAAGACACACAGGATCCGCAGGGCGGCCACATCATGCGCGACGCGAAAACGGGCGAGCCGACGGGCATGCTCGAAGAGGGCCCGGCGATGAGCCTCGTATATGAGAAGGTTCCGCCAGCCAGCCAGGCGCAGCGCCGGCGCGGGATCGAGATGGCGTTGGCGGAAGCTACCGCGAACGGCGTGACTTCGATTCAGGATTATTCGAGCTGGGAAGACTTCCTGGTCTATCGTGCGCTCAAGGAAGAAGGGAAGCTGCCGCTGCGCATCACCGAATGGCTCACGTTCACCGAGCCTCTTCCCAAACTGGAAGAAGAGCGCCGCGAGGGCGGCACGACGGACCCGTGGCTCAAGACCGGTGCGCTGAAAGCGTTCATGGATGGCTCGCTCGGCTCGCGGACGGCGGCGATGCTTGCACCTTATTCCGACGACCCCAGTACGTCGGGAATTCTGCGCATGGAGCCGAAACAGCTCAACGAAATGTCCATTGCGCGCGACAAGGCGGGATTTCAACTCAATTTCCATGCTATCGGTGATCGTGCGAACCGCGTTGCGCTGGATGCCTTCGCCGCTGTGCGCGCCGCGAATGGCCCGCGCGACCGCCGCGACCGCGTCGAGCATGCGCAGGTGGTTGCGCCGGAGGATTTCGCGCGCTTTGCAAAACTCGACGTGATCGCCTCGATGCAGCCGTGTCATCTTCTTGACGATGAACGCTGGACCGGCGACCGCCTTGGGCCTGAGCCCTCCAAGGGAGCACATGCTTGGAATACGATGCGCGGAGATGGTGTGCACATGGCTTTTGGCACAGACTACCCCGTCGAGTCCATCAATCCTCTGCGCGGACTCTACGCCTGCGCGACGCGTGAACTGCCTGGCGGCGGTCCTCCGGGCGGCTGGGAGCCGCAGGAAAAACTGCCGATGACTGATTGCATTTACGATTACACTGCCGGCTCCGCATACGGGGAGTTCGAGGAGAATCGCAAGGGCGAAATCAGGCCGGGAATGCTTGCGGACATCGTTGTTTTCCCCGTGGACATCACGCAAATTCCTCCGGCGGACCTTCTGAAGACTTCCGTGGACATGACGATCGCGGGCGGTCGGATTGTTTACGAACGCCAGTGAACGGCGCGAAGGATGAATCGCCGCCTACAGGCTGACCTCGCACTGGGGCTTTGTTCGCTGATCTGGGGCGCGACGTTCGTCGTCGTCAAGGACGCGCTCGCATTTTCATCCGTATTTGTTTTCAACGCTCTCCGGTTTTCGCTCGCGGCGATCGTTATCGGTTTGGTTTACAGGCGCGCGCTGGGCGGGATTACGCGTTCGGAGGCAGCCGCCGGCGCGCTGATGGGATTCTTCTTGTTCAGCGGCTACGCGCTACAGACCACGGCGCTGCGCTTTACATCAGCGTCGAAGACTGCATTCATCACTGGGTCAGGCGTAGTTCTGGTTCCCGTGCTCCTTACAGTTTTCTGGGGACGCCGTGTGAACCACTGGGTGTGGACCGGCGCACTTGCGGCATTGGCGGGTTTGTATTACCTCACAGTACCGGCCGCGGGGATCGCGGAGTTGAACGTTGGCGATCTTTATGCATTGTGTTGCGCGGTGGCATTCGCTCTCTACATTATCTTTGTCGGCCGATTCAGTTCGCGCCATTCCGTTGCGGCGCTAAGTTTCCTGCAAGTCGCCGTGACGGCCGTGCTGAATAGTTTTTCCTTGCCGATCCTCGCGGCGACCCGCTGGGAGATTCCGCGCGTCGAATGGAATGCAAGCCTTGTTGCGGCAATTCTTATAACGGGGCTGGGCGCGACCGCGCTGTGCTTCTCGCTTCAGGTGTGGGCGCAACAATACGCGACACCGACACACACCGCGATTCTCATCAGCCTCGAGCCAGTTTTCGCCGCGCTCACCTCCGTGATTGTGGCGGGCGAACATCTCAGTTGGCGCGTGCTCGCGGGTGCGACGCTCGTGTTCGTGGGAATTATTCTCGCGGAGCTGATGGGGCCTACACAGTCGGCCGCAGACTCTCCCGGGCCTGTCACAGAATCGGTGGATGCCTAATAAGGCGTGCGAAGATCGAGAGGGTGCGGAAGTTCCACTTCGATAGAGATGTTCTCGTCGGTTAAGCGCGCTTGAATCCGCTCGGCGGGCCCGATGTCGCGCATGTCCCAGTCAGCGCTCGGCAGTGCATGCTGCGTTGCGGCTGGATCCGGGCTTTGAAACTTCTTGCCATGCTCCTGGATTTGTGAGGCGCCAATTTCGAAGACTTCCTTCGTCTTTGCATTCAGAATGAGGCAGCGCGAATCAATCTTCACCAGCACGCGCGGTTTATTTTTTTGATCCTGATAGACGCTCCACTGCTTTGCCGGCTTTTGTCCGGTAATGCGCAAGATCGCATCGCCCACAGGTTTCCAAGTGATTGTGTCAGCCGTACGGGCGGTCAATGCCATGCTGATGAGCGCGAGAAGTAGACCGAAGCATGCTCGCTGAAGATCTCGGATCATCTGTGGCCCTGAACTACTAATAGATGCTCGATTCGCGCTTGCGGCCGGTATAGTCAACGTAGACAGTCTTGAGTTCGGTGTAAAAATCGAGCGTCACGTGACCGGCCTCGCGGTGTCACACGCCAGTGGCTTCGATGCCGCCGAATGGCAGATGCGCCTCTCCAGCCATGAATTCGAATATGTTGATGCCGCACTCCGCCAAGCGATTCATTCTACGCCCGAACTTCAGCGAGCGATTTGTCGAGCAGACGGATGCCTTCGTCCACGTCCGCTTTCGAGATGTTCATCGGCGGGGCCATGCGGATGACGTTGCCATAGAGGCCACCCTTGCCGATGAGCAAGCCATTGTCGCGCGCGCGTTCGAGCAACTGACCGGTTACATCAGCCGCGGGCTCCTTGGTCTTGCGATCCTTCACGAGCTCAATCGCCTGCATCATGCCCATGCCGCGGACGTCGCCGATCAGCGCGTGCTTTTGTTGCAGTTCTTCGAGGCGCTGCCGAAAATATCCGCCGACGACGTGGCAATTCTCACGCAAATTGTCTTCTTCGATGACTTCAATTACGGCTCGAGCCGCCACGGACGTCACCGGATTTCCGCCAAACGTCGAGAGCGTCAGGCCCTGGAACTTGTCGGCGAGCTCGCTCGTGGTAATCGTCGCGCCGACGGGCACGCCATTGCCCATGCTTTTCGCGCAGGTGATGATGTCCGGCGTGACTTCCCACTGTTCGATGCCGAACCATTTCTTCCCCGTGCGGCCGAAGCCAGTTTGTATTTCGTCGGAAATGAACAGGCCGCCGTAATTCTTCACAATTTTATAGACGATCTTGAAATACTCCTTCGGCGGCGTGATGAATCCACCGACGCCTTGAATCGGCTCGGCGATGAACGCGGCGATGCGGCCGCTCGTGCCCGTTTGGATTAAGTTCTCGACATCGCCGGCGCAGGCGACGCCGCAATCGGGATATGTCAAATGCAGGGGGCAGCGGTAGCAATAGGCATTGATGGCATGGGAGATGCCAACGCCGATGACGCTGCTCTTGCGCCATGTGGAGTGCGCGGTCACGCCTTTTCCAAGTTGCGAAGCGCCGGCGTAGGCATGGCGCAGAGCAACGACGTCGTAACTGTCGCTCGCCATCCGCGCCAGAAGGATTGCCGCCTCGTTTGCCTCTGTGCCCGAATTCGTAAAAAAGCTCTTTTGCAATTTCCCTGGAGTAATCTCTGCCAGCTTTTCAGCCAAATTCACGATCGCTTCGTTTGGAAACAGGGTCGAGGTATGCTGCAGCGTGTCGACCTGGGCTTTGATTTTCGAGGTGACCTTGGGATTGCAATGGCCGACGCCGATAGTGACGATGCCGCCCAAGAAATCGAGATATTTTCGGCCTTCGAGGTCCCACAGGTATTGCATCGAAGCGTGGTCGGCGACGAGTGGCTGTTTGTAATAATTGGTGACCGCTGGCCAAAGGAACTCCCTGTGCTTGCGGACGACGTCTTCGCTGCGCGCACTGCCGGTGGGTTGTCTCGCAATGGTAGTCATGGGTGAAGCCTCGTGCCTTTCAGCAAGAATGGAGACCCGATTGTCTTTCCGATAGAGGATACTCTGCGCTGCACCACGCGACAAGAGTTTGGGCCAAGGTAGGCCCCAGGACGGCTTTCACGAAGGAAACTCCGCCCGATTCAGCGCGTCTAAAGCTCCATTCCGAATCTATAATCGCACTCGGCGATCATGCCCAGTCAGACAAAAAGATTGCTGTGCGCTTTGCGCCGCGTTTTTCCGGAATGCCAGATTGCCGCCCAAGGCGTGGCGTTCAGCATGTTCCTCGCGTTCTTTCCATTTCTGCTCTTTGGACTGGGAGTGCTTTCGGGCACCGGCTGGGGCGGGACCGCCGCGCGAGAAATGTGGCTGCGGCTGCAGATTATCGTCCCGCCCGCGAGTTCGCGGCTGGTGGAGACTTTCATGAGCCGCCATACGACAAATGCGTGGCAATACGCACTGGTGGGGCTCTTCGGGACAGTGATTGTGGGAACACAGGTGATGATTGGCTTAATGGAAGGTTTTCAGATCGTGGAGAAAGATGCGGAGCGGCCGAGCTACTGGGTGAAGCAACGGCGCGCCCTGGCATTGCTGTGCTTGACGATTGTGCCGTGGATGGCCGTGGTGGTGCTGACGACTTTCGGGAAGCAGGTTCGCAATTGGCTGATTTTCATCACCGGATATACCGGCCTGGTGCGTCTCGCCCTCGCCCTTCTCTATTTCGCGTTGGTGCTTCCTCTGGCGGCTGTTGTATTGATGGTTGTCTATCGCGTTGGCAGACCAGAGCATCGCGAATGGCAGGCGGTTTTCCCCGGCGCGGCGCTGGCAACGGTGCTGTGGTGGATCGCGGACATCCTCTTCGGCACCTACGTGCGGAACGTGCCATACAATCAGGTTTACGGGGGTGTTGCCGCGGTCATCGGGCTCCTCATCTGGATGTATTTGACCGCGGTGATCGTATTTCTCGGCGCCGCGTACAATGCGGAATTGCGCGCACAGTGAAGTCGCGAAATCGGGCGCCGACGGGACAAAACTGATGGAGGCTGTTCACGTGGAATGCTACTCCGGACATCGCGCCGACGAGCGCCCGATGCGTTTTTCCATCGGCGAACGCGCTTACCAGGTTGCGGAACTCGATGACAAATGGTATTCGCCCGGCGCGACCTTCTTTCGTGTTCTCGCCGACGATGAAAATCTTTATGTGCTGCGGCACGACGAAGACGCGGACACTTGGAGCATTGAGGCCTTTCGCGCACGACGCTGATTTCTCTCTCTGATTGAGCTGACCTTCTTCCATGTTTGGCCTGTACGGAAGGACAGGTGTTGCCGCGTTCGTTGCGTTCGCGGCTGCGGGGCAACTTTTTGCCGCGCGCAGGGTTAAACTTTTTGTCGAGGGAGAAACTGTGAGAGACGCTGGAAATCTGCCCGGTAAACCGGTTCCACAGCACAAAGTGTACAAGACAGGAAAGTCTGACCGAAGCAATTCGACATCCACGCGAAGCGTTTCGAGAAGGAGCCGCGTGGATGAAGCGTGCGCGGCGGTGCTGGCAGTCGGTCTGAGTTTATTTCTCGCTGGGATTGTCCCCAGCGCCCACGCCGGAGATGCCGGAAGTGCCTCTCAGACCAAGCCGAACTACAATCTCCCCAAAGCATTCATAGGCAGTCTTCCCATCACGCAATTGACTGAAGACGAAGCCATCAGCCAAGCGCTCAATCGTCTGGCTTACGGGCCAAGGCCGGGCGACGTGGAGCGCATTCGGCAGATGGGACTAGAAAGGTGGATCACGCAGCAGCTCAACTTCGATTCGATTGATGACTCGGCGGTAAGCGCGCGACTCTCCGGATTCGACACCTTGAACATGTCATCGGCAAAGCTGCTTGAGAAGTATCCGCCGCCGAATCGAGTGGCCAAAGAGAAGGGCATCACGCCCGAAGAGTACCGCGATCAGATGAAGCAGAAGATGGAGGAGCAACGGCAATCGCTCCGGCAGGAAGGCGTGGACCCCGCCGTCATTCAGCTCGAAACGCTGCCCGGACCTCAGCGCATTCAGATGGAGCTCAACATTGCCACGCTGGATCGCGCCATCTACAGCAATCGCCAGCTCTACGAGGTGATGGCGAATTTCTGGTTCAATCACTTCAACGTGAACGCCAATAAGGGTGCCGACCGATGGCTTCTTACCTCGTATGTCGAGAAGACGATTCGGCCCCATGCCATGGAAAAGTTCGAGGATCTCGTGCTGGCGACGGCGAAAAGCCCCGCGATGCTTTTTTATCTCGACAATTGGCTGAGCGCTGATCCGATCGCGTTCCAGCAAATGCAGGCGGAACTCGCGATGCGCCGTCGCCGCTTTGAAGGCTTCTTCATGGGCATGACGCCTCCTCAGCAGCGCCAATTTCCGCAGCCGAACAAATCCTTAAATGGCCAGCCGGTGAACGCGCCGCCACGAAAGCAGGAGCGCGGGCTCAACGAGAACTACGGGCGGGAAATCATGGAGCTGCACACGCTCGGCGTGGATGGCGGGTACGCGCAACAGGACGTCATCGCTGTTGCCAAATGCCTCACGGGCTGGACAATCCGCGCGCCGCAAAAGGACGCGCAGTTCTTCTTCGACGACCGAATCCATGACCAGTCAGTGAAATACGTCATGGGCAAGCGAATTGATTACGGCGGGATGAAAGACGGTGAAGCGGTGATCCACATGCTTGCGACGAGCGACGCAACGGCGCACCACATTTCGTTCCAGCTTGCCGAGCATTTTGTCTCCGAAAATCCGCCGCAGGCGCTGGTGAACCGCATGGCGCAGACTTTTCTCTCGAGCGATGGCGATATCCGCGCCGTGCTGAAGACGATGATTTATTCGCGAGAGTTCTGGTCGCGCGACGCCTATCGCTCCAAGATCAAGACGCCGTTCGAACTGGCCGTCAGCGCCGCGCGCTCTCTTGGCGTGGACGCAACAGTTCCGGTGCAGCTCGCGCAGTGGGTTGGACGCATGGGCGAGCCAATGTATCAGTGCGAGCCGCCGACGGGCTATGCGGATACAGCCACTGTGTGGGTCAATGCAGGCTCATTGCTCAATCGGCTGAACTTCGCGCTGACGCTGGCGACGAATCATATCCAGGGAGTGAACGCGGACTTGCAGACACTGCTTGGAGAAGATGCCTCCGCGAATCCGAAAGTCGCGCTCACGCGCGCGCTGAATGATTTTCTCGACAGCCAGGTTTCCGACGGCACTCGCGCCACGCTTGAAAAGCAGCTTTCCGATCCGCAGGTTCTCCAGGCACGGCTGGATGATCCTGTGAAACACGTCAACGAAGGATTGATTGCCGGGCTGGTTCTCGGTTCGCCGGAATTTCAGCGTCGCTAGAATTTCCGGTTACTGGAGAGGTTCGCCATGAAAATGACACGTCGAGTCTTCCTGAAGAGTGGCGGCGTCGCGATGGTCGGCATGACTGCGATGCCTGCGTTCCTGCAGCGCGCCATCGCCGCGACTCCCGCGCCGAACAAGAAAAAGCTTGTCGTTCTGTTTCAGCGCGGCGCGATGGACGGCTTAAACGTGGTCGTTCCGTTCGCTGAGCCGAACTACTACCGCTTGCGTCCGACGATCGCGATTCCGCAACCGAAGAGCGGCGGCCAGGACGCGGCAATTGACCTCGACGGTTTCTTCGGCTTCCATCCCAGCCTCCAACCGCTTGCGCAGTTGTTTCATTCCGGCCAGCTCGCCGTGGTGCAGGCTGTCGGCTCACCGGACCCGACGCGCTCCCATTTCGACGCGCAAGACTTCATGGAGTCCGGCACACCGGGAAAGAGCAGCACTAACGATGGCTGGCTGAATCGTTCGCTGGTAGCGATGCCTGAAGAGCAGCCATCTTCCTTCCGCGCGGTTGCGTTCGGCCCGTATCTGCCGCTCACCTTACGCGGTAACGCTCCGGCGATTGCGATTCCGGACCTGAAGCAATTCCGCTTGTTCGGCAATCCGCAAGTTACGGAAAGCAGCTTCGAAGCGATGTACGCCGACTCGGTGGATAAAGCGCTTCATGGCGTCGGCGCGGAGACATTTGAGGCGATTGACTCGCTCAAGAAGCTCGATCCCGACAGCTACCAGCCGGAAAATGGCGCGCAGTATCCGAACAGCCGATTTGGCAAGAGCCTGCAAGAAATTGCCGAGCTGATTAAGGCGGACGTCGGAATGGAAGTAGCGTTCCTCGATAGCGGTGGCTGGGATCATCACGTCAACGAAGGCGGCGCACAGGGCCAGCTCTCGAATCTTCTGCGCGACCTTGGCCAGGGGCTGGCCGCGTTTCATCAGGATTTGGGCGAACACATGGACGACATCGTTTTCGTCAGCATGTCGGAATTTGGCCGCACAGCGCACGAAAACGGCAATCGCGGCACGGACCATGGCCATGCGAACTGCATGCTCTTGATGGGCGGCCAGGTGAAGGGCGGCAAGGTTTACACAAAATGGCCCGGCATGAATGAGGGGCAGCTTTATCAGGACCGCGACCTGGCAGTCACCACGGATTTTCGCAGCGTGCTCGGCGAGATCCTGACAAAACATCTGCGCAATCCGGATCTCTCGCCCGTGTTTCCGGGCTTCGAGAACGACCCGCGGAAGTTCGTCAATATCCTGAAGGCTTAGGCATTCGCCGCGAAAAAAAGGGAGGGCATTGGCCCTCCCTTTTTTCTTTTTTGGCAATCCCACTCCGACTATTCGTTTGTTTTGATGCGCATGCTGTAAAACGAGCGGTAGACGAATAAAAACGACACGATAAAGAAAATTGCAGATAGCACGTGCGTCAGTCCGGCGCCCCTTTTCGCAGTGAGGTCCACGGCCAGTTCCACGGCCAGGAGTCCAAACAGCGTGGTGAACTTGATGACCGGATTCATCGCGACAGAAGACGTGTCCTTGAAGGGATCGCCGACAGTATCGCCAATTACCGTGGCGTCGTGCAGCGGCGTGCCTTTTTGCTTCAGCTCGACTTCGACTATTTTTTTCGCATTGTCCCAGGCGCCTCCCGCATTGGCCATGAAAATCGCCTGGTAGAGGCCGAACATGGCGATGGAGATCAGGTAGCCGATGAAGAAGAAAGGCTCGAGAAACGCGAATGCCAATGCCGCAAAAAACACGGCGATGAAAATGTTGAGCATGCCCTTCTGCGCGTACTGCGTGCAGATCTCCACGACTTTCTTGCTGTCCGCCACCGACGCTTTTGTGGAGCTTTTGAGATCGATGTGCTTCTTGATGTATTCGACGGCCCGGTACGCGCCAGTCGTCACCGCCTGCGTCGAAGCGCCCGTGAACCAATAAATCATTGCGCCGCCCGAGATGATGCCGAGCAGGAAGGGTGCGTGCAGCAGCGACAGCTTCTCCACGTTCTGCGAGAGCCCGTTCGTCAGCGCCATGATGATCGAGAAAATCATGGTTGTGGCGCCGACGACAGCCGTCCCAATCAGCACCGGTTTGGCAGTAGCCTTGAACGTGTTTCCCGCGCCATCGTTGGCCTCGAGCAATTCCTTCGCGCGCTCGAAGTTGACGTCGATGTTGAAATCCTTCTTCAATTCCTGCCTCGCATTGGGAATCTGCTCGATCAGCGAAAGCTCATAAATGGACTGAGCGTTGTCCGTGACCGGGCCATAAGAATCCACGGCAATCGTCACCGGGCCCATGCCGAGGAAGCCGAAGGCCACAAGTCCGAAGGCGAAGACGGGCGCAGCCAGCATGATGGCAGAAAGGCCGAGAGAGCCGATCAGGTAAGCGATGGACATCAGGATGACCATCGTCAAGCCGAGGTAATACGCCGAAAAATTTCCTGCGACGAAGCCGGAAAGAATGCCGAGCGACGCGCCGCCTTCGCGCGATGAATTCATCACTTCGCGGACGTGCCGAGATTCCATGGAGGTGAATACGCGCACGAGTTCGGGGATGATCGCACCGGCAAGCGTGCCGCACGAGATGATGATGGAGAGCTTCCACCACTGCGTGGCATCGCCGCCGATGTCGGGAAGGACAAAATAAGAGATCAGAAATGTAAGACCGATGGAGACTAACGAGGTAATCCATACGAGCGAGGTCAGCGGCACTTCAAAGTTCATCTTATCGACGTTGGCGAATCGCGCCTTCGCGATGGCGTCGTTGATAAAGTAAGCCACGGCGCTCGCGACGAGCATGGCGACGCGAATCACGAAGATCCAGACGAGAAGTTGAATCTGGATGAGGGGACTCTTGACGCCGAGAAGGATGAAAGCGATCAGCGCCACACCCGTGACGCCATAGGTTTCGAAGCCATCCGCGCTCGGACCGACCGAGTCGCCCGCGTTGTCGCCGGTGCAATCGGCGATCACGCCTGGATTTCGCGCATCGTCTTCCTTGATTTTGAACACAATCTTCATCAGGTCGGAGCCGATGTCGGCAATCTTGGTGAAAATGCCTCCCGCGATTCGCAGCGCGGCCGCGCCGAGCGATTCGCCGATGGCAAATCCGATGAAGCACGGCCCCGAGTAGCTGCCGGGAATGAAGAGGAGAATGATGAGCATCACCAGCAGCTCCACGCTGACCAGCATCATTCCGATGCTCATGCCGGCACTCAGCGGGATGCGGTAAATCGGGAACGGCTTACCGGGCAGAGAGGCGAACGCCGTGCGCGAGTTCGCGAAGGTGTTTACACGGATGCCGAACCACGCGACTCCGTAACTGCCGCAGATTCCGACAATGCTGAAAAGCAGAATGACGAAGACTTGCACGGCGTCCATGTGCCGCAGGAAGCCGAAGTACAAAATGATGATGGCTGCGATGAAAGATTCGAGAAGGAGGAGGAATTTGCCCTGCGTGATCAGATAGGTCTTGCATGTCTCCCAGATCAGCTCGGACATTTCTCGCATGGCGCGATGAACGGGCAAATTCTTCAGGCGCACATACATCGCCAAGCCGAAGACCAGACCAAAGACACAGAAGAGGATTCCCCACACGAGAAGTGCGTGGCCGTTAATCGCACCGTTGAAAAATGTCGCTTGCCTCAAGTCGGGGACTTTGAGGCTGGCTTCTCCTCCCGCGGCTTCGGAAGAGGATTGTGCCTGCGCCGCGGCGGCAAACGCCGTGAGCATTCCTGCGCACATTGCGGCGAACCGCGCAAGTCGGCCCCAGGCCGATCTATTACGGTCCGGTTGTGCCGCGTACAGTTCCGAAAAACACTTCGCAACAATTCGCTTCATCAACAGCCCTCCTGAACATATGCGCTCACACTACTCAGTTCGATAGCCCGCGCCTGTCCCGACATTCTTCCTCCGGAATCAAGACTCCTTGAACGGGAGTCCTCTTTCTGCGAGAAGCTGCATCACGGAATCAATTCTTGTATCAGGATTTATGAGATTCGTCAACAACTGAACAAGCTTTGGAACTCTCAGGGCCGCTCGTATTGTGGAGCCTTACAAAGGGCGCTAAGATGAATCGATGGGATTGCAACAAGTCTTGCGAATTCCCGGTAGGAGCGCACTGCCGAGGTCCTAGGGCTCTCGATGAATTTTTCCCTGAATTATGTTTGCCTCGCGCTCTACGCAGGTAGCTTCGTCTTCTATACACTAAACCTTTACCGTGACAGGCGGTGGATGGGTCTGCTGGCGACGGTTCTATTGGTAGCTGGTCTAGCGGCACATTATTTCGCGCTACTGGATCGCGCGAAAGTGATACATGCCATCCCGTACGATGACTTGTATGGTTCCATGTCATTGTTTGGTTGGCTGGTTGCGATTACTTATCTTGGCCTGGAACTCTACCACCGCGAACGAGCAGTAGGTTCCCTCGTAGTGCCATTTGTAATTTTTTGGGTAGTTCTGGCCGTGGCAGTGGCACCTTCTTCTGCGCCGCGAGCACCGCGGGCCGACGGGGCGCTCTTTGCGCTGCACATCACGATTGGGATTCTGGCGTATTCGGCGTTTGCGATTTCGTTCCTCCTGAGCGTCATCTACTTGTTTCAGAACCGCAAATTGCATCGTGGCCGGCCGGGTCTGGCATTTTGGCGATTCCCCGCCTTGGAGTTGCTGGAACGCATGAGTCGCTCGAGCGTCTGGGTTGGATGGCTCGCCCTGATCACGAGCACTATTCTGGGATTCGTTTGGAGTCGGCGCCTCGCCGGGCAGTATCCCTTGACGGATCCCAAGATAGTGGTGACCTTCGTCGTTCTGGCGGTGTATGCGGGCTATTTGTGGATTGTACGAACTCCCGCCGGGCGTGGAGCACGCGCGGCGCTGGTCTGTGCGTGCAATTTTGCTGTGGTCATGTTCAGTTACACGATCGTGAATCTGTATTTCACAGGTTTTCACCGATACTTCTAATGACAGCCGATTCCATCGAGAATACAGCATCCCGCCTGCCGCGCGGCCGGATTGAGGTGGCGCTCATCGGATGCAGCCATCGCACGGCTCCGGTCGAACTGAGGGAGCGAGTCGTCTTCACGCCGGAGCAGGCTGTACGCGCGGCCTCGGAGCTGCGCGAATCGGGCGTAATCGAGGAAGCGGTCGTCGTCTCGACGTGCAATCGAAGCGAGTTGTATGGCGTTTCCTCTGATTCTGGTGACTCGGCTCCTACGGCGATGGTTTCTTATCTCTCCGAGTTTCATCACATTCCGGCCCACGAACTCAACGGCCGCGTCTATCGCTACGTGGGGCCTGAGGCGGTGAGGCACTTGTTCCGTGTCGCGTCTGGACTCGATTCGATGTTGCTGGGTGAAGCGGAAATCCTAGGGCAGGTCAGGGAAGCTTACGGCCGTGCGCTGGAACATGGGGTAACGGGGCCAGTCTTGAATAAGCTCTTCCAGGGCGCGCTGGAAGTGGGCAAGCGCGTGCGCGCCGAGACAGAGATTGGGGCGCGGCCGATGTCCGTGGCGTTCGCGGGCGTCAAACTTGCAGAGCGCGTGTTTGGGAATCTCAAAGGCCATCGGGCGCTTATTGTTGGAGCGGGATCGGTTGCGGAACAGGTCGTGGAGCATTTGCGGTTGCGCGAGATCCGCGAATTGCGTGTCGTCAATCGTTCGTTCGACCGCGCCAAGGACCTTGCGCGGCGGATGGGTGGCGAGGCACATGAATGGAAGCAGTTGGAAAAACTTCTGGAGTATCCGGACATTATCGTGACTTCGGTTTCCGGATCGGAACACGTGCTCACTCGCTCGGTCCTGGAGCGGGCCATGGCGGCACGCTCCGGCAGGGCGATGTTCATTGTGGATTTGGGCGTGCCACGCAATGCGGAGCCAGAAGTGGCCAGCCTCTACAACGTCTATCTGTTTAACATCGATCATCTCGGCGAGATCGTGGAACAAAACAAGAAAGCGCGAGAAGCGGAAATTCCGCGGGTCGAGACCGTGATTGATGAGCATGTCACGAAATTCCTTTCGTGGCAGTCGGGTCTGGAGGCAGCGGGGCTTCTGGATGCTTTGCACGCTCGACTCGAAGCGGAACGCCGTGCTTTGTTGGGGGCGCACTTTGGGAAATTCGATGGCTTCTCTGACGCGGACTGGGCGCGATTGGAAAAGCTGACGCAAGAGCTGGTGCAAAGAATCGTGGAGTTGCCCTCCGGGCGGCTGAGGCAATCGCGAAAACTGAAGCGGCCGGTCGAGGGACTGGCGGCATTGCGCGATCTTTTTGGACTCGACGATTCCGAGCGGGACGGCCCCGCTGGGAAGGGCAAGTCGTGAAGTCGCTACGGATCGGATCGCGCGGAAGTAAACTCGCTCTGTGGCAGGCGGAGCATATTAAAGACCGGCTGGCGCGCGAGTGCGGTATTGAGGCGGAAATTGTGATCATCAAGACGTCGGGGGATAGGTTTCAGTCGGCGGCGGTAGCTCAGGTGAGTGATCAAGCAGGCGGGAAGGGAATTTTCATCAAGGAAATCGAGGACGCGCTGCTCGAAGGATACGTGGACATTGCCGTTCACAGTATGAAAGATGTGCCGACTGAGACTCCCCGAGGGCTGTGCTTTCCTGCAGTCACAAAGCGCGAGGATCCACGGGATTGTCTTGTCTCGCGCGGTGGGGAATCTTTGGCAAGGCTACCGCGGGGCGCACGAGTTGGGACGAGCAGCCTGCGGCGCCAATCTCAGCTAAGGCATTTTCGCCCGGACCTGCATGCAGCGGATCTACGCGGCAATGTGGATACGCGGATCCGCAAGCTTGAGACGGGCGAGTTCGACGCCATTCTTGTCGCTAAGGTTGGGCTTGATCGCCTCGGCCTGAGCGCGAAAATAACGGAAATAATTTCGCCGGAGGTGATATTGCCAGCTGTAGGGCAGGGGGCGCTGGCTATCGAGGCACGAGAAAGCGACGCTGAGATTCGGAATACGCTTGGCTCGCTTGACGATGCGGAAACGCGTCTAGCCGTGACAGCAGAGCGTGCGCTCCTCGCTGAACTCGAAGGCGGTTGCCAGGTGCCGCTTGGCGCGTGGGCGCGAAACGAGGATGGTTCCTTACGCCTCGACGCTTGCGTGCTTTCTGCGGACGGCGCGGAGTGCATCCGCAGGAGTGCTTCCGAGGTGAGCAAGAGATTGCAGGGGGCAGAAGACCTTGGCAGGCGCGTTGCGCGAGAGCTCTTGGATGCAGGAGCGGATCGCCTGCTGCGCCTTGCGGGAAGGAGCGTCAGTGGAGCTTAGCGGGCCGCTCGCGGGGAAGCGCATCGTGATTACCCGCGAGCCGGGACAGGGCGAAGGCCTGCGAACGCAGTTAGCGAAAATGTATGGCGCGGAAGTAATCGAGCTGCCTTGCGTCGAATTCCGCGAGCCTGAGGACACAGGGCAGCTCGATGCCGCGATTCGGGCACTTCGAGATTTTTCCTGGCTACTCTTCACGAGCCAGAATGCGGCTCACTTCTTTTCCCGTCGATGCCGGGCGATTGGCCTTGATTTCATGCAACTGCCCAAACCGCGCCCATGCATAGCAGCGATTGGCCCGGCCACTGCCGAGGCTGCCTCCGCCGAAGGATTCCCTGTGGATTTTGTGCCTCCCGCGGGAACAGGCCGAAACTTCGCGGGCATTTTCAAAGGCTGTGTGCGCAGCGTCGCGGGACTTGAGGTGAAGGATCCTGTTCTCAACTTTGTACATGGCGCAGCGGGGATGCGCATCTTGATTCCGCGAAGCGATGTAGCAGTGCGCGACCGCGGCGCGGCAGATTGGACTGAAGTGCTTCGCGAGGCAGGTGCGGATGTCACCGAAGTCGTCGCATATCGTACGTGCATGCCGGAATCGCTCGCCGGCCCGCAGCTTGAAGAAATTCGACGCAAGGGAGCCGATTGTTTTGTCTTTGCCAGCCCTTCTGCGTTTGAGAATTTTGCCAAATCCCTTGGCATTGACGACCTGCGACGTCTCGGCGCATCATCCGCTTTTGCAGCCATTGGCCCGACGACTGCAGCAGCTATCCGCACCGCCGAAATTTCGTGCCCTATCGAGGCGGCTGCGCCCAACGCTGAAGCAGTCGCTGCGGCAATTTCCGGGTATTTCGGCGGCCGGGCGCGAACAATGAATGGTTCGCCGCACAACGAAGGAGTGAAGCACGCATGACATTTCCAGTGCACCGCCCGCGGCGCCTCCGTCAGAACGAAACGCTCCGTTCTCTCGTGCGCGAAACGCAGCCATCCACACATGGGCTTATCTATCCGATGTTCGTTTGCCCCGGCTCGGGCGTTCGCGCCGAAGTCAGCTCGATGCCTGGAATCGCCCATCAGTCCGCGGACAAGCTGGTGGAGGAAGCGCGGGAGGCAGCCGATCTCGGCATCCCCGGCGTGATTCTGTTTGGCCTGCCCGAACACAAGGACGAGAAGGGCTCAGAAGGATATATCTCTTCCGGTGTCGTGCAGCGCGCTATCGAGGCGGTACGCAGGGCGCGGCCGGAGCTGCTCGTCATCACTGACGTCTGCCTTTGCGAATACACCAGCCACGGGCATTGCGGCATAGTTGAGGACGAAAAGGTGGTGAATGATCCGACGGTCGAACTGCTGGCGGAAATGGCTCTCTCGCACGCTCGCGCCGGCGCGCAAATCGTTGCGCCCTCGGACATGATGGACGGCCGCGTCGGCGGTATTCGAAAGAAACTCGACGCTGCTGGATTCTCCGATGTCGCGATTCTTTCTTACGCCGCGAAGTACTGCTCGGGATTCTACGGCCCGTTCCGCGAAGCAGCGCAATCGGCGCCGCAATTCGGCGACCGCCGGAGTTATCAGATGGACCCTGCAAACGCACGCGAGGCGCTGAAGGAGGTTGCGCTCGATTTGGACGAGGGTGCGGACATGGTTATGGTGAAGCCGGCGCTGCCGTACCTCGACATCATCCATCGCGTGCGCGAAGCGTTTGATGTTCCAGTTGCCGCATACAACGTCAGCGGAGAATACTCAATGGTCAAGGCGGCGGCGCAGAACGGCTGGATTGATGAGAAGCGCGTCGTGCTCGAGATTTTCACGGCGATCCAGCGCGCCGGTGCGTCCATCGTCCTCAGCTATCACGCCAAGGACCTGGCACGGTGGCTCAAGGCCTGCTGATCCACAAACATGGCGAATCCCCCCCGGTCGAAATCGAAGGAAATCTTCCGCCGCGGCGAGCAATGCCTTGTCGGCGGCGTCAATAGCCCCGTCCGCGCGTTTCGCTCAGTAGGCGGCGACCCGCTGATCGTCGAGCGCGGCTCAGGCGCGCGGCTTTGGGACGCCGACGGCAATGAATATATTGATTACGTAGGTTCCTGGGGCGCCCTGCTTCTTGGCCACGCGCATCTGGCGATCGTTGCAGCAATTCAAGATCAGGCGACGCGAGGGACTAGCTTCGGCGTCACAACAGAGGTCGAAATCGAGCTTGCTGAACGCGTCAAGCGCGCGATTCCCTCGATTGAGAAAATCCGATTCGTCAGTTCGGGGACGGAAGCGACAATGTCCGCCGTTCGACTCGCCCGCGGCTACACGAAACGCGACTTCATCGTGAAATTCGAGGGCTGTTACCACGGGCACGCGGATAGCTTTCTTTCCGAGGCAGGTTCAGGGCTCGCCACGCTCGGGATTGCATCGAGCCCTGGCGTCCCTGACTCATTCGCGTCACTGACGCTGAATGTTCCCTACAATAATCTTGACGCAGTGGAGAGGGCGTTTGCGGCCCATCCAGGTAAGATCGCCGCGGTGATTGTCGAGCCGGTCGCTGCCAATATGGGCGTCGTGCCGCCAGCCCCTGGCTTTCTAAGCGGCTTGCGAGAAGTTACGAAACGGGCAGGCGCGCTTCTAATCTTTGACGAAGTCATTACGGGCTTTCGGCTGTGCTACGGCGGCGCGCAGTCGCTTTACAAAATCGAACCGGATCTGACGACGCTGGGGAAAATTATCGGAGGCGGACTTCCGGTCGCTGCATACGGGGGCAGCGCCGACATTATGGATCATGTCGCCCCCCTCGGCGCCGTCTACCAGGCGGGAACGCTCTCCGGGAATCCGCTTGCTATGCGTGCGGGCATCGAAGCTCTGCGGCAGATTGAGAAGCCGGGATTTTACGAAGAGCTGAACACAAAATCAGAGCATTTCACTGGTAGCGTTCGCCGAGTTGCGCGCGAAGCCGGGAGCACGGCGCAAGTCAACGCTGTGGGATCGCTGATGACTCTGTTTATGTGCGCGGACACTGTGCGCAATTATTCGGATGCAAGGAAATCCGACACGCGCCGCTTTGGCGTATTTTTCCGCGCCATGCTCGATTGCGGGATTCTCATCGCGCCGTCGCAATTCGAGGCGCTATTCGTTTCCGCGGTGCATACCCAAGAAGACCTGGAGACGACCGTTACGGCCATTGAGAGCTGTCTTCGCGCCGTCTCAGTGCTATCCGCCGACTGAGCGCCGACATCGCCAAGCAAATTCCACGAATTTGGCTCGGCACGAAGTTAATCCGTCGCGAGAATAATTCACGGCGCAAGCTTGTCGATCGGCGGAGTAGCGAATTCATTTTTATAAACCACGCCGCCCTTCATCACGAATTTCACCTGCTCTAGTTGCTTGATGTCGTCCAGAGGACTGCCAGAGACTGCAATGATGTCCGCGAATTTGTCAGGATCAACCGCGCCGACTTCCTTCGACCACTTGTCCTGCGCTGAGTCCATGAGTTCCGCGGCCTTGAGCGTTGCGGACTGAATCGCGGCGAGTGGCGTCATCCCATATTGCAACATGTACTCGAATTCGAGCGCCTGCGTCCCATGCGGGAACGGGCCTGCGTCAGTGCCAAATGCAATCTTGATCCCCGCCGCGAGCGCTTTCTTGAAGCTGATTTCGTGAACGCTGGCCCGGCTCACTGTTCCGCCGGATTGCTGTAAATCGTCCTTCTCGATCGTCTTGTAAACGTAAAGTGTGGGCACGAGCCAGGTGCCTCGCGCCTTCATTTCGCGCATGTCGTCGTCGCTGATGTCCAAGCCATGCTCGATGGAATCCACTCCCGCGACGATGCAATTATGCATGCCCGGATCGCCATAGGCATGGCAAGCGACCTTTCGGCCTTCGGCATGAGCTTCGTCCACGATGGCCTTTAGCTCATCCACCGTGAACGTCGGCACGCTGATCATCTTCCCGCCCTGAAAATAGGATTTGTGAGTGCCGTAAACCTTGATGAAGTCGGCGCCGAATTTGATCTGCTCGCGCACTGCCTTGCGCACGCCTTCGATTCCGTCTGCAATGAGCACGCCTGAGGGAACCGCGACGTTCGGGGAATAGCCCTCGAGCGGGTAGCCGCCAGTTGTGGACATGGCGCGTGTGGCGACTTCGAGGCGCGGACCGGGAATCAGCCCGCGCGCGATGGCCGTCTTGACGTCCACGTCGCCGTACATCGCGCCTTCTGTTTCGCAGTCGCGCATCGAAGTGAATCCGGCGTCGAGATCTTTCTTGGCGTTCACGATGGCCTCGATCGTCCGGTACTGCCACGACTCTTTCAGTAATTGTTCGTCGTAGCGTCCGTTGTCCTCGCCCGTGAGGAAAATGTGTTCGTGCGCGTCAATCAATCCCGGCAGTACGAACGCGTTCGAAAGGTCAATTATCTTTGCTCCCGATGGGATCGTGATTTCATTGGCCTTAGCCACGCGCTCGATTCGATCGCCATTAATCACCACGATCATGTTGGCGAGAATGCGGCCGGAATGCACGTCGAGCAGATTGCCCGCGCGAATGAATTGCTGCTCAGGGCGCTGCGCACGGACCGGGAAGGGAAGCAGAGCGATTCCAAGCAATACCAGTAAGCGAATATGGCGACGCATGTATCCTCCTTCTCTCAAGTGGTGTGCACATAGGTGCGGCGATTCTAATCCAAGCCGCGTTCGTCCCGTCGAAATTTCTAACGCAAGGCTCATCAAGGCAGAGGTGAGGTCAGCAGCGGAACAAGCCTAATTTGAGGAGCTCAGGCGCGCAATTAGCCCAGTTACGCAGGGCCGCGAGCGAACCCTGGATTTGAATGAATCCCATGCCCGACGAATGTGGCATCGGCTTTCCTCTTTGTGGTCAACTGTTTCCGATGCTTTTGCCGCTTTTTGTCCGCCCTGTCCGCAAGTCACTGAAAACACCAGACGTACTATCCTCATCCCCTGGCTGTACCATTGCTCAGGTTACTCCCAGGCGATGGAATAGGCGTTCAAGGGGTCATCCAGATGATCATAGCCGTGGCTGTGCTTCTCCTCACACCTTCTGCAGCTTCAGGCACAAAACCTACGCTCCCAGCCGCTGTGGCGGTTTCTGTGGCCCCTGCCGAGACTTCTACTGACGCCAAAGGCTCATCTGGTGGGCTTGTCCCTCTTGCCGCTAGCACTTCTACCATTGAGCCCAATAAAACGACTGAATCCAAGTCGGTGGTCGGGGCGGATCCTCATCCAGCGTCAAGTATTCCGCCTGCACCAGCGCTCACTCTATTTGTGCCACCTCCCCCGGCTTTTCGCCCCGAAACTGCCCCGGTCAGTCATCCCAGCCGAGCCTGGTTTGTCTTGATGGCAACAGAGCACGGCGCCGCTGGCTTCGACGCGTGGTCCACAAGGCAGGCTGTTTCTCAAGGTCGCGTGGAGGCCGATCCGCTCATGCGCCCGTTTGCGCACTCCGGAGCGATTTACGGCGCGATCCAAGTTGTCCCTCTAGGGCTGGATTATTTCGCCCGCCGGATGCAGCGCAGCTTGGGCTGGACGCGCCACGTGTGGTGGGTTCCGCAGTCCCTTGCCACGGCCACGTTTCTTTTCAGCGGTTCGTACAATTTCTCCCACACGCGCTAGAAACAACGCGTCGTTGTACTCTGCCTTCGTTTCGCTTTCGATGGACTTTCCCGCCGCGTTATCGGGTTTTGAGAGTTTCAAGAGGCGTAGGTGCATGTGCGGTGCTTGCAAGTGCCACTGGCGCGGGCAACTCAACCCGGAATGTAGCGCCAGCCCCCGGCGTATTGCGGCAGGTCAGGTCTCCGCCGTGCTCCTGGATGATGCCGTAGCACAGGCTCAGACCCAGGCCGGTTCCCTTGCCAGCGGGCTTCGTCGTATAAAAGGGGTCGAACACGCGCCGCGCATCGCGCATTCCCGGTCCCGTGTCGGAGAATTCCGCCACGACTCTGCCGCGCTCGGAGAAGATGCGAATCTGAAGCAGGCCGCCGCCGACTTCCTGCATGGCGTCTGATGCGTTGTCAATCAAGTTGAAAAACACGCGGAGAAGCTGGTCTGCGTCACCACGGATGGTGGGAAGCATCGAATCGGCTTTCACTTCAATTCGAATGTTTTTACGGTGCGCCCCCAGATTTCCGAGTTGTAGCGCGCTATTCACCACCTGAGCCAAATCCAAGGGTACTTTGTCTGCGGGTACCTGCCGCGAAAAGCTCAGAAGGCTTGTCACGAGTTTCTTGATTCGCAGTCCCTGGTCTCTAATTTTGTCCGCCGTTGCGCGAGATTTATCGTTCAACGTCAAGTCGTTTAGAAGCATTTCAACGTAGCCGAGGATGCCGGTCAGCGGATTATTGATTTCGTGAGCGGCGCCGGCGGCGAGGTGTCCAAGCGATGCCAGTTTTTCACTCTGGACAAGCCTCGATTGGAGACGCTGGAGGTTCCCAACGGTATCCTGAAGTGAGAGCACAAGTCTCTGCCTGTCCTGATCCACTATTCGGCGGCGCAGAGTGATCAGTCCGATGCCGGCGAGGATTGCCACCTGCGTCACGCCCAAGCGAAACATTCTGACCGATGGTTGGGCGGAACTTCCCCAAACGCTCCAGAATGCCATCGGCGGCATGGAGAGTAGCGTCGCCATGGCAATGCGCGATGATAGCTGTTGTCCCGGCGCGGTCGCTTGTGGATTGCTCTCCAGGTTCATTCGCCTTCCGACTACAGCTGCAATGGCGAACCAGAGGAAGGAAGCGAGAAGCGGGAGATCGTAGATTGAGCCCGTGTGATATTGACCGCGATTAATTGCTCGGTTGATGACGGTGGAGGACACGGCGTAAAGCATAGCTCCGCCGAACAGATGCGCATATACATGCCTCCAGCCTCCGCTGGCTAGGATCGCCAAAGCTGCGAGTCCCATGGGAAGCGCCAGGCATTCTGTCGAGTAGAGTTGGTTAACGTTCCGGCTATAGAGATCCACATTGGGCGAGACGTATTGCCATGGAATAACGGCAAATATATACAGGAAGAGCCACCAGACGAGAAGAAAAGTGGAATCAAGCAAACTCAGGCGCAGATTCAAATCGCTCTTCCCAGCGTGAGGCGCCATCGCCAGTGCGACAAACATTGGCACGATATGAAGGAAAAAAATGACGTCTCCAAGGAATGGATTCGGCACAGCCTGATGAAGCCCAACCTCGAGATAGGTCCACATCAATTGGCCGAACATCCAAAGCGCGCAGCCTGCAGCCAGCATGGTCCAGAAAAAATTTTGCCGCCATTCGGACGAAGATGCATTCCACAGGAGTGCGGTGACTGCCAGCAATGGCACAAGGCACTGTACGATGTCGCCGAAAGCAGTTAACTCGGGTCCCGGTGCGACGAGCACGGAAACAGCGGCATAGACGCCCAAGACCGTGGCGGATAGAACCAGTATCCAGGTCGGGAAGGCACTGGTCCGGCTTTTCCGGACGGTCGTTGCCACTGATTGGGCTTGTGCTTCAGACATTTTCGAGGGGCCCGCGAGTCCTGCCTATAGAATACCCGGCCTTGGGCCGAGCGGGAAGCATCGCGGTTGACGGTTTCCTGTCAAACAATATGCAACCCTGCAAATGGTGAGGAATCTGCTCAAGCGGTGAGTCGAAGAACGTGCGCGATAGATTTACGACGGGGACGAGGAGGCTCGAACCCTGCCTGCCGCAGGCAGGCCCCGACCTTTGCCGTGACAGTTAGGGGGTTACAAGTAGTTTCAGCGACATGGGAGGGCACGGACGGCACTCGAAGCCGTTGACACTCCATCATAGTCAAGGTTATTGTGCATCCTGATCGGTATCGCGCCGTGGCTATTAACGTGGCACGGATGTTCGTTACTTCCTGCCTGTCCATGACTCGGACCAGTGTCGAGACGCGCAGCGATCGGTTGTAAACGAGGTCTCTTCTACGAGGAGCCGCACAATCACCCAAGTTGGCACGATCTGGCTTTTGAAATTTCGATCATCGTCGCCTACGGTGCGAGTCTTCTGGAGGTTCTGAAACGTGCCCATAATCCTGAGGACTGGAGGAGCGAGGCGGTGAGGGCGAGAGTTATTTTGGGATTGCTACTGACGCTGGCCGCGAGCTGCCTCGCGCAGGAGCACCACCCCGGAAAGATCGAGAAGTTGGGGGTGGTGCACTTTGCTACGTCATGCAACGCAGGGGCGCAGGAGAAATTCGACCGGGCAGTAGCCCTCCTGCATTCCTTCCAGTTCAGCCGTGCGATAGAAGGATTTAATGAGGTGCTGGGGGAAGACGCTACGTGCGGAATCGCCTACTGGGGAATCGCGCTGAGCGATTGGAGTAATCCTTTTGGGGGAATGAAGGACAAGAGCCAGTTGCAGGCAGGGCGAGAGAGTGTGGAACGCGGCAGGGCCGTGGGTGCAAAGACGGAGCGCGAACGAGCGTATCTCGCTGCCGTCGGCAAGTTGTACGGCGAGTTCGAGACCACTCCGCAGGGAGCTCGCTTCGTTGCCTATCGTGACGCCATGCAGGAAGTCGCGGCGAAATATCCCGATGACTCTGAGGCTCAAATCTTCTACGCGTTGGCGCTCGCGGCTTCGGAAGATCCCGCCGACAAGACCTATGCCGACCGGCTCAAGGCGGGAGCGATACTCGAAAAATTGTTCGAGCAGGAGCCGACGCATCCTGGGCTGGCGCATTACATTATCCATGCCTACGACGTGCCAGCGCTGGCGGGGCGGGCGATGGTGGCCGCGAGGCGTTACGCGGAAATTGCGCCAGATGCGCCGCATGCGCTGCATATGCCGTCGCATATTTTCACCCGCACAGGCTACTGGCAGGAGTCCATTGACACCAACGTAGCGGCCGCGGCAGCGGCGCAGCGTGAAGGTCAGACGGCAGAAGAGTTGCACGCCAGCGACTATGAAATTTACGCCTACTTGCAGACCGGGCAGGACCAGGCCGCACGGCGGATCGTAGATTCGTTGCAGGAGATCGCATCGCGTTTCGATCCGAAGGCAGTGATAAGTGGAGCCGCCAGCCCTTCGGCTGGATATTTTGCGTTGGCGGCGATTCCGGCACGGTACGCGCTGGAACGTCAGGACTGGAAGCAGGCCGTCCAACTCATACCGCGGGAAACACCATTTCCTTACACCGAGGCCATGACGTGGTTTGCCCGTGGATTAGGTTCGGCGCGACTGGGCCGGGCGCGGGCAGCGAACGAGTCAGCAACTGCGTTGCAACAAATTCGAGAGCGGCTCTCGATGACCGGCGAAAACTACTGGGCGCTGCAGGTGGAAATCCAGGAGTTTGCGGTCCGAGCATGGGCTGCGCTAGCGGAGGGTAAAAAGGAGGAAGCGCTGCGGCAGATGAAGTCGGCAGCGGAACTGGAAGATGGGACGGAGAAAAGTTCAGTGACGCCGGGGCCGCTGGCTCCAGCGCGCGAGTTACTGGGCGAGATGTTCCTGGAGATGAAGGAGCCAGCGCAAGCTTTGGAGCAATTTGAAGCGGTACTGACAAAGGAGCCGGGGCGCTTTCGAGCGCTCTATGGGGCAGCGCGTGCTGCCCAGCTCAGTGGAAATTCTCAAGCGAGTCAGAGGCATTTTGGCGAGCTGTTGAAGATTTGCGGACATGCGGACAAGCCAGGAAGGGCGGAGCTCGTGGAGGCACGAAAGATGATTTTGCAGGAATAGCTTCGCCTTTGAGAACGGGGGCGCAGGAACGTGTCCTTCTGCCTTGGTGGTTCGAGGAAATCAGCGCAATTGTTTTGGAATGAATAGCGGGGGGGGGAAGGGACTCGAACCCTGCCTGCCGCAGGCAGGCCCCGACCACTGCCGTGACAGGACAGTGTTCGCGACGTTTATGTGAGCGCGGCGGCGAGACGCCGAATTCCTTCTCGGATCTCGCGTTCGCGCAAGGATGCATACCCGAGAACGACTCCTGTGCGCCGTGGAGGTTTCATGTAGAACGAATCCACGGAATAGAGACCTACGCCGGCCATCTGGGCCTTATGGGACACATCCGCGATCATCCCGCCCCTCTTTCCCTTTAGCCAAACGAGAAGATGGAGTCCGGCGTTCGCACCGCAGATTTCGGCCCGTTCACCGAACTCTTCGCGCACGGCGCGAACGAGTGCATTCCGCCGCGCTGCGTTCGAGGCGTTGGTCCGCCGGAGGTGGCGATCGAAGTGGCCCTCGCGGATGAAATCCGCGAGGGCCAGTTGCTCCAAAGTGGCGGTTCCTGTGTCTCCAATCGCTTTGGCAGCCGTAATCGGTTCCACTAGCGATTCGGGGAGGACGACATATCCTAGCCTCAAGGCGGGAAAGAGAATTTTGGAGAATGTTCCTACGTAAATAGTGCGGCCTCCCCGGTCAAGTCCCGCCAACGCTTGCAGCGGAGGTCCATCATAACGATATTCGCTGTCGTAGTCGTCTTCAACCACGAACGCCCCTACACGGGAGGCCCAATTGAGGAGCTCAAGCCGCCGCGCTACGGGCAAGACTACACCGGTGGGGAATTGATGAGATGGCGTAACATATGCAAGGCGGACTGAACGACGCCCTGCAGTCGCCTTCGGGATTTGGATCCCGTCCTTGTCAACTGCGGCTGGGATCAGCTTGGCCCCCGCGGATAGAAAGGTGAGCCGGGGGCCATCGTAATGCGGCTCCTCGATCAGGACTCGATCTCCTGGGTTCAATAACACCCTGCTTATCAAATCGAGCGCCTGCTGCGTTCCATGGACAATCACAATTCTTTCCGGGCTTGATTCCACTCCGCGCAAGCGTCGCAGGCGGTTCGCGATGGCTTCGCGAACCTCCCACCGCCCTTCCGGGGGCCCGTAGTCAAGGTCGCGCAGACTCGCACGACGAGCACGTGAGCCGAGTAATCTGCACCAAAGTGAATAGGGCAGATCGGCAAACGCCGCACGGCCAGGCCGGAAATCGTATGGGATGCGCGGTGGGGCTGGTTGCCAGGTCAGTGTTGGCAATCCCAGGCTATTGGTTACTCCTCGTGCTGCTCCTAGGATTCTCTTCCCTGCGGCCGCAAGCCGCGGACCAGCGCTGCTGATCGTGCGCCGCTGCACGCCGGCCGATTTCGAGGAAAGGGAGTCAAGCGCTAGTGCACGGGCAACGACCGTTCCTGCTGCACCGACGCGTGCCTCAAAGTATCCTTCCGCAAGGAGTTGCTCGTAAGCCATTACAGCCGTGTTACGAGACACTCTCAGAAGGCCCGCAAGGGCCCGGGTTGAAGGAACACGTTCACCCTGTGTCAGGGCCCGGATCAGGATTTCATCCCGGAAGGCGCGGTAGATCTGCCGATGAAGCGGACCGCTTCCATCGAGTTGCAGCATAATGGATCCATTAGAACATAACAAACCTAAGCGTGAAAAGCCCCAATAAATGGTACTGATAAAATCGCACACAATGGATCTAGGGCAATACCTATCAATCGCTTACGCTAGGAGCCAGGCAGCACTCAGTATGAGGATCGCTGACTGCATTGCTGCGGAAGAAGATGGTGCAGTTGATCACAAGAAGATCAGGAGCTGATTATCATGATGACACTCGAAGGGAAAGTTGCGGTTATAACTGGCGGGACGAGCGGAATCGGCGCTTGCACCGCTGAGGTTTTCGTCGCCAATGGCGCCAAAGTATTGATTGCCGGGCGACGCAAAGAGAGAGGCGAAAAGTTGGCGCAGAGGCTCGGCGCGGCCGCGAGCTTCATCCGCACAGACGTCTCCATCGAAGCGGACGTCCAGGCGATGGTCGAGCATGCCGTGGGACGATTTGGGCGGCTCGATTGCCTGATGAACAACGCCGGGATAGGCTCGCAATTCGCCAACATCGCCGACGTGGATCTGGAGCAGTTCGATGCGGTGATGAACGTGCACGTGCGCGCGGTCCTCGCCGGGATGAAATATGCGTCACGCGTTATGGCCACGCAAGGAACAGGCAGCATCATCACCGTCGCAAGCGTCAACGGGATCCGCGCTGGACTGGGCGGCCACTATTATGCGGCCGCGAAAGCGGCCTCGATTCACCTGACGCGTTGCGCGGCAATGGAGCTGGGCGAAAAAGGGATTCGCGTGAACAGCATTTCGCCCGGGATGATTGCCACCGGCGGTTTCGGCAAGTTCGGGGGCACGCAACCCGATGAAGCCGACGAGCACCCCGAATATGCCGAGGCTGCCATTGGTTCCATCGTTCCCCGATGGCAGCCGCTGCAGCGCGTGGGAAGCGCGGATGATATCGCGCAAGCAGCATTGTACTTGGCCAGCGATGCGTCGCGTTTTGTGACCGGACAAAATCTGGTGGTGGACGGCGGCATCAGCGCAGGCTGGCCGATTGCTGCCGTCCGCCCGGACCGCGAGTTGTTTTTCCGCACATTTCAGGCGAGCCGATCGGCCCATTCCACATAGGACGAGATGCTGTGGGTAGTCTGAGGGCCGAGCCCCTCAGGGATTTTAGCCCCTGAGGTCGGCAAGTCGTTCAGCCAAGGCATTTATGAGACAGCTTCGAGCCTTTCCAAGTTTCGGGAGGAAGCCCATGAGAATTCTTTTTTGGTCCGGCATTTCCCTTGTAGTTTGCAGCGCCCTCGTCTTCGCGCCCGCATCCCTCGCCCAAGGAAGCGATCAAGCCGCAGTCAACGCGCGCGCATCGCTGAAGTTCGCCACATCCTCTGACGCGCCGGAATGCTTCACAACCGCCGTGGAGCGCGGTGACCCAGACAAAGGAGCTGCGACTTTCGTGGCTCAGCTCGCCCCTGGGTGCCACGAACCTTGGCACTGGAACACGGCAAACGTCGCTGTTCTGATGGTTAGCGGGACTTTCCGCGTCGAAATGAAAGGTGCCGCGAACCCGGTGGTGCTTCGCGCCGGCGACTATGCTTGGGTCCCCGCGCGGGGCACCCATCAAGCGCGCTGTGTCAGCGCCGCCGCTTGCGTGATGTTCTTCGATGTGGACGCGGTGCTCGAGGCTCACTTTGTTGATAGCTCGGGCAACGACATTTCTTTCAGCGACGCTGTCAAGCTCGCCGCAAAACCCTTGACCAAACCTGCGGTGAAACCGCCCGTAAAGCCCGTCGTCAAACCCGAGCCGGGCCCACGCTGATCCGCATGAAGCAGGAGGGCTACAAGCCGGACCGCGACATTATTCTGGCTCTGGCGGCCGGTTTCGTCAGGACCGCAAGAATCCAGCTGGATCCAGGCGTTCCAAGCTGGCCGGAAGGCAGGAAGCCGGACAACTCAACTCCAGAGTGAAAATTTGTTTTTGCGCCACCTGAGAACGGCCTGGTGAAAGCAATTCAAAATCAGATAAGCGCCAGTCTCAAAGTGATTGGCGCCGAAGTGGGAATGCCCCTGGTGGGGCTGCTGCTGCCGCAAAGCAATTTACTTCCGTTTAGAACGTCATCAGACTTCCGCACAATCGAGTGGAGGGTGCAACAAGGGCGCCAAAATGTGTCCATTTGCATTTCATCGATTTTATTGAAATCGAAATAACGCCGCGAAAAGAATGGCGGGGACGACGGGACTCGAACCCTGCCTGCGGCAGGCAGGCCGTGACCTCTGCCGTGACAGTCTAGGCATACACGTATTATCAGCGACTTACTCTGTCGGGGCTGCCAAATCGCTGAAAAGGACTGTAGGAACCACTCTCTGTGGGTAAATTTGTGGGTAAGAATTCTCGCGTTGGAAAGATTTTGGGCTTGGAGATCACGGCGCAAGGGAGCCAAAGAGAACTTCCTGAGTTTTCTCCAGTCCCGTCTTCCTGAACAGTTCCCTTACTTCGGCGTTGGATAGGCGGCGACCGAGGGGGTTCGCTGCGTCGGCGATCACATACGATGCGATTGCCATCGCCGCTGTGTCCGTTGCCAACGCACGTTGATTGACTCTGTCGAGAGTGTCAGCAATACCATGATGACGCGCATCGTAGTCTCCCGGTTCGACATCCAGAGTGAGGCTCGGTATCCCGGCAGCCATGAACGAAGCATTATCGGACTCCAGATCAGCATCGTTGGAAACCTTGCTCGCACCGAGTGATGCAAGCGGTCTGAGAACAGATTGCAGAGCAATGCTAACGTCCTCGCGCCCGTTGGTCTTGAATCCGACTGGCGTTTCCGCTCCTCCATCCATCATTAAGAATGCGCGATAGTGGTCGAGTTCAGTCTTGTGTTGCGCGATGTACGCCCGTGAGCCAAGATTTGCTTGCTCCTCGCCTGAGAAGAAGACGAAACGAATCGTGCATTTTGGTTTTACGCCGAGCGCCTTGAGGATTCGTGCTGCTTCAAGCACCGCAGCCACACCAGATGCGTTGTCGTCCGCGCCTTGAGCATAGTCCCACGAGTCGAAATGCGCTCCCAACGCCACCACCTCGGAGGCGTCTTCTCCCGGCAAATCTGCAACTACGTTACGCTCGCGAGCAGAAAGGTCGATAAACGTATTCTGGACATCCAGTGATACGGTGACCTCTTTTCCCTTCGCCAGAAGCCTGCGTAGCAATAACGAGTCTTCCTTGGCTATAGACAACACGGGCATCGGCCCCTTGGGATAAAACCCCCAAGCCGACGTATAGACCATCCGGTCAGGCTTGTCGGAGGGAATAAGCATGGCTGCCGCCCGCGCACTGGCGAGTTGCCTCGCGAGCAACGCCCGCATGATTTCAAGAGGCTGCGGCCCAATGTCATGCACGTCAACCAAGACCGCCGAATCTCGCAACTGCAACCCCGAAAGGGAGGGATGGTCGGTTTTGGGGCTTGCTAAGTCAACAAGTCGGGCTTCGATGGTGCCGGATGTACCGGGCACCCAGCCGTAAGACCCAATCACTACAGACTGTTCAACTGGACTAACTATCCGCCCAGAGGCAAAACCGCGCTGCCAGCGAGGTTCGAACGTGTACTCCTCGAAGTGCGCATTATCGAACCCCGCTTCCTTCAGCGCCTTCAAGATCAATTCGGATGTTTCGCGTGATTGCACCGTTCCAGTGAGTCGTGCGCCTATGGAATCCGTGAGTTGTTCGAGAAATGTCGCCGCTCCGTTGCTCGTCATTGCACGCCGCGAGATTTGTGCAACATTGTCGCCCACAGCGGGCGCTGAACTCTGGCAGAAAGAGACCGAGGGTAATAAGCAGCACAGGAGGAGCAGGATGCGGGAGCGGCACATGAGTTGTGGCTGCAAGCATGCGCCGAAACGCAAGGGGCGGTCAATGTTTTCCTTGCTGCTGTGGTGATTTCGTGAAGGACGCCCCCTACAGCCTAGGCGTCAGCTTTGGTGCTCCCGCTTAGACAATCGTGCGGAGTATACTCCTGCTGCTTGGCTGAGCAATGCAAACCTCGGAGGGTACATGAGGGGTTAAGGGACAGACGGGACTTTTCCTATGGTTTCTGCGGAATTTGAAAAGAATGGCGGGGACGACGGGACTCGAACCCGCGACCTCTGCCGTGACAGGGCAGCGTTCTAGCCGGCTGAACTACGTCCCCGCATGCCTTGCGGACTTATCTCGCGACTGGTGGGCGGTCAAGGACTTGAACCTCGGACCTTCCCGGTGTAAGCGGGACGCTCTAACCACTGAGCTAACCGCCCCATGACATCTTATACGATTCCTTGCGCAGCCGCCACTTCTTAGTGGAGCGCCGGCACAAGCCTGCATGCTCGATTCCTCGTACCCTTGCGTTTCCTTGACACTCACGCGACGCGGCAAGTACACTGAAACCGTTTCTCGGGACAAACTGAATGCTTCTCTCTCGCGACTACGTTGGTTACATGGCCAAGGAAGTCACCAAGCGCCTGGTTGAGCGCCAGATGCTGGAGGCGAAATCGCCAGACCTTCTTGCCGAGCGCGTGCGTCATGCGATGGTGGATGAATTGACCGTTGAAGACCGCTTGAACGAGGAAGTCCGGGAGATCCTCTCGCAGCATTCCGATGAGATGCGCCGCCTGGGCGCTTCTTATCAAGAGATGTACAAGAAGATTAAAGGCGAGCTCGCGCGCCAGAGGAAACTCATCCTCCGTTAATGCGCCTGACTCGCGAAAAAACGGTTCGCCTCTCACACCGCATCATCGAACTTCTGGTTTCCCTCGAGGAAGTGGACTTCATCGAGGACAGGGACACGATTCGCCAGGAGATCGTCACGATACTCACAGAACTCCTCAAGCAGGAAGAACAAGTGGACTCCGAAGTTCGCGCGAAGATTGCCTCGCAGAAGAAAGAAATCCTCGAAGGCAGCGAGGAGTGGGACATTCTTTACAGGCGCTACTATTCAGAAGCGCTCAAACGCATGGGAGTCGCAGATCTCGCGGCAGAGCATCGAAGATAAAGTTTAATCGAGTCAGATCCGAATCAAAAAAGGCGGCCAGCACTGGCCGCTTTTTTTGATTTTCGGTTGTTTGGAATCTTACGGACGGCGCTTGAGGACGGGCGCGTTGTCGTCCGGTTTTTGGCCCGGTTTTTGCTGGGCCTGCTGTTCGGCCTTCGTCTTCAACGTCGGTCCGGCGTCCTTCTTTTCCTGGATCTTTTCGCCTGCTTGGAGCGCAACCAGCCGCGTCTTCATCTGATCAAACTCTGAAGTGGAAAGAATATAATCCTCTCGCGCCGGTAAGACGGTTTCGATTTCCTTCTGAAGCGCTTCAATTCGGTCCGGCGTCGCCGGATGCGAATCGAACATCTTGGGAATCGTGCCGGGCTGTTTCTTCTCGATGGCTTCGTACTTTTCAAACATGGTCACGAGCCCGTTCGGATCGTAGCCGGCCTTATACATGTACTGCGCACCGAGATAGTCCGCCTCGCGCTCGTCATTGCGCGAAAATTTCAAGAATGCCACGGGAATGAGAAAGTTCATTCCTTCGTAGATACCGTAACCGGCATACCCGCCGGGCAGGGCAATCATAAGGGGAATCGTCGCCATCTGCATGATGCTGCCCTTGGTCGCTGTGCGGGTTCCATGCCGCGCAGCAACGTGGGCGATTTCATGAGCCATCACGCCGGCCATCTCCGATTCTTCGTCGGCATGCAAAATCACGCCGGTATTCACATAGAAGAAACCGCCAGGGAGCGCAAAGGCATTGATGTGGTCGTCGTCAATCACTTTGATGGTGAAGGGCACTTGAGCATCGGAATTCCGCACGAGGTTCTGCCCGACCTTGTTCACATAAGCCGTGACTTCCGGGTCGTTAACCAGCTTCACGCTCTTTTCCACTTCCTGCGACAGTTCTTTGCCAAGCGCGATTTCTTTCTGGAGCGAATACCAATCCAAGCCGTGGCCTACCTTGCGATTGCCGATGGCGCTGACGTCGGACTCTGTCCCCGGCTTCACTTTGTCGGTTTCCTGCGCGAACGCGGCGGGCGCGGAGATTGCGATTGCCAAGAGAAAAGCGGCGAAACCACGAGATGCTGGATTCATATAGCCCCCTAGGGCTGCTGGCCCGATTATACACCTCTCGCGCTTCAAATCGGTCAATCATAGGATGTTGGCTTGCGCAAAAGAGTTTCCCGAAGACATGCGTCTGACGTTGAACTCTCTCCAATCGGCCAAGATTCGCTTCACTAGTAGAAAAGCGCAAGTTGCAGTTACGCGATTGGCCGAGGGAGCGCGGAAGTGTTCCGTGGGCAAGCGATGACCCAGCTCCGCGAAAACATGCTTCTGCGGCCCCGTGCTCTCCTTCGTGGCAAGTCGCCGCAGCCGATGGGCCAAGGGTGCGTATAGTACGCGAAAATTTTCGATTAGAAATTGAGATGTGCTTAGTTTTCCGCAAGTTAGCGCAAAGTCTAATAACGGCGGTGCGCCACGGGGCTTGGAAGGAGCGATTAGCGCGGCGTTGAGAAGATCAAGAGGGCGAAAATAAAAAAACGTGAATTTGTGTCGATTAGAAAGGGGTCCGGTCCTTTGTTTTCTATGACTTAGGTCGATTTCTAATCGCGGAGTGTGTCGATTAGAAAAATCACAGACTGGGGTGTAGGTGCCAACGGGGAGTTCGTTCCTCCCTCCTGCGCACTCGGCTGCTCCGGCGAGCAGGCGGTTCGTTTTGACGTGATCCTTGGTCACGCAGCCTCTGTAGTGCCCTAGAGTCGCCACTACATTAGCATTGCAGGTGGTGAAAAGCAAGGGAACCCTTGGCTGGGCCCCACCCTTCCGAATAGGAAGGGTGGGGCGCCCGGCGATCAGCAGCGCCACAAAACACGACGAAGGAACGAGCTTCCTTTCGCTTGCCGCGCTTGTTACGACGCCCAGTTCTTCTTAGCTGCAAGAGCCGCGTCACGAAAGGCCGCATGCAACGGTTCAAACGATGACCGCGACATTTTCTCGATCCTCGGCGGGGCCTTCTCCGGCGTGCCCGGTCCGAATGGCGGCTGCGGGTCGTACTCCAGAGTCAGCTCAAGGAGGCGGGCAACGTCTTCCCCGCGCAACTCCGCAGCGACACGAAGGCCAAAATCAATTCCCGCCGTAATGCCGCCGGCGGTGATGCGGTTACGGTCTTTCACGACTCGGTTGACGACAAGCTCCGCTCCGAGCAGCGGCAGAATATCTCGCACGACCCAGTGCGAGGTCGCTTTGTAACCGCGCAGAAGGCCGGCCGCGGCGAGTACCAGGGATCCAGTGCATACGCTCGTCACCAGCTTGGCGGTCTTTCCACGGTGCGACAGGAAATCGAGGGTTTCGGTGTCCGTCATAAGCGCCACCGTGCCTGGGCCGCCGCCGCCCACAAACAAGATGTCCAAGGGATCGGCACAATCCGCGAAGGTTTTGGACGGCTGGATGGTGATGCCGGTGTCCGTGACGATCGGCTTATTCGTTTTTGCGACAAGCTCGACGTGCGTGCCCCCGAGATAGCCAAATACCTGGTTCGGACCGATGAGATCGAGCGCGGTCATGCCTGGATAAATCAGCATAGCAATTTCCTGCGGCTTTTCCGGCACGGCGTTCTGTATGGCGCTCTTTTCGTTGGTTGGCTGTGCAACGGCCAACTTCGCGAAGGCTGCGCTCAAAACCGCGCCGCCCAGGCGTTGGCCGAATTCGCGTCGATTCATGTCGATCCCTCCGTCAATGTGAATTTGAGAGCATGGGCTATTCCGATCCGAAACACCCTACGACGAGATGATCATTCGCGCGCTCGGGTTGCAAGAGAATTCAAAGAACTGGCGGATGAAGCCTGTCATCTCGATTGCCACCGAAGACCATTGAGCCGACATCGTAGAATTGCTTAAAAAAACTGGTCCCCGTGAGCAAGTGAGAGGCCCCGTTGCCCCGCGGCCGGGCGGGACGGCGTACCGTACAGTCACATCGACTGCGGAGTTCTATTGACGGCGCAAGTTGTTCTGTCTAAAGTTACTTATTACCTGCCATGCCCCTGAAGAAAATACAGGTTGGTCAAGTCTGGAGGAAGGAAGACACCGGCGACAACTACCTGGTGACGAAAATCTATAACGAGGCATTAGCTACTTTCGCCGTCCTGCGCAAGGAAGGCTCGGAAAACGACGCCCCTCTTCGCATAAAAATTGGTCACAAGGGCGTGACTCCCAACCTGCCAGGATTTCGATTCACCCAGGAATCGGAAGAATTCTAGAGCTGGATGCTGGAAGAGGACCCCCGGCGGGACTCTCACCTCGCACGCCGATGAATCGCGCACAGGGGACCCCAGACCGCCGGCTCCTCCCCTACAGATGCTCTCGCACAGGCTGACCCGTTCGACTCCGCTCAGGGCGCAAGGAGCCTGTGCCACGGAAGCGGAAAATTTCAGATAGACCGCACCGGCATGGCCACCACGTCGTCAATCCGCAGCACCTCGCGAACCAGGAACGGTTCGGCGTAGCGCACTCCGATCATTCGGCCGTAGTAGCGCGACATCAGGCTCATTCTTTCTTCCAATGTGTCGAGCGGGATGTGCACCTTGGATTTGTGGGCTCGTTTCTTCGGATGGAATTGCGACTCATACGCCAGAATCGCCCGGCGCCGCTGCTCGAACTGTTCGGAGATATCCACGGCGAAAGATGGCCGGATACTCTCGTCGTAAGCCGTTGAATACAGAATTTTGAATGGGCGGAATGCCTCGCCAGAAATTCCGAGCTGCTTCAGACCCGCCAGGAAGCATCCTTCATAAGCGAGCCGCGCGGCTGTGTAGTGGTCCGGATGCCGCCCCTCCCAGTAGGGAAGAATCACGGTGTGCGGCTGCCATTCGCGAATCCTTGATGCCACGGCCAGCTTGTATTTTTCGCTGACCTCGAGGCGAGCGTCGGGCAGCCCAAGGTTTGCCCGCATTTTCAGTTTCAGTACCCTCGCAGCCCTCGCCGCTTCGCGCAAGCGCGTTTCGGGTGTCCCGCGAGTTCCCATCTCTCCACGGGTCAGGTCAAGCACACCAGTCTTGTAACCCATCTGCGCCATCTTGATGAGCGTGCCGCCGCAAGTCAGTTCGGCGTCGTCGGGATGCGCCGCGATCGCCAGCAGGTCCAGTTTCATCTCGCCTCCTGTGTCGTTCTTCAACGACCGATTCTAGCCCGTCTCGTCTTTCATTTCACGGGATTGGATTCTTCTTTCTCGTTATTCGGCTATTGGAATGTTATTTTGTTGCATCGCTTCTGGAGAATGAAATTGCCGAAATTGCCTTTGGAAGGACGCGTCGCGCTGATCACGGGCGGCGCAAAACGAATCGGCCGGAGCATCGCGGAAAAACTCGCCGCCGAAGGCGCCGACGTGGTCATCAATTATGCTTCTTCGCAGAGGGAAGCCGAGAAATCGGCATCGGAACTTCGCAAGATGGGCCGCCGGGCTCTCGCTGTTCGCGCCGACGTCTCAAAAAAGCGCGAAGTCCATCACATGATGGAGTCAGTCCAGCGGGAGTTCGGACGCCTGGATATCCTGGTCAACAACGCTGGGACTTTTTTTGCCGCCGATGTCGAGGAATTGACGGAGCAGCAGTGGGACAGAATCATGGACACAAACCTCAAGTCTCAATTTCTCTGCGCACAAGCCGCCGCTCCTCTTCTCAAACGGAGCAGTCGCGGGCACATCGTCAACATCTCGTCACTCGGCGGACTGCTCCCGTGGCCGAAGTACACTCACTATTGTGTTTCGAAGGCCGGGGTCATCATGCTGACGCGGTGTCTGGCTCGCGCGCTCGCGCCGGAGATTCTGGTCAATAGCGTCGCTCCCGGCACGATTCAATTTCCCGATGAGGTTCCCGACGAGGTGTACATTCGCCGCGCGCCGCTCCATCGCACGGGACGCGGCTCGGACATCGCCGACGCGGTCTTCTATTTTGCAACCGCCGACTTTGTCACAGGGCAGATCCTCGCGGTCGATGGAGGGCGCTCACTCACTTGAGCCGGCTGACATTCCGAAAATGAAAATGGCGGCCTCATATGAACGAGGCCGCCGGGAACCCTTCAGTCTTGTTTAGTACGCCGCGAGTTTCTCCATCCCCGCGACGATCTTTTCCGTATTGACCATCCACGCATGTTCAAGCGGTGGCGCAAAGGGAATCGCCGGCACGTCTGGCCCGGTGATCCTGATGATTGGGCCGTCGAGATCGTCGAACGCCTCTTCCGCGACGATCGCCGAAATCTCTCCGCCAATGCCGAGCGTCCGCTTATCTTCATGGACGATGAGGCACTTATTCGTCTTGCGCACGGACGTCAGGACGGCGTTGCGGTCGAGGGGCGAGAGCGTGCGAAGATCAATCACTTCGGCCTCAACGCCCTTGCGCGACATTTGTTCGGCGGCTTCGAGGCAGAGCGATGTCATGTAGCCGTAAGTCACCACGGTCATGTCGCGCCCTTCGCGGCGAATCTCTGCCTTGCCAATCGGAACGGTGTAGTCGCCTTCCGGAACATCGCCCTTTGCCGTGCGATAGAGCTTCTTGTGTTCGAAATAGAGCACAGGGTTCGGGTCGCGGATCGCCGCCAGCAGCAATCCCTTGGCGTCGTATGGCGTCGAGGGCATCACGACTTTCAATCCCGGCTCATGCACGAACCACGAGGCATTCTCCTGCGAGTGGTAGAGCCCGCCGCCGGTACCGCCACCGCAGCAAATTCGCACGGTTATCGGGCAATTGTATCCGCCGGCGCTGCGATAGCGGATCTTGGACGCCTGCTGCACGATGGACTCCATCGCCGGAGTAATGAAATCCGCGAATTGGATTTCCGCAATCGGACGCAGCCCGACCATCGACGCACCAATCGCCGAGGCGATGATATTGCCTTCGGCCAGCGGCGTATCCAGCACACGATCCTCGCCGAACTTTTCGTACAGCCCCGCGGTCGCCTTGAACACCCCGCCGGACACTCCAATATCCTCGCCCATCACGAACACGCGGTCGTCCCGCGCCATTTCCTGCGCCATCGCTTCCGTGATGGCTTCAATCATCGTGATATTTCGCGCCATGTTTTCGAGTTCCCCTTTATTCCTGCGCCCAGACGTAATCCGTCAGCTCCGAGGCGTCCGGATACGGGCTTTGCTCGGCGAAATCAACCGCTTCGTTGATTTCCTGCGTGATTTCCTTTGCGATCTTATCCTTGGATTCATCGGTGAGATACTTCTTGTCGCGGAGAACTTTTTCAAACAGCACCAATGGGTCCCGCTTTTTCCATACTTCCACTTCTTCCTTGGTCCTGTACTTCGCGGGATCGATTTCGGAGTGGCCGTACCATCGGTAAGTCTTGCACTCGATGAACGTAGGCCCGTCACCGGAACGCGCGCGCTCAATCGCCTTCGTCGCCACGTCATAGACGGCCATCACGTCGTTTCCGTCCACGCTGATTCCGGGGAAGCCGTACGCCTTCGCGCGGTCCGACAAATCCTTGAGCGCCGTCTGCAAGCGCAGCGGCACGGACTCCGCCCACAAATTGTTCTGGCAAACGTAGAGGATGGGCAGGCGGTGAACGCCGGCAAAATTCAGCGCCTCGTGGAATCCGCCGAGGCTCGTCGCGCCATCTCCAAAAAACGAGACGACCACCGAATCCTTGCCTTGCTTCTTCAGTCCGAAGGCGACGCCCGTCCCGACGGCCAGTTGTCCGGCAATGCTGCTAGCCGGAGTAATCGTGTGAATC
This sequence comes from Candidatus Acidiferrales bacterium, assembly GCA_035934545.1. Lineage (GTDB taxonomy): Bacteria > Acidobacteriota > Terriglobia > Acidiferrales > UBA7541 > DAHUXN01. The sequence goes on from DASYXV010000073.1 coordinate 68,219, forward strand.
GGCGGGTAACCCATGTGCGCCGGTGTGGATTTGCCGCGGTCAGGGCTGGTCGCTTTGCCGAAGAGCTGGGCAAAACAGAGTTTAAGAGGCGCTCCTTTGATGATGTTCGATGTCCAGTCGCGGTGCGAGGGGGCAATCCAGTCATCTTCGCGCAGGCTGTAAGCTGCACCCACTTCGGTTGCTTCTTGACCCACCCCGGAGTAGAAGTTTCCCGCGTATTTGCCCTGCCGAAAGAGAATTCGCGCTTTCTCGTCGCACATCCGGCATTTTACGAGCATCCGGTACAGCCCGAGCATTAGATCGCGGCCATTTTCACTTTTCTCGGGCTCCATTTCAGCCACGGCCCGGCTGCTTTTTGTCCCCATAGCCTCTCCTGTCAGTCCTCGCGTCGTTTTGGATAAAAAATACTATAGCATGAAGTTTGGATGCCGATTTCACCTTTGACGCAATTCGTTCGCATTTAGTTTCCAGAAGAATTGAACTGCCGGGCCCGAATTCAATCGCGAAGAAGGAGTCAGCCGCCGTTCGCGAGCTTCTTGATAAGTTCCCGATCGGCATCAAGAAAATCCTTGGTGGGCAGAGCCGCCGGCTCCAGCCATTCGATTGCCTCGAACACGCGATTCTCAAGGGAAGCGCCTTCCAGATTCGCCCGGTAAAAAATCAGTTTCACTTCATCGTTCATCTGAGCGTATTTGTGGCGCGTACGCAATAATTCCTCGCCAATCGTTGCTCCAACTCCCAATTCCTCGCGCAGTTCGCGCACGAGAGCTGCTGTTGGCGTCTCTCCGCGTTTCACTTTACCGCCGGGGAATTCCCATTTCAGGGGAAAGGAGTCTTTTCGGTTCCTCTGGCAGGCGAGAATCCGCCCGTCGCGGATAATCACCGCCGCGACGACTACCACGGCGGATCATCCTGCGCTGTGCACGATGTAAACGTGAAGGCATAACATTCCAGTCCAGGTTTTCGCGTCACCAGTTGCAACAGTTTTTGTTTCATCCCCGGATTCCGCACCAGGTTGTACATCCGTGGTGAATCCACTTGCACAACGGCGCGCCCATCCTTGGTTCGCACAGCATCTTCGCCCAATTCGGCGTCAGCGAGCGGCTCTCCGCCATGCATCAGTTCTACCTCCTGCGGGTCTCCATCCGGAGCCATCACCAGGTTCGCCTCTTTTCCCGAATAGTAAAGCACTATGCTCGATGGTGTTGCGCCATTCGCCGCCGATCGCACGCACTCCTCGCGGCTGAGCCATCGTCCAGTCAAATAAAACTTGTCCGCATCGACGTTTTCAGGCAGTGAATACTCCCCCGCGCTGTCTTCATTTTCATGGAGAAATCCGGAGGGGTTTCCCGTTTTTCCGCGTTTGTTCCCGAGGTAAAGCTCCGGCGTGGTCTTATAGCACACGGCGCCGGCCCGGTCCGTGTCGCGCACCGGCTCCATTACTGCCGGCAGTTCCGTCGCCGGGGAATTCTCGCGCAATAAAGTCTGGATCGCCTCTTCCGTGGCGCCGTAATCTCCTTCGCCGAAATGGAAAAATCGGATGTAGCCGTCTTTGTCAATCAAGTATTTCGCTGGCCAGTATCGGTTCGCATAGGCGTGCCAGATGGCGTATCCATTGTCGAGCACGACTGGATAACGAATCCCGAACCTCTCCACCGCCGCGCGGACGAATTTGTCATTCGCGGCAAAGGAGAACTCAGGCGTATGCACGCCAATCACGCTGAGCCCCTTGTCCGCGTACCGTTTGTGCCATTCCACGACATAAGGCAGCGTCCTGAGACAGTTCACGCACGTATAGTCCCAGAAATCGACGAGCACAATGCGCCCGCGCAGTTTGCGCAATTCGACCGGTTCGGAATTGAGCCAGATCGCCCCAAGCTCTGGCGCTCTCACTTTGCCTTTTTCAATCTCCATGTTTTCCTTTGCGCGGCCCCGCAAGCTCCGGGTGAATCGCGCGGAGCAATTCTTCTGCTCCGCGCATGAGCGGCGGCCCGGGCGTATTCAGCAGTTCATCTCTCACGACGACGATTCTCTGGTTTTTCACCGCTGGCACATCCTGCCACGCAGGATTCGCAAGCGCCTGTTCAGGTTTTGACTTATCACCCGTTGCCGTCCATGCAAGAACGATCACCTCTGGCCGCGTTTGCGCCACGGCATCATCTGAAATCTTCTGCCCCGCGGGCACTGCCATCTCTCCGCCCGCCAAGGCGATTAGCTCCGCGACCCAGGGCGGGGAACTGATCCGCGGATTCGGCCATGCCTCCGAATAGACTCGCGGCAGCGACTTCGCTCGCTGTGCAACACGACGTACAGCGCCAAATTCCCAGCGCATCTTGCGAATCAGCGCTTCGGCGCGAATGCCGGTGCCCGTCAGTTTCCCAAGCATGCGAATGTCGCCTTCGATATCGGCAAGCGATCGCGGATTGAGCGCGAGGAAAGGATACGGCAGCGCCAGGATTTTCTGCAGCGTCTCGCTCTGGAAAGGTACGGAACCCACAATCATCGTGGGATTCAGCTTCCGAAACGGCTCCGTATCAATCGCCCAGCAATCGCCAAGCGCGGGCGAGCTGTCCACGTCCGCCACTTCCTTGCACCAGCGGCTGACGGCGACGAGCTGACGTCGCGCGCCGATAGCCACGAGAATCGAAGTCACGCTCGGCGCAAGTGAAACGATCCTTTGTCCCGAAGATGCGGGGGCGAACGCCATGCGAATCTCCAATTCTATCGGCCAACGCGCGCTCGCACAACGAGAGCTTCCCGTTGACTTCGCCGTTGCGCGGTGCAACTATGCTCTCAATCGGCCCACCACCCCGCAAGGGAAAGGAGTCACCATGCCTCACTATTTGGCCCAAGTAGGATATACCTCCGAAGGCTGGCAAGCGGTCATTCGCGACCCGGAAGGCCGCCAGCAGATGGTTCGTAATGCCGTCGAGAAACTTGGCGGGAAAGTGCTTCACACATGGTTCGCGTTTGGCGATTACGACGTCGTCGGCATCGCAGAAATGCCCGATAACGTCGCCGCTGCTGCTCTTGCCATGGCCGTTGCCGCGGGCGGCGCATGCCGCAGCGTGAAGACCACGCCGCTGCTCAGCACGGCGGAAGCCCTCGATGCCATGAAGAAAGCTGGCCAGAGCGGCTATCGCGCCGCCACAGCTGGACAGTAGTTCTTCGCGAGACTTCGGCAGAGTTTGACTGAGGCAAAAAGGGCCCGCGACATTTTTGTCACGGGCCCTTTGCGTTTGTTGCTGGGAATCCGAGCGGCTGAATCCTTACTGCGCCGCCTCCACTTTCTTCATGCTCGGTTTTGCTTTCTGCCAGAGTATCCTCGCGTCCGCCGCGCCATTCGGGTAAGCCTTTGTTGATTCCTTACCCGTTGGCTCGAGGATGATGTCCACGCGCCGGTTGTACGCCATCCAGGTGTCCTTGCCTCGGTGCATCATCCATTTTTCCGGCTTCGCGGGGTTCTCTGTTTCGAGCTGCACCACTTCCTTCTGGTCGAGTTGCCGCTCTTTACCTTCCGCGCGCGTCTCGATCTTGTCCGCAGCGATTCCCTGCGAAACAAGATAGTCCTTCACGCGATTAGCGCGCCGCTCGCTCAGTGCTTCGTTATATGGTCCCGAGCCGCGGACATCCGCGTGGCCGACCACCACCAGATGCGCCGTTTCGTCGTACTCGAGGTATTTCTTGAAGCTCGCCGCCAATTGCGCCAGCGGCTGCTGCTGGCTGCCTACAAGCCCCACTTCGGGATGCGTTTCTTCCGGATACGCGGTCGGATAGAACACGCTCGACAGCGTTACCACGGGCATCGGATCAATCGAGCCTGTGATGTGCAACGTCGCGCTTTGCGTTGCCGAGCCGCCGCATGCATTGGAAGCGTTCAGCGTGTAGGCAACGCTCTCATTGATTGGTCCCTCGGATGTTTGCTTCGGATTCGCTTGCAGCGTCTGGTTGCCGCTCGCCGCGACGGTTCCGATCGGGTCAATCGAAATCGTGCTCGCATTCGATGTCGTCCAATTCAGCGTCGCTGAGCCTTGCTCCTTCACCTTGTCGCCGATCTTGTGATACCGCACTTCCGCCGGGTTCAGCGTCAGCGTCGCCGCTGGCTGCGTATTCACGTTCACTGTCGCGCTGCCTTTCGCGCTCCCGCCCGGCCCCGTTGCTGTGAAGTCATAAGTCGTCGTCTTCAGCGGCGTCACGGATTGGGTTCCGCTCGGCGATACGGGTCCGATTCCGCTGATGCTGGCATCGGCGGCGTCCGTGGAAGTCCATGTCAGCTTGCTCGATTGTCTGCAATCGAGCTGCGTCGGGTCGGCAGTGATGCTCGCAGCGCTCACCGGCGCGACCGCGACAGCTTGGCCCGCTTTGAATCGCGGCTGAGGTCCCAAAGTATTCCCGGCTGCCCAATTCTTGTACTTGGTCGCGCCGTTGTGCTTCAAGTCCACAGTTGCAAGCTGCCCCGCTTTCGCCGTAACTGGCCCCGACCAGTTCGTTTTCCCGTTCTGCGTGACGTTCGCCTGGTAAGCCGCCGGAGGCACAATCAGTTTCTGCTTCACCGGGCCGACAAAATATGCGGGGCTCGTCCCGTTCAGCAGCACTGCGGCGTGTCCCGGGCCTTTGAATTGGACTTTTCCAAATGGACCGGAAACAGTTCCTCCAGCCGCTTGCAGCGTCACGGAGACCTGTGTTGTTTTCTTGGCGGTGATTTCCACGTCCTGCGTTTGCGGCGTGTAGCCGTAGTTGTACACGGCGACGGTGTGCTTGCCAGGCGCGAGCTTTATCGTCTGGTTTCCGTCCTTGATCGCATTGCCGTCCACGAACACGTAGGCTTGCTTCGGAGTCACCTTAATCTTCAGCTTCCCATTTTGTGCAAGTGCAGGCGCCGCGGAGAGGAGCGCCGCCATCGAGAACACGAACAAGAGAGCAAGAGGCATCATCTTCCTCATTGAGTTGGTCTCCTCATCGGATTTGGGGCCTGAATTCCTCGCTGCAATTGCCAATATCAAAGCCTACGGCCACTTTAGCTGTGATGCCTATCACGGAAGAGGGCAGGGTGGCGAGATTAGACCGTGGCCCCCATATAAGTGTCAAGAGATTTCCCGCAGCGACACCAGCCTCCGAGGGGCGAGCTGGTGTGGCCATCCCGCGGCGCGATCGGATAGAGGCTGCGCCCGGCTGTGACCTGTGCCACCGAATGGGAACTAATTGCGCTTATACTTCGTATAAATAGTTGCAGCCAGGAGAACACGTGTGACCACGCTTTGGCAGGACCTCCGTTACGGTTTGCGCCTGCTTCTTAAGACTCCCGGCTTCACCATCATCGCCATTCTCACTCTGGCCCTCGGCATCGGCGCCACCAGCACCGTCTTTAGTTGGATTAACGCGACTCTTCTCACTCCCGTTCCGGGTATGCCCCATCCCTCTCAAGTTGTGTCTATCGTCAGCGGAGCTCGGGGGGACGCTGAGTCAATCTCATACCTCGATTTCAAGGATCTGCGCGACCGCAATCACAGTTTCTCCGGCATGACAGCTTTTGGCCTTTGGCCTGTAAGTCTCACCGGTACAGGCAAACCGATTCGCGTTTGGGGTACGGTCGTCTCAGCTAACTACTTTGACGTCCTCGGTGTGCGGCCGCAGCTCGGCCGCGGCTTCCTGCCTTCCGAGGATGCCGCCCAAAACGGTGCTCCCGTCGCCGTCATCAGCTATCGTCTCTGGCAAGGACATTTCGGCGGCAATCCCTCAATCGTCGGAACAATCGTTCACATCAACACTCATCCCTTCACCATCGTCGGCGTCACTCCGCCTGTTTTTCAGGGGAGCTACTCCGGCCTTCGCACGGAGCTCTGGATGCCGGTCGTCATGGTGCCGGAACTGGATCCAACGGCAGAGGGTATGCTGAAGGATCGCGGCTCCTCTTTCCTCGATGTAGACGGCCGCCTGCTTCCGGGCGTTGATCGTCTCCGTGCTCAAGGAGAAATGAACTCACTGGCTCAGGAAATCGCGGGACAGTTTCCCGATTCTCACAAGGGCAAATTCCAATTGACGCTTTACCCGCTCTGGCGCGCTCCGCATGGCGGCAACGCATTTTTCTCTCTTCTCCTGCCCATGCTGATGGCTCTCGCCGGCGCCGTGCTTCTTCTCGCTTGCGCCAATATCGCCAACCTCCTTCTTGCTCGCAGCGTCTCGCGCCAGAAGGAGATTGCCGTTCGCCTCTCTCTCGGCGCCAGCCGTTTCCGGCTCGTCCGCCAGCTCTTGGTCGAAAACCTCATCATGGCGTTATGCGGCGGCGTGTTCGCCTTGGTCGTTACGCTCTGGACGGCTCGCCGATTCATGGATCTCGCGCCCACCAGCAACCTGCCGGTCTACGTCTTCGTGCCCGTGGATCGCATCGTAATCCTTGCCACGTTCCTGATTTCCATTCTGACCTGCTGCCTCTTCGGGATCCTTCCGGCGCTTCGCGCCTCTGCGCTGAGCCCTGTCGGCATTCTCAAGGATGAATCCGGCGGCATCGCCGGAGGCCGCCGCAAAGCATGGCTTTCGAACTCGCTCACCGTCGCTCAGATTTCGCTTTCGCTCCTGCTTCTCGTCTCCGCGGGCCTTTTCATTCGCAGCTTCCGAGCCCAGCAGAATTACGACATCGGCTTCAATCCGAAGAATGTCCTCCTCGAAACCTATGATCTGTATCCCAGCGGCTATTCGCAGGCTGCCGGGATAGCCTTTGATCAGCAAGTCCTAGACAGGGTCCGTTTGCTGCCGGGTGTCCAGTCGGCCAGCATCGCGAATTGGACTCCTCTCGGATTCAGCAGTAATTCCGACAGCTTTCTTCCCGAGGGCTATGTGCCGGGCCCTCACGAGGTCGTCGGCGCGGGAATAAACATCGTCAGCCCGGGCTACTTTGCGACAACGGAGATTCCGCTTCTTCACGGACGCGATTTCGCGCTGTCCGACTCCGCGGCATCCCAGAAAGTCGTCATCATCAACGACACCCTCGCGAATCGCTACTGGCGCAATCAGGATGCTGTCGGGAAACGCCTGAAGATTCAGGGGGATTGGGCGGCTGTTGTCGGCATTGCGCGCACGAGTGAATATTACGATCTCAAAGAAAAACCACGGCCCTTTATCTATCTTCCGCTTTATCAGTTCTATTCATCCAACGTAATTCTCCATGTGCGTACCGCAAATGCTCCTCTCGCTTCCGCTTCCGCCGTCACCGACGCCATTCATCAGCTCAATACCGACCTGCCCGTCTTCGACGTGTCCACGCTCGAAGCTCGGACGAAAACAGCTTCCTTCGTTCAGCACATGGCGGGAACATTTGTCGGCGCATTCGGCATCCTCGCTCTGGCTCTCGCTGCCGTGGGAATCTACGGCTTGATTGCTTACAGCACGCGCCAGCGCACGCACGAGATCGGTATTCGCATGGCGCTGGGCGCGCAGCCCGGCGATGTGATGCGCCTGATCTTGGGGCAGGGAATGTGGCTCACGGGAATCGGTATAGGGATCGGCGTTCTTGCTTCGCTGGGCCTCGCGCGGCTGATGTCCAGCCTGCTTTTCGGCGTCAGCGCGAGCGACCCGCTAACTTATATCAGCGTCGTCATTCTCTTGGCGCTTGTCGCTCTTCTGGCGACATACCTTCCCGCGCGGCGCGCTATGCGCACGGACCCCATGCTTGCCCTGCGCCACGAATGACTATGCGATCAGCATCGTCATCCCGCCTGCCCCGAGCGCAGTTGAGGGGAGGGAGCGCAGCGACCGAAGCATCTCACCCTTGCGCGGCCGTCGCATTTGAATCACCGCCTCCGCTTTGCCATACTTCGGCCGATGCACTCCGCCATCGTCCTCGACCATTTCAAGAACCCGCGCAACGCTGGCGACCTTCCCAACGCCACAGCAACCGTCGATGTCTCCAATCCGGTTTGCGGCGACATCCTCCGCCTTGCCGCGCGCGTCGAAAACGGCCGCATAGCTGACGTCCGCTTCAAATGCCAGGGCTGCGTCGCTTCTCTCGCTTCGGCATCCGCGCTTACGGAACTTGTCCTGGGTAAATCCCTGGACAACGCGCGTAAGATCACGGCTGCGGATGTCTCCGCTGCGCTTGGCGGTCTTCCGCAAGCAACATTCCACGGCGCGCAGCTCGCCGCCGACGCCCTTGTCGCGCTTCTTGCCAAGCTCAACTAGCGCTCCGCGCCTCGCGAAACTACGCGTTTGATGCTCTGTCCTCCCGTTCCGGCAGCGGGCAGAATTTCCCCTTGGAGAACCCTTCCGCTTCTATGCCGAATGTGCGATTGCATCGCGCGCGGTAGTTTTCCCAGGCGATTGCCGCCGATAGTTCGACGAGCTGCCGGGGCGTGAATTGTTTGTGCAGTGTCGCGAACAGTGCGTCGTCCACGTTCGCCGGCGTCCGCGTGAGCGCGGTGGTGAGCCGCAGCGCGTTTTTCTCTTCTTCGGTGAAATGCGGACTCGATTCGAACCGCGCCATGTCGCGCAGTTGCTCTTCCGTGATCCGTTCATTCCTTCTGCCGACGGCAGAATGGATGTCAATTCAAAACGGGCACCCGACCATCATCGCGGTCTTCAGCATCGCCAGCCGCTTGAGCCGCTTCGGCAAAGCGCCCTCCGCCTCCGAGTACAGGTTCATGCGAACGAATTGCCGCAAGAGGCGAGGGTCGTGAGCCAGGATTTTCGTGCCTTCCGGAACGTGGCCAAGTTTCCGTTTCGCGAACCAGTAGATCAAGCGCACGCTCCACGGCGCCCGTTTCTCATCCACTTGCTCCATTCGAGGCATTGCTATTCCTCCTGGCAGATTCTTGGAAGAGTCTTATTGGCTGTCATTCCGAGAAGGGCCGATTCACGGGCCCGACGAGGAATCTGCATTTTCCTTCGGTTTTTCTTAACCGTCAATCTCGCGCCGCTCCAGATTACTTTTGATTCATGATTCTGTTCAAGGTTGCAGGATCATTCAAATTCAATACGGCGCCTTCTTCTTCGGTCGGGACTTCAACAACCTCCGGTACGCACGGGGCGAGGCACAGAGCTACGGGCTTCAACTCAAACTCATCGATTCTCTGAAAGTCAATTTTCAATTTCGGTAAGGCGGGCCCTTGACACCGGAGGAACCGGAATGCTAGCGTTCCGCGCCAAGGGCAATCCCAAGGTTCAAGTTCCGGTCAATACAGAAGGAACCATTGAAATGAAACGCGCTGGAGTGCTGTTCGCGGTCCTTCTCCCCGTAGTGCTCGCTGTTCCGTTACGCGCGCAATCGCAGCCAGACTTCAAGTTCACTAAAATCGATCTCGAACTGTTGCACCAGGCGGATCAGCTGGACGAATACTTCGCTCGCAACGGCATGGTGTTCGAGGATGAGGCGACCCAGAAATACGTGGAGTCCGTCGGAGTATCGGTGCTCCCGGCGGGCGATCCGCCCGAGCATGTCACGTGGAAATTCCGCGTGCTGCGCGATCCATTTCCGAATGCGTTCGCGTTGCCGAACGGCTCAGTCTACATCCATACGGGCTTGTTGTCTCTAATGCGGAGCGAAGCGCAGCTCGCCGGTGTGCTGGGCCACGAAGAAACGCATGTGCTGAACCGGCATCCGTATCTCGAGTACCGGAGCACACGCAAGAAGATGGTAGCCATCAATATTTTCGCCATGGCCGGCGGCATGGCCGGTGGTTATGGCTACGGGACGCCGTCGTTGGTGATCGCTGGTATCAGTTCGGTCGCCCCGGCACTGCTGGCGGCAAGCGTTTTCGGGTATAGCCGCGAGCTGGAGCGGGAAGCGGACATGCGCGGACTGGCAGCGATGGAGAAAGATGGTTACGACCCGCAGGAGATGGTCACGACATTTCGGCTTTTGGAGCGGAGTGAGGGACCAGACTCCGGACCCGGAATCTACAGCGATCATCCGCGGCTGGAGGCTCGCATTCAATATCTGACCGAGGAAATCAAGAAGGATCCTCCGACGCTCAGCTCGCCATTGGTGGGCGCGGGCAAGTATTCCGATGCCACGGGGGCCGCCTTCCGGCACGACATCGGACTCCAAATAAGGGCGGTCCGTCCGCGGCATGCCGTGGCGATCGCTCTCCATCTGACAGACAAGTACCCCACCTCCGAACACTATATGTTGCTGGGCGAGGCGTACCGGGCGCTGGGAGGACGACCGCAGGATCTTTCAGACGACAAACTTTCCGCGGAAAGAAAAGAGGCGCGGAAGCACCTCTCGAAAATGACGCCAGAAGAATACGAAAAAACCTTGCTGACCACACCGGAGGGGAAGGCTGCCTGGGAGGAGAACCGCAAGCAGGCCGAGGACAGTTACCGGGAGGCCATCCGGCTTGATGCATCGAACGCCAAGGCCCACCGCGGACTTGGTTTCATCTTGGACGGTGAGAATAAAGCGAGTGAGGCGGCTGCGGAATTCCGGAGTTATCTGTCGCTGGCTCCAACGGCATGGGATCGCGCGGAAATCCAGAAACGCCTTGACGCGCTCGAACCGCGGCCGGGCGCTGACTGAACTGTTCGAAGCCGGCAGAAGCAAATGAAGAGAGGAGAAAAAACCATGCATTGCAAGCCAGCGCTCGGAACCCTCTGGGCGGTTGCGGCGGTATTTGCTTTTTCCACGATCACCCCGGCCCAGTTTGAACATCCCGACCTGAAAGCGGGCAAGGCGAAGGTGCAGTCGGTCCTGATTCTTGCGCCGCAAGTGAGTCTGGAAAAGTCGGGGTTCAAATCAACCGATGCGATGATGGAAGAGGCGCACAAAATTGAGGACGCCTTGCCGGCGGTCGTCGAAGGCGTGCTCAAGGAGCATGGCTGCAACGTGGCCAGCAACCCCTTCACGCCCGAAGCGCTCAACAACGATACCGACCTGAAATACAACCTCGCAGACTTGCAGAAGCAGTTTGACACGCTGGATATGCAGTTGGAAAAAAAGCCCAAGGATGTGCGCAAGGGGCGTTTCACGATGGGCGACGCGGTGAACAAGGTAAACCCCGGCGGCACGGCGGATGTGCTCGTTTTCACGCGTGGGATAGGGCAGATCACAACCACTGGCAAGAAATTGTTCTCCGCCATCGCGGGCGTCGGGGGCGGCGCGTCATTTCTCTACTTGAAGATCGGCGTGATCGACGCCCGCGCGGGAACCGTGCTCTATTACGGGAGAACTGATTACGTGAGGGGAAATTTTGTTCAAGATCCCGATGTCCTCGCCAAGTCCGTGAGAAAAATCTTCAAGAACTTTCCCGGGGCCGCAACTCCAGCGGGCAAAAGCTGAACGAGGGCCTGCAGACCCGCCAATTATTCGCGCCTCCGCCACCTCTTTGATGGCAGCCTGGTGTTGCGGAGACAGCGGAGATTCGCCTGATTGACTTACTGGATCAGAGACAAAACCTCGGTCCCTTAGAAATTCGTCCTCAGTCGTTCCATGCGAACGTCCGCATCGGCACGCTGATGAGACGCACGCTCGCGGCCACCACAGATTATTTTTGATTCTGGATTTTGCTCAAGGTTGCAGGATCATTCAAATTCAATACGACGCCCTCTTCTTCGGCGGGAATTTCGATGACTTCCGCCGCGTGCGCTCGCACGACAGCTCGTGCGCCCACGTCCTCTGGCGCCGCGAGCAACTCCGAAAAAAACGCGCGCGGGAAAATTACGGGGTGTCCGCGCCACCCTTGGTATGTGGGGATAACGATGTTCCGTTTCGTGAGGTCGAACGCCTCGATCAAGGACGACACGAGGCTGTCCGAGATGAGCGGATGATCCACGAGGCAGAGAATCATTCCTTCTGCTTCCGCAGGCACGCTGCGAATCGCTCCCTGCAGGGACGAAAGCTGTCCGCGCCTCCAGTCTTCATTCACCACGAGTTCGTCCGCGTCCAGTTTCGCCGACGCGCCAATCTCCTTCGCGTGCGCCCCCACCACCACGCGCAAGACTCCGGCGCGGGGATGCCGCGTCACGTCGATTAAGTGGCACAAGAATGTTTTAGGACTCGTGTCGGCGTGGGTAGACTTGTCGGCCGCAGGACGTGTCTGGATATCCTCGTCTGCCGGTAAGAAATAATTCTCGGGGAAGGGAAGCAGCGCCTTTGGTTGTCCCATGCGGCGTGACTCGCCGGCGGCCAAAATCACGACGGCGAGCATCGCGTTACTCGTGCTTCAGCGCGGGAACTTCCTCGAGCCGCACGGCCTTGTGCGCAACGCCCGGGGCGGCGTTTCTTCGGATAGCGATCAATTCCGCAGTCACGCTAACGGCGATCTCTTCGGGCGTCAGCGCGCCGATTTCCAAGCCGACAGGCGCGTGGACGCGCGCGAATCTCTCCATCGAGATGCCCTGTTTCTCCAGCGCCTTGTACACGGAAATCACTTTCCGCTTGCTGCCAATCATGCCGATATAGCGCGCCTCTGTCGCAACGGCCCATTCGAGGACGCGCATGTCGTCCTTATGCCCGCGCGTGATAATCGCGAGGTACGTCATCGCATTCGGCTTCAGTTGCGCGAAAGCATCTTCGTAAGCCGTGAAAATATCGCTGGCCATGGGGAACCGCTCGGCATTGGCGAAGCTCGCGCGGTCGTCAATCACTCCGATGGCGAATCCCGCGAGGTGAGCCACGCGCGCCAGCGCCGTCGAAACGTGACCTCCGCCGAACAAATACAGCTTGGGCTGCGGCAGAATCGGCTCGACGAAAATCTCCAGCGTCCCGCCGCAAATCAGCCCGGAATCGTACGCAGCTTCGTTATTCAAATTGAACGTCATTTTGCGCGGCATCTCCGACGCAATCACGTCCTTCGCAGCGGCCCACACGTCCGCTTCGACGCATCCGCCGCCAATCGTCCCGGCGATGGAGCCATCTTCGCGCACCAGCATGCGCGAACTCTCGTAGCTCGGTATCGAGCCATTGGTGTGCACGATCGTCGCCAACGCGCCGCGCCGGCCTTCTCGCCGCATCCGCACAATTTCTTCGAACAGGTCCATGGTGGTTCTCGTGCTTTCAGGTTACGGCGGCCCTTCGTTCCTGTCAATCAATGCGCCACTGTCAATCGCCGGGCGGCGGGAGTAAACTTTGCTTCGCATGATTTGCAAATTCATATTTATTCTTTGGGAGGCCTCATGAAGGCGGTTGTTTTCTCGAAGCACGGCGGGCCGGAAGTTCTTCGCGTCGCGGAAGTCGCTGATCCGCGCCCGCGCGCCGATGAAGTTTTGGTCCGCGTGCGCGCCTGCTCGATCAATCATCTCGATCTTTGGATTCGCCGCGGGATTCCGGGCGTGGAAATCCCCATGCCGCACATTCCCGGCAGCGACATCGCCGGCGAAATCGCCGCGGTCGGCGAACTTGTCAACGACGTTCACGTCGGCGAGAAAGTGATTCTCGCGCCGGGGATTTCGTGCGGGCATTGCCACGCCTGTCTTGCAGGCGACGACAATCTCTGCCGAAAGTACACGCTGTTCGGCTACCTGGTGGACGGAGGCTGCGCGGAATTCGTGAAAGGTCCCGCGCGCAACGTTTTCCCCAAGCCTGAAACGCTGTCCTTCGAGGAGGCCGCCGCGGTGCCTCTCGTCTTTCTCACGGCATGGCACATGCTTGTCACGCGCGCGAAGCTCCAGCCTGGAGAAGAAGTCCTGATTCTCGGCGGAGGCAGCGGCGTCGGCAGCGCGGGAATCCAGATTGCGAAAATGCTCGGCGGACGCGTCATCGCAACAGTAGGCGGCGAGGAGAAAGTCGAAAAAACGAAAGCGCTCGGCGCCGATCACGTCGTCCTGCATTCGCAGACCGGCTGGCAGGCTGACGTGAAGCGACTCACGCACAAGCATCGCGGCGTGAACGTCGTCTTCGAGCACGTGGGCACAGCCACGTGGGACCACAGCCTCGCTTGCCTTGCCACGGGCGGACGCCTCGTCACCTGCGGCGCTACAACGGGTTACGACGCCAAGCTCGACCTCCGTTTCCTCTTCAGCCGGCATCTTTCTGTTCTCGGCTCGTATATGGGAAGCAAAGCCGAACTATTTCCCGTCCTCGATCTCGTCGCGCGCAAAATCCTTCATCCGGTCATTGACTCGGTTCTGCCGCTCGACCATTGCGCCGAAGCTCATGCGCGCCTCGAACGCCGCCATGCCTTCGGCAAGATCGTCCTTGCCGTCTGACGTTCGCAGATCTCCGGGCCGCTGCGGCGATTTGCACTGGCGCGGGCAAAGTGGGAGAATGAGACTGTTGGAGGGAGGCGCGATGTCCGTTCAACTGGCGAAAGGCGTGACGCTGGAAACTCCCGAGGAAGCCGCGGGATTTCTCGGCAAGGAAGGCGTGATTTTCACGCAGCTCGACAAGCTGGTGAACTGGGCGCGCAAGAGTTCGATCTGGCCGATGTCGTTTGGCCTCGCCTGCTGCGCCATCGAGATGATGTGCTTCGCCGCCTCGCGCTTCGACGTGTCGCGCTTCGGCGCCGAAGTGTTTCGTGGCTCGCCGCGCCAGTCGGATTTGATGATCATCGCCGGACGCGTCTGCCAGAAGATGGCGCCGGTGATCAAGCAGCTCTACGACCAGATGCCCGAACCGAAGTGGGTGATTTCGATGGGCGTCTGCGCGACGTCTGGCGGCGTGTTCAATAATTACGCCGTGGTGCAGGGAGTGAATCAAGTGATTCCTGTGGACGTGTACGTTCCCGGCTGCCCTCCGCGCCCCGAAATGCTCCTCTATGGATTGATGCAACTCCAGCGGAAAATCGAGCGCGAGCGCGGCAGCTTCCTCGAAGCGATCAATATCGGCGGCAAGACGCGGTATTCGGCCAGCGCCCCGTCGAACTGAAATTCTTCGGTAGTGTTTCAGTTTGAATTGAAACGCGATCGACGCGCCTATCAACTCACGGTACCCCCTCTTATATCGCGCTTGCCCCATATGATGGGCCGAGCCCATGACGAGACGTAGATTGAAGAAAGGAATGTGACTCGATGACGGATAGCATCAATGCGATTGAGTTTGCCCGCGAGTGGGAGGCTGCATGGAACCGTCGAGACGTGGAAGCGGTATTGAAACACTTCCACGAAGATGCCGTCTTCACGTCGCCGGTCGCAAAGCACATTGGCTTCGCTAAGGATGGCATCGTGAACGGGAAGGATGCTCTTCGTCGCTACTGGACAGCGGGATTAGCTAAAACTCCGGATCTTCATTTTCAAGTCACTGCCATCTATCAGGGCGTTAACACGCTCGTCATCGCGTTCAAAAATCACCAAGGAATGGATCGTGTTGAAGTCCTCACTTTCAGGCTTGGCCTTGTGATTGAGGGACACGGCACCTTTGCAGTTAGCTGACGGGCCGCCCGATCTATTTCAAACTGAGGCGCTACCAGTTCTTCAGTGGCATGACGTTCCGGCGGATTGCGGCGCGCCGGGAGATTCAATGACCGTTGCTTCGCCGCCCTTCCAGGTTACTTTGCTTCCGGGTTCGATTTGCTCTCGGCGCACGTAGCCCATGCCGATGACGCTCGCGAATTTCGGCGAGCGCGCGGCGCGAGTCACGAACCCGACCTCTGCTCCGCCCGCGAAAAGTGGTTCGCCGCGCGGCGGAATCACGTCGCCGGAGAATCGCAGCATCACGCGGCGCCGCTGGACGTTTCCCTGCGAGCGCACGCGCTCGACGATTTCCTGCCCCGTGTAGCAGCCTTTCGTGAAATTGATGTGCGTCGCTTCGAGCGCGGCCTGATGCGGGATTTGGTTCTCGTCGAAATCGTAGCTGTACCACGGAATGCCCGCTTCTAGTCGCAAGATGTTCAGCGCATCGTATCCGACTGGCCCGCCGCCGTGCTGACGTGTCTTCTCGAGCAGCAGATTCCAGAGCGCGAGCAAGTGTTGGCGCTCGACGATGAATTCTGCCGCAGGGACGCCGCCCGGAGTCCGGTGCACGATGCGGCAAGCGATTTCCGAGACTTTCGCCTCTGCGTGGCCGAGTTCCGGCAGCGAATCCAAATCGAGTCCGCAAAGCTCTCGGACGAGCGCGGGAGTAGCGGCACCTTCGAGAGCGAGAGTGCCCATGCGGTCGGTGATGTCGTCGAGCGTGACGTCGTCCATAATGATGAACTTTTCGAGCGTCGAGACAAGGCGCTCGCGAATCATCGCGTGGGAAACGCACAGAAGGCGATCCGGCAGCGCCAGCGTTTCCACTTCGGCAAGGATGCGGCCCTGCGGATTCAGAAGCAGCGAGATTGTTCCTTGGCCGGGGGCGAGACCGCGAATGTCGTTCGTCAGCATCGCGTTCAAGTAGCGGACCCGATCGGCGCCTGTCAGCGAGAGCAGCGAGCGGTAATTCTTGTCAACCAGGCCGGCGGTTTCGCGCGCGAATTTGTATTCGCGCCCCGGATCGCCATAATGCGCAGGCAGATTGCAGCCGAAGAACTCGGCCATCGTCGCGCCCAGCTTTTCGTGTTCCGTCCGCAGTGGTGTTTCAATCGCCATAGTCACAAGGCCAGCCTTGCGCCATTCAATTCATCTTATCAGATGGAGGCGGTGGCGTGGCGTCGCAGGCGGGAAGGGAATTGTTGCTATACTCGGGAAGAATGGCGCAAGAGCTGATTCACGAAATTCTGCCCGTAGGGATGCTGCAGTGCAATTGCTCGATTATAGGCGACCCTGAGACACGCGAAGCGATCGTGCTCGATCCGGGAGACGAGGTCGAGAAAATCCTCGCGGTGATTGCGAAGCATCACTTGAAAGTCATGGCGATTGTCAGCACCCACGCGCACATTGACCACGTCGGTGGGCTGAAGAAATTGCACGACGCGACTCATGCGCCCGTGTTCATGAACGAAGCCGACCTCGCGCTGTATCAGGCCATGGAAATGCAAGCGCAATTCCTCGGCGTCCGCCCGCCGCAAATCGCGAATGTGGATGACCTGCTCAAAGAAGGCGACGTGGTGCGCTGGGGCGGGCACGGAGCGCGCGTCCTGCACACGCCGGGACACACGCCTGGCAGCATCAGTCTCTATTTGCCGGAGGCGATTGTCGAACGCGCAAAAAGCGACGGCGGCTCTGGAAAATTGACGCAAGAAAAGCAAGCGCCGGAATCAGCGCCGTGGCTGTTTGCGGGCGACACGCTCTTCGCCGGCTCCATTGGCCGCACGGATCTTTGGGGCGGCTCGTATCCCGACATCATCCGCTCAATTCACACGAAGCTCCTCGCGTTGCCCGAGAGCACGATCGTGTTTCCCGGCCACGGCCCGACGACGACTCTCGCCGCCGAGCGCGCCTCGAATCCATTTCTCCAATCGCGGTGATTGAGATTTACCTTGCGTCGCGTTCGGCGCGGAGAGATTCCATGACGCTCTGGATGAGCTGCTTGGCCTTCTGCAATTCTTCGTTGACGATGCGGATATCCGTCATTGGCCGCCCGGGCTGCCCGGCGGCGTGGCAATAGACGCCGTGCTGCCCGACGAGCACCATCGCGTTGGTCACAAGATCGAGCGACACGGCCAGCTTGCCGCGATGCGGCCCCATCATGGTTTCGTAGTGCTCGAGTTCCTCGCGATGCTCGTCGAACACGGTCATTTTCGTCGGCTCCCGATTAGTCCGCTGCAAGTACACGCTACTTGAACCGCAGAGAATGGGCAACATTCCGCGTAGTGCACGCATACATTGCCGCAGATCCGTTGTAGTGCCAAATCGTGTTGCAAACGAGGAACATCCGAGGGCCGTGCGCTTTACTTTGCGAGCCTCGCCGCAAGATAATTCTGTCGCGAAGCAAGTACCGCAGGGATGTATCGGGGGACATAAGTCTTGGGGATTATTTCATCGCGGGGCCCGGCCCCGGGAGTATTCTCTTCGGCGAGCTATCGCAATGCGCAGCGGCGACGCAACCGGGTCCTTCGCATCGGCTATGCGGCCATCGCAACGCGCGCGGAAAATCGTGAGGGCATTATGAGACGCTCGGATCTGGTGCGTAACGCGGCCAAGGGCAAGGCGCCGCGAACCTCTCAAGTCGTATTCGGCGAACGGCAGCATCTGTTGCGCGTGCTCGATTCTCTGGAGCACAGCGCGCTGCCGCACGGCCGCCTGGAGCAGGAGCGGCGCGTCGTCGAACAGCTCATTCATGCGCGGACGCAGGAACTCAACCGCATCAATTCTTCCTGGGATGAAAAAGTCGGTATGGTGCTTAGCGCGGAGGTGAAGCCGGATGCGCTCGACAAGCTCTATAGAGAAGCGCCGCGCGAGGATTATTACTTGCTGCGCCTGATCAGCGAGCACCCCAAGGTGTCATCGAAAACGCTGGGGCGTCTCGCGCGCCATCCCTATTCCGCGATCCGCGAAAATATCGCGCGCCACCCGAACGCCGATTCGTCAACGCTCACGATGCTGAGCAAGGACCGCACACAACCTTTGTGGTATCTGGTTGCCTTTAATCCGAACGCCCCCGCGGGCCTGCGCCAGAAATTGCGCGAGCGGATGCGCAAGCTAGGGGAAAAGACGGCAACTCAATAGTCCGCGCTTGTCAGGAAAACGGCGCGCGCAAGTTTTGACGTAAGGGAACTCCAGGGCGAACTACAGCTTTCCAACCATGGCCGATTCCGGCAGCAGCGCCGCGACGTGTTCTTCCAGTTCGTGCGCGCTTTTCACGTGATCCGGATAATTCCATAATTGCGTCTCAGAAGAGAATTTGTTTTCCATTCCAATGGGCCGCAGGGCTTCCCCGATGCGCGCCTTGATGCTTTTCGCCGTCGCGGTGTCGGTCTCGGCCAAGACTAAGCCGAAAAGCCCCGGTCCGAATACGTACATCGAATCGGTCGCTCGCAGCA
Organism: Candidatus Acidiferrales bacterium; assembly: GCA_035934545.1. Classification (GTDB taxonomy): domain Bacteria; phylum Acidobacteriota; class Terriglobia; order Acidiferrales; family UBA7541; genus DAHUXN01. The sequence continues at coordinate 86,989 of DASYXV010000073.1, forward strand.
GGTGCGAGATTGCTCTGGCCGCCTCGCCCAGCAACGCCGTATCTCTGTCCTTCTCCGATGCATTTGGCAGGAACTTCAATTTCACCACGAGGAGCGACAAGGGCTTCAGCATCGTGGATGCGCGCCTGAACTCCATCATCAGCCGGTCCTGAAAATGATTGATGTCCGGCATGGACTCGAGCAGGTCCACGTTGGCCTGATGCCGCAGCTCTACGTTGTGCTTGAGCTCTGACACGAGCTGTTGCTTCAAATTTCGCACGGTCTTCTGCCGGTCGAGCAGGTAGACCACGAACAGCACGGACAGCACGCAGAAGCCCACGAATGCGAAGCGCATCGTCCATTTGTTCCCCTCGGGATGGACGAAGACCAGCGGATACATCAGCAGGGCCACGCCTCCGGCCATCACCAGAACGATGATCGCCGCCAGAATCGACAATTGCAGCTCGCGCTTTTCCAGATTGTCCAGGTCGGCGAGGTTGAGGCCGGGCATCTATGCAGCTCCGCTTTCAACGCAAGAATCGAAGAGTTATTTGAAGGCACTGGCTAGGCAGCATTCCCATATCCCTTCACACATATATTAGAACGGTTTCCGGTCGCGAAGAGTGCGCTGATTTGTTCTGTGACTTGCGCGTAACTACGGTCGAACCAAGTGCCGTCAGGCGGCATTTCCGAGCATTCGCAATTCGTAAAGGCGAGAGGCCATTGAAACCATTCGAACTGGAAACACGTTTCAAATATGACATGTCTCCGGCGCAGCCGCGGGGAACTATCGAATTGGAGCGACTCTTCGCGTGACTGTTCTGGACCTGGCAGCGGACATCGGCCTCGTCGCCGTCGGATTCGCCACCGCGAACATTTGCATTGGCTTGATGATCTGGGGGCGCTACAGCCCCGTGCGAAACTGGCCGCACCGGCGCTTCGATGTCTTTCGCATTCATCGCTGGACCGGCTACGCGACGCTCGGCTTCACGCTGCTCCATCCGTTGCCGCTGCTGCTTTCAGTGCGGCCGCCATTTCGCATGTTGGACATCGCGTTTCCTGTTTGGTCTCCGCAGCAGCCGCTGGAAAATACGATCGGCGCCGGAGCGCTCTATCTTTTCATCATCGTGGTCGCGACATCCATTTATCGCATCGAAATCGGCCGCCATATTTGGAAGCGTTTCCATTACTTGACGTACGTGGCTGCGGGGTGCCTCTTCGTCCACGGCATCCTGACGGACCCCAATCTGAACCATTCGAGAATTGATTTGCTCGACGCGGAGAAAGTGTTCGTCGAAATCTGCCTCGCGATTGTCGTCCTCGCCGCTTCGTGGCGGCTGCACTACGGCCATAGAAAGCGCCTTGCGCTCCGCCCCGTCCGTTTGGGAGAACAGGCTGCCGCGGAGTAGAATCCGGCCATGCCGATCGAGATTCCGGAGTTCGTGAACATCGCGGAGGAGTTTGTCTCGCGTCCCGCGCGCGAGCACCCGGATCGCATCGCGATTCTCGGTGAACCGTCACGATTTACGTACGGCGAGGTGGCCGCGGCCGTGAATCGCGGGGCGAATTCGCTTCGCGCCTGGGAATGCCGGCCGGGCGACCGCGTTTTGATCGTGCTTCCCGACTCGATCGAATTCATCGCGGCGTTTTTCGGCGCTGCACAAATCGGCGCGATTGCCGTGCCTGTGAATTCCATGGCCCGCGCCGAGGACTACGCCTACTACCTGGCCAACTCTGGCGCGAAATTCGCGGTCGTTCACCATTCCGTCGTAGCAGAATCCGTTCTCGAGAATTTTCCGCCAAGCCTGGATGTTGTGGCGATTACGGGTGGCGAAGCAAAGGAGATGCGCGGCGTGAAGGTCGTGTCATGGGAAGAGACTTGCCGCGCGGCTTCCGACAAATGTGAATCACATCCGACACGCCCGACGGATTCTGCGTTTTTCCTTTACACATCGGGAAGCGGCGGCACGCCCAAGGCGGCGATTCATCGCCATGAGGATATGTTGCACACGAGCCGCGGCTTCGCGCACGAAGTTCTCGGGCTGCGCTCTGACGACATCACGTATTCCGTCTCGAAATTATTTTTCGCCTATGGCCTCGGCAACGGAATGTATTTTCCTTTCTCGGTTGGCGCGAGCACGATTCTCGATCCCGGAAAGCCGAAGCCGGAACGCACGGCGGAAATTCTCGCGACGCACCGCCCAACAGTTTTATTCTCCGTGCCTACCTTTTTCGCTGCGCTTCTACGCGAAGCGGAGCGCGGCCTTACGGTAGATTGCTCGTCGCTGCGCGTCGCTGTGTCAGCAGGCGAAACGCTGCCGGCCGAGATTTTCGAGCGTTTCAAGCAGAAATTCGGTGTCGAAATCATTGATGGCATCGGTTCGACGGAGATGCTGCATATGTTCCTGTCGTGCCGGCCTGGGAAGGCGCGTGCGTCTAGCTGTGGAACTGAAGTTCCGGGCTGTGAAGCCAAAATCGTGGACGATGAGGGCAGGGAAGCCGGCGAAAATGAAATTGGCAATTTATGGGTGCGCGGAGGCGGCGCGTTTTCCGGCTATTGGAACAAGCCAGAGTTGACATCGTGTACAAAGCGCTGCGGCTGGGTCGTCACGGGAGACAAATTCACGCGCGACGCGGACGGCTTTTACCATTATTGCGGGCGCGCAGACGATATGATGAAGGTCGCGGGCATGTGGGTCTCGCCCGGCGAAGTGGAGAACGCGCTGCTCGCGCATCCGCTGATCGCGGAAGCGGCGGTGGTTGCATGTGAAAATGATTTGGGGCTGGTCCGCCCGGCCGCATACGTCGTTTTGAAAAATGGAACAGAGATTCGTGGAGAACTAGGCAAGGAAATTCGCGACTGGCTGAAGAAAAAGCTGTCGAACTTCAAATGTCCAAGTGAGGTCCATTTCGTCGAAAATCTGCCAAAAACGGCAACTGGTAAAATTCAGCGATTTCGCCTTAGAACCGCAATACGCTGACCTATAAGCAGTTACAGAAATACGGACAAATCCGCAAAAGAGCCAATTTGGCTCTTTTCACGCCTGTTTTCAGTGTTAAATTGGTAACCGCCATGAGAACCGGAATTCCCATTCATTTGCAGCCGAGAAGCGCCATTCCCCTCTACAGACAGTTGCAGGATCAATTGCGCGCGCTCGTGCACTCAGGCGAACTGCGTCCGGGCGATCGCATCCCGGCGAGCCGCGAACTCGCGCAACAGCTTCGCGTTCATAAGACGACGGTGATGAACGCGTACGCCGACCTGGAAGCCGAGGGAATCATTCAAGGCTACGTGGGTCGTGGGACGTACATCAAGGCCGGACACGAACGGGAATTCACTCCGCCGCCGCGCCCCGTGGGCGGCCCGGTGCGCTGGGACGCGCTGTTCGCCGACGAGCGAACGAATTGGGACGGGCTCAGCCGGTTGATGCCTAAAATTCCCGATGGCGCGATCGCGTTTGTGAATGCGCAGGCGTCCGTGGAATTTTTCCCCGTCGAGGAAGTGCGCAGTTGCGCCAGCGCGGTGCTCAAGCGTGAAGGGCGGGAGATTTTGCAGCTCGGAGCATCCGACGGCTACTCGCCCCTGAGGCATGTGCTTTTCGAACGGCTGCGCAGCGAGGGAATCGCCGTGAAGGAGCATCAGCTCCTCATTACGGACGGCTGCCAGCAGTCGCTGGATCTTCTCGCAAAAGCGTTTCTGCGTCCCGGTGACGCCGTGCTGGTCGAAAATCCCGCGTATCCGGGCGTGCTATCTATTTTGTCCGCGTCGCGCGTGCGATGTCTGCCGGCTGCCGTGGAAACGCATGGAGGGCCGGTCGCAAGGCAGGGGCTGGACTTGAAAGCGGCGGAAGCAGTGCTGCACCAAAATCGCGTGAAGCTCATTCTCGTCACGCCGGATTTTCAGAATCCGACCGGGACGACCATGTCCCTCGAGCAGCGGCAAAGACTCTTGACGCTTGCCGCGCAGCATCAAGTGCCGATCGTCGAGGACCACATCTACGCCCGGTTGCGTTTGCGCGGCAAATCCTTGCCATCGCTCAAGGCTCTCGATCGCGAGGGAATCGTGATTCAGATTGATAGTTTTTCGAAAATCGCGTTTCCGGGATTGCGCGTGGGCTGGTGCATTGGGCCGGAAGCCGTGATTGAGCGCCTTCGCATTTTGAAGCAATCGAGCGACCTGCATACGGATCAGCTCGCACAGGCGACTCTGGCGGAGTTCATGAAACGCCGTTCGTTCGACGTCCACTTGAAGCAAATGGTAAAAGTGTACGCGAAACGTCTCGCAGTGGTCGAAAAGTCGCTCGAGCGGCATTTCCCGGGCGGCACGGATTGGACGCAGCCGGAAGGAGGGCTGTCGGTGTGGGTGACGCTGCCGGCGGGACTCGATGCCGGCGAAATGCTGATTCACGCGCGGGAGCGCGGCGTGGTGTTCGTTCCTGGCAGGTATTTTTATTTTCAGAATCCGCAGCCCAATACGTTGCGTCTGGGGTTCGCGGGACTTAATGAGAAAGAAATTTCGCGGGGGATCGCGACGCTGGGGCACATGCTTGTCGAGGAAATGAAGAAGCGGGAGAGAGGCGCAAAGCCGGAAGTTCGCATCCGAGGAGAAGAGGCCTCGCGCGTTGCTCTGGTCTGATTTTCGCACTTAGGTGACGTCAATGTGGCGGGACATCATGCACGTGTTGCGAAACGAATGAGAGAGGCAGCTGGATGGCAATCGAGAGGATGGAGCCGAAGTCGGAAAATCCGTGCTTCGGATGCGGCGGAGCAAACGCCCGCGGGATGCGGCTCGTCTTCGAGAAAGACGACGAGCGCCGGCGCATCACCGGTCATTTCCGCCTCGGCCCGGAATATCAAGGCGGCGGGGGATTCTTGCATGGCGGGATCATCGCCCTGCTCCTCGATGAAGCGATGGGCAAGATGAATCGCTTCCATGATGTCAAGGCGGTGACGGCTGAGCTTACAGTGGAATACTTGCGGCCGGTGCCGGCGGAGGAAGAGATCACTGTGGAAGCGGAAGAAGTCTCACGCGACGGGAGGAACCTGACGCATCGCGCCGAAATTCGCAACGCAGCAGGAATGGTGCTCGCGCGAGGCAAGGGAAGATTTGTTGTGATAGGCGAGAGGAAGCCGTAGGGCGGAGCGATTCTGTAGGCTGCGCAAAATCCGGCGCAAAGTGAGAAAATAGTCCATCGAGGCATAGCGTGGAAAGGGACGCATGAGAGACGAACAAAAGGCGCTGGATGAGATTGCGCGAGCCATTGCTGCCATGCCAGCTTCTGGTGTCGCGGCGGGAAAAGCAGCGGCGGCGAAACGCATTGCGGAAGAGATTCGCACCGAAGGCGGATACCGTTGGGTGGGCATTTACCAGGTGACGGAAGCGGAAGTGCATGCGATCGGGTGGACTGGTTCCGAGACGCCCGCCTTCGTCACGTTTCCCGTGACGAAAGGCGTAACGCGCGACGTAATCAAGAATCGCGCCCCGGTCGTGCTCAGCGACGTGCGAAAAGATCCTCGCTACCTTGTGGCGTATTCGTCCACGCGGTCCGAGGCGATTGTGCCGATCCTGGGTGCGGGGGGCGCTGTGGTGGGAACGATCGAGGTGGACAGCGACCGCGAAAATGCGTTCAGCGAAGCGGACGTGCGCTTTCTCGAGAAATGCGCGGAGAAGATAGCGCGGCTGTTCGCGGACGGCAAACGCTGACTGAGCAGCAGGCAAGATTTGGCGGCAATTCACGATGGATTCGAAAGGAAGGAAAACGCAATGGCAACCGATATATTGAATGACAAGCTCTGGAGAGTGAAAGTCGGCCTGGCGGAAATGCTGAAGGGCGGCGTGATTATGGACGTCACCACCGCCGAACAGGCGAAGATCGCCGAGGACGCTGGTGCCTGCGCCGTCATGGCGCTTGAGCGCGTCCCGGCCGATATTCGCAAGGAAGGCGGCGTCGCGCGCATGGCCGCCCCGCGGATCATCCGCGAGATCATGGACACCGTGACGATCCCCGTGATGGCCAAAGTCCGCATCGGCCATTTTGCCGAGGCCCAGGTGCTCGAAGCGCTCGAAGTGGACTACATTGACGAGAGCGAAGTCCTCACCCCCGCCGACGAAGAGCATCACGTCTGGAAGCACGACTTCAAAGTCCCCTTCGTCTGCGGCGCGCGTAATCTCGGGGAAGCCCTCCGCCGTATCGCTGAGGGCGCGGCAATGATTCGCACGAAGGGTGAAGCCGGTTCGGGCAATATCGTCGAAGCCGTGCGCCACATGCGCGCCATCGTCGGAACCATGAAGAAGCTGACAACGCTCGGCAGAGAAGAGCTGGTGCATGAGGCGAAGGAACTCGGCGCGCCTCTCGATCTCGTGCAATACGTCGCCGCGCACGGCAAACTGCCCGTGCCGAATTTCTCCGCTGGCGGCATCGCGACTCCCGCGGACGCCGCGCTCGTATTGCAGCTGGGCGCCGAAGCCGTCTTTGTCGGCTCCGGCATTTTCAAATCGAGCGATCCGGCGAAGCGCGCCAAGGCAATCGTTTACGCGACTACGAATTACCAGGACGCGAGGAAAGTCCTCGAGGCTTCCGACGAACTCGGCGAGGCCATGAAGGGCCTCGACGTCCGCCAGATGGAAGAAAAGGATCTGCTCCAGACCCGCGGCTGGTAACGACCCGGCCAGGGTCGTTACCCTGAGCGAGCGAAGCGAGTCGAAGGGTCACCAAGTGGCCGGATCAGGATCGTCATCCTGCTTGTCCTGTGCGAAGTCGAAGGGAGCGAGCGGCGCGAGTCGAAGGATCGCGTTCCTATGCAGGGGCGCTTGCGAACATCGTCATTCCGAGGAGGACGCGGTGAGCGTCCGACGAGGAATCTGCATTTGTCAGTCTTAGGGAGCCCAAATGAAGCGAACTGAGTATCGCTGGCTCATTGCGGCAGTTACGGCATTTGCGATGTGCTCAGCCGCGGGCGCTCAGAACTCGAATCAATCTTCTGCTGGCGGGAATCTCGGTGCCGTGAGCTTCCCAATCTCTTGCTCTCCGGATGTGCAGTCGAAATTTGACACCGCCGTCGCGCTTCTCCACTCGTTTCAATATCAGCAGGCCGAACAGGCGTTTCAGGAAATCGCGAAAGACGACCCGACTTGCGCGATCGCCCACTGGGGCGAAGCGATGTCGCTCTATCACCAGCTCTGGGACTGGCCTTCCGCCGAAACTCTGGCCGAGGGTCGCGCGGACATGCTGAAAGCATTTCGTCCCGCCGCGAAGACGGAACGCGAGCGCGAATACGTCCGCGCCGCCGCGATATTTTTCCAGGACAATCCGAAGCTCAGCCACGCCCAGCGCCTCGGCGCGTATTCCGAAGTGATGGGCAAGCTGTTCAAAAAATATGATGACGACGTAAACGCCGGCGCGTTTTATGCCCTGTCTCTCGTCGCCATGCCCACAAACAGCAAAGATGACGAGATGGCGAACCGGAAAGCCGCGATCGACATTCTCAACAAGCTCTTCGTCGCCGCCCCGCGTAATCCGGGCGTCGCGCATTATTTGATCCACGCCGCCGATACTCCCGATCTCGCGCCGCAGGGCCTTGCCGCCGCGCGGCGTTACGCCAAGATTGCTCCCGACTCTTCCCATGCGCTGCACATGCCCTCGCACATTTTTGTGCGCCTGGGGATGTGGCAGGACACGATCGCGTCCAATCTCGCGGCTGCGGATTCCGCGGCGAGAGCGACAGCCGCTCATTTAGCCGACGCGGAGTATCAATTCCACGCCATGGATTTTCTTGATTACGCCTATTTGCAGAGCGGCCAGGCGGCGAAGGCCCGCGCTCTCGTGGATGAGCTGAAAAATGTCGTGGGAGCCTCGGCGCAGAACATCGCCACCAACCAGGCGCAGTTCGCGGCTCGCAACTCTCTCGAATTGCACCAGTGGAAAGAAGCAGCGGGCCTGGCAATTCCTGATGTGCCGCTCACGGACCAAGACGCGACGTACCACGTGCGAGGAATCGGCGCCGCGCGCAGCGGAGATGTGTCCGGGGCGTCGGCTGACTTGAACAAGCTGCGAGAGATTCACGCGGCGCAGCAGGCGGATATGAAGCAGCACGGTTACACCATGCACATGGGCGATGGCGAAAGCATCAGCGAAGAGGAACTCGTTGCCTGGATCGACTTCGCGACCGGGAAAACCGATGGTGCAATCCAGCACATGAGAGCCGCCGCCGACCGCGAAGATGCCGCGGGCGTGGATTCACTGACGATGCCGGCGCGCGAAATGCTCGGCGATCTGCTGACGGAACTCCATCGCCCGGCCGATGCGCTCGACGCCTACAAAACTGCGCTCAAAGAATCCCCGAAGCGATTCGATTCTCTCGACGGCGCCGCGCGCGCCGCGGAAGCAGCGGGCAAGCCTGCGGAAGCCAGGCAATTCTACGCGCAGCTCGTGGCGGCTTGCGGCCCGGGTGCGGATAGGCCCGAACTCGGAGATGCGCGAGTCTATCTGGCGAAAAAATGAAAAGCAGAACTCATAATCCTGTGAGACATAGGCGTTCAAGCAATTAGGGTTCGAGGAGAAACGTGCAAATCGATATTCTGGTTTACCCGGGGTTCGATGAATTGGACGTATTTGGCCCCCTGGAAGTCTTGCGGAATCTCGGAAAGGATGTTCCGGCGTTTGAAGTCAAACTCGCCGGATTCTACGCCGGCAACGAAGTGCAGGCTAGCCACGGCACGCGTATTCTCGTGGACAAGAGGTTTGGGGAGGGGCCGGCGGCGGATTGGCTGATTGTGCCGGGAGGCGGATGGGGAGACCGCGCGCGGGAAGGGGCTTGGGCGGAAGTTCAGCGCGGCATAATTCCAAAAGCGCTTCGTGAATCGCACGAAAGGGGAGCGGCAATGGCGTCGGTTTGCACTGGCGCCATGTTGCTCGCGGCCGCTGGAATGTTGAAGGACCGCGCGGCGGTGACGCACCATGTTGCAATAGAAGAACTCCGGCGCACCGGCGCGCGCGTGATGGATGCGCGCGTCGTTGATGACGGAGACATCGTTACCTGCGGTGGCGTAACTTCGGGAATTGACATGGCGTTGTGGCTGGCGGAGCGTTTCGCTGGGGAAGAAGCTGCGTCCAAAATTGCGCGGCTGCTTGAGCACGAGAGGCGCGGGCCCATCTGGACGCGTTCGGCGGCAATCAACGTTCAGGGCTGACCATCGGCTGAAGGAATGAAAATCGGCATACTCGCGGTGCAGGGAGATTTTGAGGCGCATGGGAAAGTGCTCGAGCGCCTCGGCGTCGAGCACGCCCTGGTGCGCACGCCCGACGATCTCGCCGAATGCCGGGGCCTGATTTTGCCGGGCGGCGAAAGCACCACGCACATGAAACTTCTCGCCGAAACTGGCCTCGACGCCGCGATACGCAAGATGGCGGCCGAAGGCGGCGCGTTTTTCGGAACCTGCGCGGGGGCGATTCTTCTCGCGCGGCATGTGAAGCGCCCCGAAATGGCATCTCTGGGATTGATGGACATCACGGTCGTGCGGAACGCCTACGGCAGGCAATTGGCGAGCGATGTATTTCTGCTTCCCACGAAGCTTCGCGCGGAACCGCTCGAGATGGTCTTCATCCGCGCCCCAATCATCGAGTCGGTTGGCAAGGATGTTGCCGTTTTGGCGGAACGCGACGGCAAACCGGTGCTCGTCGAGCAGGGGCGGGCGATGGCGGCGACATTCCATCCCGAACTGACGCTCGACACGACCATTCACGAACGGTTCCTCAAGCTTATTCAGAGTCGCAACTGAAATGAATTCCCCGGGCGACAAGCCGCGAAAATTCAAAGTCCTCTTCGTCTGCATCGGCAATTCCTGCCGCAGTCAGATTGCGGAGGCGATGGCGCGTCATTTGTACCCCGATTTGATCGACGCCGAGAGCGCCGGAACATCTCCTCTGGGAACCGTGGCGCGGGAAACGCTGGCCGTGCTGCAAGAGAAGGGGATTCGCGCCGAGGGTTTGTATTCCAAGGGCATCGCCGATGTCGCCGAATTCTTCGATCCGGAAATTGTCGTCAACATCTCCGGGCATCGCGTCAATGGGTATTTTCCTCAGACGAAGACTCTGGAGTGGGAGATTCGCGATCCGTTTGGCAGCGATCCGAAGCTCTATCGCGAGATCGCCGGGCAGATTGAACAGCTCTTGAATGGCTTGGCGGAAGTATTGCAACGAGGCCAAAAGCAGTGAAGCGCGAAAAGACGAGCGTCTCCCAGGAAGACTACCTCAAGCAAATCTGGGAAATTGTTCAGGAGGAGCAAATCCCCATCAGCGCCCGTCTCGCCGAAGACCTCGCTGTAACGCCTCCTGCGGTGACTGCGGCGCTCAAAAGAATGACGCGTGGAGGATTCCTCCGTGTCGAGCGCAGCGGAAGGATCGAACTGACGCCGAAGGGCCGCAAGATCGCGCAGCATCTCGTCGTGCGCCACCGCCTGGCAGAAAAGCTGCTCACGGACGTAATCGGTATCGAGTGGTCGCGCGCGCACGAAGAAGCCGAGCGGCTCGAGCACGGCGTTTCTCTGGAAGCCGTGCGCCTTCTCTTAAAACGGTTCGGACGCGAAGCGCGCTGCCCTCATGGTGTGCCCCTCGTCGGCGGCATGTCCGAGCTGCGGCGGCGCTACGGTGCGGTGCCGCTGTCGGAAGCCCCGGCCGGGCAGCGCTATGAAATTCTGCGCGTGTATGAGAGGGAGCCTGATTTCCTGAATTTTGTCGCCGGCCTCAAACTGCTTCCCGGCGCGCGCGTGCGCGTCCTCAAGCGCGAATACGATGAGACGATGACCGTGCTCGTGGCTGGCTCCTTGCACAAGATTTATCTCGGCAAGCCCGCTACAGCGAAGATTTGGGTTCGCCCCGCCCGCTGAGCTCTGCGCACTCAAGCCACTCGGATGCAGCGCGAACTGAAGGCAAGAGCCGCAAAACTCAAGCTGACCCATCACCGGAAACCGCCAGTTCTTGATATTTTCCGCTTGCGGGAGTAACTTCCAAGTCCCATTTGACAAGTGGCTCATCCAGCGCACGAGCGATCGTCGTGCCATTGTGCCTGTCAGACAGGAACGAGATTTACTAGGGGGTTTTGATTTTTGGGCGCAACACTCAAATCAATCGCCTTATTGCTGGTTTCGATTGCCTTATGGCCGTTGACCGCATGCGTGGTCATTCCGGTACGCGCCCCGGAGTCAACGAAAAATACCCTGGGCACCAAGGTACAACTCGACTTCAGTTTTCTAAAAGCGGGGACAACGACGCGCAGTGACGTGGCCAAAAACTTGGGCGCAATTGACACCGGCGTCAACGAGCGCTTCTTCTGGGGAAGATGGCAATCCTCCAAGTGGTTCGTTGTCGCGGGAACGATAGGTGCCGGCGGGGGCGACAGGGTATGGAAAGTACATAACATTCTCATTCAGTTTGACTCGAATGACGTCGTCAGCGATTGGGCGATCATAGGCGACAACAACCTTGATCAACGTCTCGATTTACTGGATGAGCCCAGCAATTTCACGCTTGAGCTTCCCCGAGCGCTGCCAGTAAACCCGATATCGCATGCGGCGTCGCAACTCTATTCAACGCTCTTTTTGAAAGAAGACTCCATCAAATACACGACACTTGATTCCACTCTCGCGGCCCCGCGGAAAAATATCGATAAACTAACCTCAGGCACCTTGATCTCGGGTACTGGGGATCCGGCCAAGTTCGTCGCCGACACCAATGTCGAACTCTACGCGAAGCTTCATTTCAGCGTTCCTGCCGAAAGTCGTTATGTTACGAAGAAGCAGAAGGCCAAGGTTTACAAGACCCGGATACTCGAGGTGATTCTTGATCCAGCCGATTATCTTCTATTGCGGCGCTACTTCCGCCAGACGATACATGATTCGCAATAAGAAGCCTGCGATCTTGGACCTCAGTATCGACCTCTGCTGCATCTCTTCCTTGAAATTTTGACCAAGCGGGAGTAAGTTCAGTTTCCATTTTGCAGCTGTCCCATCCAGCCACACCTGTTTTTGGGAGGCGCTATGGCCGTTGAGATTCGGCTCCGCGTGAATGGCAAGGAACACGAGCACAGAGTCGAGCCGCGACTGCTCCTGGTTCATTATCTTCGTGACACGCTCGGTCTCACGGGCACGCACATCGGTTGCGAGACGAGTCTCTGCGGCGCTTGCACGATTCTCCTCAACGGCAAAGCAGTGAAATCCTGCACCATGCTCGCGGCCCAGGCCGGCGGCGCGGAGCTCACTACCATCGAGGGCCTCGCCGCCAGCTACAAACAGAATGGCGCCAACGGCGGCCTGCATCCCGTGCAGGAAGGCTTCTGGGAGAAACACGGCCTGCAGTGCGGCTATTGCACGCCGGGAATGATCATGACCGCAGCGGCGCTTCTCCGTGAAAATCCGAGCCCAAGCGAGAAGGAAATTCGCGAAGCGATTTCCGGAAATTTGTGCCGCTGCACCGGATACCAGAACATCGTGTCGGCAATCGACTATGCGGCGAAGAAAATGAAGACGGCGAAACGCTAGAAGGGAACTGGCGGAAAGCGCGGAGGCAAACATGGCGATGACGGCAAAACCTGCCCGTCCGGAAGGCGGGTACGTTGGCAGGCCCATGAAGCGGAAGGAAGACCCACGCCTCATCCAGGGTCTCGCGCATTACGTGGACGACATTCAACTCGCCGGCATGCATTACATGGCCGTGGTGCGCAGTCCGTATGCGCACGCGAAAATCCGCTCCGTAAACACAGCCAAAGCGAAGGCCGCTCCTGCTGTCGTCGCCGTTTTCACCGGTGAAGACATTCGCGGCGCGATTGGGCCTGTCCCTTGCGCTGCGCAAATCCCGGACATGAAACCAGCCGTTCGCTATCCTCTTGCTACGGACAAAGTGCGTTTTGTCGGCGAACCCGTTGCCATCGTCGTCGCAAGCGATCGATACGCTGCGCGTGACGCCGTGGATCTCGTTGAAGTGGACTACGAGCCTCTTCCGGTCGTTGTGGATCCCGAAAAAGCCATCGCCAAGGACGCGCCGAAGCTCTACGACAATTTTGCTGACAATGTCTCCTATCGCTGGGAGCTTGAAGGCGGCGACGTAAAGGGCGCGTTCGCGAAAGCCGACAAAATCGTCAAGCAGCGCATGGTCAATCAGCGCCTCATCCCCATGGCCATGGAGCCGCGCGGCGTTCTTGCGCAATACGACGCCGGCGAGCCGCGGCTGAACATTTGGACTTCCACGCAGATTCCGCATCTCGCCCGCACGCAAATCGGTGCGATGCTCGGCGTGCCTGAGACGTCCGTGCACCTCATTGCTCCTGAAGTCGGTGGCGGCTTCGGCAGCAAGCTCAATGTCTACGCCGAGGAGGCTCTCTGCGCCTACGCGGCGATGAAAACCGGCAAGCCGGTCAAGTGGATCGAATCGCGCCGCGAGAATTTCCAGGCCACGATCCACGGCCGCGACTTCATCATCTACGCTGAACTCGCCGTCAAGCGCGACGGCACGATTCTCGCCGGGCGTTATCGCATCATCGCCGACCTGGGCGCGTACTATCAGTTGCTGACTCCGCTGGTTCCCACTCTGACCGCGCTCATGCTGTGCGGTAGCTACAAAATCCCCGCCGTGCGCATCGAAATCGTCGGCGCGTTGACGAACAAGATGGCCACCGACGCTTATCGCGGCGCTGGCCGCCCCGAGGCCACCTATTTCATCGAGCGCATGATGGACATCGTCGCGGCGGAGCTGAAAAAAGATCCGCTTGAGCTCCGTCGCAAGAATTTCCCTAAGCCGAAGGATTTTCCCTACGCAACCCCCACTGGGCTGATCTATGACACCGCCAATTATGAAAAATGCATGGACACTGCGGCCAAAAAATCCGCATACACGAACTTGCGCAAGGAGCAAACAGCCGCGCGTAAGAAAGGCCGTCTCGTCGGCATCGGCGTTTCGAGTTACGTCGAAATCTGCGCCATGGGCCCTTCGAGCGCCATGCCTGCGGGCGGCTGGGAGAGCGGCACGGTTCGCATTGAACCTACAGGCAAGGTGAAGGTGCTCACCGGCTCTTCGCCCCACGGACAAGGACAGGAAACGAGCTTCGCGCAAATCGCCGCCGATATGCTTGGCGTGACGCCCGACGATGTTCTCGTCGTCCACGGCGACACCAGCTCCGTGCCCTACGGTATCGGCACATTTGGCAGCCGCGCGACCGCCGTCGGCGGCACGGCGATGTACAAGTCTCTCGAAAAGCTCCGCGACAAACTCGGGAAAATCGCCGGCCACATTTTGCAGATTGATCCGGCCAAGCTCGGATTTGCCGATCACAAGATATTCGTGAAGGCCGACCCGAAGAAATTCGTTTCTTTCGGCGAAGCGGTCACGGCCGCGTACGTTGCCAAATCGCTGCCGGCGGGCATGGAGCCGGGCCTCGAAGCCACCACGTTCTTCGAGCCGTCGAATTTCACTTTCCCCTTCGGCACGCACGTTTGCGTGGTGGAAATAGACCGCGACACCGGCGAAGTCAAACTCACGAAATATCTCGCCGTGGATGATTGCGGCAACATCATCAATCCGCTTCTCGTCGAAGGCCAGGTCGTGGGCGGCATCGTCCAGTCCGTCGGCCAGGTGCTCTTCGAGGAGGCGGTATACGACAGCGAAGGCCAGTTGCTCTCCGGCGAGCTGACCGACTATGCCATCCCTCGCGCCGCCGATCTTCCGTGGGTGGAAACTTCGCACACGGTCACGCCCACGCCCGTGAACCCGATGGGCGTCAAGGGCGTCGGCGAAGCCGGCACGATTGGCGCGACGCCTGCCCTCGTCAACGCCGTTGTGGACGCGCTCGCGCCCCTCGGCATCACGCACGTGGATTTGCCCATCAAGCGCGAAAAAATCTGGGCGCTCATGCACAAGGGCGCCTCGCAACCAAAAGCGAAAGCGAAGTCCGGGAGGGCGCGATGATTCCCGCCGAATTCGAATACGAATCTCCCTCGACGCTCGATGAAGCCCTGCGCCTTCTCGGGCGCCACGGCGACGAAGCGAAAATCCTCGCGGGAGGCCACAGCCTGCTTCCGATGATGAAGCTCCGCCTCGCCGCGCCGCGCTATGTGGTGGATATCGGCCGCTTGCGCGGAATGGACTACATCCGCGAAGAGAAAGATAAGATTGCGATTGGCGCGCTCGTCACGCATGCGCAAGTCGCCGCATCAGAATTGTTGCGCGAGAGGTGTCCACTGTTGCCCGAAACCGCGACCGTGATTGGCGACATGCAGGTCCGCAATCGCGGCACCATCGGCGGCAGCCTCGCCCACGCCGATCCTGCGGCGGATTATCCTGCCGCGATTCTTGCGCTCGATGCCGAAATGATTGTGCAATCAAGCTCCGGCAAACGCACGATTCCCGCCGAGAAGTTTTTCGTCGACCTTCTCGCAACGGGCATCCGTCCGGGCGAAATCCTGACCGAAATCCGCGTCCCCGTGCGCCGCGAAGGCGAAGGCTCCGCGTACCGGAAATTCCATCAGCCCGCGTCTGGTTTCGCAATTGTCGGCGCCGCCGCGCGCCTAATGCTTGGCAAGGGCGGCAAAATCGAAGAAATCGCTCTTGGCATGACCGGCGTCGGCTCCAAAACCTATCGCGCGAGCGCCGTTGAAAAAGCTCTGCGCGGGAAAATCGCAAACGATAAGCTGATTGCCGAATCATGCGCGAAAGCCGCGCAGGGCGTCGATCCGCTTTCGGATATTTTCGCCTCCGCCGATTATCGCCGCGAAATGGCAGCCGTATTCGCCCGTCGCGCGATTGCAGCGGCCATCGAACGCGCCGCCAGCAAGCCTTCCGCCGCGCCAGGCCCATCCACAAAGGGTAAGCGGAAGTGAAATTGTCCGGCACGGCTGCTTTACCGGCGAAGCGCGACCAGGTTTGGGATCTCTTGAACGATCCCGCGCGCCTCGCGAAATGCCTTCCCGGCGCCGAGCGCCTCGAACCCGACGGCCCCGATCGCTATAAAGTCACGATGAAATTCGGCATCGCCGCTTTTTCCGGAAAGTTTCAGGGCAGCGTCGAGCTCGCGGACAAAAATCCGCCCGAGTCACTGAAGATGCGCGTCGAAGGCCGCGGTGCTCCCGGTTTCATGAAAGGGGAGGGAACCATCTCGCTGCACAACAAGGGTGCGGAAACGGAAGTGAAATACGATGGTGAAGCGCACGTCGGCGGCGTCATCGCCTCCGTCGGCCAGCGGATGATCGAAGTCGCGGCAAAGAAAATCGTCGCGCAATTCTTCGACTCGGCCGCGCGAGAGCTGCGCTCGCACTCGGCCGCGGGCTAAGTCATATTCGCTTCTGTTATCATCCTCTTTTCGGGCGCTCTTGGTATTATGCTGTCATCCCGAATCCCCGGTCGCCGCGGCGACCGGGGTGAGGCCTGCCTGCCGCAGGCAGGGATCTGCATTTGCCTTGTGACTGCAATCGGCCTGGATGAATCGCGCAGTTCGGTGCGTTACATAGAATGGATGTGCCGAGTGCGCGACTTTGCGCATCTGACTGCGAGGCCGTGTCGGAAGCGTGGCACAGGCTCTGAGCCTGTGCGTGAACATTTCTTTCGAGGAGGCAGGGATGAAGCGATTGGGAATCTTGTTTTGCGGCTTGCTGATGCTGGGAAGTTTTTCGCTCGCCGCGCAAAAGAAATCTAGCGTCAGCGCGTTCTACGGAAAAATCTCCGACGACATGTGTGGTTTGAAGCACTCCATGGGCGGCTCGGACGCCGAATGCACCGAATCCTGCGTGAAGGGCGGCTCCAAATACGTCCTCGCCGATTTGAAAAACCAGAAAGTCTACCAGCTCAGCGACCAGGACAAGCCCAAGGCCTTTGCCGGCCAAGATGTCGAAGTGACGGGCACGCTCAGCGGCGACATCATCACAGTTGCGTCCATCGCCGCCGCTCAGCCGCCGTCGAACTAAGTTCCATTCTTTGCGTGCGGGCCGGCTATGGTTTGGCCTGACAAAGGACGGATCGGCCCTCATCTTCTTTTTGTGGAGTGCGGTGCGCCCATTGCGTCCCGGATGGCTTCACGGGACGGAGCCCGCCGCGGAGTTTGCCCCGGCGATCTTGGTCGGGGCTTTTATTCCGTGTCTCCTAGATTCGGCACTCGATGACAAATCTCGTAGCGGCCGAATTTCGTCGTCTGCAGTTGCTTTGTGGGTCGCGGCTTCAGCCGCGACATAACAAAATCGTCGCGCTCCTCAACCTTTTGCGGGCGATTAGAGCGTCTGGGGCTTGCCCCCGACAGCTCTGCCCGCATCCCTTGCTGTGCTCGAGATTCTGGCCCCTTGCTTCGAGCCTCTAGAATCGTTGCCAATTCCCCGTTGGCCATAATAGTCTTGTGCGGTATTCAATAGCCGAATGTTCCGCGCTCTGCGTTATTACTGGATGGTTGCAAAAGGCTACCGGCTTCGGCCGTGGCGCAGCCCGTATTTGCGATGGCGCATGGAGACGTTCTTCGGTCCCGAAGCGGCCTCCCTCGACGCCGCCAAATTCTTCCGCCTCATGTGGCGCGAACGCGAACGCATGAATCGCTTCATTGCTTGGGCCCACGAGCGTCGCCGCGCACAAAAAAAGAGATCGCGCCTATGACTCGCGTCGCACTCGGTTTTCGCGCTCATTCCGGATGGGCCGCCGTCGTCGCCGTCGCGCTCGCCGATCACCGGCCGCAAATCCTTCATCGCGGTCGCATCGAACTTGTGGATCGCAGCGTGAAAGGCAGCGTCCAGCCCTATCATCTCGCGCGACAAATGAGCCTGCCCGACGCCGACAAATTCCTTCGCCGCGCCGCCGACGCGACAAACAAGATGGCGCTTGAAGCCATGCGCGCGATCATTGCGGATTTGGCGGCGAAAAATTGCAAAGCCGTCGCTTGCGCCGTCGTTCTCGCCTCGGGCCGCCCGCTTCCGCCTCTCGAAGCGACACTGCGCTCTCACGCCATGGTGCATACGGCCGAAGGCGAACTGTTCCGCGGAGCCATTGCGCACGCGGGAGAAAAGTGCGGCCTGCGCGTCAGCGGCGTGAAAGAACGCGAGCTCTACGAACGCGCCGCCGAGGTGCTGGATTTCTCACGGGCGAAATTGAAATCCCGCGTAACCGAAATGGGCAAATCCCTCGGCCCGCCCTGGACTTCCGACGAAAAGAACGCCACGCTCGTCGCCTGGCTCGCCCTCGCCGGCCGAGCCAAAGCGTAAGCGTGGCACAGGCCCTTTGCCGGTGCGTGTAGGTTTGGGCTTTGCGTCAGGGCACGGCTTCAGAGTCTGTGTCGCAACTAACCTGGTGCGGGAGCTGATCGGGGCCTTCGGTGCGCTCCAGCGTTCAGCGCTGCTCCGTTGCTCGATTTTTATTGCTTATCGTTGCTGCATTCCGTGCAACCGGGTCAAGTTGAAGGCCAGG
>DASYXV010000009.1:0-2688 GCA_035934545.1 Candidatus Acidiferrales bacterium
GCCGCGCGTGCTGCCGCGGAAAAAGACCGTCTCTGGATTGTCGGCATCGGCAGCTCACTCTATACAGCTGAGATCGCCGAGCACTTTTTTCGTCACCTCACCGGCGGTCGCGCCGACATTCGCGTGGGACAATCCTTCGAATTTGTCTTCTATCCGCCCGCGCTCAGTGAGCGTGACGCGGTCATCATCCTCTCGCACACAGGAATCACGAAGTGCACCATCGATGCCCTGGAATTTGCCAGCCGCGCCGGCGCTCTCACAATCGGCATTTCCGGCGAAAACGAAGGCAAAGCCATGCGCTCCGCCAATTTTCTGATTCCCACGTGCGAGCAGGAGATTTCCTTCGCGTATACAAAGAGCCTCACCTGCGCGCTCGCACGCCTCGCGCTCTTTTCCATCGCCTTCGCTGACACCCGCGGCGAGAAAAATCGGACCGCGAAAAAATCGCTCGACGGCATTCCCGATCTGATGCAGCAGGCGCTCGCCCTTGAAGCAAGAATGAAAGACCTGGCGCCAAAAATCGCTGAGCGCCGCCGGACCGTTCTGATCGGCACGGGGCCGAATTGGCCGGTGGCGCGCGAGATCGCACTGAAAATCAAGGAGACGAGCTTCGCGCCGGCCGAAGGAGAACAAACCGAACAGCTCCGCCACGGCCCGTTCTCCGAAATCGACGAACGCGTCACGCTCATCGCGCTCCTCGCCGGCGGTCCTGCCGACGAACGCACGCGCATGATCATCCGCGCAGCAGGCGAAACAGGAGCTCATGGCATCGTGTTTCATGTTCCCGCGGCACGACCCGACGATTCCGCCCTTGAATCAACCAATGGGTGGTTTGCGATTCCCGCGGCGGAAGAATGGCTTTCTCCCTTCGTCTTCCTTGTACCTCTGCAACTACTGACGTATTTTCTCGCTCTTGCGCGCGGCACAAATCCCGATCACGGACGCCTCGACCAGCCGCCGCACGCTCGCGCCCGAAAAATCTACAAGTACTGATGAGCTGGTCTGTCGTTCAGAGCGCGTCTAGGTCAGAGTGCGGTCGGGCAGGCCATCCGGCCAGTTGCCTCACACGCGCCTTTGCCCTGATCTCTCGGGTCTCCGTCCTCCCGTACTCGTAAAATAGTCGCATGGGCTGTCTGAGGACTATGATGCGCAAGATCGCATGTCTTTGTGCAACTTCTCTGCTATTGGCTACCTGTGCCATCGCTCGCGTCCATACCACCAAAATTGGTGGCACAATCTCCGCGCCTAACGGGAAGCCAGCAGCCAACGTGCAAGTGATGATCGAACGCTCAGACGGTTCCCTCCCGCTTGCGACGCGCACTGATTCGCACGGCCATTTCTTATTCAAATTCGTCCCGCCAGGTCTTTACGACATTCGAGCGTCAGACGCAACCGCAGCCTCTGTGTGGAAGCACAACCTGATCGTGCATTCAAGGAAAGAAGCTGTAGTGAATCTTCAACTTGAGCGCAGAAAACATGTCCCAATAGCCGCTCCGGCACACTCAAATTAGGTCTCGAACGTAAAGTACTATTGGGAATAGCAGGAAATCTCCATAAAGCCCTATTTTTCAATGCTGGTACTACTGCCGAAGTACCACGCATCTAGGCCTCCTGAGTCATTGTTCCGTTCCAGACAGCTTCGTAGCATGAGTCGTGCGGGTTGGGACGTGCTGCGGGGACGACGGTTCCAAATGGAACCGGGGCCGATTCCAACCCGATCTAAGCCCGCTCGCCGGCGTTTCCCCATCTTGACCCCCGCCGGCAGCGGGATTTATTCAGCAACTCCCCCATTGCAGGCTTTATGATGGCAAGTTTTCCTTCCGAACAGATACTCTTTTGGCCCGCTTCTTGCCTGTTAATTCGACTGTGTCTCTCTTCGTCATCGCGTCCGCGAAGAACAAAGAACATGCAACCGCACGGTTCGCAGCCGCTGCCATGCCGAGACGACACGTGACAGCGAAAACATGCTTATCCTCGATCCTTCATCTCGGATTGGCCCTTGCGGCCATGCTAGCGGTCGCAAATTCTGCCGCTGCCGCGGAGCTAGAGCCGAAAACAATCGCCGCCTTCGATCACTATGCCGCACTTTCCGAGGCAACAATTAACGCGTCGCTGAATGATACCCAATCCTTCCTCTGGGTGGATCGCTTGTCGCCGGAACAGCGCGCCGCCGTTTTAGCTCGCCTGCGCGCGGGCAACGTTGTGATTGAAAGAATGCAAACGCTCGAGAACGGAAAGCCGATCTACGTCCCCAATGGTTTGGTTCACTATTGGATCGGAACCGTGTTCATTCCGGGCGCGACGTTGGCGCAAACCCTCGCCCTCGTCCAGGATTACAATCACCAGTCTGAATATTATCGGCCGCGCGTGCTCGCATCGAGAATTCTTTGGGATAATGGGAGTGACTACCGCGTGTACTTGCGTCTGTACGAAAAGAAAGTGCTCACGTGCGTGCTCGACACCCAACACCAGGTCCACTACGTCGTTCTCAATTCATCGCACGCATGGAGCCGCTCGCGCAGCACGGAGATCCGCGAAGTAGCTGGCTGGGGCAAACCCGGCGAGCACGACCTTCCTGTCGGCCATGACGATGGCTATCTCTGGCGCATGAACACCTATTGGCGATTTCTGCAGAAAGACGGCGGAATCTATGTTGAGTGCCAGTCGATTTCACTCACGCGAGACATT
>DASYXV010000077.1:0-3004 GCA_035934545.1 Candidatus Acidiferrales bacterium
GCTGGCGAAAACCCCGCGATCGAGGAGATTCTTCAGCAGCTCCTTCGCGCGAATGTCGAGCTTCTCGGCGAGTTCACGCACAGTGATTCCTTCCGTGATTGTAACGGGGCGAGGCTCGCGAACAACGGGAGGCGCGGCCGGCTCAGCATGGCCGATTCCACGGCCTGCGGCAGCGCCGGCGCGCGCGCGGACAGGATGCAGTTTGCGTTCACCTTCGGCAAAACGCTTCTCAATTGTCGGTTTAGCGCGAGCAGGCGGCTTGCGCACGTAAAGAGGCTTGCCCGGCTCCGCTTTCGGGGCCTGACCGGCAGCGCCGGTGGGCCTGCCCATTGGTTGGCCGGGACGACCACTGGGACGCTGTGCAGGCCGCGTGGGCGTGCCGCCTGGACGTGGGGCACCTTGTGCGCCAGCGGCGGGCCGATACACTGACGCCGTGCCGCCCGGACGTGCTGGGACGCCCGGTCTAGAGTAGCCGCCGGATGGCCGTTGCTGCCCTTGTGCGGGCGAGCCGGGGCGAGAGCCGGTCGTTGCGGGGCTGCTGGCAGCGGGTCTGGTGACGATAGGAGAGCGCTGCGATGACGGAGCACCGGGCCTTTGAGATGGAATAGATGTGGGCGTGCCAGACGATGGCGCTGCGGTCCGCGGGGCCGCCGCTGGAGGATGCCCGGCAGCTGGTGTGGCAATTGTTGGAGCGCCGGCAGTACGCGGGCCGGCAGGCGAAGCTGCCGCAGGACGAATCGGAGCCTTTACACCCGGAATCGTTGGAAGAACCACGACAGGTTTCGCTGTCACAGGCGCGGCCGACGCGGGCGCGTGGGAGCCTATCGTTGGGACCGAAGCGGCAGGTCGCACGGCTGGCCTGGCCTTGGCGGCCGCCGACTTGGCCAGCTTCTCAGATTCCGCCGCAGCTTCGGCGGCGGCGAGGTCACGGAAATGCTTCCGCACGCGGTCCGCTTGCTCCTGCTCAAGAGAGCTGGAGTGTGTTTTCTTCTCGGCGATGCCGATCTCTGGCAGGTACTCGATCAAGACCTTTGCCTTGATCTCCAGCTCCCGAGCGAGCTCGTTGATGCGGATTTGCCCAGATTCTGGCATCAGTTAATCGTTGTCCTCCGCCTTAAGGGACTTCGAATCGGCATCAGTCTTGCCGTCGTGCTCGTCAGTTGGCCGCTGCTCCTCTTGTTCGGTAGAGGCCGCAGCAGCTGATTCAGTTTTCGCAGATTCTGGAGCGCTCTCAACCTCTTCAGGAACGCCTTCGGTGCTTTCTGGAGAGGCTTCGGTCTCAGTGGCTGTTTCCGTTTCGGTCGCGCCGACGACGGATCCTTCTACTGCGTCTACTGGCGTTGCAACTTCTTCGGCTGCCACAGTTTCGGGAGCCGTTTCTTCCGGCACCGCAGTCTGTTGCAATTCGAGCGCCTGGAAATACTGCTCGACGGAAACGCGAATCTTCTCGACCATTTTTTCGCCGATACCCGGAATTTCGAGCAACTGCTCGGGAGTCATGTCGGCCAGTTTCTCAATGGACGTGACGCCGTGGGCCTCAAGCTTTTCAATGGTTTTAGGACCAACACCCTGCAGCTCGTTCAGCGATGTGGAGGCGACTGTCATTTCTGACATTTGTGCTTCCACTTCGCGGCGCTTCTCTTCCTCGCTCTTAATATCGATGTTCCAGCCGATCAATTTGCTGGCAAGGCGGACATTCTGGCCCTTCTTGCCGATGGCCAGAGAAAGCTGAGTGTCCTCGACAATCACTTCAAGGCGCTTCTCTTCCATGTCCACGGCTTGCACACGCGTTACCTTGGCGGGACTCAGAGCTTTTTGCGCAAACAGAAGGATATCTTCGTTGTAAGGGATGATATCGATTTTCTCTCCGCGCAATTCACGGATGATGGATTGCACACGCATGCCCTTCATGCCCACGCATGCGCCAACCGGGTCAACGTCTTTGTCGCGGCTCTCGACGGCGATCTTGGTCCGCTCGCCAGCTTCGCGGGCAACCGCGCGAATTTGCACGGTACCGTCATAAATTTCGGGAACCTCCATTTCGAACAATCGCTGGACAAGCACGGGATCCGCTCGCGAGACCACCACCTGCGGCCCTTTAGCGGCGCGCTCGACAGCACGAATCGCAACGCGAAGCCGATCCCCAACATTATACGTTTCCAGACGGGACTGTTCGCGCTTGGGCAAGCGCGCCTCGGTACGGCCCAGGTCCACAATCACATCCGGACCGTCGAGACGCTTGACGATGCAATTTACAAGCTCGCCGACGCGCGTGTGAAATTCGTTATAGATTGTGTCGCGCTCGGCCTCGCGAACCTTCTGCAGAATGACCTGTTTCGCAGTCTGCGCCTGAATGCGGCCCAAAACGTCAGTGGCACGAGCTTGTGGAATTTCGCCGCCGATTTCGATGGCAGGCTGCTGCTTGCGCGCTTCCGAAAGGGCGATTTCGCGGAGCGGATCGGCAACTTCCTCTACAACCGTGCGAACGGCAAACAGATCAACCTGACCTGTTTCCGGGTTGAATTTCGAGCGCAGATCCTCGTCGGTTTTATAAAACTTACGCGCCGCGACAACCATGGCTTCCTCAATGGCTGCGACGATGATCTCCGGCTCGATATGCTTGTCCCGGCTGATCTGTTCGATCGTCTGGTAGAGCAAACTCGACATTCGCTACATCTCCCTAGAATTCGACGACTAAATTCGCTTTGCGAACATTCGCCAGCGGAAAGGAAATCATGCGGTCCCGCACCGATATTTGAATCACCCCGTCCGCAAATCCCGCCAAGCGGCCTTCGAGAAACCTCGCGTTCTCGACTGGCTGGTTCAGCCAAACCTTTGCCAGGCGCCCAGCGAACCTCTCGTAATCTGAGGGTTTGAGCAATTTCCGGTCTAGACCGGGCGAGCTCACTTCCAAAACGTAGGCGGGCCCAGGCACTAAATCCTCGACATCGAGGATTACGTTTAGCTGCTCGCTGACGGCTTCGCAATCGCTGTGACTGATGCC